>NZ_JBNCLI010000017.1:0-133653 GCF_049844595.1 Streptomyces sp. DT224
CCAAATTCAACACCACCTTTTGTCCAATTGCCCCCCCCGCGGCGGGCGGCCCCCCCCCCGGCGCCCGCCCGACGGAGACCCCAGCACAGCAGAGGACCACCTGCACGAAGGGGAAGCCATGACAGCGACGACCGACGGAAGCACCGGGGCCGTTGACCCCCGCGCAGCCTCGGCCAGCAGGAAGACAACCGAATCAACGATCGCCGCGGACGGTGTACAGGCCGCCGCGCGGCGGGCCGCGGAGCGCTCGGTGGAGCATCTCCTCGGCAGGCAGGACGAGCAGGGCTGGTGGAAGGGCGACCTCGCCACCAACGTCACGATGGACGCCGAGGACCTTCTGCTCCGTCAGTTCCTCGGCATCCAGGACCCCGCCACGGTCCGGGCCGCCGCCGGGTTCATCCGCGGCGAACAGCTCGGCGACGGGACGTGGGCGACCTTCCACGGCGGCCCCGCGGACCTCTCCACCACCATCGAGGCGTACGTCGCACTGCGGCTGGCCGGCGACCGGCCCGAGGACCCGCACATGGCCCGGGCCGCCGGCTGGGTCAGGGAGCAGGGTGGCATCGCCGCGAGCCGGGTCTTCACCCGGATCTGGCTGGCCCTCTTCGGCTGGTGGAAGTGGGACGACCTGCCGGAGCTCCCTCCGGAGCTGATGTTCTTCCCGAAGTGGGTCCCGCTCAACATCTACGACTTCGGATGCTGGGCCCGCCAGACCATCGTGCCGCTCACCATCGTGTCGGCGAAGCGGCCGGTGCGGCCCGCCCCCTTCGCCCTGGACGAGCTGCACACCGACCCGGAGAACCCGAATCCGCCCAAGCGCCCCGCGCCGGCGCGGAGTTGGGACGGGCTCTTCCAGCGGCTCGACAAGGCGCTGCACGTCTACCACCGGTTCGCACCGCGCCGCCTGCGACGGGTCGCGATGAACGCCGCCGCCCGCTGGATCATCGAACGCCAGGAGAACGACGGCTGCTGGGGCGGCATCCAGCCGCCCGCCGTCTACTCGGTCATCGCGCTGCACCTCCTCGGTTACGACCTCGAACACCCGGTGATGCGGGCGGGTCTCGAATCGCTCGACCGCTTCGCGGTGTGGCGCGAGGACGGCACCCGCATGATCGAGGCGTGCCAGTCCCCGGTCTGGGACACCTGCCTGGCCACCATCGCGCTCGCCGACGCCGGGGTCGCCCCCGACCACCCGGCGCTCGTGAGGGCGGCGGACTGGATGCTCGCGGAGGAGGTCGTCCGGCCGGGCGACTGGGCGGTGCGCCGGCCCGGACTGGAGCCCAGTGGCTGGGCGTTCGAGTTCCACAACGACAACTACCCCGACATCGACGACACCGCGGAGGTGGTCCTCGCCCTGCGCCGGGTCCGCCACCCCGACCAGGCCCGGGTGGACGCCGCGATCGAGCGCGGGGTGCGCTGGAACGTCGGCATGCAGTCCCGTAACGGCGCCTGGGGCGCGTTCGACGCGGACAACACCAGCCCGTTCCCCAACCGGCTGCCCTTCTGTGACTTCGGCGAGGTCATCGACCCTCCGTCCGCCGACGTCACCGGGCACGTGGTGGAGATGCTGGCCGTCGAGGGCCACGCCGCGCACCCCGTCACCCGGCGCGGCATCGAATGGCTGCTGTCCGAACAGGACGCGGGCGGCGGCTGGTTCGGGCGCTGGGGTGTCAACTACGTGTACGGGACGGGGTCGGTGGTCCCCGCGCTGACCGCGGCCGGGCTGCCCCCGTCGCACCCGGCGATCCGGCGCGCGGTCGAGTGGCTGGAGTCCGTCCAGAACGACGACGGCGGCTGGGGCGAGGACCTGCGCTCCTACACCGAGGAGAAGTGGATCGGCCAGGGGGCTTCCACCGCCTCCCAGACCGCCTGGGCACTCCTCGCGCTGCTCGCCGCGGGGCGGCGGGACACCGTCGCCGTGACCCGGGGCATCGCCTGGCTGACCGAGACCCAGCAGGCCGACGGCTCCTGGGACGAGCCCTACTTCACGGGCACCGGTTTCCCCTGGGACTTCTCCATCAACTACCACCTCTACCGGCAGGTCTTCCCGCTCACCGCGCTCGGGCGGTACGTGCACGGCGACCCGTTCGCGGGCCGCACGCCGACGCGCGAGGGGGCTTGATGGGGGAGTCCGGGCCGGCCGCCCCGCTGCTGATCGCCTGCGCGCTCGGCATCGAACAGCTCGCCCTGCGCACCGGCAGGGGGAGGACGGTGGACGCCCCGGAGCGGGTCACCGTGCTCCGCACCGGCATGGGCCCCAGGGCGGCCGAGACCGCCGTGGCGCGCGCGCTCGGGCGGGACGGCGGGGCGGCGGACACCGCCGTCATCGCCTCGGGGTTCTGCGCCGGCCTGGCGCCCGGGATGCACCCGGGCGACCTGGTGGTGGCCGAGGAGACCCGGGCCGCCGGGGACCCCGTCCCGTGCACCGGAGCGGACCTGCTGGCCGAAGCGCTGGCCAGGGCCGTACCGGGGCGCACCGTACACACCGGCCCGCTGACCGGGTCCGACCATGTCGTCCGGGGACATGAGCGGGCCGAACTGCGGGCCACCGGGGCGATCGCGGTGGACATGGAGTCCGCCGCGACCCTGCGCACCGCCCTTCGGTCCGGGCCACGCCCGGTTGCCGCCGTACGGGTGGTCGTCGACGCTCCGGAGCATGAGCTCGTCCGCATCGGCACGTTCCGCGGTGGAATATCGGCTTTCCGTGTTCTCCGTGCAGTCCTGCCGGCTTTCTATGAATGGCACCGATCTTTGCTGCTCCCCAGGAGGTGAGCTAGATGGCCATGCCGCTTCGCCAGTCCATCAAGGTTGCGACGTACCTCATTGAACAAAAGCTCCGCAAGCGGGACAAGTTTCCGCTGATTGTCGAGCTGGAGCCGCTGTACGCCTGCAACCTCGCCTGCGAGGGCTGCGGGAAGATCCAGCACCCGGCCGGAGTCCTCAAGCAGCGCATGCCGGTGGCCCAGGCCGTCGGAGCCGTGCTCGAATCGGGCGCCCCGATGGTCTCCATCGCCGGCGGCGAACCCCTGATGCACCCTCAGATCGATGAGATCGTGCGCCAGTTGGTGGCAAAGAGGAAGTACGTCTTCCTCTGCACCAACGCGATGCTGCTGCGCAAGAAGATCGAGAAGTTCACTCCCTCGCCCTACTTCGCGTTCGCCGTGCACATCGACGGGCTGCGGGAGCGGCACGACGAATCGGTTGCCAAGGAAGGGGTGTTCGACGAGGCGGTGGCGGCGATCAAGGAGGCCAAGCGGCGCGGCTTCCGGGTCACCACCAACTCCACCTTCTTCAACACCGACACCCCGCAGACCATCATCGAGGTGCTCAACTTCCTCAACGACGACCTCAAGGTGGACGAGATGATGATCTCGCCCGCCTACGCGTACGAGAAGGCGCCCGACCAGGAGCACTTCCTGGGCGTCGAGCAGACCCGCGAGCTGTTCAAGAAGTCCTTCGCCGGCGGCAACCGGAGCCGGTGGCGGCTCAACCACTCGCCGCTCTTCCTGGACTTCCTGGAGGGCAAGGCCGACTTCCCGTGCACCGCCTGGGCCATCCCCAACTACTCCCTGTTCGGCTGGCAGCGGCCCTGCTACCTGATGAGCGACGGCTACGTGCCGACGTACCGGCAGCTCATCGAGGAGACCGACTGGGACAAGTACGGCCGGGGCAAGGACCCGCGCTGCGCCAACTGCATGGCGCACTGCGGCTACGAACCCACCGCAGTCCTCGCCACCATGGGCTCCCTGAAGGAGTCCCTGCGCGCCATGCGCGAGACCGTCAGCGGCAACGGCTGAGCCGCGACACCCGGCCGGGCTCCCGCGCGGAGCCCGGCCATCACCGTGAGCAGGAACAGGACCACAGAGAGGGGGCCCGGGCATGACGCTGCTGCAGAGCATCCGGGGGCCGCACGATCTGAAGGCACTGAACGCGTCACAACTCGGCGGACTCGCCGAGGAGATCCGCACCTTCCTGGTGCAGGCCGTGGCCAGGACCGGGGGCCATCTGGGCCCCAACCTCGGGGTGGTGGAGCTGACCATCGCCCTGCACCGGGTCTTCGACTCGCCCGTCGACCGCATCCTGTGGGACACCGGCCACCAGAGCTACGTGCACAAACTGCTCACCGGACGCCAGGACTTCTCCAAGCTGCGCGGCAAGGGCGGGCTCTCCGGCTACCCGTCCCGCGAGGAGTCCGAGCACGACGTCATCGAGAACTCGCACGCCTCCACCGTCCTCGGCTGGGCCGACGGCCTCGCCAAGGCCGACGAGGTACGCGGGCGCGGCAGCCACGTCGTCGCCGTCATCGGGGACGGGGCCCTCACCGGCGGCATGGCCTGGGAGGCGCTGAACAACATCGCCGCCGCCAAGGACCGCCCGCTGATCGTCGTCGTCAACGACAACGAGCGCTCGTACGCCCCCACGATCGGCGGCCTCGCCCGCCACCTGGCCACCCTGCGCACCACCGACGGCTACGAGCGCTTCCTGTCCTGGGGCAAGGGCCTCCTGGAACGCACCCCCGTCATCGGGCAGCCGCTCTACGGGTCGCTGCACGGGGCCAAGAAGGGCTTCAAGGACTTCGTCGCCCCGCAGGGCATGTTCGAGGACCTGGGGCTGAAGTACATCGGCCCGGTCGACGGGCACGACACCGCCGCCGTCGAGGCCGCCCTGCACCGCGCCAAGGGCTACCGGGGCCCCGTCCTCGTCCACTGCATCACCGAGAAGGGGCGCGGTTACGCCCCCGCCCTGCGCGACGACGCCGACCGCTTCCACACCGTCGGCGCGATGGACCCCCTGACCTGCGCCCCGCTCGTGCCCGCCGCCGGTCCGTCCTGGACCTCCGTGTTCGCGGACGAGATCGCGGCGATCGGGGCGGAGCGCCCGGACGTCGTCGCGCTCACCGCGGCGATGCCGGGCCCGGTCGGGCTGACGCAGTTCGCCGAGGCGTTCCCGGACCGCGTCTGGGACGTGGGCATCGCGGAGCAGCACGCGGCGGTCAGTGCCGCCGGGCTCGCCACGGGCGGGCTGCACCCGGTCGTCGCCGTCTACGCCACCTTCCTCAACCGGGCGTTCGACCAGGTCCTGATGGACGTCGCCCTGCACCGGTGCGGGGTCACCTTCGTCCTGGACCGGGCCGGCGTCACCGGGCCCGACGGGGCCTCGCACAACGGGATGTGGGACCTGTCCGTGCTCCAGGTCGTGCCGGGGCTGCGCATCGCGGCCCCGCGCGACGCGGACCGGCTGCGCGAGGAACTGCGCGAAGCGGTCGCCGTGGACGACGCGCCGACCCTGGTGCGGTTCCCGAAGGAGTCGGTGGGGGACGCGATCGAGGCGGTCGGCCGGATCGGCGGGATGGACGTGCTGCGACGCGACGAGGACGCCGATGTGCTCCTCGTCGCCGTCGGCGTGATGGCCTCCGTCTGCCTGCGCACCGCCGAACTGCTGTCGGGCGCCGGCACCCGCTGCACCGTGGTGGACCCGCGCTGGGTCAAACCGGTCGACGTGACGCTGCCGCCGCTCGCCGCCGGGCACCGGCTCGTCGCGGTGGTCGAGGACAACAGCCGGGCCGGGGGCGTCGGTTCGGCCGTCGGGCAGGCGCTCCGGGACGCGGGGGTCGACGTACCGCTGCGCACCTTCGGCATCCCCGAGCAGTTCCTCGCGCACGGCAAGCGGTCCGAGGTGCTGGCCGACATCGGACTCACACCGGTCGAGATCGCCGGCCGGATCAGCGCCGTCACGGCCGCCCGGAAGGCGGCCGGCGGCACGGGGCACGCCGCCCCGGGCAACAGGCACAAGGAGAGCGGGGCATGAAGGACGACGAGCCCAAGGGCTTCGATCTGGCGCGGCTTCTCGCCGAGCGCGGCGCCGAACGCTACGAGCTGCACACCAGGCACCTCAACCACCAGCTCCCGCGCATGCTGCACACCATCGGCTTCGACAAGGTCTACGAACGGGCCGAGGGCGCGCACTTCTGGGACGCGGACGGCAACGACTACCTGGACATGCTCGCCGGATTCGGTGTCATGGGCCTGGGCCGCCACCACCCCGTCGTACGCAAGGCGCTGCACGACGTCCTCGACGCCTCGCTCGCCGATCTGACCCGGTTCGACTGCCAGCCGCTGCCCGGGCTGCTCGCCGAGAAGCTGCTGAGCCACAGCCCGCACCTGGACCGGGTGTTCTTCGGCAACAGCGGCACCGAGGCCGTCGAGACGGCCCTCAAGTTCGCCCGGTACGCCACCGGCCGGCCCCGGGTCCTGTACTGCGACCACGCCTTCCACGGGCTGACCACCGGCTCCCTCTCGGTCAACGGCGAGGGCGGGTTCCGGGACGGCTTCGCCCCGCTGCTGCCCGACACCGCGATCCCGCTCGGCGACCTCGCCGCGCTGAGCAGGGAGCTGAAGCGGGGCGACGTGGCCGCCCTGGTGGTGGAGCCGATCCAGGGCAAGGGGGTGCTCGCGGCCCCGCCCGGATACCTCCGCGAGGCCCAGGAGCTGCTGCACAAGCACAAGGCCCTCCTCATCGCCGACGAGGTGCAGACCGGGCTCGGCAGGACCGGCGACTTCTACGCGTACCAGCACGAGGAAGGGGTGGAACCGGACCTCGTCTGCGTCGCCAAGGCGCTCTCCGGCGGCTACGTCCCGGTCGGGGCGACGCTCGGCAAGGACTGGATCTTCAAGCGCGTCTACTCCTCGATGGACCGGGTCCTCGTCCACTCCGCAAGCTTCGGCGCCAACGCCCAGGCCATGGCGGCGGGGCTCGCGGTGCTGTCGGTGATGGAGGACGAGGAGACCGTCGCGCACGCGCGCCGCACCGGCGACCTGCTCCGCGAGCGGCTGTCCGCGCTCGTCGGGCGCTACGAGCTGCTGCACGAGGTGCGGGGGCGCGGGCTGATGATCGGCATCGAGTTCGGCCGCCCCACCTCGCTCAAGCTGCGCAGCCGGTGGGCCATGCTCCAGGCGGCCCGCAAGGGCCTCTTCGCGCAGATGGTCGTCGTGCCCCTGCTCCAGAAGCACCGCATCCTGACGCAGGTCTCCGGCGACCATCTGGAAGTGATCAAGCTGATCCCGCCTCTGGTCATCGACGACGCGGACGTCGACCGGTTCGTGGAGGCGTTCACCGCCGTCATGGACGACGCACACAGTGGCGGGGG
Organism: Streptomyces sp. DT224; assembly: GCF_049844595.1. Lineage (NCBI taxonomy): Bacteria > Bacillati > Actinomycetota > Actinomycetes > Kitasatosporales > Streptomycetaceae > Streptomyces > Streptomyces sp. DT224. The sequence continues at coordinate 7,148 of NZ_JBNCLI010000017.1, forward strand.
TCTGATGTGGGACTTCGGACGGACCCTGGTGAAGCAGGCCGTCGCCAACCGCTGAGGCGTTTTTGCCCCTGAGGCAAGAAATTTGCCTCAGGGGAAAGACTTTGGCCCAATGGAGGCATGAACCCTCCGGACGACCTGGCGGCCGGCGAGCTGCCCGGTGTCGCGCCACGCCTGCGCGATCTGCGCCGAGGCCGTGGTCTCACCCTGGAGACCGCGGCCCAGCGGGCCGGGCTCTCGCCCGCCCACCTCTCCCGGCTCGAAACGGGCCGACGCCAGCCCTCGCTGCCGATGCTGCTCCAGCTGGCCAGGATCTACGGTACGACGGTCTCCGAGCTCCTGGGCGAGATGCCCCCGGAACGTGACGCGATCGTCCGCGGCCGCCCATTCGAGGGCCCGGCCGCCGACGGCTGGACGTACCAGCAGGCCGGCGGCTCCGGCCGGGCCATGCAGGCGCTGCGCGTCCGCGTCCCGTACGGCGCCCAGGGCGACCTGGTCCGCGTCCACCCCGGCGAGGAGTGGCTGTACGTCCTGACCGGCCGCCTCCGGGTGACGCTCGGTGAGACGGTGCACGACCTCGCGCCCGGGGACGGCGCGCACTTCGACTCACTCACCCCGCACCGGATCGCGGCCGCCGAACCCGAGGGCTCCGATCTGCTCTTCGTCCACACCCTGCTGCAGAGCCCGGCCGCCGACCTGTGCCTCGGCGGCCCGGTCCACCGCGGCTGAGACGTTTCCGCCGCCGCACCCCCGGCAGTCAGAGAGGCCAGTCATGTCCGATTCAGAGCACTACGACCCGCTCACCCCGGCCCCGCGTCCCGGTGCCGACACCCAGGAGAAGAAGATGCCGCGCGGACTCGTCATCCGCCTCTTCGCCTACCTCGTGGCCGGACACGTCATCGCCGCGTTCCTGTACCTGCTCTTCGCGGTCGGCATGCACAACCAGTAGGCCGAGCCGGCTCAGCTCTCGTCGAGGAGGCGTTCGCGCAGCCGCTCCCGGGTGGCGGGCGCGAGCTTCAGGCCGTCGGCGAGATAGCGGTCGGTGCCGCCCCAGGTCTCGTCGATGGCGGCGAAGGCCGCGGCGAGGTAGTCGGGCTGGGCCCCGAAGAGCGGGTTCAGCAGCTCCAGCACCTCCGGGGACATCCCGGCCGCCGAGGTGTCGCTGCGCCGGATGCGGTAGCGGCGGTGCGCGTCGTTCGACTTGAGGTAGTCCGCCTCGATGGCCTCCCGCCCGACGCCCACCGCCAGCAGCGTCACCGCGATCGACAGCCCGGCCCGGTCCTTGCCGGCCGCGCAGTGCATCAGCGCGGGCACGCTGTCCTCGGCCAGGGCGTGCAGCACCCGGCTGTGCTCGGCGGTGCGCTCCAGGATGATCGAGCGGTACGAGGCGACCATGCGGCGGGTCCCCTTGCCGTCGGCCAGGATCGAGCGCAGGTCCGCCAGGTCGCCGTCGCGCACCATCCGCCAGAACTGCGCCCCGTCCGCCGGGTCGCTGAGCGGGATGCTCACGTTCCGCACGCCCGGCAGCTCGATGTCCAGGCCGTCCAGCTTGTGGTCCGCCGCGTTGCGGAAGTCGAAGACCGTGTGCAGGCCGAGCCCGCCGAGGAACGCCGCGTCCTCGGCCGTGGCGTGCGCCAGGTGGCCGCTGCGGTAGAGACGGCCGTGCCTCACCCGGCGGCCGTCGGTGGTGGGGAGGCCGCCCAGGTCGCGGAAGTTGCGGACGCCGGTGAGCACGGGCTCCGTCGGCGGGGTCTGCGGCAGCTGCTGCGTCACGGTCACTCCTGGAGGCTCTGCCCCGGCGCGTGTCGCCGACGGGTCCACGACCGCGACGATACGACATCGGTTCCTGGGACAATCATCTCGGCCGGCGGCGCGGGATTTCCGGGCAGGCACCGTTGCCCCGCCACTGAGGACGGTCGATGATGTGCGGACCTGTGTGAATCCGTGGGCATGCGGACGGGGGCGCGATGATCGAGACGGGCGACCGGATCTGGCTGCTGACGGGGGCGAGCGGGAGCTACGCCCTCCGTCTCACCGGACGGCACGAACTGCTGCACCTGCACTGGGGCCCGCGCATCTCGCTGGCCGCCGCCCAGGCCCTGGCGTCGGCACCCGCGCCGCCCGTCCGGGGCTTCGAGTCCCCGCTCGACGGCCGCGAGGAGTACCCGGTCGAGGGCGGCCCCCGGTTCGTCCGTCCCGCCCTGTCGGTGCGCACCGACGAGGTGCGCGGGACCGCGTGGGTCTTCGCCGGAGACGCGGTGGACGGCGACGAGCTGCGGCTGTCCTTCGACGACCCGGTGCACCGCCTCGCGATCACGCTGCACTACCGGATGCGGGACGACTCCGACGTCATCGAGCGCTGGACCACGCTGACCCACACGGGACCGGACGGCCCGCCCCTCGAACTGCTCCGCGCCGACGCGGCGGCCTGGGCGCCGCCCGCCCGCGACCGCTGGCGGCTCAGCCGGCTGCACGGCCGCTGGGCGGCGGAGACCCGGCTGGAGCGCACGGAGCTCGCGTACGGGGAGCACCTGCTCTCCAGCCGGCGCGGCCACACCGGCCACCAGGGCCTGCCCTGGGTCGCCCTGGACGCGGACGGTGCCGCCACCGAGGAGACCGGGGAGGTCTACGGCTGCGCGCTCGGCTGGTCCGGGTCCTGGCGCATCGCCGTACAGCGGCTGCCGGACGGGCTCGTACAGATCACCGGCGGCGCCGGCCACGACGACTCCGGGCTGCTGCGGCTCGCGCCGGGGGAGTCGTACACCAGCCCGGTCTTCGCCGGGCTGTGGAGCGAGGGCGGTTTCGGCGGGGCGAGCCGGGCCTGGCACGCGTGGCAGCTCGCCCATGTCGTCCCCGACGCCTTCGAGCCGCGTCCGGTGCTCTACAACTCCTGGGAGGCCACCGGCTTCGACATCGCGGAGGACCAGCAGCGGGCGCTGGCCCGCCGTGCCGCCGCGATGGGCGTCGAGCTGTTCGTCGTCGACGACGCCTGGTTCGGGCAGCGGGTGAGCGACCGGGCCGGACTCGGCGACTGGACGCCGAATCCGGAGCGCTTCCCCGACGGTCTCGGGCCGCTCGCCCGCCATGTCCACGGCCTCGGCATGCGGTTCGGGATCTGGGTCGAGCCGGAAATGGTCAACCCCGACAGCGATCTTTACCGCGCCCACCCCGACTGGGTCCAGCACTTCCCCGGCCGGGAGCGCACCGAATTCCGCAACCAGCTGGTCCTCAACCTGGCCCGCCCCGATGTACGGGCGTATCTGTGGGAGAGCCTGGATGCCCTGCTCTCGGGCACGCCCGTCGACTACGTGAAATGGGACTTCAACCGCTGCTTCTCGGACGCCGGCTGGCCGGGCGCCGACTACCCGCAGCGACTGTGGACCGAGCACGTGGAGGCCCTCTACGAGCTGATCGACCGGCTGCGCGCCGCCCACCCCGGCGTCGCCTTCGAGTCCTGCTCGGGCGGCGGTGGCCGGATCGACCTCGGCATCCTCTCCCGTACCGACCAGGTCTGGACGTCCGACAACACCGACCCGCTGGACCGCCTCGCCATCCAGGACGGCTTCGGGCATCTCCACCCGGCGCGCGTGATGGCGGCCTGGGTCACCGACAGCCCGAACGTCCAGCTGAACGGCCGCCGCTCCTCGCTGCGCTTCCGGTTCGTCAGCGCCATGGCCGGGGTGCTGGGGATCGGCGGGGACCTCACCGAGTGGAGCGCGGCCGAGCTGGACGAGGCGCGCGGGTGGGTGGAGCTGTACAAGGAGATCCGCCCGGTCGTGCAGCTGGGCGAGCTGTACCGGCTGCGCGCGCCGGGCCCGGGGCTCAGCGCCGTGCAGTACGTGCGGGGCGCTGACACCGTCGTGCTGGCGTGGCTCCACGCGCAGCGGTACGGGGAGGAGCCGCCGGCGCTGCGGCTGCGCGGGCTCGACCCGGAGGCGGCGTACACCTGCCTGGACACGGGGGCGGTGCACCACGGTTCGGTGCTGATGCACCACGGGCTGCGGACGGGGCTGCGCGGCGACCTGGACGCGCGGGTGGTGCGGCTGCGCCGCGGATGATGGCCATGGCATGTCCGTATTGATGCGTTATGGACAAATCGCCCCGGTTGCGCGGGAGATGATCACCCGCTCGTGAGCGGGATCATATCCGTGACGGTGTGTGGTGGCGCCCCGGCTGGGTAGCCCCCGCGCCGCGCGGAAAGCCAAGATCCGTAATCCACGGAGTGTGACCGGAATTCCGCACCGCAATTCCGAAGCGGAATCCGGTGCCGAACCCGTGGCTTGTTTCCGTCGTCCCGGCTCGCTTACGTTCCATGTCCATCCGGATGGAACGCCCAATCCTGCCGCCGTCCGGAATTCGCATCCACTCACCGTGTGGCAGGAGCGGGGGAACCAGGTAAGCCGCCGACCGGGACGACCGGACGGCTAGGGGTGAAGTCGCGCCAGGCGCGGCCGGGCATCTCCAGCCCGAACCCGACAGCTCACCTCGCAGGCGCCGGAGAGGAAATTCTTCATGCCCAACTCGGGTAAGCACCGCCGTCCCAAGTCCAGCACCATCGCCCGCGGCGTCGTCGCCGCGAGCGCCGGCGGCGCCGTCATCGCGCTTCCGCTGCTCGGCGCCACCGGTGCCCACGCCGCGGAGCAGACCGCCCCGGCCACCTCGAAGTCGGCCGCCGCGCACACCGCCCCGGCCACGCCCGTGAAGAGCACCGGCACCACCACCTACTCCGTGGTCTCCGGCGACTACCTGTCGAAGATCGCGGCCCAGTACCACCTCAAGGGCGGCTGGCAGAAGCTGTACCAGGACAACCGCGAGGTCGTCGGCGAGAACCCGAGCCTGATCTTCCCGGGCATGAAGCTGACCCTCGGCGCCAAGGCCGCAGCCGCCACGCCGTCCGAGGCCCCCGCCAAGACGGCGGAGAAGACCGAGGCGAAGACCGCGGCGCCCAAGGCGGAGACGAAGACCGAGGCGAAGACCGAAGCCCCGGCCGCCCAGGACAACGCCTCCGGCTACGTCCACCCGGTCCCGGGCAACCACACCACCGCCTACCGCGCCTCCGGTGCCAACTGGTCCAGCGGCAGCCACACCGGGATCGACTTCCCCGTCTCCACCGGCACCAGCGTGAAGGCGATCACCTCCGGCACCGTCGTCACCGCGGGCTGGGGCGGCGCCTACGGGAACCAGGTCGTCATCAAGCACGCCGACGGCCACTACTCCCAGTACGGCCACATGTCCTCGCTCTCCGTCTCGGCGGGCCAGACCGTGACCGCGGGCCAGCAGGTCGGCCTCTCCGGCTCCACCGGCAACGCCACCGGCCCGCACCTGCACTTCGAGGTCCGCACAGGCCCGGAGTACGGCTCGGACATCGACCCGATCGCCTACCTGGCGTCGCACGGGATCTACGTCTGATCCAGGCAGTACCGGCCCGGTGATCCGGGTCACTGATCGGCAAAGAGGGACGGAGTGCCGCGGCACTCCGTCCCTCTGCTTATTCCCTCTTTACCGAAAACTGACCGGGTGGTTTATCTCACCCCCCGTCAACCCCTTATTACGGTCGCGTAGGTCACATTCCGGGGTGCAGGATATGCGTTTGTGGCAAACGATTCGAGCAACATCCAACAGGGCGTCATCGACCGACAGGGCGCCATCGGGTCGTACGCGGCGATTGGCGACAGCTTCACCGAGGGAGTCGGCGACCCCGGCCCCGACGGAACATTCGTCGGCTGGGCCGACCGGCTCGCGGTACTCCTCGCGGACCGGCTTCCCGAGCCCGGCACACCGACGGGCCCCGAGGGCTCGCCCGCTTCCGCGCACGGGAACTTCCGGTACGCCAATCTCGCCGTACGAGGACGCCTCCTCGACCAGATAGTCGAGGAGCAGGTGCCCCGCGCCAAGGAACTCGCCCCCGATCTGGTGAGCTTCTGCGCCGGGGGCAACGACATCATCCGGCCGGGCACCGACCCGGACGACGTGGCCGAACGCTTCGAGCGGGCGGTCGCCGACCTCACGCGGTCGGTCGGCACCGTCATGGTCACCACCGGCTTCGACACCCGTGGCGTCCCCGTGCTGCGCCATCTGCGCGGCAAGATCGCCACCTACACCGCTCACGTCCGGGCCATCGCCGACCGCTACGACTGCCCGGTCCTCGACCTCTGGTCGCTGCGCTCCGTGCAGGACCGGCGCGCCTGGGACGGCGACCGGCTCCACCTGTCGCCCGAGGGGCACACCCGGGTCGCGCTCCGCGCCGCCCAGGTCCTCGGCCTCGACGTGCCGGCCGACCCGGACCAGCCGTGGCCGCCACAGCCCCCGCGCGGCACGCTGGAGATCCGTCGCGACGACATCCACTGGGCGCGCGAGTACCTGGTCCCGTGGATCGGGCGGCGGCTGCGCGGCGAGTCCTCCGGGGACCACGTCGAGCCGAAGCGGCCGGACCTGCTGCCGCTCTGAACAGCCCCCGCTGTCCTCAGTCGCCCCGCGACCGCGTCGCGGCGACCGGGGACAGCGGCAGCGCCGCCGGGATCCGCTCCAGGACCCCGCCCGCGAAGACGTCGTACAGCGGCAGCGTCTCCAGGTGGACGTATCCGATGTGGCAGTCGCAGACGGCGAGCGGGCAGGCCCGCGGCCCCAGCGCCCGCCGATAGCTCCCGTCGTACAGATTGCCCAGCTCCGCCCGGACGAAGTGGCAGCGGCGCACCGTGCCGTCCCCGTCCACCGAGATCACCGACTCACCGGTCCGGCAGGGCAGCCCCGCCGAGCGGTGCGGATGGCGGCTGTACGGGAACAGCGGGTCGATCGCCGTCCACCGCTCCGCCTCCTCGTCCGTGTAGGTGTGCCCCTCCGCCGCGTTGACCCAGAGGTACACCTCGTCCGCGAGCGCCGCGCGCAGCCGCCGCGCCTCACCGAGATGGGCGTCGAACCCCACGACGCCCACGCTGTACCGGACCCCGAGGTCCTCCAGCTCCGCGCACCGGCCGAGGAAACGCTCGTACGGCGTCTGCCCCGGGTGGTACGTGCACCACAGCGCGATCCGCTCGCGGGCCGCCTCCGGCGCCTCGGCCAGCCACCGCGTCCGGCCGCTCAGATTCGTCTGGATCGCGACCCGGCGCACGTGCGGGAGGCCCGCCAGCTCCACGATCGCCCGGCGGTACCAGGAGCGCACCAGGCCCTCGCCCCACGGTGTGAACAGCACCGAGATCCGGTCACCGGTCTGCGCCGCCGCCCACGCGGTGAACCGTTCGAGCGCCGCCCGGTCGGCCCGCAGCTGCTCCGGGGTGTCGCGCCGCTTGGCGAACGGGCAGTACGGGCAGTCGTAGTCGCAGGAGGCGAGCGGGCCCCGGTAGAGAATGGTCAGGTCCACGGGTGACTCACTTCAGCTCGTACGCGGCCATCGCGGCCCGCACGGTGGGGGAGAAGAGCTCCGGGCCCAGCGCGTCGGAGTACGCCAGCCCCTCCGGCGACAGCCGCAGCAGTCCCTCGGCCGGGGCCCCGCCGTCGAGCCAGCCCCGGGCCCCGAACCGGGCCAGCTCCTCCGGGAAGTCCTCGTACGGCGAGGTGCCGAACCGCTCGCGGTACTCGGCCACGGGCATGCCCCGCGCCTGGAGCACCGACTGGAGGAGATGGCGGCGTCGTGCCTCGTCCCCGTCCGTGTACCGCCCGACCTCGGCGCGGGAGAAGTCCCCGGTGGCCGTGTAGGTGTCGATGATGCCCCGGACCTCGCTCGTCCCGACCGCGTAGTCGAAGGAGTAGTGCAGCCGCGAGGTGTAGGAACGGGCGCCGCAGCCCAGGCCGATCATGCCGTCCGTCTGGCAGGCGTAGTCGTCGGGCCCCTCCGCGCGCGGGGCGTCGGCGCGGCGGAACATCCGCATCGACACCTGCTCGTAGCCGTGGGCCAGGAGGTGGTCGCGACCGGCCCGGTACAGGCGCAGGCGCTGCTCGTCCCAGGCCGCGTCGGCCTCGCTCTTCGACAGCCGGCCCAGCGGGGTCAGCGGACGCTTGTAGAGCGGGTAGAGGTACAGCTCCTCCGGCCGCCAGCGCAGCGCGGCGTCCAGCGAGGTCTGCCAGGTGCGCTCGGTCTGGCCGTCGATGCCGTAGATCAGATCGATGTTGAGCACGGGTATCGCGGTGTCCCGGATGAGGCCGAGGGCCTGCTCCACGTCGGCCGCGTGCTGCGGGCGCACCGCCGCGCGCGCCTCGGCCTCCACGAAGCTCTGCACCCCGATGCTGATCCGGGTCGCGCCCCGCTCGGCGAGCACGGCCAGCCGGTCGGCCGTCGCGGTGGACGGGGACGTTTCCACGGAGAGCGGAACGGACCGCAGATCGGCGCCCATCCGCTTCTCCGCGATGTCGCACAGCCGCTCAAGCTCGCCCGCTGTCAGGAACGTGGGCGTGCCCCCGCCGAACGCCGCCGCCGCGAACCGCACCGGCTCACCGTCGCCCAGCGCCTCCCGTACGGTGCTCGCCTGCCGGTCCAGTGCGTCCAGATAACGCGAGGCCAGCTCGCCGGGGGCGCCGATCCGGGTGAAGAGGTTGCAGAAGCCGCAGCGGACCTCGCAGAACGGGATGTGCATATAGAGCGAGAGCGCGTCCTTGCGTTCCCCCGCCCACAGCTCGTGCAGCGCCGGCCGCCCGCCGGGCTGTCCGGCGAGCGGGCGGTACGCCGTCTTGTGCGGGTAGGCGTAGACATAGCTCTCGTACGGTCGGACGGTGTGCGTCAGAGTCATCGGGCGGCCCCCGGTTCCAGGAAGAAGTGGGCGTACGGGACGGTCCAGACGGACTCGTGGCCGAGCCGGTGACCGGTGTAGCCGCCGTCGCCGTAGGCCGTGCCGTGGTCGGAGCAGACGATGGCGAAGGTACGGCGGCGGCTGCTCGCGGCGGCGAAGAGCCGGCCGATGTGGGCGTCCACGTATTCCAGGGCGGCGGCGTGCGTCGCGCGGCTGTCACCGGTGTCCCGGGTCGCCCCGGGCCGGTGGAACCAGTTCGGCTGGTGGAGCGCGGAGACGTTGACGAAGAGGAAGAGCCGCCGGTCCGGCGGAAGGGCGGCGACCACCTCCTCGACGCGGGTCACCTGCGCCTCGAACGAGGTGGGCGAGGCCACACCGAACTCCGGCTCCCAGTGCGCCTCCTGGAACATCCCGGGGAGCACCGAGCCGAGAGGCCCCTGGAGGTTGAAGAAGCCGACACCGCCGACGCACACCGTGCGGTACCCCTCCTTCGCGAGCCCCGACACCAGGTCCGGGGTGTCGAACACGAAGGTGCGCTCCGCCGTGGTCTCGCTGCCGGCGAACCGGGCGGCGAACAGCCGGGGATGCGGACCGGGCGTGGCCGGGGTCGGCAGGAACCCCGCGAACATCGCCTGGTGGGAGGCGTACGTGAAGCTCCCCGGGGCATGCCGCTCCTCCCAGACACCGCCCGGCAGATGGCGGGCCAGGTTGGGGATGCGCCCGGCGGCGGCGAGCTCGGCCGCGACGTCGTACCGCAGGGTGTCCAGGGTGACGAACAGCAGGTCGTGGCTGCCCACGACCTCGCTCATATCGGGGTCCGAGCAGTGCTCGGAGACGTGCTCGGAGCTGTACTCAGGGGGTGGTGCTGACACGGTCGTTCCTTGCTCGTTCCAGTACGGCGGCGATCTGCGCCGCGTAGGTGTCCAGGCCCTCGGCACCGCCGCCGGGCAGGCCGGTGAGGTTCGGCAGCAGGTCCCCGAAGGCGTTGACCTCGGCGACGGCGAAGCGCCGCCAGCCGGCCAGCGGCAGCAGGTCGACGCCGACGCACAGGGTGTCCGGGAAGGCGGCGGCGGCCCGTTCGCAGATCGCCAGGGCATCGCCCCAACTGCCTCCCGCCGCCTCGACGGCCGCCCGCACCCCGGCCAGGTCGCCGCGCGCCCCGCCCAGGTGCAGATTGGTCATCGGTGAAGCGCTGGTGCGCACCACGGCGTGGGTGGCCCGGCCGGCGACCACGACGACGCGCAGGTCGGCGGCCCGGCCGCGCTGGGTGGCCTTGGGCAGCCAGCGCTCGATGTGCAGCCCGTCGGGCGCCAGCGCGTCGATCACCGCCGCGACCTCGCGCTCCGTCGTGCACCGGCGGACCCGCAGCGAGTTGTGGAGCCGGCCGGCCGGGTCCCGCTCGACGGAGGTGGCTGCCCGGACCCGGCCCCCGCCGGCCGTCTCCACGGCCAGCACACCGGAGGCCGAGGAGCCGTGCGCGGGCTTCACGAACACCCGGGGCATGCGGTGGGCGGCCATCAGGTCCCGTACGTCGTCCCAGCCGTGCACGGGGGCCCCGGCCGGTCCCGAGGTCGGCGAGGCGGGAACGGGCACCCCGGCCGCGTCCAGCAGCCCGTGGCACAGTCGCTTGTCGAAGAGCGCCGCGATGTCCGCCGGGGCGTCCAGCAGTTGTGCGCCGGCCTCCCGGGCGGCGCGCGCCACCTCGCGTACGGCGGCCGTGAACCGCTCGTACCAGAGGGCCGAACCCTCCACCCGCGTCGGGTCGTCGGCGTCGCGCAGCAGCCGGTCCACCTCCGCGTCCTCGCCCGGTGACTCGATGCGCACAGTCTCCCCGGGCAGGAAGCGCGCCCCGTCCCGCAGCACGCCGAGCCAGGGGACCGTACGCGCCTCGGGCAGGCCGGCGGCGGCCACCGCGTCCTGGAACAGGGCGACGCGGCGGCTGCCCGGGTTGCCGACGACCGCGAGGCGCGGCGGACCGCCGCTACTCACTGACCGCGACATAGCGGGGCTCGTCGTCCTCGGGATCCCAGTAGTCCGCCTCGGAGAGGTCGACGTGGACGTCGTAGCGCTCGGACAGGTGCCTGAAGCGCTCCATCACCGCGTTGCCGAGGTAGTGGTGGTGCAGGTCCAGGCCGCCGAGATGGGTGAGCGGCTGGCCTTCGAGCAGGGCCAGGCCCCCCGTGTCGCTGAGGGTGCCCATCGAGAGCGCCAGGAAGTCCAGTTGCGCGACGACCGGGGCGGAGGCGACCGCGACGGCGATCTCGTCCTGGATCTCGCTGTTCTGGAGTCCGAGATGACGCAGCCGGGGAAGGCCGCCCCCGGACAGCAGCGGGGCCAGGTCCGCCACCGTGGCGTCGCCGGAATACCACTGGGAGCCGAGCCACAGCTCCAGCCGCTCCAGCGCGGGCAGTTCACAGGCGCCGACCGCGCGCACGACATGGCCGGGCAGACCGCCGGACTCGAAGCGCAGGGCCTTCAACGCCTCGTGCCGCACGGGGTGCAGCTTCAGCGTCTCCTCGCCCAGCCCGCTGCCACCGCCCCGCACCACCAGCTCCTCCAGGCGCGGGAAGGCCTGGAGCACCGGCGTGATGTCGCACATCCGGAGCCACGAAACCTCGCACTCCTCGCCCACGACGTCGGCGAGGAACAGCGCGCGCAGCGCCGGGAAACGGGCCGCGTCCGAGGTGATCAGCTCCACCACGGGAGCCAGCGAGCTGTAGTCGCCGTGCCACCAGGGGCCGATCACCAGGGCACGGACCTGCGCCGGGTCGACCGTCTTAAGGAAGTGCTGCCAGAGAGTGGCGAACTCCTGCCCCTCCCAGCCGCAGTCCAGCCGCCAGGCCGTGGCGTCCGCCGCCGGCAGCGGGCGGTCGTCGCCCGGTTCCGGCAGGGTGAACACGGGCAGGTGATGGAAGGAGCAGGGGTGATCGATGTCGATCATCGCGCCGTCACTCCGACACCGTCACGTACCGGCCCGCCGGGCCCCGGTCGTCCCACGGCTCGCAGCGCTCCGAGAGGTCCACCCGCACCCCGTGCGGCGCCAGCGCCTCGGTGACGCGCTGCTCCATTGCCTCGGTGAGGAAGTGGTGGTGCAGGTCCAGCACGTCGAGATGGGTCAGCGGCTGGCCCTCCAGCAGGGCGGCCGCCCCCTCGTCGCCGAGCGTGCCACAGGACAGGTCCAGGGTCTTCAGCCGGGCCACCAGCGGGGCCGAGGCCACCGCGGCCGCGATCTCGTTCTGGATCTCGCTGTTGCGCAGGCCGAGATGATGCAGGGCCGGGAAGCGCGTCCCCGCCAGCAGCGGTGCCAGGTCCGACACGTCCGCGTCACCGCCGTAGGCCGAGACACCGAGCCACAGGTCCAGCTGCTCCAGCGCGGGCAGTTCGCTCTCCAGAACACCGCGCACCACCTCGCGCGGCAGCCCGCCCGTCTCGATGGTGAGCGCCCGCAGCCGCTCGTGCTTCGCGGCCGGGAACACCAGCTCGGAGCCGCCGCGCACGCCCAGCTCCACCAGCGCGGGGAAGGCGTCGAGCAGCGCCGTGACATCGCTCTGCTCGATCCAGGAGATCTCCGCCTCCTCCATCGTCAGGTCCCCGACGAACACGGCCTCCAGCGACGTCAGCCGGTCCGCGGCCGCGATGACGAGACCGATCGGATACGACGACTTCTCCTCGTACGACTCGCCCCACTGCCCGATGATCAGGGCCCGGACGCCCGCCGGATCGACCTCCGCCAGGAAGGCGTCGAACTCCTCCTCCCAGGTGCCCTCGTCCTCGTAGGCGTCGATCGACACCCGCCAGGCGGCGGCATCGGCGGCGGGCCGGGGGCCGCCGTCCGTGCCGGACTGGAAATCGACGGCCGGAAGGCCGAGCAACTCGTGCAGGTGGTCCACGGACATGCCCTGAGCTCCTGATGACGGCGACGGATTGATGTCCGCAAGGTCTATCAAGGCCCACTGACAACGCGGCGACCGCCCCCGCCCGGGGCGGCTGGAGGGCCGATTGTCAGACCCCCGCCGTAGCGTTTTCGTTGTGGCCGGCGCACCGGGTGCCGCCACGGAGGGGAGAGGTCCGTGTACCGGCAGGGCGATGTACTGATCGTGCCACTGGAGGAGTCGGCGGTGCCCACGCACCTCCTGGAGGCGACGGGCGAACTGCGCGACGCGCGGGGCCGGCTGGTGCTCGCGCTCGGCGAGGTGACCGGACACGCGCACGCCGTGCCGGGGCCCGGCCGGCTGATCCGGGAGGGCGGGGTCTTCGGCCCGATGCTGCTCCACCTGCCCGAGGGCGGGCGCGTGGTCCACGAGGAGCACGCGACGATCCCGCTGCCCCAGGGCTGGTTCCGCGTGGTGCGCCAGCGGGAGTACGCGCCGGGGGCGGTCCGCATCGTCGCCGACTGAGCGGCGGCGGGGACGGGCACGGCAGCGGGACCGCACGGTGCGGCAGCAGGGAATCACAGCGGAACAGCGGAAACAGGGGACGGGCAGAACGATGCAGTACGTGGACTCTTGGCGGGCCGTGGCGGCGGCGACGGGCGCGGCGGACCGGGCGGCCGCCGAGGACGGGGTGCGGCTCGCCTACCGTGGCGCGGGGCTCGCCGAGCCGGAGGAGTTCGTCTGGGCCGGCTCGCCCAGGGAGGCCGTGGAGGCCGTCGGCAAGCTGACCGACCCGGGGCGCTCCGTGCGCGACGAGGTGCGCACCCGCCCCTGGGCGGAGGAACGGCGCCGGGTGTACGACGCGTTGGGCCCGGCCGGCTGGTCCGCCCTCTGGTCGGCCACCGGGGCCCAGCTCTGGGAGACGACGGCGGGGCTCGCCGAGCGGATACGGGCCGGGGTGGTCGCCGATCTCGCCGGTGAGGACGCGGACGCCGAGTCCCGGGTGCGCCTGGTCCTGCTCGACGCGGTCCTCGGGCAGCACGACGCGGCGTGGCTCGCCGCGTTCGACGGCCGGGGCGACCGGCTCGACGGGCTGGCGGCGGTGGCGCGGAACGCGGGCTGGTGGTGGCCCTACGAGCGGGTCGTGGTGCTCTGCGAGCGCCCCGAGGCCCTGCACCGCGACGAGGCGGGCCGCCTCGACCGGGGCGACGGACCGGCGCTCTCCTACCCGGACGGCTTCGCCCTGTACTCCTGGCGCGGCATGCCCGTGCCCTCGGAGTTCCTGGACGAGCTGGCCGCGCTGACCCCGGAGCGCATCCGCTCCGAGGAGAACGCGGAGCTGCGCCGCGTGATGCTGGAGTACTACGGCTACGACCGCTATCTCACCGAGTCGGGCGCCGAACCGGTCCACCGCGACGAGACGGGCATCCTCTGGCGGATCGCGCTCTCCGGCGACGAGGACGTCGTCATGGTCGAGGTGGTCAACTCGACGCCCGAGCCGGACGGCACCCACCGCACGTACTGGCTCCGGGTGCCGCCCAGGACCAGGACGGCCAGGGAGGGCGTCGCCTGGACCTTCGGCCTCGACGGCGACGTCTACCAGCCGCTTCAGCAGACCTGACCGGGGGAGGGGGCCGGAGAAGGGAGGGGGAGCGCGTTCAGGCCGTCAGAGCCTCGTGGTCGATGCCCAGTTCACGGGCGAGTGCCTGCTCGGTCCACTCCAGCATCGTGGCCCGGGACAGCGGACCGTTGTACGAGGTCATCTGGACGGCCAGGCCGTCCAGCAGGGCGGTCAGCCGCCACGCCACGGACATCGGGTCGTCGCAGTGGAACTCGCCCGCCGCCGCCCCCTCCTCGATGACCTCGGCCAGCTCGGCCTTCCACTGCTGGTCGAGATCGCCGGCCACATCGCGCAGTGCCGGGTCGCGGAGGGAGGCCGCCCAGCCCTCGATCCACAGCCGCCAGCCCTTGGCCTGGCCCGTCGGCGCGTACCAGCGGACGGCCGCGCGCAGCCTGCGCACGGCGGTCGTGCGGCGGCTCAACAGCTTGCGCAGATGGGCGAGATCACACTCGGCGGCGTGTGCGAAGGCGGCCGCCACCAGTTTCTCCTTGGTGGAGAAGTGATAGAGCACGAGTGCGTTGCTCACCCCGAGCACGGACGCCACGTCGGCGATGCGCACGGCCGCGACACCGCGCACCTCGATCTGTTCGACGGCGGCACGCAGCAACTCCTCGCGCCGCTCCGCCACTCCCAACCGCACTCTTGCCACGCGGTCACCCTAACCAATGCCGGGCGCGGGCAGGCCCGGCGGACGGGCGCGGACAGCCGGCACCGGTCAGCGGTACCAGCCGAAGCGCTCGGCCATCACCGGCAGCCGGCCGGCGGCCACCGCGTGCGCCGCCGCCCGCGGTGTGCAGCCGTCCGCCGCCGCGCGGGCCAGCACCAGGCCCACCAGTTCGCGCATCGCGCGCCGGGTGTGCGCGAACGCCTCGTCCGCGTCGGCCCCGATGTCGCCGAACAGGGTCCACCACCACCAGGCGTTGGTCCCGGAGTTGACCACCACGTCGGGCAGCACGGTGATCCCGCGCGCCGCGAGCAGTGCCTCCGCCTCCGGCAGCACCGGCATGTTGGCGGCCTCCACAACCCAACGGGCCCTGATCCCGGCCTGGTTCACCGCGTCCACGGCGTAGGACACGGCGGCCGGGACGAGCACCTCCGCGTCCTGGACGAGCCAGGCGTCGGCCGGTAGCTCCCGGTCGGCGGCGCGCAGGGCGCCCCGGTCCACGGTGCCGTGCGCGTCGCGCGCGGCGAGCAGCGCCTCGACGTCGAGCCCGGCCGGGTTCGCGATCGTGCCCTTGACGTCGGCGACGGCGACCACCCGCAGCCCCGCCCGGGCCAGGAAGCGGGCGGTCGCCCCGCCCATGGTCCCGAGCCCCTGGAGCGCCACCCGCGCACCGTCGTGGGCGACCCCGTCCCGGTCCAGCGCGGCGAGCACCGCCTCGGCGACCCCGCAGCCCCCGACCAGCTCGTCCAGGCCGATGCCGTCCACCTCCAGGGCGAAGGCGTCGGCCAGCCGGCGCCGTGCCGCGGCCTCGTCCTCGAGCAGCGGGTAGACGGCCTGGACGGTGGACACCAGGCCCGCCTCCGCCGCCGCGCGGTCCACCAGGTCCTGGGAGAGGCCCAGGTCCTCACCGGTCGTCCAGACGCTCTCGATGTACGGGCGCATCGCCCGCAGGTAGCGGACCAGGACGCCGTACGCCGCCGGGTCGCGCGGGTCGCAGTCGATGCCGCCCTTCGCGCCGCCCAGCGGTATGTAGCGGGCCCCGGGCCGGTCCGCGTCGAAGTGCAGGGCCTCCTTCATCGTCATGCCCCGGGCCAGACCGGCCACCTCCTCCAGCGTGCAGCCCGGGCGCATCCGCAGGCCGCCGCTGGACACCCCGCGCACCAGCCGGTCGACCACGAGGTGGCCCCGGCAGCCGGTGGCGTGGTCGGTCCAGGTCAGTGAGATGAGCGGGGCGGGCGGGGACACCGGAGGCGTCGTCATCGGGAGTGCTCCTCGGTCACTGTCGGCGGGCGGTCCTGGGCGGGCGGTCCGGCGGGCCGGCGTCAGCCGCCGCATTACTGAATCGCGGGTCAGTATCGGGAGCCGGGGGCCGCCCTGTCAACGCGGCCTCGGCCGCCGTGCGGCCCCGGTGGCCGGAAGGCGCCGGTGCGCGAGCGGCGGGAGGCGCGGTTCCGGCTCCCCGGCGGGAGCGGGAGCGGGGGCCGCGTGCTCGGGGCGGGCATGTGTACGGACGGCGACGCGGCCAAGGCGGTCGGTGCGGAACGCCACCCACCCGGCTGTTCCGCTCTCGCACTGTCGTACCCCTTGTCCATAATGGGACGACCCCGACCCCTCAGGAGACCCCGTGACCGGCGCTGACCACAGGCTTCCGCTCCGCACCCGGCTGCGCGCGCTGCGCCCCGCTGCCTTCGGGGCCGACCCGGACGGCGCGCGCATGGAGCGCATCCGCCGTTCCCCCAACTTCGCCGACGGTGTCTTCCAGAACCCGGTGGGCGCGCGGATCAGACCCTCCGGTTCCACCCTGGACTTCGCCCGGGTCTACTTCCGCAAGGAGGAGCGGGTGCTCAGGGCCCCGGCTGCCCCGGTCCCCGTGCACGCCACGACCGTCGCCGACCTCGCCAAGCCGCCGGCCTCCGGGCTCCGGATCACCTGGATGGGGCATTCCGGCGTCCTCGCCGAGATCGACGGCCGGCGCGTGCTGTTCGACCCGGTCTGGGGCGAGCGCTGCTCCCCCTTCGCTTTCGCCGGCCCCCGGCGCCTGCACCCGGCCCCCGTGCCGCTCGGTGCCCTGGGGCCGGTCGACGTGGTGGTGATCTCGCACGACCACTACGATCACCTGGACCTCCCGACGATCCGCGCCCTGGCCCGCACGGACACGGTCTTCGCGGTTCCGCTCGGCGTCGGCGCGCATCTGGAGCGCTGGGGCGTCGCGCCCGGCCGGCTCCGCGAGCTCGACTGGAACGAGACCACCACGGTCGCCGGGATCAGCCTCACCGCAACCCCCGCCCGCCACTTCTGCGGACGGGGCCTGCGCAACCAGCAGCACACGCTCTGGGCCTCCTGGGCCGTCGCCGGACCCGGGCACCGGATCTACCACAGCGGCGACACCGGGTACTTCTCCGGCTTCCGGACCATCGGCGCCGAGCACGGTCCGTTCGACGCGACCATGATCCAGATCGGGGCGTACAGCCAGTACTGGCCCAAGGACCGTACGGACGACATGCCCGAGCCGGGCGCCTGGCCGGACATCCACATGAGCCCCGACGAGGGCGTGCGCGCCCACCTCGACCTCCAGGGCGACGACCCCGCGGCGGGTGTCATGCTGCCGATCCACTGGGGGACGTTCAACCTCGCGCTGCACCCGTGGGCCGAGCCCGCCGAATGGTCGATGCGCGCCACCCGGTCCGTGGGCGTCACCATGGTCTCCCCGCGCCCCGGCCAGCCGTTCGAGCCCGCCGATCCGCCGCCCGTCGAGCCGTGGTGGCGCGACGTGGCGGCCGAGCCCGCCCCCGGCTGGGGCAACTGGCCCCCGGTCCACGTACCACTGCACGATCCGGCGGCCGCCGCCCGCGAACCCGGCCGGGAACGCGACCGGACACCTCAGCCCTGAGACCGGGCGGCTCACGTTCCAGGCAGGCCCCCTCGATCCGCGTCGAGGGGGCCTGCGCGCGTCCGCGCCCCGGAAACGGGCCCGTCGGAATCGGTCGCCCGTACGAGCGCTCATACCAGAGCGGGACGGATGGCGGGCAAGTTCCACAACTGCCCATCGCGCCCGCACTTCTGGCGACTACCGTGTGTGCCCGGTGATCAACGGTGGGCTCATATTCTCCGGGCCTGCCCGGCCGATGACCCGAGAATGCCCGACCACCGTAGGTGCCACCACGTGAACGCAGATGCCTGGGGCCCCACGTACCGAGGACGCTGATGTCTCAACTTCGCGCACCCGACGCGCGACCGGACCGACGAGAGGGCGGGCGGCACGGCCGAACGGGCGCCCGTTCCCACTCGGCCGCGGCCAGACCGCGCGCCGCCCGCCCGACCCCCGAGGTGCGCATGCGCCCTCAACTCCTGCGCACCGCCGTGCTGCCGGCCCTCGCGGTCGCCCTCGCCGGCGCCGCGGCCGTCGTGTTCACCGCCCGCGCGGGCCACGCACGCCCGTCCACGGAACTATGGATCGCCCTCGGCTCGGCGGCCGCCCTCGCGCTCACCGCGGTCCTCGCCGCCTTCCTGGCCGCCAACCGGGCCGCCACGACGGTCTTCGGCCGCTGCCTCGCGCTGCGCCGGACCAGCGCCCAGAGCCAGGCCGAACTGCAGCGCGTCGTGGAACAGCTGCGCAACGGCGAGCCCGTTCCCGTCCGGCGCGCCCCGCAGAGCCCGCCGCCCGGCGGCGACCCCTTCGAGCTGCTGGCCCAGGAGCTGGGCCGCCAGCAGGAGGCCGCCGTGGTCGCGGTCGTCGAGGCTTCCCGGCTCTCCGAGTCCAGCGGCGAGGACCAGAAGGTCGAGGTCTTCGTCAACCTCGCCCGCCGCCTCCAGTCGCTCGTGCACCGCGAGATCCAGCTGCTGGACGAGCTGGAGAACGAGGTCGAGGACCCCGACCTGCTCAAGGGCCTCTTCCACGTCGACCACCTCGCCACCCGCATCCGCCGCCACGCCGAGAACCTCGCCGTGCTCGGCGGCGCCGTCTCCCGCCGCCAGTGGAGCAACCCGGTCACCATGACCGAGGTGCTGCGCTCGGCGATCGCCGAGGTCGAGCAGTACCCCCGGGTCAAGCTGGTCCCCCCGATCGACGGCACCCTGCGCGGGCACGCCGTGGCCGACGTCATCCACCTCCTCGCCGAACTCGTGGAGAACGCCACGGTGTTCTCCGCTCCGCACACCCAGGTCCTGCTGCGCGCCCAGCGCGTCACCGCCGGGCTCGCACTGGAGGTCGAGGACCGCGGACTCGGCATGCCGGGCGACGAGCAGAAGCGGATGAACGCCTTGCTCACCGACCCCGACCAGGTCAATGTCGCCCGCCTCCTCCAGGACGGCCGCATCGGCCTGTTCGTGGTCGCCTCGCTGGCCCGGCGGCACGGCATCGCCGTACGGCTGCAGAGCAACATCTACGGAGGCACCCAGGCCGTCCTGGTCCTCCCGCAGACCCTGCTCGGCGCCGACGAGGACGCCGGCGGTGCGGCCGAGGAGGCGCCCGTCCCGCCCCCCGGCCCCGTGCACCGCCCGCCGCCCCTGGAGGACCGCCCGGCACCCCGCGAGCCGGCGCCCGCCCCCGAGCCGGAACGCCGGCCCTACGTCCCCAGCCAGCAGCCCGGCCCGCACCGCACCCCGCCCCAGCCCGGCCCGGGCCGCCAGGGCGAGGCCCCGCCCCTGCCCCTCCGCGCCGAGCGCACGGACCGCCCGGCGGACCACGTACCGCCCGACGACCGGACCGGACCGGGGACCGCGGCCGACCGGCCCCTGCTGCCCAGACGCGCCAACCAGGAGCACCTGGTCCCGCAGCTCAGGGAGGCCCCCGCGCCCAGGTCCGGGGAGGAAACCGTCCTGCACGACCCCGGGCTCGTCGCCGCCTTCCGGCGCGGGATCGACCTCGCCGAGGCCCGGGCCGAGGCCGAGCAGGAGCCCGCGACGGATCCACCGGCCGGTGCCACGCACAGGACGACGGCCGACCAGCTCGGCGCGCCGGCCCGGCCGCTCCCCGTCCGGGGCGCCGCCCCCGCGCAACTGCGCGGAGCCGGTCCCCGCCCCGGCGACCACGACCCACTCGCAGTGAACCCCATCAAGGAGTGAATGCCCCATGGCGACCGATATGCCGTCCGGTCAGGCCTCGGACCTCGACTGGCTGCTGAGCGGCCTGGTCCAGCGCGTGCCGTACACCCGCAGCGCGGTCCTGCTCTCCGCCGACGGGCTGGTGAAGTCCCTTCACGGCATGGACGCCGACAGCGCCGACCACATGGCGGCGCTGGCGGCCGGCCTCTACTCGCTCGGCCGCAGCGCCGGAGCGAGGTTCGGGGACAACGGCGAGGTCCGGCAGGTGGTCGTGGAGCTCGACTCGACGCTCCTCTTCGTCGCCACCGCCGGCTCCGGCACCTGTCTGGCCGTCCTCGCCGGCCGCAACGCCGACGCCGCCGTCCTCGGCTACGAGATGACCATGCTGGTGAAGAGTGTGCGGCCCTATCTGATGACCCCGGTGAGACAGACGGCCGGGACACCGGGCACCGCGGGGCTGTGACCATGGCGGTCACCCAGGACGGGCCGCTGCTCGACGACGCCGCGGGCCGCCTCATCCGCCCCTACACGGTGAGCAACGGCCGTACCCGTCCCACGGCCGTGCTCGACCTGCTGTCCCTCGTGATGGCCACCGGGAGCGTTCCGCAGACCCACCTCGGCCCCGAGCACTCGGTGGCCCTGGGCCTCTGCGAGGGCCCCACGTCGGTGGCCGAGATCGCCGCACACCTCCGGCTGCCCGCCGTCGTGACCAAGGTCCTCCTCTCCGACCTGGTCGACTGCGGTGCCGTCACCGCCCACGCGCCCGCCTTCCATGACACGCCCACCGACCGACATCTGCTGGAGGCAGTGCTCGATGGCTTACGACGACAGCTCTGACGGCTACGGCTACCCGGACGGCTCCGGCTATGGCTACGGCTACGCGGACGACGGTTCCGGAGGCGGGTACGGGCAGGACACCGCCACCGCCGCACACACCACGCCGCCGGCCGCGCCCGAGGGCTTCCCCGTCGCGTTGAAGGTGCTGGTCGCCGGCGGATTCGGGGTCGGCAAGACGACATTCGTCGGCGCCGTCAGCGAGATCGCGCCGCTGAGCACGGAGGAACTGCTGACCCAGGCGAGCGCCGCGACCGACAGCCTGGAGGGCGTCGAGTCGAAGACCTCCACCACCGTGGCGATGGACTTCGGCCGCATCACGCTGGACGACCAGCATGTGCTGTACCTGTTCGGCACACCGGGCCAGGAACGCTTCTGGTTCATGTGGGACGAACTCTCGCAGGGCGCGCTGGGAGCGGTCGTGATCGCGGACACCCGCAGGCTGGAGGAGTGCTTCGCGGCCGTCGACTTCTTCGAGCGGCGCGGCATCGGGTTCGTCGTCGCCGTCAACGAGTTCGACGGCGCCTACCGCTACGGCCCCGAGGAGGTACGGGCCGCGCTCGACCTGTCGCCCGAGGTGCCGGTGGTCCTCTGCGACGCCCGCATGGCCAGCTCCGGCACGGGCACCCTCGTGACACTGGTCCAGCACCTCATCAACGCCACCGACGACGCCGTGCCGCTCCCCGGGCACGCCGGATTCGGGGCCCGGTCGTGATCCCGCGCGCCGCCGGGCGGCTGCTGCTGACCCCCGTGGACAGCGAGGCGCCCGCCCGCACCCGTCGGCTGCGCAGCCTCGGCCTCGGGGAGCGGGAGGACGCCTCGTTCGACAACTTCGACGCCTTCGCCGACCGGGTGGCCGAAGTGACGGGCGTGCCGTTCTCGATGGTCAACTTCATCGACGGCAACCGCCAGTTCTACGCGGGACTGCACACCCCCGCCGGGACCCGCAAGGGCTCGGACCTGGGGGCCACCGCGGCGGGGAGCGGCCGCAACGGCCGGTACGTGGCCCTCGACCACGGCTACTGCCCGCACGTGGTCGTCCGGCGCAAGGCGCTCGTCCTGGAGGACGTCTGCGACTACCCGCGCTTCGCGGGCAACCCGGTCGTGGACGACATAGGCATCCGCTCCTACCTGGGGGCACCGCTCATCGACCGCACCGGAATCGCCCTGGGCGCCGTCTGCGCCGTGGACACCGTGCCCCGCCCCTGGGGAAGGGCGGGGCTCGACACCATCAAGTCCCTGGCGAGGGAGATCGTCAGCCATCTCGACCGCAGGGAGGACCACGCCCCCCGCTTCTGATCAGACCTCGACCGTGCGGCCGTCCAGGAAGCCCAGCGTCACCGCGTCCCCGGCCACCCGCACCCGTACGGCCGAGCGCAGCGCCTCCGGGTGGACGCTGTCCCGGGACAGCACCACGAGCGTGACATGGACGGTGACGCCGCCCGGGTGGGGAGTGCCGCGCAGATACGGGACCGCCGAGTGCGGTCCGTACGCGTTGGCCTCGACGTCCCGAGCCACCTCGGCGTCCTCGGGCCCGCCGTCCCAGCCGTACAGCCCGACCACCGCGCTGGACAGGCCGTCGGCGGTCCGGGCGAGCGCCCAGCCGGGCCCCGAGGCGGCGAACGGGCTCGTCCGGTGCGCCACGGCGTGACCGCCCTCCCGGACCACGGCGCCCTCGGGCGCCTCGACCCGGTGGACCCGGATCTCCCACGGGCCGTGCAGCACGCTCGTCGTGGAGATCCGGTACGCGCGCGCGTCGCCGGGCAGCCGGGCCGCCGACCAGGACGCGGCGACGCGGTCCTCGCAGCGGAGCGGGTGGATGCGGCGCCGCCGGGACGGGGTGCCGTCCGGGGCCAGCAGCGCCAGGTGGTTGTCGATGTTCCGGGTGAAGGCGTGCGGCGCGGACTCCGGGGCGGTCGCCGTCGAGTACGCCAGCTTCGCGTAGTGCGGATCGTCGTCGCCCGCCCCCGCGTCCGGGTCGGTGTCGCCCGCTTCCGGGAGAGGGTGGTGGTCACTGCCGTGGTTGACGAGCCGGACGATCCCGTCGTGCCGGGTGCCGTGCAGGAGCCAGCCCGGCGCCGGCAGGGCGGTGTACGTGTCGGACTCCTCGACGGGCAGAGGCAGTTCGCGCGCCGTCCATACCTCGTGGCCTGGCGGGAGCAGCAGCCCGAGGAAGCCCTTGCTCGCCCAGTACGGTGACGCCGGACCGGAGTACGGCTGTGTGGTGGGCAGGAACGTGTCGTACCAGCCGAGCGTCAGCAGCCCCCGTTCGTCGGGCACCCCGCGCTCCGCGAAGTGGCGCAGCGCCCCGGAGGCGAGGCGGCGGGTGAGCCCGGGCGCGAGCGGGGTGCAGTCCGCGAGGGCGCCCATCCACACCGGGGCCAGCGCCGCGAAGCGGTAGCAGAGTGACCGGCCCTGGTGGACCGGGGCGCCGTCCCCGCCGAAGAAGCGGGGATAGTCCTCCAGGAAGCGGCCGAGGCGTTCCCGGTAGACGGCGGCCCGGCCCCCGTCGCCGTCCGGGCCGGCGATCCGCGCCCACAGCAGCGGGTACAGATGCATGGCCCAGCCGATGTAGTAGTCGAAGTTGCGCCCGCTGCCGTCGGTGTACCAGCCGTCACCGACGTACCAGTCCTCGATCCTGTCGAGGCCGCCCTCGATGTCGGACCGGCTGTACGGGGCGCCGACCGAAGCCAGGAACTGCTCCGAAACGACTTGGAAGAGGCGCCAGTTGTTGTCCCAGGTGCGTCCGCCGACGAAGCCGGAGAACCAGTCGGCGACCCGCTCCTGCACCCCTGCGTCGAGCCGGTCCCAGATCCACGGCCGGGTCTCGTGCAGCGCGATCGCGACGGACGCCGCCTCCACGAGCTGCTGCGAGCAGTCCGTGAGGCGCGGCCACGCCTCCCCGCTCCCCGGGTCGGTGCCCGCGGCGAGCCCCGCCGCGTACCGCTCGGTCAGCGCGGGGTCGACCGCCCCGCCCGCGCCCGCGATCCGGAACGCGGCCAGCAGGAACGACCGGGCGAAACCCTCCAGCCCGTCCGACACGACACCGGACCAGCTGTTCCGGCCGGGCAGCCGGTACTGGGCGAAGCCCGGTGTCGCGTACGGCGTCAGCGCGTCCAGCATCCGGTCGGCGGTCGCCTCCCAGTGGGCCCGGGTCCAGCCGGTGCGGGAGGACAGGATCCGGTCGGTGGGCGGCAGGTGCAGATGCGGGGCGACGGACATGGCGGTGGTGCTCCTGGTGTGTGCGGGGTTACTGGACGAGTTCGGCGCGGTGGGTGTGGCCGCGGGAGCCGCCGACGGCGACGGTGAGCAACGGCCGTCGACCCGGGGTGAGTTCGACGGTGTCGTCGGCCTCGGCCGCCCCGCGGACGGTGAAGGGCAGCCCGACCGTGACGGAGGTCCCCGTCCGGCCCGGGTCGGCGACCGCCACGGACACCCGTCCACCGCGCCGCCGCACCAGGACCGTCGCGGGACCGGAAGCGGTGATGCCCGCGGCCGTACCGGCGGCCCAGAAGTGCACGGCGGTCAGGCCGGTCCTGCGGTCCTCCACCGCCTGGGCGGTGGCGTCGTTGGCGAGGACGCGAACCGGCCGGGACGCCGACCAGACGGCGGTCGCCGCCGCCGAGGCACCGGGCAGCAGCACATAGGCGTACCCGGCGCCGTCCGGCGAGGTGCCGTGGTCGAGCCAGAGGGTCAGATAGCGGCGGGTGACGGGGTCGGTGCTGCCGCCGGTGTCCGCGCCCGTGTCGATGGACCGCCAGGTGCCGGTGCGCTCCTCGCGCAGGGTGTGCAGGGCGGCCCCGCCCGGCAGCACATATCCGCCGACCCCCTCGATGTGCGCCCAACGGACCCGTTCGGAGGCGTCGTTTCCCGAGTGCGGGACGCCGTCCACGAGCAGCCGGTTGCGGCCGTCCGCGCCCAGGTTGCGGTTCTCGATGACGGTCTCGACCGGGCGGCCGTCGTGCGAGGTGATGCCCGCGCCGAGTGCCACGACGGTGTTGTCGAGCAGGAACCACGCCTTCCTGGCCCGCAGGCTGCTGCCCGCGGCGCCGATCAGCTCCATCGCGGCGGCGCCGTACCGGCCGTCCAGCGCGGCGCCGCCCGCCACCGCGTTCGGCGGCCGGTAGGTGGAGGTGCCGGCGCCGGTGCCGAGGTCGTCGCGCGGGCGGGTGTCGACCGTGGTCCCCGGCAGGCGGTACGGGTCGACGGTCGGCCAGAAGCCGTCGTTGTACTGCCCCAGGTCCTCGCTGTCGTAGAGGTACGTCATGCCGTCGCCGGTGTACCAGCCGTGCAGGTTCTCGCCGTTGCCCGCCTCGTACGCGGAGATGCGCTTCGAGGACAGCGAGAGGGTGCAGGCCCAGCCGGGGCGGCGGTGGACGACGCGGTCCATGTCGGCGAAGACGAAGCTGCCCGTGGTGCGCGGTGCGGGGCGGATCTCGCGGTCGGCCAGCACCGCCTTGGCCAGGGCGAGCTGGGGCAGGGTGGCCAGTGCGGTGAACGGGGTGGTGCGGTTGCGGGTGAGCCAGCCCTTGACCAGCGAGCGCCAGCGGTCCGCCAGGCCGGCCGGGGCGCCGGTCGCCAGGAGCAGGATCGCGGCGACGGCCGCCGCCCCGTCCCGGTGGTCGCCCGCCCGCTCCCGCGAGACGGCCCGGCCGCGCACCGCGTCCATCATCAGCCCGTCGAAGATCACCGGGACGAAGCTCCGCTCCACGGCCTCGTACATCACCGACACCTCGGGGTCGGCCACCGCCCACGGCGAGTCTGCGAGGAGCGAGAGCAGCCAGGCCGCGCCGCCGAGCAGGACGGTGCCGTAGGAGCCGGTGTACGCCACCTCCGAGTGCTGGACGAACGAGCCGTCCTCGTAGAACCCGTCACCGGAAGTCGTATAGCGGAAAAGGCTGTTGCGGCCAGAGTCGCGTACGTCGGAGAGCGCGTCGCGGGCCGACGCCACCTTGTCCGCGTCCTTGCCGAGCAGCCCGCGCAGCGCCACGATCACCGCCTTGTCGGTGCGGTTGGCGCCGGTCTCCGGCAGCGTGGGGGAGTTGGTGCGGCGGTCCGCGTCGGGGCAGAACCGGTCGACGACCGCGAGGAAGTCCGCGAGGTCGGCGGCCGGCAGCCGCTCGCGCAGCAGCACGCAGCAGTCCATCAGCGCGCGCGGCGCCCCGATCTCCCAGAACCACCAGTTGCCGGTCTCACGCGCCGAGGGGTGGTAGGCCGTGTCGTACGCGAACCGCAGCGCGCCGAGCAGGGCGTCGGCCGTCTCCGGGCTTCCGGAGAGCGCGGTGCCGGGCGTGGCCCACGCGACGGCGAGCGTCCGCAGCCGCGTGTAGCTCTGGCCGAAGTTGCCCGGGTCGGTGAGCGGCACGAGATCGGGCCACAGCGCCGTCCGCCCGGCGGTCCGGTCCAGGGTGTCCCACAGGGCGCCCGTCGTGCTGTCCAGGGCGGCGACGCCGGCGGCGAAGTCGGGGTCCGCGGGGTCGAACGCGCCGCCGGTGAGGAGGGTTCCGGCCCGCTCCAGGAGAACCTCGAAGTCGTTGACCGGATCCTCCTCGGCTGCTCCGGTCGGCGCCGCCCCGGCCGGACCCGACGTCAGGACCACCGACGCCGTGGCCCCGCTCGCGGCGAGAAGGGTCCTTCTGCTCAGTCGCATGATGACTCCCTTTCCTCGTCGTCGTGTCTCAGTCGGAGAGCGTGCTCGGGTCGACGGGCGGCTGGGGGAGACGCAGCGCGGCGAGCTCGGCGCGGCCCGTGGCGTCGATGGGGAAGGCCCAGGTGTTCACGAAGAAGTCCGTCAGGTCGTACCCCGCGATCCGGCTGGAGAAGGTGGCCAGGGCCCGGTAGCGCTTGGCGTCCTCGGTGTAGGCGGACTGCGGGTTCTCCTCGCGCACCAGTTTGTGCAGACGCGGCCAGAAGTCCTCCCCGAAGGCCAGTTCCAGCTGGCGCAGCGGCACCAGCTTCTCGTACGCCCCGAACGACTTCTCGTACGACAGGCCGGCCGTCCCGAACTTCGCCCGCGAGCTCTGGAAGACGGTGAGCCCGGTCGCCGGGTCGACGGTGAGCAGGTTCGACGGCTGCTTCAGGGTGCGCTGCGCGGCCAGCGAGTAGATGTTCACGGTGACCTCGGTGAGGCCGCCCGGCTTGTACGCCATCTGCTGATGGAGGTGACCGAGTTCGTGGTACAGCCCCCAGCCCCGGGTGCGCAGGCCCTCGACGGTGGTGGCCCGGTCCAGGTAGGCGCGCGGGAAGCCGTTGTAGCCGTGCGTGGCGTAGGCACCGACGCCGGTGGGCACCTTGCTGACCTCGGTGAAGTGGTACGGCCCCGCCTTGCGCCGGTGCACCGGCTTCGAGCCGTCGAGCCCGCTGATCCGGGCGTGCGAGTCGATGATGGTCTCGACCAGCCGGAGCAGCGCCGCGTGGTCCTCGTCGCGGTACAGCAGCGCGCCCTCGCGGGTCAGCGTCATGATGGTGTGCGGGGCGTGCAACTCCACCCAGGGGGACTCGGTCAGCGTGTCCAGCTGGTGCTGGTAGTCGGCCTCGGTGGTGCGGCCCAGGGTGAGGACGGGCATCCGGACCGCACCGGACCGGAACAGCACGCCCGCCCGTTCGCCGTCTCCGGTGAGCGTCAGGTAGACCGGGCCGCCGTGCGGGTCGGTCACCGTGTTGGCACCGGCGGTCAGCGGGTAACTGCGGGGTTCGGTGACCTCACCGTAGTAGTCCCAGGCGCCGATCCAGAGCGTGGGGACCAGGTCGTCGTACGGCTGGACGGTCAGCGCGAGCGGGGTGCCGGGGGGCACGTACAGGCCGGTCGGCTGGAACTCCGAACCACGCAACGCCTGGGCGAGGCGCAGCCGTTCGGCCTCGGCGGCCGGGCGTCCGGTGACGGTCACAGAGACGGGGCGGGCGGTCGCGGGCCCGGCGTGGGCGGCGGTGGCGGTGAGGCCGAGGGCCGCCGCGGCTCCGGCGCCCGCCGCGGCGCCGAGGACGGCGCGGCGGCCCACGGGGGAGGCGGTCGGGGCGACGGAGCGGGTGTGCGAGGGGGTGTGCTGACGCATGCGGAACTCTCCCTGCAGTCATGAACGAGGGGCGAAGGCGTGCGGAACGGCGGGGGTGCTCCGTCAGCATGTAAGCGGTTGCTGTCGAGCCGCAAGAGGAGTCGGGAAGTTACTGTGATTTTCTATGGCCAACTGCGGACAGCGGGGAAGTAACCGGTCACTTCCGTGGCGGTCTGCCGGAGCGGAGCGCCACGGAATCGCGTACCACGATGTGCGTGCCGAGCCGCAGCGCCCCGGTGGTCGGCTCCCGCCAGTCGTCCTCGTCCCCGCCGGACACGGCGAGCCGCACCGCCTGGCGGCCCATCTCCTCCAGCGGCACATGGACGGTGGTCAGCCGGGGGCGCAGCTCCTGGGCGACCGGGATGTCGTCGTACCCCACCAGCGAGATGTCCTTCGGAACCCGCACGCCCGCCTCCTCCAGGGCCTGTGCCGCACCGGCCGCGACCATGTCATTGGCCGCGAACACGGCAGTGAACTCCGGCCCGTCCCGGAGGAGTTCGGCCATCCTGCGATACCCGAAGCCACGGCTGAAGGCGCCCGGCTGGGCCAGCTCGGGATCGATGGGGACTCCCCGCAGCTCCAGGGCGCGGCGGTGCCCGGCGAGCCGGTCACGGGTGGTGGAGAGCTTGGGCGGACCGCCCAGGTAGAGGATGCGCTCGTGGCCCTGCATCAGCAGGTGGTCGGTGATCGCGAAGGCGCCGCCCTCGTTGTCGTACTCCACGGCGGCGGTCGGCGCGGACTCGCCGAGCGGGGGCCGGCCGCACAGGACCAGCTTCGAGCCGCCCGCGTCCAGTTCGCGCGCCCGGCGGGCCAGCTCCGAGGTGTAGCCGCGGTCGGCGATGGAGCCGCCGACGACGACCACCGCGTCCGCCCGGCGCTCGTGCATCAGGTCGATGAAGGCCAGTTCGCGCTGCGGGTCGCCCTGGGTGCAGCAGACCAGGCAGAGCCGTCCGCCGAGCGCCGCCTCCCGTTCCACGCCGCGCGCGATGTACGCGTAGAAGGGGTCGATGACCTCGTTGACGATGATGCCCACGGTGCGGTTGGAGACGCCGGCCAGGGCACGGGCGTGCGCGTTGACCACGTAGCCGAGCTCGCGCATGGCGGACTCGACGCGCTCCCGGGTGGCGTCGGCGACGGGGTAGTTGCGGTTCAGGACGCGTGAGACGGTGGCCGTCGAGACGCCCGCGCGCCGGGCGACGTCGGTGACCGTCGCCCGCCGCTGTCCGTCCCCGGCCGTGCTCTGCCGGCGCATCCGGCTCACCCCCTGAAGGCTGTTGTGTGACGACGAGCCTAGTGCCGTGGCGGGCGTGGCCGGCCGCGGTACCGGAGCCCGCGGCGGAAGGGCGGTCACGCGATCCGCCCCAGGTCCGCCCGGTGCACGGGATGCCCGAACGGCTCGCCCCGCGCGTACCGCGCCAGCTCGTCCACGGCGAGCGCGCCGAGCCGTCCCACCTCGTTGCCCTGGGCGCCCGCCAGGTGCGGGGTCAGGAACACGTTGGGCAGGTCCCACAGGGGGTGGCCGGCCGGCAGCGGTTCGGGCGAGGTCACGTCGAGGACCGCGTCGAGCCGGCCGCTGACCAGGTGCCCTGTCAGCGCCTCGGTGTCCACGAGCGGGCCGCGCGCGGTGTTGACGAGCAGCGTCCCGGGCCGCATCAGGCCGATCCGGCGGGCGTCGACCATGTTCCGGGTCTCGGGCGTGTCCGGGGCGTGGAGGGTCACCACGTCGCTCGTCGCCACCAGGGTGTCCAGGTCGACCGGGGTCACGCCGAGAAGGGCGGCCTCGGCGGCGCCGACGTACGGGTCGTGGAGCAGGACCTCCGCGTCCAGCACCGTCCGCAGCAGCTCGATCACGCGGCGCCCGATGCGGGAGGCGCCGACCACGCCGACGGTCAGTCCGTGGGTGCCGAGCCAGTGGTGGCGGTCCAGGTCGGCGGCGGTGCGGTGGGTGCGGCGGGCCCGGTAGAGGCCGGCGAGCGGGAAGACGCGCTTGGCGCCCATGATGATGGCCGCGAGGGTGTACTCGGCCACCGGCACGGCGTTGGCCGCGGCGGCCGACGAGACGACGATCCCGCGGTCGAAGGCCGCCGGCGACAGGAACGTCTTCACCGTGCCGGCCGCGTGGACGACGGCCCGCAGCGCGGGCGCCCGGTCCAGCAGCGCCGGGTCCACGGGCGGACAGCCCCAGCCGGTCAGCAGCACCTCCGCCTCGGACAGCGCCCGGGCGGCGGCCGGCGAGTCGAACTCGCTGATCACCGCCGGATCGAGCAGTTCGGCGGTCTCCTCGAGACGCGACCGGACGGCGGGCGGGAAGACGTCGTCCAGTAGCCCCGTGCTCATGACCAGAACCGTGCGCGGCCGCCGCCCGGGCGGCTTCGCTGCCTCGGTACCGGAACGGGCCGGTGCCTCTTCGGTGGTTCGCACCCTGCCTCCGGATAGTAATCGTGTTCTATCAAGTGACCGGCACGCTAGGGAGGTCGACGGCCGACCGTCAAGCGCACGACCTGCCTCAATGCGGCGTTGCAGGAGCTTTGTTCGCATTCGTCGCCCCGGAAATCGCCCCGAAGACCGACAGTCGGCGAAGACGTTCGCTCGGATCCCTTGACGCTTGGGTTAACCGCTTACTAACTTGCCGCCGCAGAAGGCACACCACGCGCCACCCAGCCGAACAGGACCCACCATGGCTGACACAGCACCCCCGCTGCCGCGCGAAAAGCGGCGAACGCGGCGAAAGCAGGCCGAGGAGCCTGCCCCGCCGCCCGGCCCGGCCCTCGCCGCCCCGCACCGGCTCACACTCGGACAGCGCCTCAGACGCGACCGGGTGATGCTGCTGCTCACCCTGCCCGGCCTGCTCTACTTCATCGTCTTCCACTATGTGCCGCTGCTCGGCTACGTGGTGGCGTTCCAGGACTACCAGCCGTACCTCGGGTACATGCACAGCGTCTGGGTCGGCTTCGCCAACTTCTCCGCGGCGTTCAGCGAACCGGCCTTCTGGAGCGCGACGTTCAACACCCTGGAGATCGCCCTCGTCCAGCTGGTGTTCTTCTTCCCGGTGCCCATCGCCCTGGCCCTGCTGCTCAACAGCATCGCGAGCGACCGCATCCGGCGCTTCGTGCAGAGCGTCGTCTATCTGCCGCACTTCATCGGCTGGGTCATCATCGTCTCGATCTTCCAGCAGATCCTGGGTGGCGCAGGCGTGCTGCCCGACGTCCTCGGTGGTCTCGGCCTGCCGCGTTACGACATGATGAGCGACCCCGACGCCTTCCCCTGGCTGCTCACCCTCCAGGTGGCCTGGAAGGACGCCGGCTGGGGCACGATCATCATCCTCGCCGCCCTCCTCAACATCGACCGGCAGCAGTACGAGGCCGCCGCGATCGACGGAGCCGGGCCCCGGCGCCGCCTGTGGCACGTGACGCTGCCGGGGCATCGCCCCCGTACTCATCCTGCTGCTCATCCTCAACCTCGGCCAGATCCTCTCCGTCGGCTTCGAGCAGATCCTGCTCCAGCGCGACGCGGTCGGACCGGACGCCGGCGAGGTGCTCGACACCTACGTCTACTACCACGGCATCAGGGACAACGACTGGGGCGTCGCCGCCGCCGTCGGACTCGTCAAGGCGGTCATCGGCACCGCACTCGTACTGGGCGCCAACAAGTTCGCCCACCGACTCGGCCACGAAGGGGTGTACCGCGGTGCTGACCGCTGAGAAGACGCGCGCCACGGCCCGGACCACCGCGCCGCAGTCCCCGCCCGCCCCCGTACGCAGGTCCGACGGCCGTCCGCCGTGGATGGAGCGCCCGACCCGCGCCGGTCAGACCGCGAAGGCCGTCGCCGTCGTCGTGGTCGTCCTCGCCGTCGCGTACCCGCTCGTCGGCGTCATCGGGACGAGCTTCGCCTCGCAGACCGACATCATCAAGAGCTCCGGCCTCGTCCTGTGGCCGGACCACCCCACCCTCGACGCCTACCGCACGATCTTCACCGGCGGCGTCGTCAGCCGGGCCCTGATCGTGTCCGTGGGCATCACCGTGTTCGGCACCCTCGCCAGTCTGCTCGTCACCGTCGGCATGGCGTACGGGCTCTCCCGCCGCGAGGTCACCGGCTCCCGCTTCATCCTCATGACGGCCCTCTTCACGATGCTGTTCAACGCCGGCATCATCCCGAACTTCCTGTTGGTCAAGGGGCTCGGCCTGTACGACACCTACGCGGCGCTCGTCATGCCCACCCTGGTCAGCGCCTTCAACCTGGTCGTCCTGCGGTCCTTCTTCATGAACCTGCCGGAGGAGCTGTACGACGCGGCGAAGGTGGACGGCGCCGGGGACTTCCGCATCCTGGTCCGCATCGTCCTGCCGCTGTCCAAGGCTGTCCTCGCCGTCATCAGCCTCTTCTACGCGGTGACGTACTGGAACGCCTTCTTCAACTCGCTCCTGTACCTCAACGACTCCGACAAGTGGCCGCTGCCCATGGTGCTGCGGACCTACGTCCTCCAGGGCCAGAGCCTCGACGCCGCTTCGGCCGGCGAAGTGCTCGCCCCGCAGCAGGCCGTGCAGATGGCGGTCCTGGTCATCGCCGTCGTCCCGATCCTCTGCGTCTACCCGTTCCTCCAGCGCTACTTCACCAAGGGCGTGCTCACCGGAGCCGTCAAGGGCTGAGCGCAGCAGCCCCCCCCGCTCCTTCCCTTCCCTCTTCCAAGGAGATCCAGGTGTCGAGCTCCACCCCCATCAACCGCAGAGCGCTCTTCCGCCTGGGCGCCGGCGTCGGCCTCGGACTGGCCGCCGCTCCGCTGCTCACGGCCTGCGGCGACGGCGGCACGACCGCGAAGGCCGAGGCCAAGAGCGCGTCCCTGCTCCCGCACAGCGCCGTCCGCAACATCGGGCTCAAGCCCGACCTGGCGGGCACCGCGGCCGGCGTTCCGCAGGGCTTCTTCAGTTACCCGGCCAAGCCGCTGCGGGCCACGAAGGGCACTCCGCTCAAGGGCGCGAAGGCGATCAGCGCCACGATGGAGACCTTCGCGCCGCCGCCGCCCTCGCGCGGCAAGAACGTGGCCTGGCAGGAGATCGAGAAGCTGCTCGGAGCCCGGGTGGACATCACCGGTGTGCCCTCCGACGACTACAGCACCAAGTTCTCCACGATGGTCGCGAGCGACAGCCTGCCCGATCTCTTCATGTACCCGGAGAGCGGTGGCGTCGACAACAAGGCCGCCTTCCTCCAGGCCAAGTGCGCCGACCTCACCCCGCACCTCGCCGGGGACGCGGTCAAGGACTACCCCAACCTCGCCGCCATCCCGGAGGCCGCCTGGCAGGGCGCGATCTTCGGCGGCAAGCTCTACGGCATCCCGATCGCCCGCTCCGGAACCGGCGGCGCCGGTTTCTACCGCCACGATCTGTTCGAAGAGGTCGGCGTCACCAGCCTGGACCAGATCACCGACCTGGACCGCTTCGTTGAGGTCTGCAAGGAGCTGACCCGGCCCAAGAAGGACCAGTACGCGATCATCGCCGGGGCCACCACCGTCATCGCCATGTCCGCCGGAGCCCCCGCCTCCTGGCGGGTTGACGAGAAGACCGGCAAGTTCACCCTCGACCTGGAGACCCCGGAGTACCGCAAGGCGGTCGAGACGGCCCGGCTGCTGTACAAGGCCGGCTGCTACTACCCGGGCACCCTCCAGATGTCCGGGGCCCAGAAAGCCCAGTACACGGACATGTTCAAGAACGGCAAGGGCGCGTACGTCTACGACGGCATGCCCGGCTACCTGGCGCCCGGTGTCGGCTACGTCGCCACCATGAAGGCGATCGACAAGAAGTTCGACCCACGCCCGTTCGTGCCCGTCGGCAAGGATGCCGTGACGTGGATGGACAACGTCTCGCTCCAGAACACGCACATCAGCAAGGCGTCCGGCGACCGGGTCAAGGAGATCCTGCGGTTCGCCGACTTCGTGGCCTCGCCGTTCGGCAGCCTGGAGTACACCCTCATCAACTACGGGGTCGAGGGCAAGGACTTCACCCGCGACGCCAAGGGCAACCCCGCGCTCACCAAACGGGGCACCCAGGACGTCACCGTGCCCTGGAGGATGACGGCGTCCGCCGTGCCCGCGGTCTTCAGTGCGGACTCGGAGGACGGCGTGCGCTACGTCCACGACGCCTTCACCAAGATGATCCCGATGATGGTGCCGGACGCGACGCTCCGTTACTCCTCGCCCACCTGGGACTCCAAGGGCTACGGCAGCCTCAGCACGCTCAAGGGCGACGTCATCAAGGACATCGTCGCCGGCCGCAAGCCGATGTCGGCCTACGACCAGCTGGTCAAGGACTACCTGGCCAAGGGCGGAGAGAAGGCCCGCGGCGAGTTCGAGGACGCCTTCCAGAAGGGGAAGAAGTGACCACCCGACGCTCGGTCCTCGCGCTCGGCGGCGCGGCGGTCGCGGCAGCCGTCACCGTGCCGGCCCTCGGCGCCCCCGCCGCCGCCCGGCCGCACGGCTTCCACCCGCAGCCCGGCTCCGACGGCGTCGGCGACCCGCTCTTCCCGACCCTCGGCAACGGCGGCTACCAGGTCACCCACTACGACCTCACCTTCGACTTCACCCCGGTGACGTACGACTTCACCGCCACGGTCAAGATCAGCGCCATAGCCACCCAGGACCTGTCCGCCTTCAACCTGGACACCGACGGCCACACCATCGACGCCGTCACCGTCTCCGGCCGCCCCGCCCCCTGGCAGCTCACCGCCGGCCGCAGCGGCCAGGAGCTGACCGTCACCCCGGCCCGCCCACTCCGCGACCACCAGGCGTTCACCGTCGAGATCCGGTACCGGGGCAACGGCAAGGCGCCCCGGCTCGGCCTCACCGGCTGGCGGTTCGGCAGCGACGGCGGCTTCGCCTCGGCCGCCCAGTCCTCCCGCGCCGACACCTTCCTGCCCTGCAACGACACCCCGTCGGACAAGGCGACCTGGACCTTCCACATCAGCGCCCCCGAGGGTTTCGTCGCCACCGCGAACGGCGAGCTGACGCACCGTAGCCCGCGCGCCGACGGCTCCACCGTCTGGCACTTCGCCCTCCGCGAGCGCATGGCCACCGAGCTCATCGGCATAGCCGTCGTCAAGGGCACCTACCTCTACGGCCACAGCCACCGCGGCCTGCCCCTGCGCCACATCGTGCCCCGCGGCCAGGAGGACACGTACGCCCCGGTCGTCGCCCGCACGGCTGACCATCTGGCCTGGCTGGAGGCGAAGTTCGGCCGCTACCCGTTCTCCGTCTACGGAGTGCACATCTACGACGGCTACACCGACGCGCTGGAGAACCAGACGCTGTCCCTCTTCGGCACCAACTGGTTCAAACTCAACGCCCAGGGGCAGCCCGGCTACGAGACCACGATGGTCCACGAGCTCGTCCACCAGTGGTTCGGCGACTCCGTCACCCCGCACGACTGGCAGCAGGCATGGCTCAACGAGGGCCCCGCGGTCTACTACGCCGGTCTGTACGGCGAGGAGCGCGGCTGGTCCGTCCTCGCGGACAAGATGAAGGCCACGTACGAGAAGCTCGACGCCGTCCGCGCCGCCGACGGCCCGCCCGGACTGCCCAAGGCGCTCGGCGGCACCAACATCTACGACGGTGGCGCCCTCGTCCTCTACGCCCTGAACCAGCGCATCGGCCGGCGCTCCTTCGACACGGTGATGCGCGAGTGGGTGAGACATTTCAAGGACTCCACGTACACCTCCGAGCAGTTCATCCGGCACACCGTGGACGTCACCCGCGACCGTTCGCTCGACCCGTTCCTGCGCGACTGGCTCTTCGGAGCCGCCAACCCGCCCATGCCCGGCCACCCCGACTGGAAGGCCACCGTGTGAACCGCGCCCTGAACGTCGTACGGGCCACCGCCGCGTCCGCCACCGCCGCCCTCCTGACCGCCCTGCTCGCCGCCCCCTCCGCCGGAGCCGCGCCCGCGACGCGCACCCTGTACGCCGCCCCGGACGGCCGCGGCTCCGCCTGCACGGCCGCCCGCCCCTGCACCCTGGAGGGCGCCCGTGACCTGGCCCGCACCGAGCACCGCCGCGCCGTCCGGGTCCTCCTGAAGGACGGCACCTACCGGCTCGACGCGCCCCTGAAGCTCGGCGCCGCCGACTCCGGCACCACCTGGACCGCCGCCCCCGGCGCCCACCCGGTGCTCTCCGGCGGCCGGGACCTCACCGGCTGGCGGAAGAACGCCGACGGCACCTGGACCGCCCCCGTCCCCGCCGGAGTCACCCCGCGCCAGCTCTTCGTGGACGGCCGCCGCGCCACCCGCGCCCGGGGCGAGGCGTGCCCCGCCGCCACCTGCGACGCCACCGCCACCGGCATGACCGGCGCGACCGCGACCGGCATCGGCCACTGGGCGCACCCCACGGACGCCGAGGCCGTCATCCGTGTCCGCTGGCGCAACTACCACTGCCGGATCGCGGGCGTCGGCGGCGACACCCTCACCTTCGCCCAGCCCTGCTGGACCAACTCCGCGAGCGGCACCGACCGCACCGGCCCCGCCTGGGACTCCACCGCCGTCGACTCCGCGCGCTACAGCGGTGTCGCGTTCTTCGAGAACGCCGCCGAACTTCTCGACGAGCCCGGCGAGTTCGTATGGAGCTCCGCCGACCGCACCGTCACCTACCTCCCGCGCGAGGGCGAGAACATGCGCCACGCGCGGGCCGTCACCCCGGACACCGAACGGCTGCTCACCGTCGACGGGGCCCACGACCTCACGGTCAGCGGCATCGGCTTCGCGTACGCGGCCTACCGGCAGCCCGGCACCGACGAGGGCTACGCGGGCATGCAGGCCGGTCTCACCCTGACCGGAGCCACCGGCCCCGTCGACCACGCGGGCCGCTACTACACCAAACCGGCCGCCGCGCTCACCGTGCGCGGCGGCCGGCGGGTCACCGTCGACTCCGCGAGCTTCACCCACCTCGGCGGCGCCGGAGCGATCCTGGAGGCCGGTTCCAAGGACAGCGCGCTCACCCGCTCCACCTTCACCGACCTCTCCTCGGGCGCGGTCTACGTCGGCGACACCGAGCCCATGCCGGAGCCCGCACTCGCCGGGGAGCGCAACACCGTCGCGTACAACACGATCAGCCGCACCGGCGTCGAGTACACCGACGCGGTCGGCATCTGGGCCGGTTACGAGGCCGAACTGACCGTCGACCACAACAGTCTGGACCACCTCCCGTACTCGGCGGTCTCCGTCGGCTGGGGCTGGAACCAGCCCGAGGCCCAGAAGTCCGTCCTGCGCGACAACAAGGTGACCGGCAACCGCATCACCGACGTCATGGAGGTCGCCCGCCAGCAGCACGACGGCGGCGCCGTCTACACCCAGGGCGCCCAGCCCGGCACCGTCGTCAGCGGCAACTACATCAACCGCTCCGCGTACGGAAACACCGAGCGCGACGGCAACGGCATCTACCTGGACGAGCAGTCCTCGTACATCACCGTCGAGAACAACGTCATCACCCGCATCGGCTACAAGTGGGTCTCCAACTGGGCGGACTACGGCATCCACAACACCGCGCGCGGTAACTGGACCGACACCGCCGCCCCCGTGCTCGGCGGCACCGGCTCCGTCATGACCGGCAACCACACCGGCCTGGACCGCCTCCCGGCCGCCGCCCTCGCCGTCGCCGCCCTCGCCGGAGCCCACGGCGGCCCGGTCGAGCAGCTGTGTACCGACCTGGCCCGCACCGGCACGGCCACCCAGTCCTCGACGGACGGCACCGCCGGCGCCGCGCTCGCCCTGGACGGCGACACCACCACCGACACCCGCACCCTCGCCGAGCCCGGCGCCTGGTGGCAGGCGGACCTCGGAGCCACCCGGCACATCCGCCAGGTCGAGGTCTGGAACGACGCCTCCACGACGACGTCCGACTTCGACATCGTCACCGACGACACCACGGTCCACGTCAGCGGCAAGGCCCTGCGCCCCACCGTCGTGGGCCTGGACAGCCGCACCCGCACGGTCCGCGTCGTGACGACCGGCACGGGCCGGGTCGCCCTCTCCCAGGTGCTGATCCACTGAGCGTGCCCGCCCGGACACGGAGGGCGGCCTGCGGGAAAGCGGTTCGTGACCACCCGATGAAGTGCGGTATTGTTCTCATGCGCGTTCGGCCAGGGGGAAACCCCAGGTCAGGCGGGCATCGGGACGTGGCGCAGCTTGGTAGCGCACTTGACTGGGGGTCAAGGGGTCGCAGGTTCAAATCCTGTCGTCCCGACTGGAGACAGTCGTGGGTCAGGGCCGGTTCTGGAGGAATCCAGGACCGGCCCTCGATCGTTCACGGCCGGGTGCCGCGACCCGAACCGGCGGTCAGGCGTTCTGGACCTGCTGGGCGCGGTCGGCGACCACCGTGGCCAGCTGTTCGAATTCCGCGGTCCACTCCTGATCGGTGGAGAGCGCCGGCCCGTATTCGAGTCCGATGAGTACCGTGCCCACGCGGATCGCGGCACGGGCCGTCGTCTCGTCCAGGGCGGCATCGCGCGTGGTCGCAGCGGCACGTTGATCGCCGAGTTCCGACAGGGGGAGCTCGTCCGTCCCGTCGGCCAGGGCCGCCCGGCTCGCCTCGAAAGCCTTGGCGCTCGCCGCCGCGCTGGAGCAGGACCACACGCGGAACATGCTGCGGACCACCGTTCCCGAGCTGTCGCGCCCGTAGGCGGAGACGAACTTCCCCTGGGCCACCGAGCACCCCGCCTTCTTGTTCTCGCCGGACTCGACCGACCCGTCTCTCTTCCAGTCGCCGGGCATGCTCGCGAGGTCCGGGATGACCCGCCTGACCTCGTCGGCGTTCAGGGTGCGCACGGCGTTGCGGCCGCCGCCGCCCTGGGACAACCCGGGGGAGTCGTCGGGCAGGAGCACCTTTGCTCCTCCGTAGACGGCCACCACGACCAGGGCGACCAGCAGGGCGGCGATCAACGCGATGACCGCCCGCCCGGCCCGGGTGTTGTTGACCGTCAGCGGCCCGAGGGCTATGGAACTGCGCGAGACCTTGCTGCCGTTGATCATCACGCTGCCCGTGGCGTGGGTCGAGGGGACGTTCAGATGCACCCGCAGCTGGCGCGAGAGCTCCGGGTCGGCCTCGATCTCCTCCTGGATCGCCGACCTGGCCGAGGTCAGTGCGGCGGGGTCGTCCGGGGCCCGGTCCAGCGTGTTCAGGGCCGTCCGCCCCCGTTCCGTCGCGGCCAGCCGGGCGCGCAGGGCGTCGGTGAGCGCGGTTCCCGCTCCCTGGCCGACGGCGCCCGCGGCCTCGGTCGCCGTGGCGGTCATGATCGCGACGACCATGGCCGCCAACGCGGATGCCTCCATGCGCTCCCCCCGATCCCGGCGTCCGGCCCCCGCGAGGTGCCACGCCCGGTTCTCGCCGTCCCCACGACGTGCGGCGTGGTGCGCCCCAATGTGGCCCGCCCCGGGACGCCCTGTCTTTGGCGAGCAGCGCAGACCTGGTACGCATTCAGCGCATGCCGGCCCGGACCTCGCTCGGTGGGAACCCGTACGCCCTGCGGAAGGCCCGGCTGAAGTCGGCGGGGTGACGGAAGCCCCGGCGCAGGGCGATCTCGCCGATCGAGAGGTGCAGCAGGCCGGGCTCGGCCAGGTCGGCGCGGCACCGCTCCAGCCGCCGGCGCCGAATGGTGGCGGCGACGGACTCCGGCTCGTCGCGGAAGAGATGGTGCAGGGTCCGTACGGACATGTGGTGGTGGGCGGCGACGGCCGCCGGACCGAGGGACGGGTCGTCGAGGTGCTGGTCGACGAAGGCGTCGATCCGGGCCAGGAGCACCCTTCGGCGCGACTCGGCGGGCAGCGCGCGCCGGTCGTCGAGCCGCGTCGCGAGGAGAGACGTGGCCAGGTCCACCGCGACGGTGCCGAGCCTCGCGAGTTCGGCGGGGCCCGCGGTCCGGGCGGCCTTCGGCAAGGCGGTCAGATACGGGACGAGCAGTGCGCCGGAGGCGGTCCCGGTCGCCAGCGGCTCGGCCAGCAGGCGGTCGGCGCGGCTCCCGGACAGGGGGAGGAGCGCCAGCGGGAGACGCAGCAGGGTGATGCGGACGGAGGCACCCGTGTCCACGAAGGCGCAGGCCAGCGGTTTCGAACTGGAGAACAGGGACAGGTCGCCCGGCCCGAGGCCGATGTCGTTGCGGCCCTGCTCCAGGCGGACCCCGCCCTGCTGTACCAGCACCAGGAAACCGTCCTCGGGGTCCTCCCCGCGGATCTGGGCGGGGGAGCGCCGGGCCGTCAGGGGGGAGAAGCCGAAGGTCGCGAGCCGGCTGCCGGGGAGGTCCACGCACTCCGCCCGGCCCCGGAAATCGCGAGCGTGCGGACTGCGGATCGACACGGGCATGACTTCCCGCCCGACCATGTCGCTCCACCAGCCGAACCGGTCCGGCAGCGAGATGTCGTCGGTGTCCACGGTCCCGACCGGGTCCGTCACCGCGGGGCCCCTTCCGGGCGCATCCCTGAAACTCGGCATGCAACGATGGTGCCCGGCAAGGAAGTTGAGGGGCCAGGGGGTGCCCGGCCATATCGCGGTGCCCCGTGGGGAGAGTTAATGTCAAATCCTGTGGATCTGATCAACGCGGTCCTTCCATCGGCGCCTTGTTATGGCCCCCTCGGGCACGAGCGGTCGGATCCGGTCTCACAGAGCGGCGTTCGCCTGCTGCCTGGTGAATGAGCTGGTAGCTTCCGCGACATGATGGACCACAGAGGCAGGACGGCTCTCCGGGCGCTGGTGGCCGAGGCCGAGAGCGGCATCCTGCTGTTCGGTATCACGCCGCCGCGTTTGAGTGCCGCTCCCGAGCGGATACGGGAGATCACCGCGGCCACGTTGGCGCGGTTGGACCTCCTTGACCTGGACGGTCTGGCGCTCTACGACATCGACGACGAGAGCGACCGCAATCCTGCGGAGCGGCCGTTTCCGTACCTGCCGACCGTGGACCCCGCCACCTACCACGCGGAATACCTCGGCGAATGGAACCGCCCTGTGGTTATCTACCGGTGCGTCGGTAAGTACCCCGAGGCGGAGCTGCGGACTTGGCTGCAGATGGCCGACACGGACCGAGTACTCAGCGTCTTCGTCGGTGCGGCCTCGAAAGACAAGACGGTGCGGACTCGCCTGTCCGAGGCACAGGCTCTGCGCCGCGACGTCCGCCCGGAGCTGCTGCTCGGCGGCGTCGCCATCACCGAGCGCCCCGACGAGCATCTGCGGCTGCTTGCCAAGCAGGAGGCGGGATGCGCGTACTTCATCTCGCAGGTCGTCTACAACGCCGATGCGGTGAAGAGCATGGTCTCCGACTACTACTACGCCTGCCGCGAGCGGCGGCTCACACCCAGGCCCGTCGTGTTCACGCTCTCGGTGTGCGGCTCGGTGAAGACGCTGAGGTTCCTCAAATGGCTCGGAGTCGACGTGCCACGCTGGATCGAGAACTCGCTGGTCCACGCCGACGACACCCTGGCCGAGTCGTACGAGTACTGCTTGGCCAACGCCCGTGACCTGGCCGCCTTCTGCCGCAGGCTCGGCATGCCGTTCGGCTTCCTCGTGGAGAGCGTGTCGATCCGCAAGGTCGAGATCGATGCCTCGGTCGCCCTCGCCGGCGAGGTGAGCGGACTGCTTGGGCGCTGTCGGCCATCCGTATGAGGCCGGCCATGAACGTGCAGGTGCCAAGTCCTCTGATCACGACGTAGCTCAGGCTGCTGAGACTTCTTCGCGCTCGACGAGGACGCCCTTCTCGAAGCGGGCTCCGGCACGGGCCAAGAACCAGGTGAGGCGCGTTGACCGCGCGCCGTCGCGCCCGGGCGGACTCGACGAGCTTGAAGACCATCGCCCAGGGCTGTCCCGGACGATCTCGGCAATCAGAGAACCGGCCTCGGTGGTGCCTTCTTCGTTGACTACGCTGAGCACGGGCGCGCCTTCCGGACCCGCGTTCGCAGCACGTGCCCACTCGGTGACTTGACGATCATTCACTCGGGAAGGTAGCCCTTCATGCGTCCTCCAGAGCCGATCCACAAGTCCTGAGCATTGCTCGTCTTCACCCCTCAACCGGGCTCGCGGGCCGACGGTGCGCCCTGCTGATGCGCACGTCGACCGCCTTCCAGGGCTTGCCTTCGCTCGGTGCGAAGGCCGGGCCCATGCCGCCCCGGTTGGAGAGGGTGTGCCACGGTGTCGCCGACGTCGAGGTGCAGCGCTGCCGCCCAGAAGGCCGCTGTGCGGCAACGTCCCTGACGGCAAAGGCAGGAGGACCACACTCGGATCAGCGCCCGGGGATCGGTGAGCACCGTGCCCATGCGCTGGTGTCATCAGAAACGCGGACTCCCTCACCAGCGTGGATGCCGGCGTTCTTCGGCCGAGCCGTGGCCGTCGTCCCTGGTCCACGGCGGTGCGAGGCGCTTCGATCGGCGTAGCAGGGCCGCAGGAGTCCGGGCTCGGAAGCTTGCGAGGAAGGGCAGCTTTCGGACTCCTGCCCTCCTTCATCCGCTCTACCGGGCTCTACCTCCATGTCCGTGCCCAGGAGGACCGCCGAGCCTTGCAGTCCCAGGCCGGTTCGCGTGAAGCAGCTCCCCGCATCGGCCCAGGATGGGGAGCCGCTTCACATCAGGGTGGCTGGCCGGCCTCGAGTACGCGACGTCCGGCGGCCGGACGCGGCTCCGGTTCGCCAGGGCTGTCGGCGGGAGCGGCGCCGGGGTCCGGTGCCCTGCGGGCGGCGATTACTTATCTACCCCGGCCGGGCGGTTCCGGTCCGATCCGGCCCAAGGTGCACGCGTACACCCGCGTGCGAGGGGGGGCGAGCCTCGCCTCCCAGCGCTTCTGGCGGGGCGGGCGGTTGAGGGGATCGGCCGGCCAGTTGTTTCAGCCCCCACAGCCACCGTACTCGAGGGAGCTCACTGCGTTGTCGTAGAGGAAGAGAAGTTCCTGCTTCTCACCCGGCTCAATGGTGTAGTGGTAACCGCGGTAGTCGGCGTCGGTGTAGATGCAGACGAACCCCTCGCCGCGGTTCCAGACCGAGCTGGCTCGGTCATTCCACGCCCAGCCGATGTTGGGGATGTCCACCCGATACTGGAGCTGCAGGTTGTTACCGGTGAGGTTGTGGCCATCGTAGAGGCAGATCTGGCCTACTTCACAGCGGGTCACGGGTTCATCAGCCGATGCGGTTCCCGGAGCCGCCAGTACGGCGGTTGAGGCGAGGACTGCTCCTACGACCGAGGTCTTGAATGCCAGGCTCATAATTTCCCTTTCCTATTGTTGCGCGTGGGGGGCCTGTGGAAACGCCGCCATGGCCCCGCCGCCTGCTGCCCGGGGCTTGGCCCGAGATCCGTAACACCGGTTCGTACGGCGGTAGTCAGCGTAACTGTCCGTCGTTCGAGGGTGTTCGGGCTGATCTGGCCGATGCGGGGGTGCCTCCGCCTGGTGCTGCAGTGGGTGGCCCATCGGAAGACCGTGCCCCGCTCGACTTCGAGTGCGGCGCCGGTGTCGTCCAGGGCCCGAGCCGTCGAGAACGCCGTCCAAAGCTGGCAGCCCGATGGCTTCCCTCAGGCCGCGCCTGGACTGCCCCGCCTGTGACGTGCCCTCATCGCCGTACAGCTCGCCCAGACACTCCACCACCGTCCCGAGCGCCACGACCAGGAGCAGTACCCGGGCCGGAGCGAGGCTGTGACGGACCGGAAGCCCGGGCGCTGTTGGTGGTCGCGCCGGAGCATCTGCCTGAGGCCCTCAATGCCTGCGGTGACGCCATGACAGACTGCCGACCGGCGACCAAGTCGAGAGGGAAAGTCTGTGGTAGCGGATCGGAGCCCTATGGACCTGGAGGCATACGAGGCCAGGGTGCGTAACGGCCCCTGCTTCATTTGCGCGTTCGTGGCGGGCGAGCCCGGACATGTGACGGTGTACGAGGACGACCAGCACATCGCCTTTCTCGACCGGTATCCGACGGTGCCGGGGAAGGTGCTTGTGGCTCCGAAGGCTCACATCGAGCATGCTGTCCGCGATCTTGAGGAGCCCGCCTACCTCGCGCTGATGTCGGTGGTCCGCAAGGTGGCGCTCGCGGTGGAAGCGGTCGTCGAGCCCGAGCGCACCTACCTGCTCTCCGTGGGCAGCCAGCAGGGCAACGCGCACCTGCACTGGCACATCGCCGGCCTGCCTCCGGGAACGCCGTACAGGAAACAGCAGTTCCACGCCCTGATGACCGAGAACGGCACGCTGTCCTACACGGATGCGGAGACGACTGCCCTGGGGGAACGCCTACGCGCCGCCCTCGCCGAGGGGTGAGTGGAAGTCGGCCGGCACTGGGAGGACCACGGGACGTGGATGCGCCCGCCGCTCCTCATCGACCGGCGCCTCCTGGGGCCCGGAGGCCAGCGGTCTGCAGGCCTTGGAGGGCCGCACCCGCGTCGGAGTGCTGTGCGGGCTTCCGGCGAGCGGCTGCGCGTCGCCCCGTATTACCAGGCGTGGGCGGGACGTCCGTGAGAACCTGCTGTGTCTCGCTGCGTACGCTGCGAGCATCGAGGTGTTTGCGAGGAAGAGCTGCGGATGACTGAGAAGGCGTCTGTTCCCGGGCCGCGCCGGGACATGGTCATGCACAACGACTGGTGGGCGGCGGGCTGGGAGCATGTCCTGCCCCGCCAGGGCTTCCCGCTG
Organism: Streptomyces sp. DT224; assembly: GCF_049844595.1. Classification (NCBI taxonomy): domain Bacteria; kingdom Bacillati; phylum Actinomycetota; class Actinomycetes; order Kitasatosporales; family Streptomycetaceae; genus Streptomyces; species Streptomyces sp. DT224. Next base: position 51,566 of record NZ_JBNCLI010000017.1, read on the forward strand.
ACTTTGCTGATCGGGACGGCGTGCCAGCCCGGCTTCACCGGCTCCCTGGACGACCTGGTGCACGAGATCTTCGACGGGCACTGGGACATGATCGGTGGCGACCTCGACGGTCCCCTCACCTTCTCCTGGACGGATGAGGAATGGGACTACGAGGCCGCGCCGGAGGGCCGCGAGGCATGCGAGGCGGCCCGCTGGGAGCAGTTCAGCGCCATGCTGACGACAGCCGGCTACCCGGTGCCCACCACCGTGCGTGACCTGTCCGAGCTCTACCTGACGTGGGGCCTGGCCCGCCGCGAGGAGACGCCGGACGGCACCCGGTGGTCGATGCCCGCCGCGCTGCCGCTGCCCGGCGACCTGCTGCCTCTGGACCCCGAACTCGCCGAGCGCCTCGACGGGATCCGCTGGACGATGCGCACCGGCCCGCTCCTCGACACCCTCGTCGACCACCTGATCGACGATCTGGGTGAACCGACAGAGACCCTCACCTCCCTGGACCGGCTGGCGTCAGCCACAGGCCAGAACGTCGACGACGTCCGGCTCGCTCTCGTGGAGCTCGTGAAATCCGGCGACGCCCGTGTCCAGCGAGGCGAGGAGCCGGCCGACGCGGAACGCCTGGAGGCCCACCGCCGCTTCCGCCTGGTCATGGACTGGGAGCACTTCCACGAGAACCGCATCCAGGTCAGCCGCGGTGACTGAGACCGCGCACGGCACCGTGGGGACCAGCGACACGCGCCTGATCGTGCTCCGCGGCAACAGCGCCTCGGGCAAGTCGTCCGTCGCGGCCGGCCTGCGCGAAAAGTTCGGCCGCAACCTCGCCATCGTCGCCCAGGACAACCTCCGCCGGGTCGTACTGCGCGAACGCGACCGGCCCGGCGGCGCCAACATCGGCCTGATCGACCTCACCGCCCGCTACGCCCTCGACAACGGCTTCCACGTTGTTCTGGAGGGCATCCTGTACGCCGACCGCTACGGCACAATGCTCCAGGGCCTGGTGCGCGCCCACCAGGGCGTCACACGGTGCTACTACCTCCACGTGCCCTTCGAGGAGACAGTGCTCCGGCACGCGACGAAACCAGACGCCACGTACCTCGCGCACGTCAACGAGGATCATCTACGCGACTGGTACCGAGAGAAGGACCTGCTCCCCAACGGCCTGGAGACCGTCGTCGACGCGGCGGGCACTCTGGACGACACGGTCCGACAGATCCTCTCCGAGAGCGGCCTGGACGGCGTTCTCCCGATCGACCGCTGAGGGGCGTCACCGCAGGTACGGTCATCATCACGGCATCGACGACGGCACACACCACCGCACCCGGGGGGCAAGGGGCGTGGAGAACGGACCGCAGAGCCTCCCGTGGGGCGGCGAGTGGCGACGCCACCTCCGCTCCGGCGCCGATAGGGATCTCGTGCGCTCGTGGATGCGCCGTGTCGGATGCCCGGCCTGCAAGACAGCCGCAGGGCGGGCCTGCCACACCGCAGGCAGCCGCCCGACCAAGGAACACCATGCACGCCGTGACGCCGTCGGCCCCATCCCGTACGCGAAGGAGCGAAAGGAGGGCCTCGTCCCGGAACAGCAGACGTACACGATTCGGGCCGGGCTCAAGGGGACAGAGAAGGCGCGCGCCGACTTCAGCGTGGGCACCGCCCTGGCCAACGGCGTGGCGGCCGTCCGCATGTTCCCCCTGACCGGCTCGGGCTGGGACGGCGTCGGCCTGAGCCTCTACCGAGTCGTTCGCGAGCTGCGGACACTCCGCGCGGCCTGGACCGCCGCCTGCCCCGCCTGCCACCGCGACATACCGGACCCCGCACCACCATGACCAAGCACTACTAGGCTGCCGCCCATGAAGAAGCCGCAAGCCCTTCTCTTCGATCTCGGCGGTGTGGTGTGCCGCTTTCACCGTGAGCGGCGACTGGAGCTCCTCGGGGCGGCGTGCGGGCTCTCCGCGCGGCGCGTCGAGTCGGACCTCTACACCTCCGGGCTCATCCCGGCCTGGGACCGGGGGCAGGGGAGCGCCGACGACGTCGAGCGGGAGATCCGCCGGCGCCTCGGCTTCGCGGGTACGGCCGGGGAACTGCGCCGCGTCTGGTGCCGGGCGTTCGAGCCCGACCCCGAGGTTCTCGCCGCGGTCGACCTCGTACGGGATCGTCCGACGGCCCTGTTCACGGACAACGATGCGTTGCTGCGCGCCGGGCTGTCCGAGTGGTTGCCCGAGGTGAACGACCGCTTCGACGTGCTCGCCTTCTCGTGCGCGCTCGGCGCGACCAAGCCCGCCGAGGAAGCCTTCGCCGGCGCGCTCGGGCTGCTCGGGGCCGCCCCCGGCGAGGCGTTCTTCGTGGACGACCGGGAGGCCAACGTCCGGGCGGCCCGCGAGCTCGGGCTGACCGCCGTGGTCTTCGAGGGCGGTGCGGCGCTCTGGCGGACCCTGGAACGGCTGCTCGCCGGCTGAGCCGGGAGGGCCCGCCGCTCACCACAGCGTACGGCGTCCGCTTCGACAGCCGTCCGAGTGCCTCAGGAGCCGTCAGCGTCATCGCGCAGGCGATCGGCGACGATACAAGGACGAAGACCAGGAGCGTCGGCCAGCCGGCCCCCATCCGCCCCGGAGGCACCCGCGCATGCGCATCGGACTCATCGGAACGGGCCGCATCGGCGCGTTCCACGCCGCCACCCTCGCCGCCCTGCCCGCCGTCGACCGGCTCGTCCTGCACGACGCCGTCGAGCAGCAGGCCCGCGAGCTGGCCGGGAAGCTGGGCGCCGACTGGGCGGGTGACCTGGACGCGCTGCTCGGCTCGGGCCTGGACGGTGTCGTGATCGCCGCCCCCACCGCCGTCCACGACACGCTCATCCGCGCGGCGGCCGCCGCCGGGGTGCCGGTCTTCTGCGAGAAGCCGGCCGCCGCCACCCTCGCCGCCACCCGCGCCCTGCTGGCCGACACCGCCGGCTCCGGGGTGCCGCTCCAGATCGGCTTCCAGCGCCGCTTCGACGCCGGGTACGCCGCCCTGCGCGACGCGGTCGCGGCCGGGGAGCTGGGCTGGCTGCACACCGTACGGGCGTGCACCGCCGATCCGGCGCCCCCGCCGGCCGGATACCTGCCGCTGTCCGGTGGCATCTTCCGGGACTGCGCCGTGCACGACTTCGACAGCGTCCGCTGGGTCACCGGCCGCGAGGTCGTGGAGGTCAGCGCCGTCGGGGCCAACCGGGGCGACGGCTCCTTCGCGGCGGCCGGTGACGTCGACACCGCGGTCACCGTCCTCACGCTCGACGACGGCACCCTCGCCGGCTGCACGGCCACCCGCTACAACGGCGCCGGATACGACGCGCGCATGGAGCTCGCCGGATCGCGGTCCACGCTGGCCACCGGGTACGGCGACCGCGCGCCCCTGCGGACCACCGCCGGCGGGCCGCCGTCCGGCACCGCTCCTTACGACGGGTTCCTGAGCCGCTTCCACGACGCGTACGTCGCCGAGATGGCGGCCTTCACCGAGGTCGCGGCCGGGCTCCGGCCCAGCCCCTGCACCGGGGCCGACGCCCTGGCCGCGCTGCTGATCGCGGAGGCCGCCGACCGCTCGCGGCGCACGGGGCGGCCGGCGCGCGTGGGGGAGTGAGGGCGGCGTGCCGGACCGGGGTGAGGCATCGAATGAACGTCTGGTTACCATATGAGCGCCTCCTAGCTCGAAAGATAAACCTGTGACTGTCAATGACGACGCGTTCACCAACTGGAAGAACCGCGAGGAGATCGCGGAATCGATGATTCCGATCATCGGCAAGCTGCACCGCGAGCGGGACGTCACCGTCCTCCTGCACAGCCGTTCGCTGGTGAACAAATCGGTGGTGAGCATCCTCAAGACCCACCGATTCGCCCGGCAGATCGACGGCGCGGAGCTCTCGGTCACCGAGACCCTGCCCTTCCTCCAGGCCCTCACCACCCTCGACCTGGGCCCCTCCCAGATCGACATCGGCATGCTCGCCGCCACCCACAAGGCCGACGACCGCGGCCTCAGCGCGGCGGAGTTCACCGCGGAGGCCGTCGCCGGCGCCACCGGGGACAACAAGATCGAGCGCCGCGAGGCGCGCGACGTCGTCCTCTACGGCTTCGGCCGCATCGGCCGCCTGCTCGCCCGGCTGCTCATCGAGAAGGCGGGCTCCGGCAACGGCCTGCGGCTTCGCGCCATCGTGGTCCGCAAGGGAGCGGGCCAGGACATCGTCAAGCGCGCCTCGCTGCTGCGGCGCGACTCCATCCACGGCCAGTTCCAGGGCACGATCACCGTGGACGAGGCCAACGACCGGATCGTCGCCAACGGCAACGAGATCCAGGTCATCTACTCGGACGACCCGACCTCCGTCGACTACACCGCCTACGGCATCGATGACGCCATCCTCATCGACAACACCGGCAAGTGGCGCGACCGCGAAGGCCTGTCCAAGCACCTGCGGCCCGGCATCGCCAAGGTCGTGCTGACCGCCCCCGGCAAGGGCGACGTCCTGAACGTCGTGCACGGCGTCAACCACGACATGATCAAGCCGGACGAGCAGATCATCTCCTGTGCCTCCTGCACCACCAACGCGATCGTGCCGCCGCTGAAGGCGATGGCCGACGAGTACGGCGTCCTGCGCGGACACGTGGAGACCATCCACTCCTTCACCAACGACCAGAACCTGCTGGACAACTACCACGGCTCCGACCGCCGTGGCCGCTCCGCGCCGCTCAACATGGTCATCACCGAGACGGGCGCGGCCTCCGCCGTCGCGAAGGCGCTGCCCGACCTGGAGGCGACCATCACGGGCAGCTCGATCCGCGTCCCCGTTCCGGACGTCTCCATCGCCATCCTCAGCCTCAAGCTGGGCCGCGAGACCACCCGTGCCGAGGTACTCGACCACCTCCGCGAGGTCTCGCTCACCTCCCCGCTCAAGCGGCAGATCGACTTCACGACCGCCCCCGACGCGGTGTCGAGCGACTTCATCGGCTCGCGCCACGCCTCCATCGTCGACGCCGGCCCCACCCAGGTCGACGGGGACAACGCGATCCTCTACCTCTGGTACGACAACGAGTTCGGCTACTCGTGCCAGGTCATCCGGGTCGTGCAGCACGTCTCCGGCGTCGAGTACCCGACCTTCCCGGTCCCTGTCGCCTGACCCGGCCCCGACGACGACAGGCCCCGCCCGCCGGTGTGGCGGGCGGGGCCCGTTTCGTCAGCCGGTCCCCGAGACCGTGGCGGCGGGCGCGTACCCGGTGGCCCGGGTGGTGAACGTGCCCCGGCCCTGCGTACGGCTGCGCAGCCGCGTCGCGTATCCGAACAGCTCGGCCAGCGGCACGGTCGCCGTGACCACCGCCGCGCCGCCCCGCGTGGCGGAGCCGGAGACCCGGCCGCGCCGGGCGGCCAGGTCGCCGAGCACCCCGCCGACCGCGTCACCCGGCACGGTGACCGTCACCTCGACCACCGGTTCCAGCAGCACCATCGCACTCGCCCGCAGGGCCTCCCGCAGCGCGAACCGCCCCGCCGTGCGGAACGCCATCTCCGAGGAGTCCTTGGGATGCGTCGCGCCATCGGTCAGCGTGACGCGCACCCCGGTCACCGGATGCCCGCCGAGCGGCCCCTCGGCCAGCGCGTCCCGGCAGCCCGCCTCGACGGCCCGCACGTACTCCTGCGGCACCCTGCCGCCCACGACCGACGAACCGAACGCGAACTCCGCCGCCTCCTCGCCGTCCACGGCCGCCAGCGGCTCGACGTCGATGACGACGTGCGCGAACTGCCCGGCCCCGCCGTCCTGTTTGACGTGCCGGTAGACCAGGCCGGACACCCCGCGCACCAACGTCTCGCGATGCGCGACCTGCGGGCGGCCGGCCCGGATGTCCAGACCGTGGTCGCGGCGGATCTTCTCCGCGGCCACCTCCAGATGCAGCTCACCCATGCCCGACAGCACCGTCTGGCCCGTCTCCGCGTCCGTACGCACGACGAGCGACGGGTCCTCCTCGGCCAGCCGGACCAGGGCGGCCATTAGCCGCTCGGTGTCCGTGCTCCGCCGCGCCTCCACCGCCACGGACACGACCGGGTCGGCCACCGTGGGCGGTTCGAGGACCAGCGGGGCGCCGGGCGCGCACAGCGTGGCACCGGGGCGGACGGCCTTCGGGCCGATGACCGCGACGATGTCCCCGGCCACCGCCGCGTCCACGTCCACATGCCGGTCCGCCTGGACCCGCAGGATGCGCCCGACGCGCTCGGTGCGCCGGGTGGTCGCGTCCAGCACCGTCTCCCCCTTCCGGATCGTTCCCGAGTACACGCGCAGATACGTCAGCCGGCCCGTCGCGGTCGCGTGCACCTTGAACGCCAGTGCGGCGAAAGGTCCCTGGGGGTCGGCGGCCCGCTCCCGCACCGCCCCGTCGAGCATGCCCCGTACCGGCGGCACGTCGAGCGGGGAGGGCAGATACGCGACGACCGCCTCCAGCAGCGGTTCGACGCCCCGGTTGCGGTACGCCGAACCGCACAGCACCACGACCCCCTCACCGGTCCGCGTCAGATCGCGCAGCGCCCCGGTCAGCGTCCCGGCCGAGAGCTCGGAGCGTACGCAGAACTCCTCCAGGGCCGCCGGATGCAGCTCCGCCACCGCCTCCTCCAGGAGCCGCCGGCGCCGGGCGGCCTCCTCGCGCAGCCCGGCGGGCACCTCGCCCTCCTCGTACGCGTCGGCGCCGTCCGCCCACACCAGGGCGCGCATGCGCACCAGGTCGACCACCCCACGGAAGGCGTCCTCGGCCCCGATGGGCAGCTGCACCACGAGCGGGACGGTGTGCAGCCGGTCCCGGATCGAGGCGACCGCGTTGTCCAGGTCGGCGCCGGCCCGGTCCAGCTTGTTGACGAAGGCGATGCGCGGGACGGAGTGCCGGTCCGCCTGGTGCCACACCGACTCGCTCTGCGGCTCCACCCCGGCCACCGCGTCGAACACCGCGATGGCGCCGTCGAGCACCCGCAGCGCACGCTCGACCTCGTCGGCGAAGTCGACGTGCCCCGGGGTGTCGATGAGGTTGATCCGGTGTCCGTCCCAGGCGCAGCTGACGGCCGCGGCGAAGATGGTGATGCCCCGGTCGCGTTCCTGGGAGTCGAAGTCCGTGATGGTCGTGCCGTCGTGGACCTCACCGCGCTTGTGCGTGGTGCCGGTGGTGTAGAGGATGCGTTCCGTCACGGTGGTCTTGCCGGCGTCGACATGGGCGAGGATGCCCAGGTTGCGGACGGTCGTGAGAGCGGTGGCGGAAGAACGGTGCTGGTGGGTACGCACGGCCGGTGGCCTTTCGGGATGATCCGGAGAAGGGCGGCGCGATACCCCCGGACGAGGCGGCCCGGCTGCGGGCCTGCGGGGCCCACTGGCATGACAGAGCGTCAGAAGTAATACGGGGCCCGGGTGTTCGTCACGGGGTCCGGGGCCGGCCGCGCAGCCGGCGCCGGGTGGCGCGAGACACCAGGATCACCTCGAACCGCGACGGGGGGACGACGGCGGCGGTGCGGCAGCGCACGGCGGTCTCCCCTCAACGGTCACGGCGGACGCGCCGGCTGAGGGCCGGCGCGCGGTATGCGGCGAGTCTAGGGAAGGCGGGGTACGCGGGGGAACCGGTTTTTCGGCCGGGTGAGTCCCGGACCCAGGGGCCGGCAGGCGGTCCGGCACCGGCGCAGGGCACTCCGGCCGCAGCCGCGCCACTCGGCGGGCGACGGACCCACGCCCCGGCCACCCCGGGTGATCAGGGCGTTCACCGGTGTGTGCGGGTCCAGGGCCATCGTGCGCGCGAACAGCACACCGATCACGAGCGGGGCGAGCGAGAGGGCCAGGGTGGTGCCGGCACTCGTGACGTGCCGGATACGGGGGCGCTGGGCGTCGGAAGCCATGACCCCATTTCAGCGGCGGTGACCGGGCCCGGGATCGGGGGACGTACTCAGACCGCACGGCCCGGATACTCAGCCGGGCCGTGCGGTGCGCCCGCGGGGGGCTCAGGCGTTGGTGCCGGAGCCCCCTCCGCCGGACGCCGCCTTGATGCCCTTGGTGATCTCGTCCAGAACGGACAGCGACGGCGCCTTGCTGTTGATGTCGAAGCCGGAGCGGATCACCACCAGCATGTCCTTGGCCCGTGGGGACGGGAAGGCCAGCGACTCGACGTAGCCGTCGTCGCCGTTCTTCGTCACCACCTTCCAGCGCACGCGGTAACCCTGCTGCCCGGCCACCGTCACGGCTTCGGACTTCAGCTCCTCGTGCGAGGTGATGCCGCCGTAGATCTTCTCGCCGTAGGACTCGTTCGCATTGGTCTCGATGTCCTTCTCGGCGGTGGCCTTCGCCGTCTTGGTGGTCAGCTTCAGCGCTTCGGCCGGGGCGGAGAATATCCCGCCGCGCACGCACTTCTGCGCGGTGTCACCGGGGCAGGCGTAGGACCCGGTGGTCACCCCGGCGCCCATGCCCGACTCGCCCTTCCAGCCGTCGGGCACCGGGATGCTGATGCCGCTGGCCAGGTCCGTCGCGTAACCGTCCTCGATCTGCGGCCCGCCCTGCTCCGGCGACTCGCTGCTGCCGCCGTCGCCGCGCTCGTCACCGTTCCCGCCGCCCGCGCCGCCGTCGCGCTGCCGGCCGGGGCCGGGGGACGGAGAGCCGGACGGGGCGGTGGCGGCGGTGTCGCTCTTGCCGTCCGAGTCGTCCGTCAGCAGATAGACACCGCCCCCGATGGCGGCGAGCACTACCACGGCGGCGGTGATGCCGGCCCCGATGCGTATGCGCCGGCTGCGGACGGCCGCCGGCGGTACGCGCAGATGGTCGGTCCACTGGGTGCCGTCCCACCAGCGCTCGTGGCGGGGGCCGAATCCTGAGTACCCGGGGTCTGGATGCCAGCCGGGCGGGGTCATCTGGGTCACGTCCGACACGGTAACCGGACTGCCTGAGAATCCTATGAACTGGGTGGGTGGTCCTCGTCGGCCGGTGGCCCGCACCTGTCGCCTTCCTTGGTCTAGACAAGTGAAGGGGGTGTCGCTAGCATCCGCCGACGAGGCGCGGCGGACCCGCCTGACCGCGCCCAGAAGTGAGGGCCCCATGGAAGCGACCGCCCCCGACCGTCGTTTCGCCGAGGACTACCGCCTCGCCCGGGAGATACCGCGCGACGGGCTGACCGCGTGGCGCGCCGCCATCGCCGCCGAGGTGGAACTCGCACCAGGTGCCACCGTCCTGGACGTGGGCGCGGGCACGGGTTCCTTCGCGTCCGCCTTCACCGACTGGTTCGGCGCCCGGGTCCTGGCCGTGGAACCGGCCGCCGCCATGCGGGCGTTGATCCCCCGGAACGGGCTGATCGAGGCGCTGGACGGGCGGGCCGAGGCGCTGCCGGTGCCGGACGGCTGCGCGGATGCGGCCTGGCTGGGCTCGGTCGTCCATCACATCGGCGATCTGCCCGCCGCCGCGCGGGAGTTGCGCAGGACCCTCAAGCCCGGTGCCCCGGTGCTCATCCGCAACTCCTTCCCGGGCCGGTGCGCACGGGACCTCCGGGTGCGCTTCTTCCCCGGCGTCGAGCGCATCGTGGACGGCTATCCGACGGTGGAGCAGACGTGCGCCGCGTTCGCCGGGTCCGGCTTCGCCCGCGTCGCCCTGCACGCGGTGCCGCAGGAGAGCGCACCGAGCCTCGCCGCCTTCGCCGACCGGATCAGCCGCGACACCGACGCGAAGCTCGCCGGCCTCGGCGACGACGAGTTCGAGCGCGGGATGCGCCGGCTGCGCACGGCGGCGGAACAGGAGCCGGACCGGCCCGCCGTGAGCTGGATGGACCTGCTGGTCCTGGTCTGACAGTCCGCTCGCGGCCGACGTAGAGTCGGGCCTCATGAGACTCAGCGACGAGGAGGGGCGGGCCGTACGGGCCGCCATGGCGGGCGAACTCCGGCTGCTCGAACCGGCGGTGCGGGCGTCGCCCGAGGCGGTGACGGAACTGCTCGACCCGGAGTTCACCGAGTTCGGCGCGTCCGGACGCCGCTACGACCGCACCTCCATCCTCGCCGTCACCTCCGCCGTCGAGAACGACGACCCCGGCCCGGAGGTCTTCGAACTGTCCGGCAGCCTGCTCGCCCCCGACCTCGTCCACCTGACGTACGTCGCCGAACGGAACGGCCTCCTGTTCAGGCGCAGTTCGCTGTGGCGCAGGACCGATGAGCGGTGGCGGCTGTACTTCCACCAGGGCACCCCGGCCGGTCCCGCGCGGGCGGCTGCCGAAAATCCGGCGGACACCCCCGGCGGTGCTGCGTAGGCTCGCGCGATGACCCCCTCCCGCTACCCGTCCAAGCCCCGGCCCGGCGACCGCGTCGCCGTGCTCTCGCCCTCGTCCGGACTGCCCGGCATCCTCCCGCTGCCGTACGAACTCGGCCTGCGCAGACTCCGCGAGGACTTCGGCCTGGAGCCGGTGGAGTACCCGTGCACCCGGAAGATGGGCTCCACCCCGCAGGAACGCGCCGCCGACCTGCACGCCGCGTTCGCCGACCCGGACATCAAGGCCGTCATAGCCAGCATCGGCGGCGACGACCAGATCACCGTGCTGCCCCACCTGGACCGCGAACTGCTGCGTGCCCACCCCAAGCCGTTCTTCGGCTACAGCGACAACACCAACCTGCTGGTGTTCCTCGACCACCTCGGCATCGTCGGCTACCACGGCGGCTCGGTCATGGTCGAGTTGGGCCGTCCCGGCGCGCTGCACCCGCAGACGGCCGAGTCCCTGCGGGCCGCGCTCTTCACCCGCGGCGCGTACGAGCTGACGCCGGCGAAGGAGAGCGGCAGCACCAACCGGGACTGGAGGGACCCGCATACCTTCGACCGGGAGCCGGACCTGCTCCCCGCCGACGGCTGGATCTGGCACCACGCGGACCGGGTCGTCGAGGGCGCGAGCTGGGGCGGCAACCTGGAGATCCTTTCCTGGCTGCTCATGGCGGACCGGGAGATCCAGCCGCCCGAGGCGTACGAGGGCCGGGTGCTGTTCCTCGAGACCTCCGAGGAGATGCCCGGCGCCGACGAGGTGTACCGCGTCCTGCGCAACATGGGGGAGCGGGGGCTGCTGCGGCGCTTCCCCGCCCTGATGATGGGGCGCGCCAAGAACTGGTCCTTCGGCCGGCCGCTCGACGCGGAAGCCGGCGCGGTGTACTGCCGGGAGCAGCGGGAGGCAGTGCTGCGGGCCCTCGCGGAGTACGCCCCCGACACCATGGCCGTCCTCGACGTCGACTGCGGCCACACGGACCCGCAGGTGATCATCCCGTTCGGCGGCAAGGTCAGGATCGACGGTGTGGAGCGGCGCGTCGTCGTGACGTACTGACGGGGCGGCCTCCGGTCTGTGGTCCGACCACATACCGTGTGTGACATAGTGGGATGTTCCGATCGGAACAGAGGATGGCCCATGCCCGTCGACTGGGAGCCCGTACGGCAGTCGCGCACACACGAGCTGGTGCTCCAGAGCATCGAGCAGCGGGTGTTCGCCGGCGATCTCAAGGCCGGTGACCGCCTGCCGCCCGAACGGGAACTCGCCCCGGTCCTCGGCGTGAGCCGGTCGGCGCTCCGCGAGGCGCTGCGGGTGCTGGAGACCATCGGCGTGCTGGTCGCCCAGCCGGGCCGGGGGCCGGACGCGGGCGCCCGCATCGTCCGCAACCCGGACGACGCGCTCGGCCGGCTGCTCCGACTCCACTTCGCCCTCGGCAGCTACAGCCTGGGGGACATGCTGGAGGCCCGCGTCGTGCTGGAGCGGTCGAGCTTTGAGGCGGCCGCCCGCCACGCCGGGGGGGCCGATCTGGACGAGGCCGAGGAACTGGTCGTACGCATGGGGGAGCCGGGCATCGGGGTGCCGGAGTTCAACGACCTGGACACCCGGTTCCACGTCCGGATCGCCCGGGGCTCCGGCAACGCGCTGACCTCGACACTCACCTCCGCCGTCCGCGAGTCCGTCCGGCCGCTCATCCTGCGCGCCCTGGAGGCGGAGCCCGACTGGCCGGCCACCGCCGCCGCGCTCAACGCCGACCACGCCGAGCTGCTGCGGCTGGTCCGCGCGGGCGACGGGGCGCGGGCCGCGGACCTGGTCGAGGCCCACATCAGGGGGCTGCACGGCACCCTCGTGGACGAGTCGGCCGGCGACGCCTGACCCGTACGCCGAAGAGCCGCCGCGCCGACACCCCGTTACCGGGAGGCGCGGCGGCTCTTTCGTATGCCCCAACCGGTTTCAGGAGTGAGCGTAGTATGGTCGGACCATAAGCGCCGACGCGCGGCGCCCGCCCACCCAGAGCCATGATCGGGAGACCCATGCGCATCGGACTCTTCGCCACCTGTCTGGGAGACACGCTCTTCCCCGAGGCGGTGAAATCCACCGCGGTGCTGCTGGCCCGGCTCGGCCACGACGTGGTGTTCCCGCCCGGCCAGACCTGCTGCGGCCAGATGCACGTCAACACCGGCTACCAGCGCGAGCCCGTCCCGCTCGTCCGTAACTTCGCCGCCCAGTTCGGCGACACCTCCATCGAAGCCGTCGTCATGCCGTCGGGCTCCTGCGCCGGATCGGTCCGCCACCAGCACGAGATCGTCGCCGAGCGGTACGGGGACGCGGCGCTGCGCGCGGGTGTCGCCACGGTCAAGGCGAAGACGTACGAACTGTCCGAACTCCTGGTGGACGTGCTGGGCGTGACCGATGTCGGCGCGTACTTCCCGCACCGGGTGACGTACCACCCCACCTGCCACTCGCTGCGCATGCTCAGGGTCGGCGACAAACCGCTGCGGCTGCTGCGGGCCGTCGACGCGATCGACCTGGTCGAGCTGGACGAGGCCGACGCCTGCTGCGGGTTCGGCGGCACCTTCGCCGTGAAGAACGCCGACACCTCGGCGGCGATGCTCCAGGACAAGATGCGCCACGTCACCGCCACCAAAGCCGCCGTGTGTACCGCCGGCGACTCCTCCTGCCTGATGCACATCGGCGGCGGGCTCTCCCGTATCAAGGCCGGAACGCGCACCCTGCACCTCGCCCAGATCCTCTCCTCCACCCGCACCTCGCCGCACGTCCTGACGGAGGCCGCCCGATGAGCGCAACCTTTCTCGGCATGCCCGCGACGCCGCCCCGCTCCCCGTACGGCACGGGCCATCTGCGCGGCGACCGGATGTTCCCCGCCGCCGCCCACGACGAACTGCGCAACGAGCAGCTGCGCCGCAACCTCGGCCGCGCCACCCGCACCATCCGCGCCAAACGCATCGGCGTCACCGGCGAACTGCCCGACTGGGAGGAGCTGCGCGACGCCGGGGCGGCCATCAAGACCGACACCATGAACCGGCTCCCCGAGCTCCTGGAGGAGCTGGAGCGCAACGTCACCGCACGCGGCGGCACCGTCCACTGGGCGCGCGACGGCGTCGAGGCCAACGAGATCGTCGCCCGGCTGGTCCGGGAGACGGGCAGCGACGAGGTCATCAAGGTCAAGTCGATGGCCACCCAGGAGATCGGCCTCAACGAACACCTCGAATCCCTCGGCATCACCGCGCACGAGACCGACCTCGCCGAACTCATCGTCCAACTCGCCCACGACAAGCCCTCGCACATCCTCGTCCCCGCCATCCACCGCAACCGGGACGAGATCCGGCAGATCTTCCTCAAGGAGATCCCCGGCGTCGACCCGGCCCTCGACAACGTCCCCGCCCACCTGGCCGCCGCCGCCCGCGCCTATCTGCGCGAGAAGTTCATGACCACCCGCGTGGCCGTCTCCGGGGCCAACTTCGGCATCGCCGAGACCGGCACCCTCTCCGTCGTCGAGTCCGAGGGCAACGGCCGCATGTGCCTGACCCTCCCCGACACGCTGATCACCGTCATGGGCATCGAGAAGGTCCTCCCGCGCTACCAGGACCTGGAAGTCTTCCTCCAGCTCCTGCCGCGCTCCTCGACCGGCGAGCGGATGAACCCCTACACCTCGATGTGGACCGGCGTCACCCCCGGCGACGGACCGCAGACCTTCCACCTGGTGCTCCTCGACAACGGCCGCACCGCCGCCCTCGCGGACCGCATCGGCCGCGAGGCGCTCAACTGCATCCGCTGCTCGGCCTGCCTCAACGTCTGCCCGGTGTACGAACGGACCGGCGGGCACGCCTACGGCTCGACCTACCCCGGGCCGATCGGCGCGGTCCTGACCCCGCAGCTCGCCGGCATGGACGCCGCCAAGGATGACCCGAACAGCTCGCTGCCGTACGCCTCCAGCCTCTGCGGGGCCTGCTTCGACGCCTGCCCCGTCAAGATCGACATCCCCTCGCTGCTGGTCGAGCTGCGCCACCAGCACACCGAGCGGTCCGGCACCACCGCCGAGAAGCTGGCCATGAAGGCGGCCGGTGCCGTGATGAGCCGGCCCAAGGTGTACACCGCCGCGCAGAAGGCGTCCCGGCTCGGCCGCGTCCTGGCCCGGGACGGGAAGCTCCCAGCACTGCCGCCCCCGCTCAGCGGCTGGAGCGACAGCCGCGACACCCCCGCCCCGCCCCAACAGACCTTCCGCGCCTGGCTGGCCTCGGCCGAGGGCACGGCCGCCATGCGCGAGGCGTCCGCCGAACACACCCGCAACCAGCAGCAGGAGGACGGCGCATGACGACCGCCCGCGACATCGTGATCGGCCGCGTCCGGGACGCGCTCGCCCTCGCACCCGCCGGGGAGACCCCCGTCCCGCGCGCCTACCGCACCGGGCGCACCCTCCCCGACGAGGAACGCCTCGCCCTCTTCACCGACCGGCTCCTCGACTACAAGGCGCAGGTCCACCCCTGCACCGCCGACCGGACCGCCGAGGTGATCGCCGAGGTGCTGCGGGAGCGGGGAGCCGAGCGGATCGGTGTGCCCCCGGGGCTCGACACCGGGTGGCTGGCCGCCTACGAGGGCGAGGTCCGGCAGGACTCCGCGGACATCCCGGCGCCGCGCCTGGACGACCTCGACGGTGTCGTCACCGCGTCCGCCGTCAGCTGCGCCGAGACCGGCACCATCTTCCTGGACGGCTCGCCCGACCAGGGGCGACGGGCGCTCTCCCTCGTGCCCGACCTCCATGTGTGCGTGGTCGACCTGTCGGCCGTGGAGGTGGGTGTGCCGGAGGCGGTGGCCCGACTGGTTCCGGAGCGCCCGACGACGCTGATCAGCGGGCCCTCGGCCACCTCGGACATCGAGCTGGAGCGGGTCGAGGGCGTCCACGGCCCGCGCACCCTCGCGGTCGTGATTCGCACAGACGTTTAGGTCATCGTGCGGGGCGGGATTACGCTCTCTGCCTGGCATGAACACACTTACCCTCTGGCAACTGGCGGCACTGGCCGCGGCGTCCGCACTCGTCGGCTTCTCCAAGACGGCCGTCAGCGGCGCCAACACGATCAGCCTCGCGGTCTTCGCGGCGGTCCTCCCCGCCCGCGAATCCACCGGGGTGCTGCTCCCGGTCCTCATCGCCGGCGATGTGCTCGCCGTCCTCGTCTACCGGCGCCACGCGCACTGGCCGACCCTGCTGCGGCTCTTCCCGGCCGTCGCGGTCGGCGTGGTGGCGGGCACCCTGTTCATGATGTGGGCCGACGACGCCACCGTGCGGACCTCGATCGGCGCGATCCTGGTCTTCATGGCCGGCGTGACCGTCTGGCGCCGCCGCCGGGCGGAGACCGTCGCGGAGCCCGGCGCGGAGGACCGGCCGCCGACCCCCGGTGAGCGGCTCAAGGCACGCTCGTACGGGGTGCTCGGCGGCTTCACGACCATGGTCGCCAACGCGGGCGGCCCGGTGATGTCGCTCTATCTCCTCTCGGCCGGATTTCGGAAACTGGGCTTCCTGGGCACCTCGGCCTGGTTCTTCCTGATCGTCAACACCTCGAAGGTGCCGTTCAGCGTGGGCCTCGGGCTCATCGACGGGCGCTCCCTGCTGCTGGACGCCTGCCTGCTGCTGTTCGTGCTCCCGGGCGCCTGGCTCGGCCGCCGCTGCGTGGACCGCATCAATCAGCGGCTCTTCGAGCGCATCGTCCTGGCCGCCACCGTCGTCGGCGGCCTCCAGCTCCTCCTGACCTGACGGCGTGACGCCGGCGGCCCCGGCGGACACACGTCACGGAGCACCCGCCCCGCCCCCTCGCGGCCCTACGCCCGGCCGGCGGCGCACCCCTGCTCACCCGCACCACCGTGACCGCCCTGACCGGCCGCCCCCGCCTCACCGGCGTGCGCGTGCGCCACGCGGACGGCCGCACCGCCACCCTGGCCTGCGACACCGTGGTCTTCACGGCCGACTGGATCCCCGACCACGAACTCGCCCGGCGCGGCGGCCTCCCGATGGACCCCGGCACGCGCGGGCCCGCGCACGACCCCGCCCACCGCACCGGACGGCCGGGGGTCTTCGCCGTCGGGAACCTCCTGCACGGCGGTGAGAGCGCGGCCACCGCCGCCCGCGAGGGCCGGGCCGTCACCGGGCCCGTGCTGGCCCACCTCGCCGCCGGGACCTGGCCGGCGAGCGGGCCGCCCCTCGCCGTCGCCGCACCGCTGGAATGGATCGCCCCCAACCTCGCCGGGTCCGGCGGACGCCGGCTCCGGATGCGGACCGGCGGGCGGCTGACCGTGCCGCTGCTCGTCGTCAGCCAGGACGGCGTACTGCCGCACCGCGAACGCCTGGTGCGATCCGTCGCGCCGGGCTGCTCCTTCTCCCTCGCCGCCGACTGGCTGGGGCGCGTCGACCCCCACGGCGGCACGGTGCGCATCCGGCTCGGCCGAGCGGGAGGCGGCCGCTCAGGGAATCAGCAGCCAGTCCGAGCCGATCGCGGCGACCAGCCCGACGGCCAGCAGCCAACTGCCCAGCCGAGTACGACCGTTCCGGCTCAACTCGATCACGATCCCGCAGAGGATCAGCGCCAGCCCGTACACCCCGACCACCAGCACGGACGCGCGGCTCGCGAGCCGCAGCCCGAGCACCACCGCCATCGCCGCCATCCCGGCCGAGGAGAGCACGATACGCAGCCGTCTCGCCTGCCGCGGGGTCAGCCGGCGCCCGCCGGTGTCCCCGCCCTCCGCGAGACCGCCGACGGGGGCGCCCGCGACGTCCTCGGCCCGGTGCTCGGCGGTGGTTTCGGCGGTGTCCTCGGCTATCGGGGCGTCCAGGGCTCGGTCCTGGTCAGAAGTGCTCATGACGCGGGATCGTAATGGTTCGACCCCGGTCCGTTCGCCGTTGTCAACCAACACCGTCGAAACCAGGCCGACTTGTGGCTCACGGCTGGTCCGCCCGCAGCCTCGGTGCCTCAGCCGCCGCGTCCACCGGCCCCGCGCCCGTGCGCTCCACCCGCACCGCCAGCCCCCGCGCCCAGCCGGTCAGCTCGCCGAGCCCCATCCCGTGCGCCTCGCCGGCCCCGTACGCCTCCAGCGCCGCCGCGCCGCGCCGCAGCAGCCGCGCCCCGCCCGTCGCGTTGCCCCGGGCGGCATGCGTCAGGCCCACGGCCAGCTGGGCGAGCCCGCGCCACAACTCCCGTTCCGCGTCCGGGCCCGCCTTCCACGCGTCCTCGAAGACCTCGTGCGCGTGGAACGGCATCCCCGCGTCCAGCAGCCGCTGCGCCTCACGGACGGTCTCACCGGCGGTGCGTCCGACGCCCTCCGGCTGGCGTTCCACCCCCGGCGTCCCGTACGGCAGCGGGCGTCCCAGCCCGTCACGGGGGCGCGCGTTGTGCGCCCGTCCCTCGGCATCCCGGTCCCTGCGTGTCTCGTTCACGCCCCCGATTGTGCCCCGCACCTGCGGCGAACTGTCCGAACCACTGTCGGTGGAACCCAGCGCGCGACTAGGCTCGACCATCATGGTCACCACTTTGGGGGAGGGTAGGCATGAAGCCGTCCCGGCCGCTTTATGAGCGCGAACCGGAACTCGCCACTGCCGCACAAGCCATCGACGCGCTGTGCGGGGCACAGGCCACCGGCGGGCTGCTGATCTACAGCGGCGAGGCAGGCATCGGCAAGACCGCTCTCCTGGAGGAGATCCAGGCCATGGCGGCGGACCGGTGCACCATCTGGTCGGCACGCGGCGGTGAGACGGTCACCTCGGTGCCGTTCCACGTCGTACGGCAGCTGCTCCAGCCGGCCCTGGGCCAGTTCCCGCCCGACGACGTACGGGCCCTGTTCGGCCCCTGGTTCGACAGCGCCGCCCCGGCCCTGGGGCTGGCCGAGCCCTCCGGCCCGCAGCCCGACCCGCAGGGTGTGCGCGACGGCCTCGACTACGTCGTGAAGCGGCTCGCATCCCGGCTCAGCCACCGCCCGCTGCTCCTCATCATCGACGACGCCCACTGGGCGGACGGCGAATCCCTCGCCTGGCTCTCCTCGTTCACCGCCCGCCTCGGCGACCTGCGCGTGCTGGTCGTCCAGGCCCACCGGCCCGAGGAGCTGGCCGCCCGCGAGGCCGCGCGCAACGCGGCCGACGGCCACCCCGCGCAGATCCGGGTCGCCCTGCGCGCCCTCACGCCGGACGCCACCGCGGAACTGGTCCGCGCCACCCTCGGCGAGCACGCCGACGACCCGTTCTGCCGCGAGGTCTGGGCGGTCACCGGCGGAAACCCCTACGAGGCGGTCGAGCTCGTCGCCAAGGTCCAGGACAAGGAGCTCGCCCCGCTGGAGGAGTCCGCCGGGCTCCTGCGCGAACTCGGCGCCTCCGCCCGGGGCAGCGGCCTCGTCGCCCGCCTCGAACGGCTCGGCACCAACGCCAACCGGTTCGCCTGGGCGGCCGCCGTCCTCGGCACCGACATCTCCCAGGACCTCGCCGCGACCCTGGCCGGGATGAGCTCCGCCGAGGCCGCGGACTGCACCGCCCGGCTGCGCGAGGCCCGCATCGTCAGCGGCTTCGACCCGCTGGAGTTCGTGCACCCGCTGATCGCCTCGGCCGTCTACCGTTCCATCCCGCCCGCCACCCGCACCGCCATGCACGGCAGGGCCGCCTGGGCCATCACCAACGCCGGACTCGGCCCCGCCGCGGCCTCCCGCCACCTGCTCGAGGTCCACCCGGACGACGACCAGGAACTCGTGGAGCAACTGCGGGCCGCCGCCAAGCAGCACCTCGCCGTCGGCGCCCCCGAGGCTGCCCGGCGCTGCCTGGAGCGCGCGCTCGAGGAGCCGCCGCGCCACGACGTACGCGCCACCCTGCTGTACGAGCTGGGCTGCGCCACGCTGCTCAGCTCCCCGGCCACCACCGTGCAGCACCTGCGGGCCGCCCTGGACATGCCCGGGCTCGTGGACGAGCTGCGGGTGGACGCCACGTTCCGGCTCGCCGCCGCGCTGTCCCACAACAACCAGCTCAAGGAGGCGGCCCTGGCCCTGGCCGCCGAGGCCGAACGCACGGCGCCCGGACCCGGCCTGATGCGGCTCCAGGCCGCCCACTTCCTCTGGGAGGGCATGCAGGCCACCGAGGAGGACGGCCCCGGCCGCTCGCGCCGGCTCGCGGCCAACGCCGACCACCTCACCGGCCGGGACAACGCCGAACGCGCCCTGCTCACGCTCCGCGCCTTCGACGCCATGCTGCGCGGCGAGAACGCCGAGATCATCGTCGACTTCTGCGAGCGCGCCCTGGTGGACGGCCACCCGGCACGCGGACTCGGCTGGACCGATTCCGAGTGGGGCTTCGAGCTCCCCGCCATGGTCGGGATCACCTACGCCTTCACGGACCGGCTCGACCGCGCCGAGGAGCTGTTCGGTGAGGCGGTCCGGGCCTTCGAGATCTCCGGCTGGAGCGGTGCCCACCTGGCCTTCGCGCACACGCTGCTCGGCCTGGTCCACCGCCGCCGGGGCCGCCTCGCCGAGGCGGAGGGCTTCCTGCGCGAGGGACTGCGCCTCGCGGACCGCGTCGGCAGCGGGCTCCCCGTCCACTGGGACGCGGCCTGCCTGCTCATCGACACCCTGCTCGCCCGGGGCAAGGTCCCCGAGGCGCGCAAGATCGCCGACCAGTACGACTTCGGCCTGCCGTACCCGAGCGCCATGGTGCTGCCGGACGCCCCCTGCGTCCGGGGCCGCCTGCTGCTGGCCGAAGGCCGTACGAAGGAAGCGGTGACCGAGCTGGAGGCGGCCGGGCGCTCGCTGGAACCGCGCGGCCGGTTCAACGGCATCTGGGCCCCCTGGGCCGGCGACCTGGCCCGCGCCCTCGCCGACGAGGACCCGGGCCGCGCCGCCCAGCTCGCCAACACCGCCCGGGTCCACGCGGAGCGGTTCGGCACGGAGACCGCCATCGGCGAGGCCCTGCGCTGCGTGGCCCTCTTCGCGCGCCCGGAGGAGTCCGTACACCTCCTCGGCGAGGCGGTCCGCCACCTGGAGGCGTCGCCCTCCGGCTACGAGTTCGCCCAGGCGCTCGTCGACTACGGCATCGCCATCCGCTCGCCCCGCGAACTGGCCCGCGCCCACAAACTGGCCACCGCCTGCGGCGCGGAAGGACTGGCCGCCCGCGCCCAGCAGGCACGCGCGTCGATCCGGTCCACCGAGTGAGGTAATGTTTTCCCTGCAGCCGCCACCCGGCCAGACCGGGTCAGTGGCAGCGGGACGTGGCGCAGCTTGGTAGCGCACTTGACTGGGGGTCAAGGGGTCGCAGGTTCAAATCCTGTCGTCCCGACTGGTGACAGTCGCAGGTCAGGGCAGGTTTCGGAGCAATCCGAAACCTGCCCTTGATCATTTTTGGGGACCAGTTGGGGACCAAGTGGTGGTCCGGCGTCCTTGACCGGGTCAGCGGGTCATGACGATGGGGCTCGGGAGTGAGCGTGGTGCGCGCAGCGCGCTGAAGTGGGCCGAGAGTGCCGTTCCGGCCGCTGTGATCTTGTGGACGTCCGGGTGAAGGTAGCGTTGGGTGGTGGTCAGCGAACCGTGGCCGGCGATTCTGCGGAGGACGTGTACCGGGACCCCGGCGTCGGCGAACCAGGTCAGCGCGGTGTGCCGGAGGTCGTGGCGGCGCAGATGCTCGTAGCCGAGCTTGGTGACCACGTCGTCCCAGTGTGTGGCGTCGCGGAGGACGGCTGTGGAGATACGTCCGCCTCGCGGGCCGGTGAACAGGCGGGCGTCCGGATGGGGGCCGGCGGACAGGATGCGCTGGGCGACGAGGGGGCGGATCTCTTCGACGATGGGAACCTTGCGGGCCCGCTTGCCTTTGGTGCCCTTGTCGGTGAGTCCGCCTGGCGCGGGTGTGGTCTGACGGCGCACGGTCCAGATCCACTGGGTGGTGTCGATGTCTCCGACGCGGCAGCCTGAGATCTCCCCGATCCGTGCGGCGGTGCACGCGGCGAAGATGACCACGTCGCCCCAGCCGCGGTACTCGTCGTGGGAGGCGGCCACGAGTGCGTCGGCCAGTGCAACGAGTGTTTCCCAGTCGGGCAGGGCGAGCGCGCGCGGGTCGAGGAGTTCGTCCTCGGCCTGCTTGTAGAGCTTCTGCCAGCCGGTCACCCGGGCCGGGTTCACCTTGATGATGCCGTCCCGCACTGCCTGCTCCATGACACGGACCAGGACGGCGATGGTGTTCTTCACCGTTGAGCGGCTGTGCTCGTCGGCGATCCAGTTCTGCACGGTGCGGTCGACAGCACCGTTGGTGATCATGCGGACCGCGAGGTGGCCCAGAGCGGGCACGACACGCATCCGCCAGCCGGCGAGATAGGGGTCGAGAGTTTTCAACTCCAGCCCGCGCAACGCGAGGTCCATGTTCGCGTCGCCGTACTCGGCGAGCTTCATGGTGGCGAGCGACGGGGATAGCCCTGCCTCAGCCGCTTCGATGATGGACTGGAGCCACTCCTGCGCTTCGTCCTCGTCCGCCTTTCCTTCCGACAGGGACAAGCGCCGCTTCGTGGCCGGATCGAACCAGCGGACTCGCGCGCGGTACGGGTTGGGGCGGTCGGGCCGGTACTCGATATCAGTGCTAAGCCGGACCCCGACCGGCACCGTGGCCTTCTCAGCCATCAAGCTTCTCGACGCGGGTCGGTCCGGTGGCTGTGCAGCCATTCTTCGACGTCGACGGCGCTGTACATGATGACGCGTTCCGAAACGGCGACGAACGGCGGGCCCTGAGGCGGCCGAGCGGTACGCCAGCGGCGCAGGGTTGAGGAATCTACACGCAAGCACGCGGCGAGGTCGCTCGTCGAATACCAGGCGTTGGACAGGAGAATGGACCGGCTGTCGTCTTGGACGAAAGGGGAACCGTCCGACCTGTCCATGCGCGGCTTACGATCTGAGCTGGATGCTATCGGTTCGGTGGACAAGTGCTAGGAGTCTCCGGGTGGTATGGAACGCCAAGGCGATTCGATGAAATCCAAGGCGGCAGACGTCGCTGCTCGCAGTTGGATCGATCCGCCGTGGCGCTCGGAGCAAACGGTGGACAACAATCGTCCGCGCAGACGCCGGTTTGGCTAACCGGCGATGTGCGGCTATGTTCCACTCGTTTGCGACGAGACATCCGGAGGGTAGCTACCGTTCGCGATGAGACTTCTCGTATGCATCACCGTCGTATACGCGGCTGGGGTACCAGGCGTTGTGCCGTTCCAATGGCTTCCGATGACGCACCATGTGGAGTGCGTTGCCATCCTTGAACCGGTCGCAAAGGGCGCCTGACCTGCGGTTTCTTGCGTGCGCATTATGTGCGTTGTGGGCGTTACGGGCGATATCTTGACGCTGAAATGACGCTCGTGACGCTCATTTGGCGCTCGTTCTGATGGGGCGTCACCTGGCTGATCGTGCAGGTCACGTTGGCTGGGAGGCGCGCTGCCGTGGGCTGGTTTTGCGGGAACTTGAAGAAGATTTCGCCGGGTTACGGCGCCCGCCGCTGGTTGCGGTGGCAGGCGCGCTGCTGCCGTACTTCGGCGGGCCGGGCGTGTGGCGGAGCGGGCGTCAGTAGGTGGGGCCGTAGGGGCTCCAGCGCCCGAGGAAGGGCTTCAGGTCGTCGGGGCGTGGCTCGGGAATGGCGGGCAGCCGGGGCGGTGTGTTCAGTGGGTCGAGGCGCTCCACGCGGGCTGCTGCCCAGTCGATCCAGGCTTCGGCTTCGGTCCGGGTCTGGCCTGGGGGCATGGCCTCGACTCGGGTGCGTACGGCGTTCACATACTCCGTCAGTCGGGCGGCGTGGCGCCATGCCGCTTCCTGCGCCTCGAAGTGCCTGACGCGGTACGCCTCGGCGTACCGGATTCGGGCTTCTTCCACTGCGGCTTCCCAGCGGATGCGCTTCTGGCGTGCCACTTCGATCTCGTCCAGACGTCTGCGTTCGGCGGCTTCACCGCGAAGCGTGACCTCCTGCACGATCTCGGCGAGCTGATCTTCCAGGGGACGGCCAGAGGCATCGGACCATTCGCTGGCCCGATGCGGCTGGCCGCCGCTGAGGACGAAACGGAGACGCTCGGACGGGGTGTAGTCGAAGCGGGGAATCCTGACCCATGAGTCCTTCTTGGCCGCCGCGAGCTCCTTCTCGGTGGCGACGTGCTCGGTCCGGTCCTGCTCCTGGAGGACAAGGAACCCCACAGTCTGGCCCTGTGCGGTGATGGTGAAGTGTGGAGATGCCCTACGACGGCGATGAGACAGGGGCGCGAAGCCGGTCTGTCCTGCCGAGCTAGGATGCCCTTCGGCCTCGGCAGCGATGATCAGCGCCTGGACGAGCCGGAGGGCACGTCCTTGGACGGGCTTCGTGAGGCCCAGTGGCTGTTGTTCGTTCTGCATGGCCCGGACCACGGTGTGCGGCCGCGTGAGCCGGGAGGGAACGGGGACGGGTTCGAGGACGGCGAGGCGCCAGGCGGGGATGCCGACGAGCTTGATCTCGTACCCGCCCTGGCACCAACCCCCGTACAGCTCCTTTGTCTCCGGAACCTTTCCGGACCTGCGTGCCGCGGCGAGGCGGGATGGCCACTTTTCCAAGTCCAGACCGCTGCCGCTCTTGACGATTCTGCCGCCGGCCTCCGCGAGCTCCTGCAGCAGCTGCTCCGTGAACGTCATTCGAGGCTGTGATGGAGGGCTTGGCCTCCGCCCGGCGGCCGGAGTTTCCTGCGCTTGGGTGGACTGGGGTCGTGGAGCGGCGGCCTGGGTCTTCGGCGGGCGTGACCCCCGGGGAGGGTACGCGCCGTGCGCCAGGTAGTGCTGGCCAGCACTCGTCAGGGTGACCCTCCACTGCCCGGCCTTCCAGGAAACCGTGACCAAGCCCCGGTTCTGCAGTGCCTGACAGGTGCTCTTGTAGGAACTGGTCTCCCAAACGCCGTCAGGGCACCCGTCTTGCACCCACTGCAGCACCGAGAGTTGCCGCTCATTGACCTGCCGTTCCAATGGTCCGCCTTCGACTTTAGGTTGACGTACGACGGCGGCATGTTGTCAGTTCCGTTCGTCAGCGATAGGTGGTTCGAAGAAATTTGCTCGAACGAGTGGAGTGACGTGGACCATGGCTATGTCCGCGCGGGCGGCGTCTTCACCGTTGCCGTCAACTCGGTCCCCGTGACCTGCTGGCGAGTCAGCCCAATGGCTTCGGTCGGCGCCTTTAGCCACTGAACTTCGCGCGCAAGCGTTCGTTCTCCTTCTCCAGCGTCTCAACGCGTCGTTCGAGTTCGGCTCGTGTCGGCTTCTTCGGGGGCGGCGGAGGTGTAGGGACCCTGGGCTCCGGTGGCTCGCCGCGCAGTCCGATGGGTTCGAAGGCCACGATCGTTTGCCAGGCACCTCCGCACTCAGGGCATTGCTTCCTGGATCCTCCAGCATCGATGGGGTCGGTGTACGTGTAATGCGCCGCCGTCTCGATGATGTGGCCGCAGTACAGCCGGACACGCCACCGCATGATCTCGTGGTCGGCCTTCTTGAAGGACTGCATCAGCTTCGCGACGTTCTCGAACGCCTGGCGGCGGCGCTCTGCCATCGCCGGGTCTGCCCGGCATTTGGCGTTGTCCTCTTCGACCTGTCGTCGAATGGAGGCGCTGCTCTCCTGGCTCTGCTTCTGACGGCGGTGGTCCCTGGGGGTGAGTTCGTACTCCTCCAACGGAACCCCGCTGCTTCGGTATTCGACTTCGCGCATGACGGTCAGCGTAGAAGCGGTGCCTACGCGGCCGTGGGGAAGAGAACGGTCTTGGTCAACCAGCTTGCGGATTCTGCCCATGAGTGACTGCCGGGGTGCGTGTCGCGTACGCTCCGAGGCCAGCCGCGTGGGCTTGCGTGGTGTGGCGGCGATGGCTGCTCTGAAGCAAGCCATGGGTTACCGCCGACGAGCAACCGACGGTCCCGGTCAAGCCGCCGCCAGGCGCAAACCCAGCACCGCCGCCCATCCACTCGAACGAAACAAGAGCAGACGGATTCCCGCCAGTTAGCCGGTTTTGATCAATCGGTGGCTCAGTACGTGCGCTGTTGGGCAGTATGCCGTCCTGGGGTGTTGATCGGTTGAGGGAAGCGGAGGGGGAACATGGCGATCAGTGTGCTGCCGGTGGCTGCGGAACAGACGGAGCTATTGAACGCGGTCATCGCTTTGGGCGACCGGTACACCAAGTATCTGGGTCTGCTGACGCCGCCTGCCTACCGTAAGCACGCCGAGGACGACGGCCTGCTGGTGGCCCTGGATGGCGAGGAGGTGGTCGGCTACGCGCTCTTCGGGTTGCCCAAACGGAGTCTGCATGTGCGGCTGGCTCACTTGTGCGTGGCAGAGGAACACCGAGGCAAGGGTGTCGCTCGTGAGTTGATCGAGGCGATCCGAGCGCGGCATGCTCATCGGCTCGGCATTCGTGCGAAGTGCCGGCGCGACTACGGGCTCAGCGACATGTGGACGGCGCTGGGCTTCGTTCCCAGGGGAGAGACCCTGGGGCGGGGCAAGGACAAGGAGACTCTGGACAGCTGGTGGCTCGATCTGGGGCACGAAGACCTGTTCACCGAGGCCCAGAGCGATGCGCTGCTGGTGGTGACCGTGGACCACGGAGTGTTCGCCGGGCTGCGCGGTACGGGGACGGAACGCGCTGTTGAGGAGTCACGTGCTCTCGAAGCGGGATGGCTTGCCGAGTTGATCGAGCTCGCGTTCACTTCGCAGCTTCTGCATGACGTGCGTGATGTCGAGGAGCGTGAGGCGCGCACCCATCAGCGTGCGGGGCTCGCCGAGCTGCGGTCCCTGTCTCCCGACAGTGCTGCCGTTGCCATCCGCTTGGAGGAGCTGGTCGCGGCAGCGGGGAAGGAGCTGCCTGATGTTCCCCTTGATGGCCGGCAGCGAGCCCGCTTGCGCTACGTGGCCGAGACGTCGTGTGCCGGGCTCCAGGTGCTGGTGACGCGCGATCCCGCACTGGCGGCTCTGGCGGACATCGCCTGGGACGTCGCACGGGTCAAGGTCGTCTCGCCGGCGGTGGTCACGCTGCATGTGGACGAACTGCGCCAGGCCCAGGTGTACCGTCCTGCGGATCTCATGGGCACTGCCTTCTCCGCCGAGGAGATCGTGCCAGGCAGTGAAGGAGGGCTGGTAGCCTTCTTCGATCAGGCTGAGGGCGACCGTGGAATGGCCTTCGCGGAGCGGCTGAAAAGTCTCGCCGATGACGGGGTGCTGTGGCGCAGGGAGCTGCTCCGAGACGGAGAGGGATATCCGGTAGCCCTCTACGCCTGGGCCATGGACGGCCGCACGCTGAACGTCGCGTTCCTCCGCACGGCATCGCACCCGCTGGAGGAGACACTTGCACGGCAACTGCTTTTCATGCTCAAGCGGCTCGGCCGAGAGCGAGGGGCGCAGGCGGTCCGTATCACTGATCCGTTCCTATCGCCGGTAGCAATGTCGGCTGCCGGTGCCGACGGCTTCACCGAGGACGAGAGCGGACTCACCGCACTCTTGGTCGACGTCTGCGGACCTGCTGAGGTCGTCTCGGAGAAGGCAGCGGAGATCGCGGTCCGGATGAGGCGATCGACGCCACGGCTGGATGATCGCGTGTCGCCCGAGATCGCGAGCATGGTCGAGCGGGTGTGGTGGCCGGCCAAACTGATCGACACGGCCCTGCCTTCCTTCATCGCACCCATCAAGCCGCGCTGGTCCACGGAGCTCTTCGACGTTCCGGCCATGCTCGTTCCCCGGGATGACGTCCTGGGCATCAGCCGCGAGCACGTCTACTACCGTTCGTCCGGACACCGAGGAGAGAGCGTTCCCGCCCGGATCCTGTGGTACGTCAGCGAGGGGACTTCCGGGCAGCAGGGCAAGATGGTCATCGGCTGCTCGCGCCTTGACGAGGTGGTCATCGACGACCCCGACACCCTCTTCTCGCGATTCGAACACCTGGGCGTATATGGTCATGCCGAGGTGTGTGCTGCAGCCGATGTGTCCGGCAAGGCCATGGCGTTGAGGTTTTCGGACACGGAGATCTTTCCCGTACCGGTGACGCATGCACGAGTGACCGCGTTGGCCAAGGGGCTGGGGCTACGGTGGGTACCGCCGATGCAGCTGTCGAAGATCAGCAACGCGCTGTTCCAGGCCATGTACGAAGAGGGGCACCGAAAGACGTGAGTGATCCGGAGCGCGCGATGCTGCTGTCCGTCCACCCTCGGTTTGCCACGGCGATCCTGGCTGGGACCAAGACGGTCGAGGTCCGCCGCCAGCGCGTCGCCGCCCCACCGGGAACTCCCGTGCTCCTGTACGCGACCGCGCCCACGATGGCCATCGTGGGCATGGCGCGGATCGCTTCCGTGCAGGTGGCCTCCCCTCGGGAGGTCTGGTCGGCCAGCCGCACGAGTGCCGGGATCAGTCGGCGAGAGTATGACGAGTACATGAGTGGAGCGACTCAGGCCAGCGGTCTGTCACTCGAGGAACCGATCACCTTCGAGGACCCGGTATCGCTGGCCGCGCTGCGAGCCTCCGGCACGTTCCACCCGCCGCAGAGCTACCGGTACTTGACCGGCGAAGACCTCCGGAAGGTCGCTGAGGTAGCACCGGTGACCGGAGCGGCCCTTCAGGGTGCATTGAACGACCTGACGCCAGCCTAACTTGATCTTTAACCTGTGCGGCGGGGCCGTGGGTTGGTGGGCTTCTTCCGGGATGCGGTGGTGCCCGCTTTGCGGGGTGTGTGAACGTCGTGGCGTGGGGTGGGCCGGGTGTTCTTTCGACCCGGTGGTCGTCCGGGGCCGGGGCTGGTGGGTTTCGGTGCTCTGGCGGGACAGGTGGCTGTGGGGCGGATGTGCCGAAAGTCGCGGCGGACACGTCCGGGCGTCAGTCTGTCGGCGGGAACGGGCCTGTCCCATGGGCGGCGTCGGTCGGCTGCCAGTGGCCGGGCCAGTCGCAGTTGGGTGTAGGCGGCGAGGATCAGCCAGGTCCAGCGGTCGGCCGCTTCGGGTGTGCGGATCTTCGGGCAGGTCCAGCCGAGGGTCTGTTTGAACAGGCGGAAGGTGTGCTCGATGTCGAAGCGTCGCAGGTATGCCTGCCAGAGCCGGTCGGTGTCCGCTGCGTCTGCGTCGGTGCCCGACCACCACAGCCAGACCGGCTTCGGGGTGGCTCCGCTGGGCAGGTGGTCGATGTCCAGGCGGATCACGGTTCCTTCGATGATCGGGAGGGTGCCGTCGGCCGTGGCCCAGGACGAGCGGTGGGTGAGTTTGGGGTGGAGCCGGTCCCAGGACCGGGCCAGGGCGGTGCCGTAGAGACGGGTGTCGGTGGCCGTGTGCGTGTCCGGGGTGCCCCAGGTGTCGGGTTGGCCGAAGACGAACTCGCCTCCGTGCCGGGGCGGCCGGCCCTTGGTGTGAGGTTCCCGTGGCGGGGCCGGACGGCGCAGGACGCGGTCCGAGCGCATTCGGGCCAGCACCTGCACGGGCAGATCCTTCAGCAGGAAGGCGAGGCGGGGCGCGTCGTATCCGGCGTCCGCGATGATGAGGATGTCCGGGTCTCCGCTCTGCCACTGACCTGCCGTGATCAGCCGCTCGACCAGGTCGCGCAACTGTCGGGCGGTGGCGGTTGCGGTGTCGTCCCCGGGCGCGAGACGCAACGCGTCCAGCGGCGCGGTCCACGAGCTGCGGCCGGGTTCCAGCGCGCAGACGATCGAGTAGGGCCACCCGGGAACGGGGATGTGCTGGTCCTTGCCGCGGCCGTAGGTGTGACACAGGATCCGCTGAGGTGAAGTGTGAGCGTCTGGCCGTAGCCAGCAGGTGACGTCGACGGCCAGGACCAGCCGGCCGTCCGCCGACCGGGGCAGCGGTACCGAGGCCAAGGTCCGCCGCATCCGCTCGGCGTCGATTCGGCCCTGGGCGAGCGCGGCGTAGAGCCCGCCGTGACCACGGCGGTGTTCGCCCACCAGTGACAGCTCGACCAGCGACCTCACCGGCCCGTCCTCACACAGAACCGCGTCCGCCAGCTCGAACAGGGCATCCGAACGAGCAGTGAGACAGGAGTAGAACTCGCCCCGGAAGCCTGACAGTTCCGCCAACGGTTCTCGCCGGGCATCGTGATGCAGCAGACTCATCCTCACGGCCTTCGTGCTGGACGTGTGTGTTCCTTGGTCGGAGCACATGTTCAGACGAAGGCCGCTTCCGTGTACGGCAGATACCAAACTGAGTGATCAAGTACGACGCACCGTTCGACGCCGCACGTTAAAGATCAAGTTAGGCGGCAGGATCGCAGAGGAATTGGCTGGGGCGACCCGACCAGGTGATCGACAGCTGCTCGCGGGCGCGTGTGGCGGAGACGAAGAGCAGAGACTGCTCGCGGCGGAGGTCTGCGGCGTACTGGAGGCGGTCCTCGGTCTCTGGGGTGACAGCGCTGGGCAGCGGCATGTGCTGGGTGCTGGCCCCGACGATGGCGACAGCGCGGTACTCGAGCCCCTTGATGCGGTGCATCGTCATGACGTGGACGCCTTCGTCGGGGTCGGGGACGCGGTAGTCCTCGACCTTTACCGCGGCCAGCTTGGCGTCACGCAGTGCCTGAACAGCGCTGTCGGCGATCGCGTGGGTTCGGGCTACTACCGCGATCTCGTGGGGCTTGATCCCTTCCTGCTGCCAGATGTCTACGCGTTTGGCCAGCGCTGTCATCTCTTCGGAGGGGGTGCGATAGCCGGTGGTTTCAGGTCTGGCCCCCGCCAGGACGGAGCGGTATCCGCGGAGCTGTTCCGGGTTTCCGTCGAGGTCGTCGAACTTGGAGTCGCCGAGCAGGTTCAGGGAGGCGGCGAGGATTTGCCGGGTGGTGCGGTAGTTGAGGGTCAGCCGCTTGGAACGGCCACGGATCTTGATGCCGTGGGCACTCAGGGACGTCCGGTTGTCGTAAATCCGCTGGTGTGCGTCGCCGACGATGAACAGGTCGTCGTCGCCGTCGGGGACCAGCGCGCGCAGCAGCTTCCAGTGGGCGGCGTGCAGGTCCTGCGCCTCGTCCACGACGATGTGACGGTACGGTCGCTCTTCGTCGGACCAGCCGGAGGCGATCCGGGCTGCCTGAACGGCGAGCTGGGTGACGCCGGCGGCCTTTTCACGGTCGAGTCTGCGCTCGAATTCCTCGACGAGGGACCAGACCTCGGCGCGTTCGGGGCGGTTGAGGCGTCGTCCGCGCCCGGCGCGGCTGGCGGCGAAGTACTCGTCGCGGCTGCGGATGTCCTGGGCCAGCACCACCTGCTTCCACTCGGCGTCGAGGAAGCGGCCGTCGAAGCGGGGCGTCTGCTGCTCCTGGGAGAGTTCGATCCACCGGTTGAGGATCTCGCCGTCCTTGAGTCTGCTGGGCGCTTCCGCGCCGAAGGTCTCCTTCACGGTGCCGTAGGCGACCTTGTCGATGTTCCGTACGTCGACCTTGGCGAGCAGTTGAGCGCCGCCGAGGTCCTTGAGCATGGACTTGAGCAGGTTGGCGAGGTTGGTGGTGAAGGTGGTGAGCAGGATGGCCTGGCCGGCGGGCAGACGTTCGGCTAGGGCCTTGACGCGGTGCAGGGCCACGACCGTCTTGCCTGTTCCGGGGCCTCCGGTGACGCGGACGGAGCCCTTATAAGGGGTCTTGCGCTCAGCCAGCGCCCGCTGTGCCGGGTGCAGGAAGATCCGCCAGGCGGACAGGGGCTCGGTGAGGATCCGCCCGAACTCGGCGAAGTCGCCGGTGACCACGAAGGCTTCCTTGGTGGCGGGGCGTTCGATCGCGGCCTCGTAGTCCTGGGTGTCGACTTCGTCGTCGGTGGCCGCGAGCGAGCTGACCTGCTCCCAGACCTCTTCGACGGACATGCCGTCGGCGAGGCACAGGATCACGTCGCGAGCCAGCTTGGGCAGGGTCTCGACGATGCCGAGGACCGCGTCCTCGCTGCGGATCTCGCGGAGCGCCGGAACGATAGAGGTGTGAACGCCCAGTCGTTCGAAGTCAGCGTCGGAGACGCCGGCGAACAGCGACGGGGTGTCGGGTGCGATGTCGGCGGCCTTCGGCTGTCCGCTGAGCGTGCCATAGAGGCTGCCGAGGTTGATCAGCTCGATGCCGCCGGTGACCTTGTTGATGTCGAAGAGGATGTTCGCGGCGAAGTCGTAGGCGTCGTCGTGAGGCAGCACAGCGACCAGGTAGTAGATGCGGTCGGCGTAGTGCATGAGCACGGCCCGGTAGTTGTCGGTGACGCGTGCGGTGCGGACCCTCTTGTCCTTGGCGCCCTTCGGCGGCTTCAGGTTGAGGCCGTTGGAGTCCGGGTCGCGCTGCATCTTCATGATGAACTGCAGCACCTGCGGCTGGACGGAGCCGTCCAGCGCGTCGTAGGACCTCCCGAAGACGTCCGCCATGATCACCTTGGCGCCGGACATCAGTTCCCCTCCAACTTCTTGATGAGCTCAGTTACATTCACGGCGCCGGCTCTCGCGACATACCATCCGTCGCGCGCGAAGAGGGCGTCTCGCCGCTCGTCCAGGTCGAGGAAGACGGCGACCTTCTCCTCGGGCCAGGCGAGTTCGGCCTGGATCGCCTGGTCTCCGTACTCGAAGCCGATTTCCGGGACGTCGATGCGTCCATTGCGGGCTTCCTTGACGAGAGCGCGCAGGACGTCCTCGACCTGGGACGAGGCCCATTCGATCGCTTCGGTCCATGCCTGGGGCAACGCCTGCTGGGCCCCTGCCTCCGTGGGCAGAGCACTGGTCAACAGAGCCACGGTGTGCGGATCGACCTGGTCACTGGTGGATACCGCGACCTGGTGGAAGGAACGGGGGAGTTCGTCGCCGCCGGAGGGCTGCAGGAACTGCAGCAGGTTCGACCAGCGCAGCCAGTCCGTCCAGCGGTCCTTGTGCTCACTGTCTGCGATGGCTTCGGCTCGGTCGTCGAGCACAGCCAGTGCGGACCATGCCCGCATGTCCGGTTGCTTGCTGCGCGGCTCGGGGCGGCGGTCCAGCAGGCCGATGATCCGCGTCTGGCCTGTGGTGCGTGCATCGAACGCGACGGCCTCTGCGGCCGAGGCCGAGGCCGACAGGTTCGCGCCGCGCAGTACGTCGTGAAGCACCCGTCCGGTCACTTCGCGGTCCACCGGCTGCGGGCGCGCCGCTGCTCCGAAGCCGCCCAGCAGGCCGGCCGACCGTCGAGCCCACTTGGCGCGATCGGGGTCGGCGAGGAACTCCAGCAGGGTCTCGACCGGGTTGCGAAGCACGGGGTCCAGGGTGTCGTCGGGGCGGGCCTGGCCAACCAGGCTCTGGTGGATCTGCCGGGCGAGCTGGAGTGCAGTATCCGTGTGAAGGGGCCGGGCATGGGCACGAACCTGCTGGCCTTCCGCCGCGCCGCTGACTCCCGCTGCCCACGTCATGACGTCGTCCCAGGTCAGCTGCCAGACCAGCACCCCGTCCGCTCGGAGGGCCGCCCGCTTGGCAGCGTCGTCGGCGATGCGGTTGACCGTCTCGCTCGCGTGGAAGGCGAAGCCGTCGAGGAAGACCGCGACCCGTTCCGCTGGGCCGTCGGTGCGCTCCAAGAGGAAGTCGGGTTCGCTGGGCACCGAGGTGTTCATCCGTACGTGGTCCCGCATGCGCCAGCGCGTGGCCGCATCACCGCGGGTGAAACGGAGTTCGTGCTCCACTCCGCCCTGGCCGGCCTTGGCAGCGACCGATCCGTCCTCCTCGTCCCTTCGGCCCCAGGTGATGAGGGTGCGAACGAACCGGTCCTCCAGCTCGCTGTCGACGAGCTGGTCGATGCGGACGCCGGAGAGAGTGTCGACGGCTTCGACCGCCCAGTCCTTGAGGATCTCGTCCAGGAGTTCCTTCGCGATGCGCAGCGAGACGTGCGGATGTTCGCTGCTGGATACGAAGGGAAGCAGGCAGCGGTGGCAGGGCGTGCGCTGCTCCTCCTTCTGGCAGGGGCAGTCCCGTAGCGCTGTCTGCGCGAGGGTCAGGACGCGGTGCAGCACCGCGGCGTCCGCCAAGTGCTCCAGGTAGCCGGTGCCGCCGGGCATCGAGTCGTGCAGGACGAGGAACCGTCGTCGCAGTTCCTGGCTGTCGCCGGGCATGCTGTCGGTGACCACACGGATGTGGTCGGGAGCGCCGCCGAAGTGCTTGGTGATGCCCAGGAGCAGGGCCGCCTTGAAGGAGATGAGGCGGTCGGCGAGGTCCATCGTGGAGACGGGCAGCAGGATGCGCAGCGCCTGGGTGGTGAGCTCGTGGGCGAGCAGCAGCTTCTCCGTCGGCTCGTGGGCGACGCCGTCGTCGCGGTGTGAGCACCAGTACGCGTGCCGGGTGCCGATCCGCTGGGCCGAGGGGTCCCATGCCTCCGGGTGGGTGCCGCGCACACCTCCGCATTCCAGGCACGTCTCGAAGCCGGAGACCTGGACGTCTTCTCCGCGGATCGCGTGGGTCGACCCGGGTGCGGCTGAGGGTCCGAGGTTGATCGAGCGGATCGTCGCCACGCGGGCGAACTCGACGCCGAAGGGCAGGCCGCTGCCAGAGCGGCGCCACGCCCTCAGCCCTTGCGGCTGGTCCTTGTCGATGTCGACGAGCGTGACCACGTCGAACTGTTTCCGCTCGCGTTCGTCCCGCTCGTCGGTCAGCCGGGCGTCTTCGCGTCGCTCGCGGGCGAGGACCCGCTCGGGCACCAGCACCTTGTGTACGGCCCCCGGGTCGGCGATCTGCGGTGCCTTGCAGCGCGGGCAGGCGGTGATGTCGAGCCCGGTTTCCTCGGTGGCCACGAAGCCGCATTCGGGGCAGAACCGCCACAGGGCGTACGCGTTCTCGCCGCCGCCGACACCGGTGCCGAGGTCTACGGTGCTGACGATGAACTTGTAGCCGTCGCTGTGGAAGATGTTGCCGGGGGCAAGTTCAGTCAGCGCGAGCCGGGAGCCGCGGCCGTAGTCGATCGAGCTCTCGTCGAATTCCCCGTCGCTGTCCTTCCACCACAAGGTGGCGTCCAGGACGGTCGCTTCGTCGTGGAGGGTGTAGTTGGGCAGCAGGCCCAGCCGCACCAAGGCGTTGATCGAGTTCTCCGAGACGAGGGCATCCCGGCGCTTGCGTACGGTCCGCTGCTCGGCGAAGAGCTGGCGCCGCTGCTTGTCGCGTTCGGGATCACCGGAAGCGGTCGACAGCGCGTCGAAGGCCCGGCCGATCTGCCGCATCCTCGAGCGCAGGGCAGCCACTCGCTTGTTCCACGCACTGGCCGCGGCTCCGACGGCTTCCTCTAGGCCCTGGGCGGCGAAGTGCTGGACGCCCTGGGCCGCGGCCGGGGTCATCGCGGGGAACAGAGCGATGAACGCGTCGGACAGCTGGGCATGGCGGGTGCCCGCGACGTCGAGGAAGCGCCTGAACCAGCCGTCCTCGGCCAGGCCATGTCCGAAGAGCTCCCCGATGCGCGGAGGCATGGGGCGTTCGGGGATCGCCGTGCCTTCCCACAGGCTGCGGTCCGCGGCGCGGTCGAAGAGGAAAGCCAGGTACTGGCGGCGCAGGATCTCCGAGGCGTCCAGGTAGCAGTCCGGCGGGATGATCCGGCCCGCCAGCATCTGCTCCGGAGCGTGCAGGTAGTAGTGGCTTCGGGCGCCTCGCGGTACGAAAGTGACGGTGAGCGAGTTGCCGGTGCTGCGGCCCGCCCGGCCGATCCGCTGCGCATAGTTGGCAGGTGCAGGCGGCATGGAGGCGAGAAGGACGGCAGACAAGTCGCCAATGTCGATACCGAGCTCAAGGGTGGGCGTGCAGGTGAGAACGTTCGGGTCGAAGGCCGAGGCCCGGTTCTTGAAGGCAGCTTCAACATGCTCACGCCGCTCGCGGCTGAGCGCGCCGGTGTGTTCAGCGGTCAGTACGTCGCCTGGACGGTCGATGGTGTACAGGTGCCGGTAGTAGTCGGCGGTGTAGTCGCGGTCGTCCTCTACGAAGTGGCCCGAGCAGTGGAACCGCAGGCACGAGGTGCCCATCCAGTCCTGGCGGCGGCTCGGTGGCACGGTCTGCCGCCAGGTGCAGGTGTCGCAGCGCACCCCGCACGCGTTCACGCCGTCTTCCCCACCTGGTGCGGCAGCGTCGTCGATGCGGTGTATGAGGACGTTGCGGGGCTTGAGCGCGTATACGAGCGCGCCGCCTTCGGCGTGGTAGGTGGCCAGGATGTCGTGCTGGGCGAGCAGCTTCATGGCGAGCTCGGCCACCGCTCGTGCCTCACGCCGGTCGCAGCCCAGCGAACGGTGACCCCAGTCCGCGAACCAGGTGTTGTCGCGGGTCAGGGAGTCGAAGCCGGTGGTCCCGGTGCTGCCCGATACCGGAAACGCAGGGGCGGCGAGGCCCCTGGGGAAGGCAGGCATGCCAGTGGGGCGGCCTCCCCAGACCGGCCAGCGCCTTGCGCCGGCCTGCCGGATGTACTCCTGCAGCCAGGGGTGATACAGAGCCCCGCGCAGGCGGAGTCGCTCGGCCAACCCGCGCAGGAATACTGCGTACGCCCCGTCATCTGGAGGCAGTGAAATCTGTCCCGGCAGGCGCTGATGCCGCTCCCGCAGTTCGGCGCAGAGCGCGGGCAGATCCTTGAGGTCGACCTCCGCGGCAGCGGTTCGGGTCAGCTCCAGTGTGCGGCCCAGACGGGAGCGCAGACCGAACTCCATGAGGGTCTGGAAGACCATACGGCTCTGCAGCATGTCCGCGCCGGCATCACTGAAGTCCTCTGTTTCGTCGAGGAGGGTGAGGATGTCCGGGTTCTCTCGCAGGTCGGGCGGGACGATAGAGGCGAGTTCGCTGCGCTTGCCCGCGCCTGCGGCCGTCACGACAGCCTCGGCGGCGTCAGCGGCGAGATCATGTACAGCGACAGGCTGGCCTGTGGTGAGGTGATTGGTAAGCAGACCGCGGAAGGTGAAGCCGAAACTGCGGTTGGCGATGAACGCGGCGCGGTGGGTGGCGTCCTGCACCGAGTCGGTGAACACGAGCAGCTTCCGCTCGTCGCCGGCGAGTCCCCGGTCAGAGAAGAGCTGTGTGGTGGTGACCGAGGCGAGAGTGGCGGTGCCGGCACCGAGGAAGCGCATGCCGTCGTCGAGACCACACGAGGGGCACTCCTCGTCAGGGGCTGCGGGCAACGGCCCGTGGGGTGTGATGACCGCGACGGTGTCCTCGGTCGGGTTGGTCGTCAGCCGCTCGTTCTCGGCGTGCAGGTGCAGTACGGGGTACTCGTCCGGGCGAGCCCGGAGCATCCAGCGCGCGGCCCGCTTCTTCTGCGCCGAAGCCTTGTAGATCTCCAGGGTGTTCGTCTTGAGCTGCTGCCACTCCAGTTCCGTGGACAACGCAGCCCAGCCGGACCGCCCGCAATGACGGCAGTACACGGCAGGAAGATGCCGCCGGTAGGGCGGCCCTACAGGGCGACGCGACGCATCGGTCCGCTCTCCGCCCTCCCCGGCGCTGTCGACCTCCGTCGGCTGATAGATGGCGAGGTTGGCAGGGTTCGGCCGGGAGTCCCCGGTCGGCCCATCATCGTCGTACCAACGGAAGTGGGGCTCGGCGGTCGCCGCACGGATGACGCGGCGGACCTCACGCACCCAAAGCTGGGCCTCAACCCGTAGGAAAGGGCCAAGCTTCCCCGTCACCGGGTGCAGGGTGCGGGCGTGCGAGATCAGTGCGAGGATCCGCGCGAAGGCGAGCTCGACAAGCCGAGGGTCGCTGCGCGCTGCCTCATCCCAGGCCGGCCCGCCACCGCGCTGGGCGAACTCGCGGGCGATGTCGGGGATGGCGACCGGGCTGCTCCCGGCGACGTCGAGGATCGCCTTGACCAGGATGTGCTGCTTGAGCTTGGTGCCGATCTGAACCGGATCACTGAGGGGCTGGCCGAGCATGAGCCGGGCCAGGTCCAATAGCGCCGACTCGTCGTCCAGGGGGTCGGGCAGCGCCGCCAGAGCCGCAGGGGCCGGCGAGGGGAGCAGGAAGTCGGGGTCGGTGACGACCTCTCCGGGCAGCAGCCGGTTCTCGCCGATGAGCGCGGCGTCGGGAAACGGTGTCCCGAAGACCTTCTCCGCGAACTCACGCAGCAGCTCCCGATCGGACCTCTCAGGCCCGTCGAGGGCCAGGGACGAGGAGCCGCTGGGCATTCCCCCGCCGAGCGTCGCCGACGTCGCCACGGGCGTGATGTCGCCGAGAGGGCGTCCCTCGCGGGCTGCCCCGGTGGCTGCGCCGAGGCGGCGCAACAACATCGCCACGTCGGTGCCCTGGGCGCCGTCGTAGGTGTGGAACTCGTCGAGGACGACGAAGGCCAGGGAGTCTGATTTCCAGAGCGGGGCATCCGGAACGCGCTGGAGCAGGAGATCCAGCATCTTGTAGTTGGTGAGCAGGATGTCCGGCGGGTCAGCACGGATCGCGTCCCGATCGGTGATCAGGTGCTTGATGGTGGGATCGTCGGCGAGGCACGTCGCACCAGTGTCGCGGCCGTACAAGCCGGGCTCGTTCTCGTCTTCGTCCGATGCCGAGCGCGGGCCGGAGGCACCGCCGATGTAGATGCCGGCCGTGACGTCCTTCAGCGCCGTCTCGGTACCGAGGAAGTCATCAATGCGGCGAGCCTGGTCATCGGCCAGGGCGTTCATCGGGTACAGCAGCAGGGCCTTGACACCCCGCTGTCCCGCGGCACGGGCACGAGCGCAGTGGTCCAGGATCGGTACGAGGAACGACTCGGTCTTACCGGATCCGGTGCCGGTGGTGACGATGGTCGGTTCCGGCTGACGCCCAGCCTTCGAGGACAGCCGCTGCCAGGCCGCGGCCTGGTGCGTGTACGGCGTGAAGTCCTTCGGGCACCAGTCGAGTGCGGACTCCCAGCCTGAGCCTGCCTCCCGGAAGGGGGTGCGCACACGCAGATACGGCCCCCGGAACAGCCGGCTCTCCGGCCGCTCCAGGAACGCGTCGAGTTCGTCGCGCACATCGTCATCGGCCAGTGCAAAGCTCGTCGTCAGGTAGGTAGCGAGGGCACGGCGAAGGTCCTCGGCGACCAGAGAGGGCAGCATGACGGCGTCTTACCTGCTTTCTGCCGGAACGTCGGCGAGGACCTGCTCGGCTTCGGCCGCGCCGAGGAGGTTGCCGTGATCCCCGTGCTCGGCGGCGTACGCGGCATAGTCGCCATACTCGCCAGCGAGTAGCCGTGCGGTGAAGTCGGCGTGGGCCCGCGTCATCTCGGCCTCGCGGTCAGGCTTCACCCAGCCGTCGGGAACCTCGGGAGTCGAGTCGCCGGCGCGGGCGGCTTTGACCCACGCCTTGACGTGGGCCGTCTCCTCGGGGATCTGCCGGACGCCTACGTTGTGGGTGGCCGCCCCGATCTTGTGGCCATCGGCGGCATAAAACGCTTCCCATTCGTACTTGCGCAGCACAGCGAACTGCGAGCGATACATCGCACACAACTGCTCAGCGCTCAGCCCAAGCATCACGGCTGCTAGGGCGTCGATCTCCACCAGCGCCATCCGGCGGTCGTACTCGGTGCGCAGTGGGGTGGCCATGGACCAAGCCCTAACGACTTCATTCAACGGGGGGCGAACGGAGACGGTGTCCGTCCAGCGGTCTCTCTGCCAGGCCGACTCGAAGAGCTCCTCCCACAGAGGGGCGTAATCACGGGTCAGACAGTTGAGACGTAGGGTCCGTAGGAGAAGGGGAGTGGTAAGGGGATGGGAAAGCGGGCTGGGGAAGCTCCGTGCTAGCTCGATATTGACCTTGGAGGCGCCGGAGACCTTGACCAGGTAGTCATAGACGAGCGAAGCCCAGAGTCCAGCGACGACGCCGGTGCCACGGTTTGAGCGGAGGGCAAGGGTGTGAACCGCATCTACGTGAGTTGGCCCGGGAGGCAGTAGAGCGGGCTGAAGCGAGCGCTCGGTATTCGACGTGATCATTCTGCGCCATGTCACCCGGAAGAAGTCTCCCGAAGGCACGTTGCCCCAGGACCGCCGTGCCGCGGCGAAGTCCACCTTCGAGCACGCCCGCGCGTAATTGGTACGCGGCACCAAGGTTTCGGGGAGTTCTTCCAAGTCCCAGTCGGTGTAGTCCTTGTTGGATTTGCAGCCCGGGTTGGGCTGCTTGGCGAAGGGGGTGGCTACTGAGAAGTGGGGGCCCTGAAGCACAGCCTCGTCCCAGGAGGCAGGCACGGCGCTGCGCTTTTCGATAATTCCCTTCTCCCTGGAGGTTTTCTCATTCAGTTCGAATGAGAACCAATAGGGGTGATCGTGTAGCCGTTCACCAAAGGCGGCGAGGACTTGAAGAGCTTGGTTGTCCTCCACTGTCACTGGACGTAGCACCCTGGCTTGTTCGGCTGGGGTGTCCGGTTCATCGATGACGGCGGCCCAACTGGCGAGCACACCCCGGTCGACGTGCACGATGCGATCCCTGTGGGGACGGAGGTCCCAGCCCCCCTCGGGAAACTGGATCCCCGGCAGTGGCCCTTCGCCGCTGTGGGTAAAGGAGCCGTCCACGATGGAGGGATGCACGGCGCGGGCGACCTGGAGGAAGCCGATCTCGCGAGGGGGACCATAGACGCTAACCCCGAAGGGCTTGTTATTGTCGACATCTTCGAATAGCAGAATGTTGTTGCCATATTGGAAGTGCCGCCTGAGTCTGGCGTACGTGGAAGCGCGGAAAGCGCCACCCCGGGGGACGGAGAAGTGGTTCTCCTCGTGGATCAACGCAACTGTGCCCTTTTGGCCCATGCTGCGCCAGGTCCGCTCCATGAAGTTCAGATAGAGGTTGGTCCGAAGCCCACTCAACATCGGGTGGTCAACTGCCGAGCCCAGGTGCGCGTCGCTCCCCACCCAGGAAGAGAGGTCGGCGAGGTAGGCCCGCAATACTCCGGGTTCGGCCAGTGCCGTCGCCCGCCGATCTGTTCTAACGTCCTCGG
This sequence comes from Streptomyces sp. DT224, assembly GCF_049844595.1. Lineage (NCBI taxonomy): Bacteria > Bacillati > Actinomycetota > Actinomycetes > Kitasatosporales > Streptomycetaceae > Streptomyces > Streptomyces sp. DT224. The sequence continues at coordinate 91,661 of NZ_JBNCLI010000017.1, forward strand.
TTGCTTGCTTCTCCAAGCCGAACCAGGCGTCGTACTCTGCTACTGCGAGATCGTCTTTCCACTCGGAGTTGAGCCACGGCGGGTTGCCCACCTGAAGGTCGAAGCCGCCTTGGCTGAAGACGTGCGCGAACTCCAGCTCCCAGTGGAAGAAGCCTTCCCGACGACTGATCGCGTCGATCTCGCTCAGCCAAGGGAAGCGCAGGGCGATCGCTGGCATCTCGGCGCACTGGCTCATCAGCCGGTCGTTGGAGTCGTCCACGGCGAGTTGGTCGAAGTCGCCGGTGTCGCCGAAGAGGCCGAAGAGGTCGTCGTGTCCTGCGGTGCTTGCCTTCTTGATCCCCTTTGCCTTGGCGGCCTTCGCTTTGGCCGGCGGCACACCTAGGACGGCCTCGCAGAAGTCCAGCCATTCGGCCAGGTCCGGGGGCTCAGGTGTGTCGCGCTGGCCCACTGGCCAGAACCAGAGAGCGCACCAGGCGTCCATGACCAGCTTCAGCCGGCCCAGCGGGGCGCCAGGCTCTTTGAGGGCTGCCTCGATCCGCTCCCGTGAGACGGCTCCCGAAGATAGGGGCAGCGGCCGGTCCGGCTCCACCTCCCAAACGGCGATGTCACGGCGAATCTCCTTCTCAGAGATGACGAGCCGCCGCCTGGCCAGCTCCCAGAGACGCTCGACTCTGGTGGCCAGGGTCAGGAGCCGCTTGCCCTGGGTGACACTCGGGGTGGAGGCGGCTCGCTTACGCCACTCGGCAAGCTGATCCCGGTCTTCCTTGGCTAGCTCCTTTGCCTCGCCCGAGTCGGCGACCGCTCCCCATCCCTTTGCCGGGAGCAAGAAATGATGGATCTCCTCGCCGTCCTTGAAGGCGCCTTCGACCATGCCATCCCTCAGCGGGCGGTCGACTGGTGCTGCGGTCAGCCACGCCTTCTTCTTCAGCGTCTCGGCGGCGTACACCGCGCGGCGCGCACCAATGAGGGAGTTACCACGGCGCAGGTGGAGCCCGAACCATGGGGCCTTGAGACCCTCGTGCATCGCGTTGAGCCACAGCGACACCTCGGCCAGCTCGACTGCGGTGTGATTGAGGTCCACGCCGTAGCAGTTGTGGAGGGCCAGGTACGCCTTGACCTTCTGCAGCTCTGCCTCGTACTGGTCCGGCGGCAGCTGCACGTCCTGGCTGCGCTCTACCGAGAGCTCACTCATGCGGCGGCGCAGATACTCGGCGGCGAGCTGGTTGATGGCCTCGTTGAGGAACGCTCCCGAACCGAGGGCCGGCTCGCACACCACCAGGTCCAGGATGTCGCGAGCCTTCGTGATCTCGCCATCCTCGTCGAGCAGCTCGGCCAGAGCGTGCTTGACCGTACTACGGGTGAGTACCTCGGGCGTGTAGTACGAGGCGGAGCGCTGCCGCTCGCGGCCGGAGAGGCGGTAGACGAAGGAGCCCTTCTTGTGCTCGATCCGCCTGGGTACGCCTGTGATCTCGTCGGGGCGCTTGACGAAGACTTCGTCGTCGTAGTTGTCCGCTTCGCGCTGGGGGACGACCCATGTGCCGGCCAGCCCGTCCGAGTCCGGCTTGGCTACCTCGTACAGGTCCTCGGAAGCGAAGAAGCCGGTGTACGACATCAGGCCCTCGTACACCGCGCCGAGTTGGTTGATGCCGAGCTGGGCGTAGGAGATGAAGCCTTTGCCGGTGCCTCGGCTGAGCATGAGGCGGTTCAGCACCCCCCACAGCACCTTGTTGCGCAGCCGGGTGTCGACGCGCTGGCCGTCGATGCGTACCGATCCGATCAGCGGCGTGGCATTCGCGTGGAACAGGTCACTGCGCAGGGACTCGAAGCGGATGCCGTCCGGGGCCAATCCGGTGTCGCTCGGCTCCTGCTCTTCCAAGGCGTGGTGTCCCTGGTCGACGAGACGGAACAGTAGATCCAGCGACTCGTGGAAGTGGAAGCCGTCTTGAGCCTCGTTCGGAAGGTCGTACGAGACGAGTTCACCAAGTCGGCTTAGCCCGTAGCCGTCCTGGTAGGCGTCGTCCTTGCTGGGCAGGATGCCCAGTTCCGGTCGGGCTTCTGCGTACAGCAGGAACAGAATGCGGTACAGGTAGCGCAGTGATTCGCGGGTGAGTCGGTTGGCGAGTTCGCTGCTGTCGCCGAGCTCGGAAGGGTCGCCATCCTGATCGTGGATGCGGTCCAGGATCTCCTGGGCGATCAGTTCGACGGACTGTCGCAGGCCCTCCCGCAGCTCTTTCGAGACGCCGACGGCGTGTTTGCGGCCCTTGTCGACGAGGTTGTCCAGGAATCCAGCGGCGCCGCCTTCTGTCAGCAGGGACTCCGCACCGAACAGGGCTGAGACGGCTTCCAGTTCGCCGCCGTCGGCGGCCAGGTTGCGGTCGAGCGCGGCGTCGATGCTGACGCCCAGGAATCGGCCCTCGTGCCACGCGGTGCGGTCGGCGAGCAGCACTGCACCGCCGGCGAGCAGGAGTACGAACCTGGGCGCGTAGGCGTCCTCGCTGCCGAAGAGGAAGGTGACGGCGTCCGCCGCACTGGTGATCTCGTTTCTGCCGTCGAGGGCGATGGGCGCGAGCAGCTGCGCGCCGCCGTCTTCGACGTCGGAGGCGACGAGTTCGGCGTCCGTGCTCCAGGTGACGTCCAGCGCGATCAGCTCGACACCCCCAGGCCCCTTCACCGCGAAGGCGACAGGGACTTCCCGGGGCTTGTCACTGTGCATGACCTCGAAGACACCCCGCTGGACCCTGGCGTGGGTGTCGTCCTCGCGCTCTGGAGGCTCGTCTCCACGGGGAATGTATGCGAGCGCGGCGAGCAGACCGTCGTTGAGCTTGCGCAGCTCGGATCCGCCGAAGTCGTCCTTCTCGGTGATGCGGACCTTGGCCTTGAAGTAGTCGCGGCCCAGGTTCCTCACGCCGGAGCGGGACGTGGGTGCTCCGGCCCGGTCCGCTGCAGTCCAGCGTTTGCGCAGGTCAGCGAGGTCCTTGGCGAAGAGCTCGGCGAGGTAGTGGGCGGAGATGTACTCACCGCGGTTGATGATCGCTTCGAATGCCACGGTGGTCACGCACCCTTCTGGTCACTGGCTGCGGCGGCAGGGACGAGGACCCCGATCACGCGGATCATCGAATCGCCCTGGGTGGCGAGCTGCTCGATCAGCTGCTCGACCTCTATTGCGGTGGTCTCCACCCGCTGTTCCTCATGCTCGCGTCGGATGCCGAGGGTGAGCTGCTCAAACGTCGACTGGCTCGCCTTGCGCCACGCTGCCAGGCGCTTCTCATACTCGGCCAGTTGCTCGATCAGCGGTTCTTCCTGGCTGCTACGTAGCGTGAGCAGGTGCTGCCGTGTGGCCTCGACCGCCCGTGGCACCAGGGCACGCAGGGCATCGATGTCCCCGGCGAAGGGCCGGTTCAGCATCTTCGGCTTCACGCCGGCGCGCTCCAGGACACCAACCAGATCGTCATCGAACACGGGGCTGCCGTACTCCAGTCCGGTCACGCAGGACCAGGCGAGGACTGTCGGGTGACCCTTGGCGTTGGAGTACATGCCCTGCATCAGGAACACCGGCCCGGGGACGTTGGCCGTGATGACTGGCGCGGCGTTGCGGGTGAGCCGGACCAGGACCTTGTCGGTGAGCCACTCCACCACCGGGTGCTGGTCGGTGAGGTAGCTGACGTCGGGCCAGCCGGACGTCTCGCGCCGCTCCTGCTTCGTGATCGCGCCCTTGCTCCTCTCGCCGCTGCGCTCGCGGGCGCGGTCCAGGCGCTGCTGAGCGAAACCGGGGTCGAAGGTGACCCTGAGCTTGTCGAGCACTCCGCGCTCGTCCAGGTAGGTCTGCGGAAGGACGAGAAGGCGTCGCTGTAGTTCGCGGTCTGGGGCGAAGGAGAGCATCTCGGGATGGTCCTTGTCCCACGCCTTCCCGATCTTCTCCTCGGGGTTGCCATAGACCTCGTCGAGCGCCTCCTCGACGAAGGCTCGTGTCGAGGCGAACAGCTGCGGTACGCGGTAATGGGCCCCCGACCCGTCGACGGTGTGGTGCGCCATGAAGAGGTTGAAGGGGTCGATCGGCTGTGCGGGGACGATCTCGTCGAACATCCTCCCGTCCGCGAGTCCCGACTTGATCGCGGTCTCTTCCGCCTCCTCGTCGCGCAGCCCGAGGATGGAGGCGGCCTCACCGAGCGTGCGGTGGACCTCGTCCTCGCGCTCCAGCAGCCGCCGCGAGACCAGTCGGTCGGCGGAGGGCACGTCGGGGTCCTCGTCCTGGCGGACCAGGAGCAAGGCTCGGACCTCTGGGGACGTCTGCTGGCCGTACCGGTCGATACGGCCGTTCCGCTGCTCGATGGTGATCAGCGACCAGGGCAAGTCGTAGTGGATCATCTGGTGGCACTGGCGGTGCAGGTTGACGCCCTCAGAGGCGATGTCACCCGTGAGCAGGACTCGCAGCTCGCTGTCCGCCAGGCCGAAGTCCTTCACGGTCCGCTGCTGCTCGTCATCGGGCCGGCCGCCGTGCAGCTGGCGGATAGCCCCGCGCCCCTTTTCGTCGCTCACCTCGAAGCCGAGCTCACCGGGCAGGGCCTCATGGAGCATCTGCAAGGTGGCGCGGCGCTCGGAGAAGACGACGACGCGCTTGTCGGACCCCGGCCCGATCCCCATGCCCTTCAGCTCGTCGACCAGGCGGCGGAACTTCGCCGCGTCCTCCACTGTGGCCTCGCCGGCGAGCTGGCCCAGCCGCGTCAGCGCCGATCGCTCTGCGGCGCGCTGCGCACCCTTTTCCGGGTGTTTCTGTGCGTCCTCGTCGATGCGCTCAATCCGGTTCTTCACCGTCTCGGCCAACGCCTTGTGCGAGGAGAGGAAGGCTTTCAGGAGCGTATACGGGAACAGTCGGGCGCCCTTGCCGCTCACCGGAGCCGACTGGCCTGCTTCCGGCCTGATCCAGACGTCGTACAGCTCCTCGAAGATCTTCTGTTCCGTGGGGTTTGCGACGCAGTCGAAGGCCACTGGCGGCTTGCGGGTGGCCCACTTGTGGCCGATCTCCGCCGAGACGTCGGGGGACATCTTGTGCCGACGGACGTACAGGTGGTCGAGCTGAGTCTCGTCGTAGTCGCTGGTGTCGGGGATGGCGGTCGGGTCGAGCAGGCTCAGCAGCTCACCGAACGACTCGCGCTGACCGTTGTGGGGTGTGGCGCTGGCGAGGATCAGGGCGTCGGTCCTCGGGGCGAGCAGCCCTGCGAGCCGGTTGTTCTTGGTCCCGGTGTTGATCAGCTTGTGTGACTCGTCGATGACCACGGCGTCCCAGGCGACCTGCATGAGGTGGCTGCGCCAGCGGTCAGAGCGCAGGGTGTCGATGGAGATGATCGCGCGCTTGTAGTACGAGAAGGGGTTGCGGCCGGCCGGGATGTTTTGGCGGATGCGCTCGATGCCGGTCGAGTCCAGGCGTACGAGGGGGATCGCGAAACGCGTCCACAGCTCGTGCTGGAACTGCTCCAGGATGTGCTTGGGCGTGACGACGAGGATGCGCTCGCCCCTGCCCCGGCGGATGAGCTCCGACAGCAGCAGCCCGATCTCCAGGGTCTTGCCCAGTCCGACTGCGTCGGCGATGAGCAACCTCGGGCGCAGACCGCGCAGGGCCGCTCTGGCGGGCTCGCGCTGGTAGGCGAGGTTGTCGAGGAGGTGTGTGCCGACGGTGGCGAGCCGTTGTTCGGACAGCGGAAGCGGGGTCTTGCGGATCAATGCGTCGATGAAGAGCCGGGAGCGGCGGCACTCCGGGGAGTCGTCGACGACGAGGTCCGTGTCCTCGGGCCGCAGAGGGGTGACCCGATCCAGGGATTCGTGGGCGAAGAAGACAGCTCGCTGGTCGCGCACGAGCGGGGAGATGCCGCGGACGTCCAGGCGCGTGCCGTCGTGCAAGGTCTCGGACACCTCGACGACCAGCCAGTCCTCGTCCCGTGCACGGACCTGCATGCCCGCGGCGAATTTGGCTGTGCCTGCGGAGCTGGTCACCGGGTTCCCTCTTTCGGTCACTGTCTATTGCCTTGTCGTGCTCTACTACCGATCCCGCTGTGCACCAGGCGGAATCAGCCGCCGAAGTCAGATCGCCGGTCGCGGATTTTTCCGCGCCAACGGTCAGCCCAGGGGGCGCCCCCGCCACTGGACGCGCCGGCGACGGCAGGTTCAGCGGGCGATACCTCGTCCCCGAGCTCCGGACCCTCAAGACCCTCCTGAGCCGACACTGGCTCAGGAGGATTCGGCGGCACCGGAGGCGCACCTTCCACCTGCAGCACGTCCGTGAGGAACGCGCCGGGCAACGGCGGGTAAAGCGGACCACTGACCGGCACGGCATGCTCGAGCAGCCGGTCCATGGCTGCCTCCAGCACACTGTGGGCGGTCGGCCTGTCCTCCGGAGAGTAGGACAAGGTACTGACAATCAGCCCTCGCAGGCTCTCGGGCAGGCCCGAGAGATCGGGAGGAACGTCCAGTATCCGCTGTACCGGAATATCGGCGTAAAACGGGGGGTGCCCAGTCGCCGCATGCACGAGCGTCGCGCCCAGGCTGTACACGTCCGCGGCTTCGCTCGCCTTGCGGGAGTCCATGGCCTGCTCCGGCGCCATGTACACGAGGGTGCCGACCGGCACGTCGCCGGATGTGAGGCCGGTCGCACCTCCGACATGGCAGACGCCGAAGTCGATCACACGAGTGCCCTGTGTGGTGACGAGCACGTTGCTGGGCTTCAGGTCGCGGTGGAGAAGCCGGACAGAGTGGATGTGAATCAGAGCATCGGACAGACTTGCGGCCAGCCACCACGCCCCGAGCTCACTCACGGCGCCATGCTGGTTCAGCAGTACATCGAGCGAGGGTGCGTGGACGTACTCGGTGGCGATCCAGGGCTGCTCCGCGTCCGGGTCAGCGTCCACGAGCGCCGCGGTGTGGAATCCACCGACACGCCGGATCGCCTCCAGCTCCTGGGCGAACCGCTGACGGAAGTACGGCTGGTCTGCCAGCGCCGGCTTGATGACCTTGATCGCCACGGGGCGGGGGCTGCGGTATCCGAGGTAAACGACGCCCATGGCGCCCTGGCCGAGACGCTGGGTCAGTCGGAAGCCCGCGATTTCTCGGGGGTCGTTCTCCCGCAGCGGCTCGAACACCATCGCCCCCCGTTCCGCGACCGGGCAGATGAAGGCGAATGCGCCGGACGCGATGCGTCACACGTCAACAACGCTGAGGTTATCAGCGTCACGGGCTACCTCTTGTGCCTCGCTGGATCTTATCCGCGACTCATATGACCAATCGGCCAGGAGTGTGTCGGCGACCGCCTCCTCGTAGACAGCACGGTTCTCCCTTTCCATGACCTCTGCGAGCTCTGGCTCCCAGCAGGTGTCCTGCCGCCTTCCGCTCAGCCGGACTTGGTCGCTGTCGGCGCGAACACCGCTGAGGTAGTCCGCAGCACTCATTCGCCAGGGTTTGGCGTGATAGCGGATACGGAGCTGATTCGTCATGTCGATGCCGGGCCAGTCGAAGTCCCCGTGGTAGAGCAAGGTGCCACCGGCTTCGACGACCAACCGCGCCAGCCGGTGAAAGGCGGTCGAGGGGCGTCCCTCGGTGCAGATCAGCGGCGGGCTGCTGGCACCGAGCTCACCAGCGGCGCGGCGGAGCACGGCCGGATTCTCGCAGACGTACACCGTTGGCAGGTTCACGGCGATCGGAAGGGTGATGAGCTGGTGGAGGGTGATGTGGAATGGAGTGCCGTAGTGGGCGGCGTCGGTGAGCCACTGGCCCAGCCCCTGGCCGGTCGCAGGGAGGTTCAGGACGAGGACACGGCTGGCCAGGTCGTCGACGATGACGTCGAAGGCGTCCCACAAATCGCGCCGACTTTCGGCCCCTGATCCGAGTGGGACTCCGCGTGCCATGGCCAAGGCCCGCAGGACCAGTGTCGGCAGAGAGCCGCGGCCGGGGTTGAGGGCCTTGGTGTCTCCTGTGGTGGTGTCGGCCAAGACGGGCAGCATGATCGGTGGAGCGTCGCTTGGCCGGTTGTAGAGGTGTTCCAGGACGCGGACGGCCTGCCTGAAGAGGTGGGTGTCCTTCTTATTGATCAGTGCGGTGATCGTGCCGTCGGATGCGAGGCCGGCCAGCCACTGCCGGTACCAGGCATGCTCGGCATGCAGCGGGCTGGCCTCGCCCTCAGCAACGATCCTCTGCCGGGCCTGATCGAGCACGGTCCGCTCATCGGCCCGAAAACGCAGCTCGGGGCCGATCCGTTCCAGGACGTCGCGGAGCGACATGCCCGTGACGTTGCGGACGCTCTCCTCCAATGCTCCGAGGGGGATGGTGATGCGGCGGACATCGGCCGACCGGTACGTACCGGTGATGCCGATGACAGCGGTGCGTTCGGCCGAGGTCGGGTTGGCCAGGCCGATGGAGCCCTTGACCTCGCCGCCGTTGCGCTCGAGCGAGCGCCGGGCAGCAGCCAGGAGCCGGCGGAACTCGGGGGCCCGGTAGCGCTCGTATGCCTCTGTCGATCCGGTCATTCTGTCTCCTCGACCTTGTTGTTCGTCGGCTCGTCCTCGTGGATGTCCGCGAGCAGTCCTGCCCCTGCGGGAACGTGCCGACGGGGCGCGAAGCCAAGGAGTTCGGCGGCAAGATCGTCGGATCCGGGGTACTCGAGGTCATCGAGGATCTGTTCGCCGTCCCAGACCAGCAGCATGGCGGAGACGGTGTGGGACGCCTCGTCGTGCTTCATGTCGTAGTGGGAGATCTGCGGCACGTCAGGGTAGGTGATCCACAGGTCGTAGCCCGTCATGAAGAGGTCGAGGTCGAACTTGGCCGTGAGGGCGAGCAGGTCGGGGCGGTACTTCTCGTCAATGCCGGCGAAAGCTTCGTCGAGGGCGATCAGCCGCGGGCAGGTGGGGTAGGCGGAGCTGTACTGCGCATGGGCGGCTGCGAAGAGCGGAAGGTGGATGGAGGCGGACTTCTCGCCGCCGGACATCACGCTGTGCTTGGCCTTGGTGAGCAGTTCTCCCTTCTTCCGCTCCTCTTCGCTCATGCCCGGCCGGAACAGCCGGAGTTCGAACTTGCGCCAGGCGCGATAGTCCAGAACCTCAGCGATCACTTGCTGGTAGCTCCTCTTCTTGTCGGCAGCAGCCCTCGCGCGGATCTGGCTGCGCAGGTGGGAGCGGAGCTCGGCCAGTCCTGCCGGTCCGAGACCGGAGGCGTCCTTGTCGAGCAGTTTGTTGACGGCCTGCTGGGAGTCGGTGAGTGCGTCGGAGGTGATCCAGTTGATGCCCACGGTGGTACCGGAGGACATCGGCTTGGAGCGGGTATCGGCGTCCATGCTTTTGACCAGGTCGCGGGCGGCGACGGTGCGATCATGGATTTGCTCGGCCAGCCCGGTCAGGAGTCCGTCCTCCAGGACGGTCCGTTCCCTGTCTTCCAGCAGTACGCTCTGATCGGCGAGCTGTTCGGCCAGGCGACGGGCGAAGTCCGTTACGGGGGCGGGGCCTTCGCTGTCGGTGACCCGGGCCAGGATGATGTCACCGGCCGGCTCCCACTCGAAGAGGTAACCCTGATCAGATTCCAGCAGGGCTGCCTCCAGCGCGGTGATAGCGCTAGAGATCTTGGATGTCACGGTCTTCAGGAGGCTCGAGGTGATCGGTCGGCCCCGGGTCGCCTCATCGAGCGCGTTGACCAAGGAAGCGACGGATGCGGGGACGACGCTCTGGGCGGCTTCGATGCCCGTGAGGGGAATGCCGGGCGAGGTCAGGCTGTCCATGAGGGCCTGGACTGCCTGCTCGGGGCTCGGCCACATGTCGTGGGGCAGCCAGATGGTCTCGGCGTTCGCTTCCAGGAGGCCGAGAAGGTCGGGCCGGGCATATGGCTCCAGCGTGAGCGTGGTGCGCACCTGCTCCGCCACGGCCGTGGCGAGTGCGGTACGGCCGAACTCCAGGGCATGGTCAGCCTTCAGAAGCCGGTCTCGATGCTCTTCCGCGTCCTTCTTCGCACGGTCGTACGTCTTCTGCGCCGTGGTGAGCTGCTCCTCCGCGTCCGTGATCTGCTGCAGAATCTCCTGCAGAGGAGCTTCGAGCGTCGCTTCCTGGGTGCGCAGACGTTCCTCCTGAACGGCGAACGCATCCCTACGCGCCTGTAGCGCCTCAGCCTGCTCTGAGCAGGACTCGGTCTGCGCTTCGGTGATCTCCTTGCGGCCGGCGATGTCGCGCTCGGCCGCATCGGCCTGCTCACGGCAGGCGGAGAGCGCCTTGCCGGCGTCGGCGAAGTCGTCGATGGCCTGCGCGACGTTGTCCAGTTCCTCACGAAGCGTAGGCAGCCGTGCGGCTGTGGCAGCATGCCGAAGCTGCCGATTCTTCTCATGGGCGCGCGCAATCGCCCCGTCGAGCCGCTTGCGGGCTTCGGAGAGGCGGCGGCGTGCGCCAGCGGCCTTCTCCGCCACCACCGCCACCTGACCCACCGCCTGGATGATCGGTTGGGTGCGCGGGAGCTCATGCCGGGCGCGGTCGAAGTCGTCGCATGCTTCCTGCGCGTGCCTCTGCTGCTCTTCGATGCCGGCGAGCTGAGCTTCCAGGACGGCGATGGATTCTTCGAGCAGGCGCAGCCGCTCGCGCCGGCGGGCGGCTCGTGCCGTGGCCCCGATGTACTCCGGCTGATCCTTAGGATGCGCACCGACCTGGATGCCGAGGCAGAAGTGCGAGCCGGTCGTGACCGCAGGAGCGCGCAGCGCGCCGTCCGTCGCAGGGACGTCGTCCGTTACGGCGACGGACGCCAGGACAGCCTGTACGGCCGCGGCGGAGACGAGCTGCTGATCTTCGACGACCAGTACGTCGGCCAGGGTGCGTCCGGTCGGCCGCTGCGCGGGAGGCAGTGGGCGCAGATAGGCGTCGCCGAGCTTGTCGTGCAGTGCCTGGTCGGTCAGCGCAAGGTCGGGGTGCAGCCAGGCGGTGAGCAGGCCGGCCGCGTACAGGGCGCCCTCCACCGCAGCCGCATGATCGTTGGGAACATCCTCGGCGAACCGCACAAGCTGCCACAACGGCGCACCGGGCCGCGCATCGCGGCTGGCGGGGCGCAGGTCACTGGGCGGGGGCGCGTCGTCGCCTTCCGCTGCCACGGTGTCGCGCTCTGCTCGCCTGGATCGCAGGGCCTCCGCGACGTCGCTGTACTCCCGCTTCAAGTTCTCGACGCGGGCCAGAGCACTGGTGCGGCGCTGGTCGGTGAGAGAACGAAACTCCTCCGGCAGCGAGGCCGCTTCGGGTTCCCCCACCGCGGCGATGGCAGTACGCAGTACGTCACCGTCGGCGGCGACCAAGACCGCGGTGTCATCACTGCCGCTCCAGCGGCTGATGAACTCCTCCAGCTCCTGGTCGGCCGTGGCGCGGACGATCTCGAGCTTCTCAGCTGCTGCGGCGGATTGCCGCTCGGTCTCGGTCAGCTCACCGCTCGCCGCGTCAGCGTGCTCCTGCTCGCGCTCCTGGTCCTTCGCGGCGTTCTCGGACGCGCTGAGGTGGACGCGTACGTCCTCCACTTCGCTGCGACGCGCGGCAACCCGGCCTGCCACGTCCGTGTCCAGATCGGCACCGAGATCCAGTGTGTCGTCGTCGTGCAGGACGCCGCAGCGGCGCGCCGCGTCCATGAGACTGTGGGTATGCCGAGAAGCGGCCTTGCGTAGCTCATCGTGTCTCAGGAGAGCCCGCTCAGCCTCCCCTTTGAGGGCAGCCAAGCCCTCCTGGGCCCGGTTGAGGTGGCGGCCACTCTCCGCGATGCCCTGGCGCTCGTTGCGTACGCGATCGCGCAGCTCCTCGAGACCGTTCTGTTGCTTGATAGCGTCGTGGTTCTTGTACTCGGCCAGGCTCGCGCTGAGCTCATTGCACCGGCGTTCGGCGGTATCGCGCTCATGCTGTGAGGAGGCCAGCTGCCGCTCGGCGGTGCGGTGGTCCTCCGCCGCCTCCATGATCGTCTCGCACTGCGCGGCTGTGTCCTGAATGCGCCCGGTGACCTGGTCCACGCGGTCACGGGCATGGGCGCGCAGATAACCGGTGTATTCACGCAGGAAGGTCCGGACCGCGGTGTCCGCCCCCGTCAGTGCGTTGAGGAGCGCTTGGATCTCGGCGAGGTTCTCGAAATCGCGGGCGGCCTGCAGGATGAGGTCCTCGTCGACGGGACGCAGGCCGGCGGTGAGGGTGTCGGACACCTTGACCGGGTCGAGGTCCTTGGCCAGCAGAGGACGCCGTAGCTGGAGCAGAAGGTTGACCAGCTGGTTGTAGCGCTCGCGGCCCAGCCCGAACAGCCGGTCATCGATCGCCTCCCGGTACGCCTCCGCCGTAGCGTAGGTGGCTCCTTCACCCAGGAGCTTCTTCAGAGCGTTCTCCCGCAGCGGGCGCGAGGCGGCGTCCAGCAGGCCGAAGTCGATGCCGACACGGCCGTCGGTGACGAAGAAGAAGCGGGCCGGCGTGGACATCGGCTTGGTCACCCGCATGCCGATCCCCACGGTGACGGCTTCGAGGACCTCTCCGTCGGGTGCGGTGCGGGCGAACTCCATCCACACATAGCCGTATGCGGACTCCTGCCCTTTGTAGAGCAGGTTCGACTTCATGGTGCGCTCCTCGCCGCTAAACGGATCGAGACGCCTCGCGTCGAGGACACCGTCCAGGACCAAGGGGAAGAGAACCTCCAGGGCCTTGGTCTTGCCGGAACCGTTGTGCCCGCGCAGGACCAGGCGTCCGTCGGCGAAGACGAACTCCTCGTCGGTGTAGTCCCATAGGCCGATCACTCCGGCGCGGGTGGGCTTGAAGCGGACCTCCGACCGGTCAGCGGTGCGGGAGTGAGGGATGAGCGTCATCGAAAGGTTTCCTCAGTGGGGAAGTCAAGAGCGAACTGGCCGTCGTGCGCGGGGCGCGGTAGGACGGCGGTGATATTGCGGTAGCGGCCGGCCGCGGGCCGGACCAGAATCCCGCCGGGGACGATGTGGACCAGGCGCAGGTCCGCCAGGAGCGCGACCGCCTCCGCCAGTAGCCCGCCGGGATCGGCCTGCCACTTGTTGGTGAAGGACGAGGGGCCGAACTCCTCATAGAGCTCGGTGATCATCTGCTCCAGCGTGCCGTGTTCCACGAAGGGCAAGCCCGTCTGCCCCTCATGCTCCGGGGAGTCCGGATCGGCCTCGGCCGCGTGCTCGCCAGCATCCGCGTGCGGGTCGTGCGCCAAGGCTTCGAGCGTGCCCGCCTGCGGCAGGGCCATATCGATGCGGCTGAGCAGGACTGCGTGTTCCTCTCCTGGATCGGTGGGCAGGAGGTAGTGAAGGCTGCTGGCCCGGTCCGGGTCTTCCCGCAGGTCCGCGATCTTCGCGAGTATCAGCCCGGCAGTCCGGTTGACGGCTCCGCCGCGGCCGGGGAACCGCTTGTCCGTAAAGTGCCCTGTGGTGTCTACGAGCATGATGCCCTCGGCCCGGCGCTCGACAGGCAACCCGGTAAGCCGTGCGATGTCCTCGGCCAGGGTGGGCTGGCGCAGTGCTATCGCGGTCTCCGCGTCGGTGTCGCTGAAGTAGACCACCGGGTACTCGATCAGCAGCCGACGGGCTCGCTGGGCAGCAAAGCGGCGACGGGGGTCGCGCCCGGTGCCGGCGGTCGGAGTGTCCAACAGCCCAGCAGCGCTGACCAGGTGCTGCAGCGGTTTGTTCGGCCGGAAAAGCGCCGCGCAGGTGTCGTGGTCGATGTCGAACAGCGCGTCCCCGCGGTCGTGGTCACGGGCCCAGTCCTCCATGGAGCCATCGGAGATCCGCAGTGCACCCCGGTCGACGAGCCAGTCCATCACGTCAACGACCGCGTCCTTGTGACCTGGTGCGGTCGCATCGAAGCCCAAGTGCTCGATCGTGTTCGCGGACGGCGTGAGCAGTTTGACGAGATCGGCGAGGTTGATCTCGACGCGCGACCTGTGCAGGCAGGCCAAGATCAGACAGAGGTAGGCCAGCCGCCGCCGGTCGAAGGGTCGCTTGCTCTTCACCGTGAGGAACGCCTGGCTGGCGTCGAAGGCGTCCAGCCGCCGCAACAGCCGTGCGTGACGGGCGCTGGTCTGCAAGGAGTAGCCGAACAGGTCACGGAAGTCCTTGGCCAGTTCGTCGGCCCATTGCAGCACCAGCGCAAGCGCCTTGGCCCGCGGGTAGCTCTCGGTGACGATGCCATGCAGCAGCATGAGCCGGGCCGCTTGCTGGTACGAGCCAAGGTCTGCGGTCTCCACGGAGGCGGCTACGCGATGGGCGGGCATCAGGTTTTCTCCGTTCGGCTTCGGCGCATCGCACCGTGGGGCTTGATCTCCAGGGCGAAGCCGGGCAGGTGCAGCGTGCCGGTCTCGGTCCGCAGCTGGCTGCCGCGCTCGTTCGGGATCAGGCGCAGCGTCAGGACGTCGCTGCTGCCGGTGCCGGAACGCAGTCGGCCCGCGACGACCGTTCGCACCTGCAGGGCACGGGTTAGCAGCTTGAGCACGGCGCGGGTCTCCGCCTCGTTCAGCACCCGGTCGTGCGGCCCATGGTCCAGGAGATCCTTCGCGGCCTCCCGGTCCGCGGCCCGATCCGCCAACTGCTGCTCACGTAGCCGGGCATGGGCACCACGGCGGGTACGGACCGGTTGCGGGCCACCCGGTGCTGGCCGCTTGCCGTGCCGGAACAGGCTGATGCTGACCTCTACACCAGGCGCATCCCACCACGTCGTCCGCGGCGAGATCTGGTCATCGTCGTCGTGGGCACCCGATAGATGACGTACCGAGCGCAGGTCGAAGGCGGCGGACACCAGCGCGTTCGCCGCCTGCTCATCCGGCGCAGCCGCCGCCCAGGCGGCAAGATGCCGGAGCTGGGTGGTCCGGCTCACCCCACCTCGACGTGACTCCGTCACCTGCCGCAGTAGGGCGATGACCCCCGAAATAGCCGTGCGGGTAGCGCCTTGCAGATGGGCGGCCTTGGTCTCCCCAGGGCCGTCCGCCAAGAACCATTGGCGCAGCCCGATCCAGCGCCGCCGCCAGTCCTCCAGTCGGGCGGAGGGCCGCATCATGGGCCGCTCATCCACTGCGGCGGCCCGCTCCAGCAGGGTCTCGACCCCGGTGTCTTCCACTTCGTACACGGCCTCGGCCAGGCGTGGCGCGTAGCGCTCCAGTTCCGCTGTGAACTCACTCATGTGTGCCAGCAGCGCGTGCTTGTAGCGCAGGAACGTCTCGGGAGAGACATCCGTCGTGCGCGCCACGTCGTTCAGGGTCAGATAGAAGCGCGCCGCCCGCTGGGTCATGTCTTCCAGCACGCTGTCGAGGCGTGCGAGCTTGCGGTACACCTCGTCCCGGTCGCCTTCCCGGTTCGCTGTCGCCAGCGCCTTGAAGTCCGTCAGGATGTCGGCGAAGACCAGCCGCGACAGGTTCGCGTCCTGTACGCGGGAGCCGATGACCTCCTCCACCGCGCGGTAGACGCGGTAGCCGATCTCCGTGAACTGGTAGACCGATTGCCGGTTCCGGTATGCGGCAAGATTGCCGCACCGCAACGGATCTTCCACTCGATAGAGGACCTGCTCGTCGTCCGAGGAGAGGTTGTCGAGCATGCCCCGCAGATTCAGATCCGCAGCAGACGGTACCTCGTCGTGCTCTGTGGCGAGCTCCTTCAACGTGTTCGCCACGTCGTCAGGGTGAACCTGTAACTGGTGTACCGCTCGCAGTACGTTCATCGCACGCAGCACCCACAAATATGCGACAGGATCATCGCGCTGCGTGAAGTTGAACAGTCGCAGGCGGTCGCCCACCGTCAATGAATCAAGATCGAATGACTCGGAGACTCCAGAGTCATCACGCTGCAACACCTGTGCCCCCTCGGCTGGCTACACACTGCGGCATACCCTGGCAGGTGCCACTGACAATCGGCTTGCGAACGGGAGATGACGCTGCCCTGCAGCGTTGCGGCAGGGGTGAGGCCGGGCCCGCGGCTGAGGGTCGAGCGGTGCTTCGCGTGGTCCCGACGGATGTCGGCGCAACAAGCGGGGACAGGACGCGTGACGTCGCCCGAAATTCCAAGCATGAAATGAGTAATGCTTGGGGTTTATGGATTGCCGCTGCGTTTGCAGTGAACGGAAAATTCAGCTCAATTGCGGCTCGCTTTGAATTTCCAGGCGTGCAATTTCAGCTGGTATCGCCACAGGCGGCGGCCTTTTAGGCTATCGATACCGGAAGGTGTCGGTGAATTGTCTCGTGCTGGTAGCTGCGCGAAATTTTCGGGTGCGGGCCAGTCGCTGGCGCCTCGGCTCATGGTTCCTCTCGATAGAGCAGGCGCTTAGAAGGCACCTGCTCTATCCACTGAGCTACGGGGGCTGACCTGCGAAAACGCAGTCTTCCAGGCGCTCGTCCCATGTTCCCGTGGGACGTATGTGGGATCTGGCGACCCCTGGGAACCGTGGGACATGGCTGCCCTTCGGTGACCCGGGCGTAGCTTCTCACATCATCTTCACACCCTCGAAGTCCCTCGGGGAAACAATCTGGCATCGGCTCGACGTTGTAGGTCTCCTGGTCAAGGGGGAGGTTTCGGGCCTGAAGTTGTTCCGTACGGACATGACAAAGAGCGGCATGACGGAGGTCATGCCGCGTCTTGCTGAAGTCGAGGCCGATGTGCAGGGGCTTGTCGAGGCGCACATGGAGACGCTGCTGGGCGTTCGGTTCCTGGCGAGCGAGTACAGCACCGGGCCGGTGCACGGGGGCCGGATCGACTCGCTCGGGCTGGACGAGAACGGCTCACCGGTCATCGTGGAGTACAAGCGCGGCATCGACGCCGGCGTGATCCATCAAGGTTTGTTCTACCTGTCGTGGCTTGTGGATCACCGTGATGAGTTCGAGCGCCTGGTCCGCGACCTGCTCGGACCGACGGCCGCGTCCCAGGTCCTGTGGAGCAGCCCGCGCCTTGTCTGCATCGCAGGTGATTTCACCCGCTACGACGTGCATGCCGTGCGTGAGCACCGGCGCTCGATCGACCTGGTCCGCTACCGGTACTTCGGCAGCGACCTGCTCGGCCTGGAGACCGTGGCCTCCGTCAGCGGCGGCATGCAGGTGTCCCGCCGCGCACGGCGCCGGTCTGCGGCCCAGACGCCGGGGAACGACCAGGAGGCCGCGATGGCGGAGTTGGTCGGCGCGGTCGACGAGGCCCTGCTAGGGCTCGGGGACGGCGTGCACGTCGTCGAGCGCAGGACCTACCGGGCGTATCAGCGGCTGCGGAACTTCGCCTGCCTGTGCCCCCCGCAGCGGACCAAGCTGCTGGTGTACCTAAAGATCGACCCGAAGGACGTCGACCTCGTTCCGGGCTTCACCCGGGACGTGTCCGATCTCGGTCACCACGGGACGGGTGACCTGGAGGTTCAGCTCCGTACGCCGAAGGACGTGGAGCGGGCGCAGGGTCTGTTCCGGGCAAGCTACGCGGCGTCGTGATCGCCTGCTGATCTCTGGGCCGGGGCCGCTTCGTGGCTGTTCTGTCGTCGTGGGGTCATGCCTTTCGACGTGCGAGTGGGACGTGGCGGTGGACTATCAATGATGCGCGGGACCGCCGGTTTGGTTAACCGGCGGTCCCGCGCTATGTTGCCCCGCTCGTGTCTGCCGATGATCAGCGTGTACGGCTGCCGGCCGTATTGACCGTGACCGCTGGGTACGAAGAAGCGGGGCTCGTCCGGTGCCCGGTGCCGGGGGCCTTGGGGCGGCGGAGTCCGGTTTCGTGGGCAAGGGTCTCGAACAGATCGGCCAGGAGAGAATTCGGTGCGTGCGGGGAAGCGGTGACGGCCCAGGTGGGCCGGTCCGGGTTCGAGCCGGCCCAGATGGTCCAGGTGGCCATGGTCTGGCTCCGCTGTTGGGCGTGGAAAGCGTCGAAGAGGACGCCTGCGTCCCCGGCGGGCGACGTCCAGCGCATCCGGACCCCGTCTACGGTGTGTTTCCAGTCGGCGTCGGAGAGCGGCTGCGTGGCCTTCGTGGTCATCTTCTCGTCCCCGGGGGCTCCGACTGCGGTGTCCCAGCCGCCGCCGTCGGCGAGGTGGTTCAGCAGTTCCTGTACTACGGGCGCGGGGGTGGAGCCGGTCGCGGTCAGGTGCCACATGCGGTCGGAGACCGGGGTTTCGAAGGCGGCCACGGTCCATGCGATCTCGCGGGCGTCCATGTTGTGGATGTGTTCGATGCGCAGCGTCTGGGATTCATGGATGGCGTACGTCGCCTCGTCCGACCAGGTGCGCCGTTTCTCGAACTCGGGGTTTGAGTCGAGGAAGGAGCTGAGGAGCGTCTCGTGGTCGCCGGGATCGGCGAGGTAGACGGGGACGGTCTCCAACGAGGGGCGGGAAGGTTCGGTTCTGGCCGTAGTGCCGTCGAAGACGGAGCGTGCTTGTGCGGCGGCGCGCTCGGTGTCCGTCAGAGGCGCCGGCCCGGGCTGCATCGTCGCGGCGTGGGCCTTTTCGAAGGCCGTCAGTGCCTCTGCCGGCGAGTCGAAGGTGTCCGCGACCTGACGGAGGTGGTCCTCACCGTGCAAGTAGACGGACTTGCCGCTCCGGTGGAGGTACGTGCCGACCGCGACGGTGGTGTGGGCGTCGCGGGCGTGGGCGTGGATGAGCAGGTGGCCGTGGCGGATGTCGTCATGGATCTTCTGCGCCTGGTTGGAGACCTCGCGTACTTCGCTGCGACTGCACCACGGCATGGGGTAGTTCGCCCAGGTCCATTCCTCGTCGATGGCTTCCTGGAGCCGTGGGGTGATTTTCACGGTGATGCCCTCGGCCAGCAGATGGCTGGCGGCCTCGTTGGCCCAGTAGGGCTCCTCGTGGTCGATGCGGGCCAGGACCATGATGTTGGTGGCGACGATGCTCCAGTCGGCGGCTTCCAGGGCTGTGAGGGCGATATGGGCTTGCGTGCCGGTCAGTACGGCCGCCACGGCGGTCGGGTGGGTGGGGTGAGTATCGAAGCGGACGTGCGCGTCGATGGGTGAGGTCATGGGGGGGCTGGTCTCTTCCGTCGGTGGCCGGACGGTCGGGTCCGGCCAGCAGCGCCGTTAAGGAGCTGCCGGGTTGCTCGCGTGGAATAGTCGTGCCGCGGTTCGGCGCGCAGGCTCGGCGAAGCGCGGGCGGCTGCGCGTGCCCCGTTCGGGCAGGTGCGCAGCGTCACGCAGTGGCTTCATGCTCGTCGGCTCCTGCGGAGCAGTCAGGGTTGGCGGCCGGGCGGTGCCTTGATCGCGGTCGGAGCGGCCGGGAGTGTGACACTGGCCTCAAGTGGGTGACTGAAACCGCGAGTTGTGGGGCTGTCGTTCACCTGCCCGAGTTCCGGGGCGAGGCATTCGACGAGTTCCGTGAGTACCTGTGCGGGGGTGTATGCCGAGGCGTGTACGACCCAGGTGGCCTGCTGGGGGTCGGGCCCGGCCCAGATGAGCCAGGTGGGGTTGAGGTAGGGATTCTGGGCGGCGAAGGTGTCGAGCTGTACGCCGGCGTGGGGGCTGGCCCAGCGGATGCAGCGACCGTCGATGGTGTTCTCCCATCCGGCCTGGGTGAGGGGCGCGATGGCCTGAGCGACGGTCTTCGCCGTGATGGGACTGCCGAGCGCAAGGTCGTGGTCGCCGCTGGCGAGGCTGTCCAGGAGCGTTCGGACTACTGGCTCGGGTGTGGTGTCGGGGAAGGCCAGGTGCCACATGCGGTCGGAGACAGGTGACTCGTACCCGGCGACGGTCCACGAATTCTCGCCTGCGGCTCGTGGATGCGCTCGATGCGCAGGGTCTGGGACTCGTGCACCGCATAGGTGCTTTCGTCGCGGGGCCGCCACTTGTGCCAGGCGTCGTGTGCATCGAGGAAATCGTCGAGCAGAGCGTCGTAGTTGCCGGGATCGGCCGCGTAGACAGGGACGGCCTCCGGCTCCGGGAGGGGCGCCGTCGACTTGTCCGGTACGGGGGCGGCCAGGCTGCTGCGGGCCTGCGCCGCCTCTCGTTCGATGTACGTCAGGGGCGCCGGGCCGGGGTGCATCCGGTGGGCGTGGGTCTCTTCGAAGGCGCGCATGGCCTGGGCCGGGGAGTCGAAGTGCGCGGTCACCCTGCGCAGGTGATTCTCTCCCAGGAGGTGGACGGATCTGCTGTTGCGGGAGGTGCGGTAGGTGCCGACCGAGGCCATGTCGTGGCCGTCGTGGGCGTGGGCGTGGATGACGAGTTCCCCGTGAAGGATGTCGTCGTGGATCTTCTGCGCTCGGTCGGAGCGCGCGCGAACCTGGCCGGGGGTGAGGCCGCGGTCCAGGTAGCCGGCCCATGTCCTCTCCTGGTTCATGGCTGCGCTGAGTCGTGGGGCGATCTCAACGGTGATGCCTTCGGCGATCAGCCGTTTGGCGGCCTGCTTGGCCCAGTAGGGCTCCTCGTGGTCGATGCGGGCCAGGACGAGGAGGGTGTCGGTGACGGTGGCCCACCCGGCGGCCTGCAGCGCCGCGCGGGCGATATGGGCCTGGGAGCCGTCCAGTTCGGCGGTGACGGCGAGGCGGTGCTTCGGGTGGGGGGCGAGGATGACGAAGGCGTCGATGGGGTCAGGCACGGTGTGGCGGCGTCTCTTCTCCCGGGGACTCGACCTGCATGGCCGGTGGTCCGGGGCGGGGGTTATCGGGTGGCGCGTGCGGGGCGCGCAGCCGTGGTCGGAGGGCCCGCACGCGCGGCGGTTGCCGGGCGAGGCCGTGGCGGCGGTCCGGTTCCGGTGGCGTACTGCCAGCGGGTTCGTACGGCGCCGAGGTCGGCGAGCGCTCGGCGGGCGCCGACCACGAGCTGGAAGGGCGTGGTGGCCGGAGCCGCGGCGTATGCCTCGATGCGCTGGACGGTGCGGTCGGCGGTGGCCAGCAGGGAGCGCTCCAGGACGCGCTCGGCCCAGTACTCCGCGGCCCCGGACGTTTCGCTCAGCAGCTCCAGGACGTCGCGGGGAGGGGTCCTGTCATCCAGCACCCCGTGTTGCTGGGCTTCCCAGAGGACGGTGACGGGGTCGACAGGGGCTTGGCGGCGGGCGAGGAGGGACAGCGTCTGCCAGAGGCCGGCGTGCAGCGGCAGGACGAAGTCGTCGGGGAGCAGCCACGGCATAGCGGCGATCGTGTCGGGGTGGGCGGTGGCCGTCGCGAGCAGCAGCTGCTCTTCCCCGATTGCCTCGGCATCGAGCGGGAGGGGGGCCGGGTCCACGGCTGGGGGATGTCGCACGCCCGCGCGTGGGGGGAAGCGGTTGGCGATGTCGTCCACGACGGCGGCCACGGCGTCGGCCTCGGCGAGCGTGGTCTGCACGCGATGGGGGAGAGCGGTGTCGTGGACGGTGCGAAGGAGGTGTCCGGCGGCCGACTTCAGGCGGCGGCGGGAGTGGTCGGCTTCGATCATGCGGGCGTATGCCGGTGCGTGGCTGGGCCAGGAGCACTGCTGGATGAGGGTGTGGAGGTAGGTGGGTGTCAGCCCCCGTGCGTGTTCGCGTGCGGCGGCGAGGACCGCGGTGTGCCAGATGGTGTCCTTCGCGTGGGTGGCGGGGTCGGGTGCCGGCATGGCGGTGATCGCGGCCCACACGGCGGCGTGAGCGGTGGTGGAGAAGGAGTCGGGGCCGATGCCGGTCACGTCGCCGAGTCGGTGAGGTTCGCGCAGGAGGGCTCCGAGGAGGGCTTGCTCGGCGTGGAACACCGGGGGCGGCGGTACGACGGGGGCGAGTTCGTCAGGGTGGGGTGCTGGGGTATGGGGCATCAGGCGGCGAGGGCGAAGTCGGTGGGGTCGAGTGGGACGCCGAGGTGCGGTGCCAGGAGGTGTCCCGCGAGGAGCGGGGGCACGGCGTTGCCGATCTGGGAGAACCGCGCGCTCTGGTTCCCGGACCAGGGGTAGTTCGCGGGGAACGTCTGCAGGATGCCGGCCTCCTGGGCGGTGATCCGGATCGGCTCCGGCGCCGGCGCCGCTCGCGTTCCCGACTCGTCGAGTGTCGGAGCGGGCTGCGCGACCCAGGTGCACTCGTTGCTCCGGTGACCGAAGAACAGCGTGCCCGCCGGCTCGGACAGCGAGCGGACGGTGGCGTGCACCTGGTTGTTGCTACGCAACGACCAGTCCCAGCGGCCGGCCCCGTCGGCGAGCCGGCCCCCATGTCGGTGGGGCCGGGGGACGGTGTCCGGCTGGGGGAGCCAGGCGCCGTGGTCCCGGGCGGTGGACAGGGCCTTGCGGGAGCCGGACGGGAAGGGCTCCGGGCCGCCCCCGCTCCCGCCACCGGCGCACACGGTGGGGACGGGCCGGGCGGTGGCGCCCCAGCCGAGGGCTTCGGCCATGCTGACCCAACGGGCACGGCCGGGCCCGAACAGGCTCTCCGATTCTTCGTGTTGGGCGTGCGTGGGCGAGGGCGGCTGCGCGGAACGGGTTCGGGAGGCGAGGAGGATCGCGCGCCGCCGGGTCTGCGGCACGCCGAAGTCGGCCGCGTTGAGGATTCCGCACCAGGCGGAGAAACCCCACCGGCGCAGGATGCTCGTGTACTGCCTCCACAACGGCAACACGTCCGGCACCTCCTCCATGACCACCCACTCCGGGTCCCCGACGGTGTTCAGGGCGTACAGGTAGCGCATGGGCTCGGCGGCGAGCAGGGAGCGCTCGTCGCGGCACTCAGCGAGGAGGCGTTCGCGGGTGTCCCTACCGGCGGCGAGGTCAGTGACCGCCTGGTGGACGAGCCGCTGGTCCACCAGGCCGAGGCGCTTGCCGGCCCGGCTCCACGCCTGGCACGGCGGGGAGGCGATCAGCCCGCGCGTACGGCCGACGAAGGGACGCGTCGGATACATGGCCACGTCGGTCCGGATCGTCACCTGGCTGGCCAAGGACCTTGTTTTACACGCCCATTGGTCCCACTCAAGACCTACGTCGTTTACCCCCAGGGTTGCCAGTGCGTGACTCCAGCCGCCGGGGCCGGCAAATAGGTCAATTATCAAGGTACCGGCCAGTTGGTCACCGTCCCTTCGTTGTTCGAGAAGCAGTCACGGAGGGTGCCGGAGGGGCGGCGGAGGTGAGACCTGGGCGATCCTGACGGACATTGGATGCTCCGAGTGGGGGGCTGTCAGCGGAGGGAGTCAAACTCATCGCCGTGCGATGAAGTTCGCCTTCCAGCGTTTTCAGAAAAGCGTTCGCTACCTCGCACCCGGAGAAGACGTATTCACTCGCGTCCTGTCGTGCCGCCTTAAGATCATCCCTGCTGCCGCTGTCCCCTCTGGCCGCTGCTAGCTTCACCTGAATGTCCTTCGCCCGGAAGTGGTAGTCCAGGACTGCCGCGTTCACCCTGCCGAGCTCGGTTATGCACTCGCCTGCAGAATCGAGCACATGGCAGTAGGCGGAGAATGATATTTTCTCGCCGGGGGATGCGAACTCGGAGAAGTTCTTTAGCTGTCGGTTTGCTGCGGCAGTGATATCGGACAAGTCGTCGAGAATTTCGCAGACAGTTTTCACGCTGGGAATTGACGGGGGGTGCAGGGCGCGAAGGCGGAAGCGCGCGCGTGCGATCTTGCTGGCCATGTCGTGGAGGTCAAGGGCCTCGCTCATATCGGTCAGGGGTGCTCCAAGGGATCTTCTGTCGTGGTCTGCGGTTACGCGGTGAGGTCGAACCCGTCCTGTGACGGCTCGGCTTCGCCGCGGCAGGCCCAGGGCGAGCAGCCGTCGACGACGCCGTGCTCCAGCAGCTCCTCCTGGTCGGTGAGCTGCGGCTGCAGGGCGGCCCATTCGGCGGCAGTGACGTGGTCGATCGGGGCCTGGTCGAGCGGTACGCGCGAGCGGTGCAAGAACGCCTGGCCCAGCAGCCGGTTGCCCGCCTCGTTGGCGCGCGCATTTCCCTTCCGGATAGCCGTATCGAATTCCACAACGTCCTCCCACTCCATGGGAGAGGTGTCACGGATATGGCGCCACTGGGAATTTCCGTGGAAAGGGCAGCCGAGGCAGCTGGATTTCGGGGTATCGGCCAGGCCGAGTGACGTCAGATAGTGAATGCAGTCGCTTCTGCTCCAGTCAAGATCCAGAAGTGGATGTCGGTTGCGCATGTACTTTACGTCGGCGTCCTTGGCGCGATGGAATTCATCGGTAGAAATGCCTACCCACTGCTCGACGTGGATCCCCTTGGGTATGCGTGCGGGGTAGGGGTAGCCGAGCAGTTCGCGAACCTTCTGTTTGATCGGTTTTATCTTATATTCGCCGGTGCACTGCCTTCGCGTCATTCCTGGACGCCCGTCCTGGTTGAGGATGTGGAGGGGCATCGAGGCGAATCGGTGGTGCGGGTTCAGCGCATCGTCGCGAATATTCCCGGAGGATACGCGGAGCACGGGAATTCCGGCGGGTTCGGCTATCTCCCGCTCCAGGCGGTCCAAGTGTGCGTATACGGCCTTTGGCTCCCACCCGGTGTCGGCGAAGATCGCGTAGTCGACCTTCGGCAGGATGCCGTCGGCTGACAGGGCGAGGAGAGTGCTGGACTGGACGCCGGCGCCTAGGGAAAGTGCGCAGAACTGGGGCTGATCGGAGATTCTCTGTCCTTGGGGAGAAGGGGTGGTCGTTGGGGCGGGGCCGGTGCCCAGCACGGGGGACGGGACCGGTTCGCCCGTCTGCGCGGCCTCTAGACGGATCGGGTGCGCGTCGGGGGTGTGAGCTGCCTGCCGGCAGGACGGGGTGTGGCCGCTTGCTGCGGACGGCCAAAGCCGGCGATCAGCCCGTGGCGTCCGTCCCGGGTGAGCTGGAAGCGCTCGTCGTGGACTGGCCGAGGACTCAGTTCCCGGAACACCAGGCCGCCGGTCTCCAGGGAGCGGAGCGTGGTGGCAGCGACCTGGCCGTCACGGATGCACGGACGTCCCATGCGAACGGTGACTTCACCGCGAGCGACGGCGCGAAGAGCCCGGCTCTGCGTGGAGGAGAGCGACAGGGGCCGGTACGGGGGAGGCGTACCTCGAAGACGACTCTCCGCGACATACATCTCGGCCGCGTCGAAGGCGTCCTGGGCCCCGAGACGGGTCAGACCCTTGACCACGTCGAGGCGCTCGGCGGTTTCGGCCGAGTGCTTGAAGTCCAGGAACGATCTCCTGTCGATGGGGGTGCCGTCACCGGCGGCGACCATGATGTCCACCGCGTCGATGAGGAGTTGTGCCGCGTTCGTTGCCAGGTGCGCCAGCTGCCGAATTCGGGCGTCTACGTCTCGGACTGCGGTGCTGCGGTAGAACGGGGCAGGCGGCGAGAACTTCCCGCGCGTGCAGCGCGGACTTGGCCAGGTTCTGGGTGAGCACCGTCTGTTCGGTCAACAGGTTGGACGGGCTGGAGCCGTTCAGCGCGGACAGGGAGTCGTTGTGCCGGGTGAAGTCGGCGGCGAGCAGGAGGAGTTCTTCCGGCAGGGTGGATTCGGCCATGGTGTTTCAGAGGTCAGCGTTTCCGGGTGGGTGTGGACGCGGCGGCCGGGGCGGGTGCTGCTACCGCGTTCGGGCGGGTGGTCGGGGAGCTGCCGAGGGCGGAGGCCAGGGCGGTGGTGCCGGCTGCGGTGAGACGGATCCGGTCCTCCAGCCCGCCTGGTGCGTACACGGAGGGTGTCGAGCTTGCGGCACGTTCGGTCAGGCCGTTGCTCTTCAGTTTCCGCAGGGCGCTGATCCGCACGGGCGTGGTGTGGCAGTGGACGTACTGTCGACCAAGGGCGGTGCTGACCGCGACGTGCCCGCAGGCGATTTCCCGCAGGACGCTGCGATGCGTAGCGACCAGTTCCGAGACCGGGGCGATTGGGATGCCCCTGGACCGGCGGCGGATCTCACGGGCAACGGTGTCGGCGATGTCCACGGCGTCCGCCGGGGCGAGTGCGGTCAACCTGCGCGCCTCCTGCGGGCTCTGTTCGGTGGAGGCGTTGCTCAGGAAGGCCATGTGGCGGAGGCGAAGCAGTGCGTCCGCCAATCCGGCGCCCTCGTAGAGCCGCTCCGCGAGGACCGTCCGGAGGGCGGCGCCCGTCGCTGCGGTCAGCGCGCGGGCGGATTCGGCGTGGGCGTCGGGCTCGGCGTGCTTACCGGGGATCAGGTAGCGGTCCATGGCGTCGTTGTGCTGCACGTACTGGTCGGCGAGCCGGAGCAGCCTGTCGACCACTGGTGTCGGGGAGGCGGTCACGTCGAAGAGGAGACCGTCGGACGATGCCGTCATGACCGGCCCCTGGGCCCTGGGGCGTGTGGCGGCTTCGGAGCGGTCGCGAACGGAGTGGCCGAGGTGGCTGGCTGCTGGGGCGTCAGCGCATTGCTTGCATCGGCCAGGGCCTCTCGCACACCGTCGAGGTGCATGTGCAGCGTGCCGCGGTGCCCGGTAGCGAGCTGTTGCTCCTGCCGGGTCTCTTGCTTCGCGATGGGGAGGTACACGAGCGGAACGAGCGTCTGGGTGTAGTGGGCGATGGCCTTACCGAGGTGAGCGGTGGTGATGGGGTGGTCGTACATGTCGGCGATCACCGCATCAAGGGCGTGGGCCAGGGAGCGCATTGTCTCCATCCAGGTCGCGTGGGTCGAGCAGGCTCAGGGCTTCTCCGGTGGTGTGATGCAGGGGCTTCCCATAGGAAGCGGGCCGTGTGGTCGTTGCCGTGACCGGGGCGAGGGCGGGAGGGGGTGTGCCATCCGGTCCGGGCAGGGCGCTCGGCGATCAGGCGCCAGCCCGCGCCGCGCAGGGACGCGCCGCTCTCGCCTGCCTGGGTGAAGGTGATCAGACGCGTGTATCCGAGCGCCTTGGCCGCCCGCCACGCCGCCCCGAGGAGCAGCGAGTTCGCGTCGCGGGTGCCGTCGGTGGCGAAACGTGTGACTTCGAGGGTGGAGCCGTTGTCGTAGTGGCGGGCCACGGGCCGTCCGGCGATGGCCACGGCGTGCAGGATGCCGGTCTCGTCGGCGGTGCCGATGGCGAAGACCTGGCCCGCAGGCGGCGGATGGTGCCGGTGCCAGGCGCGGACGAAGTCCTTCGCATCACGGGAGCGGACCGGTACGAGATGCAGTCGGGGGCTCACGCGGCCTTCTTGAAGTCCGCCTGGACCGGGGCGTGCTTGGCGATGGCCCGTGCGGTGATCGCCTTCGACGCCCGGGCGGACGCCGCAGCGAGTTCCTCCGCTTGCGGCTCCAGGTACCAGGGCCGCAGGTCGAGCATGGCGGCGCGCAGGCCGGTCGCGAACAGGAGGGCTGTGCCCTTGGGCAGTGCGCGGATGGCGTCGGGCGGCAGGATGCGCTCCTGGCGCATGCTGACGGAGGTGGACTTCCCGGACTCGGAGTGGGAGGTGGAGGTGGTCTCCACGTCATGATCACCGATGAGGCGGCTCAGCTTGTCCGCGAAGTCGGGGTCGTCGATCCCGCTGCCGATGACCTTGACGGTTGAGGCCGACCACATGGCGTCCATCCCCGCGTCCCCCCAGACCTTCTGCCCCTGCCTGTACGACTGGAGGATGGTGATGGGGATGATCCCGCGGCTGCCCAAGTGGGAGTACAAATCCGGGAGGTCTTGGATTTTGCAGACGTTTGCCGCTTCGTCGAGAATCGCGAGCATGGGGGGATCGAGGCGTCCCCCCGCCCGCTCTGCCTGGGTGGTGGCGGCGCGCATCACCGAGTCTGCGCATGCGGCGATCAGGGCGCTTGCTCCGCCACCGCCATCCTTGCTGAGCAGGAACAGGGTGTCGGTGGAGGTGACGAAGTCGGCGGGCTTGAACTCGGAGACGTCTTGCTGGGGTGTCACCCACGCGGCGATCTCGCTGTTCAGCAGGGCGGAGGAGTACTGCCTGGCGGTTTCGTAGATCCCGTCGCGTGTCTCCGGGGGGCCTTCGACGGTGCCCTTGAGCTGAGCGGCGACGGCGGTGTATTCGTGGTCGCGCAGGATGTCGAGCGGGGTGCGGTCGGCGGGGAAGGCGAGCCACTGCATGATGTCGGTGATCGGCCGGTCGTCGAGCGCCGCGGCCAGGAGCAGCTGGGCCAGGATGTTGCTGCCGGCCTTGGACCAGAAGTCGCCCTGCTGGGAGGCGTCCACCGAGGCGGCGAGGAAGTGCCCGGCCAGCCGGTTGGCCCCTTCTAGAGTGGTGGCGCCTGAAAGCGGGTTCCACCACATCTTCCGGTCGGCGTGCGCTATCTGTTGCGGGTCCATCGTCCACACCCGCCCCACGGCGGCGCGGGCCTCCTGCGTGGCGGTGTAAGCGTCGCCGGCCGCCTTGTTGGACGTCAGCAGTACCGGCCCGGGCGCGGCGAGAATCGAAGGGATGGCGAGACTGGTCGTCTTCCCGGAGCGCGGCGCCATGATGGCCACGGCGACGTCCTCGAAGCCCATCCGCACCTCGTGGCGGGTGCCCTGAAGGGTGCCGAGAAGGACGCCGGTGTCCTTCGCGTCGAGGGTCTTGCTGGCCTTAAGGCTGGGACGCAGGGCGCGCGCCTTGTCGGTGATCTGCTTGGCCAGCAGGGGCTCGATGTCCCGGGGCTTGGCCATGTCGGTGATCTTCTTCCGGCCGCCGGCGCGGGACTTGTGCCGCGCCCACAGGAGACCCGCGCCGGCTCCGAGAGCCAGGAGCAGTGCGATGGGGACGATACGGGCGCCGATGAGCAGGGGCGTTTCTCCTGCGTCGGGCCAGACCTGCTCGGGGTGGAACAGGGCGTCGGTCGGGCGGTAGGGGGCCGGGCGGGTGCCGGTGAGGGCAGCGGTGGCGTTGCCGGACAGCCAGGCCAGGTTGGCGAGGGGAACGACGACAGCGAGGGCGCCGGCCATCAGACGCAGGACGAGGTCGTACCCGTCGGTGCTGGTGGAGGAGGAAGGGGGCAAGAGCGGCTTCTGTACGGGAGGGGATGGAGGCGGTCAGCGGCGGCGAGGGCTTATGCGCGGTGCCGGCGGTGAGGGCTGCTGATTCGCTGACGGTGCGGGGCCTCGGGCTGCTAGGGCATCGACGCGCCCTTCCAGCGCCGCGGCGACGTAGGCGACAGGCACGTCGATGAACCGCCGGTTCACGAGGGCAGGGTTAAGGGTCGGCATTCTTTCCACGCCGTCCGTACGCCAGAGGGGCTTCACATCGGCGAGCGCCGTGGTGAACTGCGTGACCAGGTGTACGGGGGCGTGCTCGTCGAAGCGGGCCGCCCAGACCGGCCGGTCGTCCACGGACACGGTGATGTGCCATGATCCGCTGGCGTTGATCCGCTCCACTCGTACGGTGTCGTCGAGGGAGATGTACGCCTGACGGCCGTCCACCGGAATCCAGCCCGCCTCGGCGAGCGGGTCGTACGGATTGGACCCGACACCCGCGGGCGCAGGGTCGGTGAGCGCATCGGTGACCGCGGCGATCAGTTCGACCGGAGTGTGGCCGCCGAAGCTGGCGTACCAGGCAGGCTGGTCCTGCTCGGCCGCGTGGAGGAGCCTCCACCACTGGCCGCCAGGGTCGGGCTCCAGGCGCAGGAACGCCGTTTGGTCGGGGCTGGAGAGCAGCACCCGGGGCATCAGCGGGTCCTGGCCGTGGCTCCAGCCGCATGCGCGATGCAGAGGGACGGTGATCCAGGCGGGGTCGCCGCCGCCTGCGAGATGGCGTGGGGCGACGAAGGTCACTTCGACGGTTTCGGGCGCGGTGCTCATGCGCGTGCTCGGCTTCGAGGAGTGGGTGCGAGGGCCGGGCGGGGTGCCAGCGGTGAAGGGGCTTTGCGGGCAGCCGCGTTGACTTCGAGGATCGTCTTGCCGTGGGTGGTCCATTCATCGAGGGCATGCCACTCCTCGGCGTGGTGTTCGGCGAGCGCGTCCTCGTACGCCGGGGTGCCGGGCGTCACGGAGGGAAGGGAGTCCTGCGTTTCCAGCCACTGCTGGTCCAGCTCGTCGAGCCGGTCCAGGGCTGTGGTGAGAAGACCGAGCTGGTACACCCAGCGGCTTTGTACCTGGCCCTCTGGCAGTAGGGCCAGTTGCGTCTCGACCGTGCCGAGGAGATGGCGGGCCCCGTCGCGGAGAGGTTCGAACGCAGTGTGGGTGTCGGCGTCACGCCGGCTGGCACGCAGGCCGTACGCGTGGCTGTCGTGGGGCCAGCCGTCCAGGTCGGTGTGCTCGTCGGAGTAGGCATTCCATGCGTCGAGGATCCTCTGGCCGTCCCTCAGGTAGGTCCTGAGACGGCCGAGGAACTCACGGTGTGCGCGGTGATCGAAGGTGATGGTGGATCCATTCATATCGGGTCAGCGACGGGGGACCCGGCGGCTGGGTGCGGGGCTCGTTACGGGGGATTCCTGCTGGCGACGAGATGACCGCACGCGGGCCCGGATCGTCCGGAGACGCGAGGCGTGGGCCTCGACCACCTGCTCCGGACGAACCTGGCTGCGTACGTGTACGGCGCTGTGGTGACCAAGCCGCTCGTACATCCCACGCTGGAGCGGCTCGGGGTCAGCAAGGGCGGTGATGAACGCGCCGATCAGGTGCGCTGGGACCGCGTCGGGCAGGACCGCGTGCCAGATCGACGGGCCCATGGGGGTGCCGTGACCCGGCGAGCAGGTGTCCACCCGCCACGACGCCTCCCACGTCCACTTACCGGCTTCTGTCGGACGGCGGACGTGGCACATCCCGTCGAGGGAGTGAGCGGTGCTGGATGACTCGATGACCCATCCTTCCCACCCCAGGATCTGGAAGGGATCGACGGGGCTCTCGTCGGGGACGGGGAGGACGAGGGCGTCGGTGAATCGAGACAGGATTTCGGCGGGTACGAGTTCGCCGAACTCGGCGTACCAGCCGGGCTCGGGGCTGGCGGGTTCGGCTGTGAGCCGCCACCATGCGCCGGTGGCGGACTGCGGATCGAACCGTGTGGTGTAGCGGTGGTCCGGGCTGCGGAGCACGATCTCGGGGCTGAGCGGGTCGGACGTGCGGGTCCATCCGGCGGCGGCCAGGCCGTGGGTGACGTGGCGGGCGTCCCCGGGGCCGGCGAGGTGACGCGGACTGGTGTCGTGCAGGAGTTGCGTAGCGTGCGTGCGCGCGAAGGCGGCATGCAGTCGCTCGGTCAGCGGCATCGGGCAGGCTCCGGCTCGGTGAGACCCGGCCTGCGGCGGAGGGTGGTGTCGAGTACGAGGTGGGGCACGGGCCTCCTGTGATGGCCGGCGCCGGGATCAACGTCGGGTGCGAGCCCCGCCGGCGTGGGCGTAGGGCGGTGCCGAGGTGGAAGGCCGGGCCGATCGTGCGGTGTTACGGGCCCAGGTGGCGGCGCGTGCGGCGTTGATGCGGGCTTGCTGCCAGGCGCCGAGCTGGGAAGGGGTGACGGAGACCGACCAGGTGCGGATCTTCGAGCTGTGCGGGACGCGCCCCCGCGGGCGCATCACTGGTTCCGGGGAGGCGAGTTGGGTGGTGAAGGCTTGTACTACGTGTAGAGGCGTGGTTGGTGTGAAGGCACCGGTCCAGCTGTTGCCCTGGGTGTCGTTGGCTCCGGTCCACCACATCGCTGTTCCGTCGGCGTCCTGGCGGTATTGCAGCCATGCGGTGCCGTCCGGGCTGGTCGCCGCATAGCTGGTGCCTTCGAACCGCGCGTGCCAGCCGCTTTCGGCCAGCGGAGCCCAGACGTTCGGGGCGTGGGCGGACCGGGGAAGCGGGAGGGCGTCGGTGATGCCGGCGACGATCTCCACGGGGGTCTGCCGGCCCAGGTTCGCCGACCACTCCTCGGTGGCCCGGGTTGCCTTGCTGTGGATCGTCCATCCGCCGGGCTGCCCGTGGGGGTCGTAGGCGACGCGCAGGGTGCGGTCCGGGCTCTCCATGAGCAACGGGCCGCGCTTCTTGGACCTGTCCCGCCATCCTGACGCGCGCAGGTATTCGGAGACGTGCCGGATGTCGCCGCCCCCAGCCACTGCTCGGGGCTGGACGAGGTAGTGCTGTTCGGGATGCTCGGGGCCCCAGCCCTGGCCCCGCTGGCTTCGCTTCACCGGTGCCTCCGCACGACGAGCGGCGCGGGTGTTGGGGGCGTTGCCGAGCCGGTTGCGGGCTGGGTGCCGAGACGGCGGAGAGAGGTGCGGTGTTCGTCGAGGTCTTCGCCGATGGCGTCGAGGTCGTTGGTCGCCCGGCCCAGAGCCAGCCACACTTCGGCCGGTAGCACACCGCGCTCGGCCTGGCCCTTGGCGAACGTGCTGCTCACGGAGAGGAGTCCGGTGACGCCGTTGAGCAGGCCGTCGTCCGGGTCGAGGAGGCGCGCGATGACCTGCGTCGCTTGCTGAGGAGGGAGCTGGGCGAGGTGGTCAGCGAGCAGGTGGAGCTGCCGGGTGATCTCGTTGGCCAGCCCTATCGGGTAGGGGGCGGGGTGGGACATGCTCCTCCGGGGCGGTGGACTGGTGGGGGCGGTGGCGCTGCGTCTCAGCGAGGACGGCCTCCTGGCTGGGTGGCGGCCAGGAGGGACGTGCGGTCGGGGCCGGTCAGGACGCAGGTGCGCAGGTAGTGGCGGAACCGGGCTGTCGCCAGCCGGGGTTTGAGCCGGGGGCTGATAGGCGGAGGCGTGCGGGGCAGTACGGGCTTCTCCGGGGACGGGGCGCTGTGGCGGGCGGCGTGGGTGCGGGCGTGATCGACCACTTGAGCAGCCCTGGTCAGGGAGCCGGCCATGTCCGAGAGCCGTGGGGATCTGGCCCCACCGTGGGCTAGGCCGCTCGGGCTCCAGCTATGTCATCGTCTGCGGACCGACGGGGTGCGGGCAGCCGCCGGAGCCGGTGGGGCGGAGGCCGGGGTGGCGGTGGGCGCGGTCCGGACCGCGGCGTGCTGCAGGCCGGTGTCGATACCGACCGCCTCCAGGTGAGGGCCGATGCTGCGCAGGGCGCGGGCCTGTGCCTGGGTGTCGTCGCCGTTGAGCCGGTAAATGCCGTCGTGTGGGTCCTGGACGAAGCCGTGGGCCAGCAGGATCTCGTCGGCACGGTGGTCGACGGGCGCGGTGGCGATGCTGCCGTCGATCTGCCAGGTCAGGACGATCCGGTCCGGCTGGGAGGTCTGGGTACCGCCGAGGGCGTTGTTGCGGACCTGGGCGAGCGCGGTGTCGTAGCGGGCGAGGAGATCGCCGTCAACCTGTTCCGCGCTCAGGAACGGGTCGTCGAGCAGGGCTATTCCGTGGGGCTCGGGGACGGCGCGGTACGCCTCGTCGGGCAGGGCGCGGGGCGCGACGGCGGCGATGAGGAACCCGTCGCGTTCGTCGTGCCGGTCCAGAAGGACGAGCTGGGCGCCGTCCGGGCGACTCAGGAGGGCCGCTTGCTGGAGCGGGTGCTCGGCGAGTGCGGCAGCGATCAGGTCCAGGTCCCAGATCCAGTCGGTGAGTTCGGCGAGATCGTCCTTGGCGTCCGCGGGAATGTGGGTGCTGGTCCAGGTGCCGGGGAGTTCGCCGGCGAGTACGTCGGCGTAGGAGGCGAGGCGATCGGCGGTTTCGTTGTGGTCGTACATGGTGTCCTTGGGCGGTATGGGAGTCAGCGGTGCAGGCCGACGGCCACCGGGGGCGGCGGGGCCGGGAGCGTGCGCGGCGGGGGCGGGCAGGCGCACACGGCGGAGCGTTCGTGTTCGTTGGCCGGGACCGCCTGGGCGCATGTGCTGCGGCGGGGGTGAGGGGCGTGCCGGTCGGCGAGCTGGGTGCGGGCGTCGGAGAGGTCGGTGCGGATGTTGCGGAGGACCTCGTCGGCGAGGTAGCGCAGCCGCCGGGCGATGTGCGGGTCGGGTGGTTCTCCGAGCCCGTCGTAGAAGTCCGCGGTGGCGATGAGGACTTCCTCGACTGCGGTGAGGATGCCGTCGTGGGGAACGGTCAGCTCGGTCAGGGCGTCGGCCGCCTCGTCCGTGGTGGTGGCCTCACCGATGAGGTCGGCAAGGTGCGCGACGGAGGAGCTGGGCGGCAGATAGCTGGCCAGCCGGTTGTCGGTGTCGAACTCGGTGTCGCAGACCACGTGGTACCCCTGAGTCCGGAGATGAGCGACAGCTTCGGTGGCCAGACGGTCCTCGTCCTTGGCGGCTAGGCCGGCGGGGACGCGGTGGTAGCTCTCGTGAACGCGTACGACGGGGACGAAGCCGGCCCGTTGGAGGATGCTGTGTGCTTGTGAGTCGCCGTCGCGGGCGAGGAGTTCCTCGGAATCCGGGTCGCGGCGGATGACCACGCAGCGGTCGATGCGGGGCAGGGACGTTTCTCCTATGGTGATCGGTGGGCTGAGCGCCGGGCGGCGGGTGGTGCGACGGCTGCCGCGGGCTTGGCCAGCCGAGTCGCGGTGCGGCCAAGGTCTTCCTGGATGGCGTAGACGCGGCGGGCGAGCAGCAGCAGGCTGTGGGTGGTGTCGGCTGCATCGGGCTGGTGAGCGGTCCGGTGCGCGGTGTGCTCGATGAGCCCGCGGACCGCGACCAGGGGGCCGGTGTGCTCGTCGGCGAGTTGCGCGAGGACGCTCGCGAGCAGTGCCGTCGGGGAGGGGGCCGGCCGCCGCGCAGCGCGGGAGGGGGTCAGGCCGAGGTCATGCTCGATGAGGCGCGCCTCGGCGTCCAAGTGTTCGAGGACGTCGTCGGGAAGGGAGTGCCAGGAACCGTCGTGGGTGATCAGGTTCGCGATCAGATCGAGGCGCCCGGGCAGAGCCTGGAAGGCAACCCACCGGCAGCCCACGCTCCCCTTGCCGGGCAGTTCGATGGTCGCGGTTCGAGCGAGACGGTGAGCAATCTCGGACCACCAGCGTCTGGTCAGTGCCCGGTCGTCCGGATGGAGATCGACTTCGAGGTGGAGGATCGCGTGCCGGTCACCGTCCGGGCTCGCAGCGAAGGGATGTTCCAGGTAGGGGTCCTGTAGGTGCTCGGCCCACTGCCTGGCCGTCCAGGTCCACTGCTCCTCGTCCAGGGTGTAGCGGTCCAGCCCCGGCCAGGCGGCAACGACCGCGTGCTCCGCCAGGTCTTCGGGGGAGGAGACCGAGTGTCCGAGTGCCTCAGCGATCAGGCTGTGCGGGATGTACACCGGTTCGTGCAGGTGGGGAATCACCGGCCGCCTCGCATGTCGGCGACATGAACCATCTGGCCCAGGGCGGTGGTGGTGTACCAGCCGCAGTCGATCAGTTCCTCCCGGCCGGCGAACTTCGCCAGGAGAACGTCCTCCATGGCCCGGAGGTGGATCAGGCAGTCAGGGCAGCGACGAGAGAGGTGCACGAGGTAGCGGGGGTGGGCGGTGACGTAGGACTGTGCTCCTCCGGTCGCATCCCGCACCCGCCACCCGTCTTCGTCGGTCGGGGTGTGCCAGGACGGGGCGACCACACGCATCGAGTCGCCCCACAACTCACCGCCGACCACCCCCTTGAGAACGACGACGGTGTCACCGGCCTGGAAGTGCGCGTGCGTGATGTGCCGCCCGGGAGTGAGCGGATCGGGAGGCGGCGCGAACGCCGAGGTGCGAGGGGGCTGGGACATGAGGTCCTTCCGCAGGTGGCGGGGTGGGACCATCAATAGTCCGGAGGAACGCCGGTTTGGCTAACCGCCGATTCCCGGTTATGGTCCCCGCGATCAGCGGAACGGGTTCTCCGTCGAACGGTCGGTGTCACCCGCTGCGTCGAGCAGTTCGACCAGGTCCGAGCCGTCGGCGTCGCGCTGGTCGATCCACCATCCGGCACGGCTGATGCCCCGGGCCCTTTCCTCCAGCTCCGCCCAGTTCGCCTCGTCCCAACTCCCCTCGATGACCAACGTGGTGTGGGCGGCCGTCATCAGCTGGTGGCGGGAGCGCTCACCCCAGGCCAGGGTCTTCTCCGGGCCGTCGAGCGGCGGCATGTCGAACTGCTTCGCCCACGCTGTGGCCTTCTCCTGCTCGGCGGCCCGCTTGGCCGCGAGCCACTGCTCCTTCGAACCGATGTCGGCGTCGCGCGCCGCCTTCCAGCAGTCGGTGCAGTCCTTCGCCGCGAGCCATCGTGCGAAGCCTGCCCGCTTGTCGGCCGGGCGGCCGGACAGGTCATGAACGACCTGGTGGGAGCAGGTGTGCTCCACGGTCCACTGTGTACGGATTGCGATGGTTATTCCTGCTTTCTGTCTTCGTTTCAGCGTGTTCTGCGGATGGCGTCTGTGGCCGCCGTGGCGATGGCGGCGGGAGCGCTGGAGGGCTGGTCCAGGTGCAGCAAGGTGGTTCCCGGCAAGTGGCGTGACTCCGCGGTGAGGGTGAGCTGGAGTACGGCGCAGCCGGCGGTTGTGAGCTGCTTGACGCGGGTGACGGCCTGAGCGGTTTCGTCGCTGGCGTAGTGGGCGTCGGAGACGATGACGAGGAGGCGGCCGGGGCCGGGACGGCTGAGTTCCAGGCCGTGGTCGAGTGCGTCGATGGCGTCGCCGAGGTTGTGGGCGCCGCCGTTGGCCTTGAAGTTCGTGACGCGCTCTGGTGCGCGGTGGGTGGGTCGGGCCAGTGCGGTCAGGTGCTTGTCGTAGGCGATGGTGGCGGTGAGGGAGTCGGGGTCGGTCAGGGCTGCTGCGCGTGCCACGATCCAGGCAGCGGACGCGACGGGCGCGCAGGCGGCACGCATGGAGCCGGAGACGTCGACGGCGATCCCCACTCGCAGCGGTGGGGTGGGGGAGTTCCGGCGACGGGTCTGCGTGAAGGGTTCCGCCGTGGGGGCCGATCCGGCCGCGAGCTGGGCGTCGCGGGCGAGAGCCGCCCGCATGTTGAGGCGGCCGGGCGGGGTGGGGCTGGTGGTCCGCTCCTCTGTCCGCTCGCGGTATGCGGCGGCACGCAGGGCGCGGCTCAGGCGCGCGGCGGCGCTCTTTTCGGCGGCGGTGGGCCTGCGGGTGCCGGTGACCGGGTTGTCGGAGGGCGCCGGTCGGCCGTCGGGGGTGACGGTGGTGCCACGGGTGTTGAAGACCGACTTGGCGGTGGCGGCAGCTCGGCGTCGCTGGCCGGCCCGCTGGGCGCGGTCCCGAGCCTGCGCCTTGGAGCGCGTGGCTACAGCGTTTGCCGCTGCCTCCTGTGCCGCGAGGTCGGCGGCGTCGGTGGCTGCCGTGCTGTCCATGACGATCCGCGCGGCGCCGGACAGCAGATCGGCGAGACCCGGTGGCACGGGCCTGGTGGGGGTCGCGGCGTCCAGAGCGTCGCACCACTGCTGAGCGTGCGCGAGCATGGTCGGGGCGTCGTGGTCGGCGACCTGGTGGACGTCTCTCCAGATGCGGGTGAGGGTGGCCAGCAGGTCTGCGCCCAGTACCTGTTCGCACAGATCGGCGACCGCCTTGGTTTCTCCGGTGTCCAGGATCCCGACGTCACGGCGGCCGAGGATCAGGGCTGCCACGGAGGCGGCGTGCTCGATGCCCTGGAGGGTGGGGTGGGCGATGTCGGGCATGACCAGGGTTCGGGCGCTGGTGCGCAGGTACGTGCGGTCCGTGGGCCGGGTGATCAGGTGTGCACCCTCGACACGGCTCTCCTCCAGCAGGAGCGCGGCCTCGACAACACGGGGGTCGGCTCCGGCAGGCGGTGTCCAGATGGAGTGGGCCGCGTGAGCACCTTCGTGAACGAAAACGCCCCAGGCGGCGGGATACCGCTCCTCGTCGCCCACGATCCGCGGATGGATGTCGTGGGGCTGTAGCGGGGCGAACAAGCGGGCGTCGAACTCGACCTCGCCCCGGTCGGGGAAGTAGGCGGCGGGCGCGCCGCTGCGCGTGCCGGGGCGGCAGATGACGAGGAGGTCGTTGCGGCCGGAGAGGGCGACCAGCCGATCACCGAGTTCCGCGCCCACGCGCAGCCATGCGTTCGGGGAGGATCGGGGTTGCGCGGGCGGGGCGCCGTCGTCGTCCCAGCGCGCGAGGTCGGCGTCGTCGTCACGGGTGGCGGGGGGCTGGACGTGGTGGTGGGCACTCATCGCGAGCGGCCCCGGAGTGCAGAGCCGGTGCTGCCGGGGGGCTGCCGGGCAGCTGAGGCGGGGAGCTGCTTGCCGAGGGTGAGAGGCGCCACCTTCGGCACGCCGACGGTCTTGATGACGGCGTCGGCGACGGCGTCGCGATCCTCCACAGGGGCGATGCCGACCAGGTTCGCCAATGCGGCCTTGGTGCCGAGGACGGCCTCGGTCTTCTGGTAGCTGAGCAGCTCTCGCAGCTGGGGGGCCCAGCCCAGCTCACCCAGTTCGACCTGGCGAGCGAGGTGTTGTGCGACCCGGACCACCCGGGCATCGATCCTCAGCGCCTTGGCGAGGTCATAGTCCGTGCCGATCTGGATCTGCACGCTGAACCGGGACGACAACGCCTCCGTCAACACCGCACCGTGGACGCCCGGATTGTGGCCCGCTACCACGTAGAAGCCCGGCTCGGCCTTGATGGTCTCGCCCTTGTGGGCCTTGACCTGGATCTGCCGGCGCCCGTCCATCGCGGGATACAGCGCCGCCAACACCTTCGGCGAGATGAGGGTCGCGTCATCGATCAACAGGGCACGGCCCTCGGTCATCGCGGTGACCAGCGGACCGTACTGGAAGACGTAGCCTCCGCTGTCGGCCTGTGTGTACTCGCCGATCAGGTCGCCGACCGTGGTGTCGCCGTCACCGGCGACGGTGAGCAGGTCCGGGAACGCCGCCTCCACCAACGACGTCTTGCCGGTGCCCGGAGGGCCGTAGAGCAGCACCGGCACGTCGGCGTCCCGCAACCGGTTGAGCGCCTCGACGTCGGGCAGATCGGCCAGCTCCCGGGGATGGTAGACCTGGCCCCCCGCCCGGCGGATCGGGCCGGCCTGCTTCGGCTTGGCTGCTGCGGGAATGGTCGTGCGGGCCGAGGCCGCCCGGGCACGGGGAGCGTGGGTGCCCGGCCGGCTGATCACAGCGATCCGCGCGGCTGCGGCAGTTTGCGCGTTCGCGCGGAACTCCGGCTGCCCGGTCCCGCTTTGGTTCGCCTCGCCGCGTCGCACCAGGGTGAGGGCGGCGTTGCGGACGGCGCCGTGGGAGTGGCCCAGCTGCCGGGCCATGTCCCCGATGGTGAGCGCATCCGCTGTTCGGTTGGCCAGCAGCCGGGCCACTTTGACCCGTAGTTCACCGCCCTTGGTGCGCGTTGGGCTGGTAGGCGGTTCGGGTGTGGTCAAAACGCGGGTCCTTCAACAGATCTGAGTGCGGGCGGAGTTTGCGATGCATGGGTTATGGACTGTGCCGACGTTGGCGACCACGGCAACCGGGGTGTCCCGGTGGCGCTCATCGGCCGACCGAGGGCTCGGCCCAGGCGCACGCGACGGTCGATGACGAGCAGCTCCCTGGCTTCTGAGCAGCCCCGCGCGTCCGCTCCGTACCAAGTTCCGTCGCTCGGCAGGCGCACCCCGGCGCCTCTTCGAAGCCGGACTGGAGCAGGAGTCGCCGGGCTGCTGCGTTGTAGCGGGTGGTGGTGATCTCGCCGGTGATGCTGTGCCGGATCGGGATGAACGGCTCTGCTGGTGCTTCTTCGGGCACGGTGGATTTCCTGTCAGTGGTGGCGGGCGGGCCTGCCGGCGAGGGGCGGCGGCACGGGTGGTGAGGTGGCCACGGAGGGGCGCGGTCGTGCGCGCGGAGCGGGGGTGCGATGCGGGGGGAGGACGGCGACCGTCGCTCCAAGGTCCTCGGCCGCCTCCTGGACCTCGCGGGTGAGGAACGCGATCTGGCGGCCCAGCGTGGTGAGCCGGGCGGCGGTCTGCCGGCCTTGAGCGGTCTCCAGAGCACTGGCGAACTGCGCGCTCGTCTCCAGGAGTTCCTGCAGCCGGATCATGGGACCGGCGGCGAAGCCGCGTTGGACGGCGCCGAGAAGAGCGTTCGATGCGTCACCGGCGGTTCGACCTTCGACGACATCGCGGACGAGGTCCTGCAGGGACATCTCCGGCGCCGGTGCGGGGCGGTTGTGCCGGGAGTGGTCCGGGTGCAGGACGCCGGGCGGGACGGGAGCGGGCAGGTCCTGGCCCGCCTCGTACTCATGGGTGTAGTGCCCGATGACCTGCCAGCCGGGTACGCCCGGGTCGCCGCGTAGCGCGACCACCGTGGAATCGTCGTCTTCGACCAGGTAGGCGAGGGTGATCAGCTGCCCGTCGGCCGCGTACCACGACTCGGTCAGCTCCAGCTCCCCGCGCCGCTGCGCGGCCACGGCCCTCTCGGTCCAACTCTGCCGTTCCTCGTCGGTCAGCGGACTTGTCTGATGCCGGCCGCCGTCGTGCTGGTCGGCCAGGTTGCTGGCGATATAGCCGTGGTCCGCCCAGACGGTGAGGTGGGGCCACAAGGCCGCGTGCTGAGCACGCTCGTCACCGGAGCCGGGGTCGACCAGTCGGAGGACACGGCGGATCTCGGCGGTGGAGGCGGCCAGGCCGTCCAGTGCGGCTCGCCACCCCGCCAGGTGCCGGGCCGGTGGCAGCTCGTCGAGCACGAGTCGGGCGACATCGAGGAGGGCCTCGGCGTGCGGGGCGAGATGGGCGCGGTACGCCTCCACCGCAGCTTTATCGCGGCGGGCCCGCGCGGCTTCCGCAGCGCTGGGGTGGACGGTACGGCCATGGCGATCACGCGTGCTGTGGGATCAACGCGCCGGCGGCCACCCTCCAGTAACCCCCCGGCCCCACCGCGGCCGGTCTGACCCAAATCCGCGGTTACTGCAAGTTGCGCGAGACGCGGCGGGAAGGCGGACGAACTGGGTGGACGTCAAACCTCAAGCTTGACGCACGACTGTTCGTGCGAGAGTTGCTTGGCCCCCAACTCGGACTGGGTGTTCCAGGTGGGTGTTGTCGATGGTTGCCGTGATGGTGGATGGGTTGCCGAGGAGATCGCCCATGTCGACGGTGAGGCGGTCCGTGCCGAATCGGGCCATGTGCGCGGCCAGGCAGGCTGTGCTGTTGGCGTTGGCGATGTCCTCGGGGACGCCGATCGACGGGGCGAACATCCGAGCGGCTGCCCGGCCGTGCCGGTCCGGGATCGAGTAGGCGTAGCAGCCCAACAGGCCGTAGCGGTCGCAGGCGGCACGTAGCAGGGCGAAGTCTGGGGAGAGGTCGGCCAACGCGGCGCGCGATCGGACTGGCAGGAGAAGCCTCGGCCGCCCATTCGAGGCCACGCAGGCGTTGCCGACGACGGCTTCGTCAGCCAGGCCGAGGCCGGCTGTGACCGCCCTTAGCTCGGGTGCCTGGGCGACGCGCAGGTTCACCGGGCCCGGGTCGAATGACGCTGTCACGCTGTCGCGGTTTCGGATGGCCCAGCCTTCGAAGCTGCGGCTCGTCGTACACAGCACGGCGTGGTGGTCGCTGCCGCCTTCGCGTATGGCGAGCAGCGCCAGGGCCGCGACGGTTCCGTGGCCGCAGGCAGGCAGTTCGCCTTCGGCGGTGAAGAACCGGAGCGAGTACGAGGGACGGCCGCGCTCAACTCCGGTGGCACGGATGAAGACGGCGTGCGAAGTGCCCAGTTCCCCGGGAATGCGGCATCGCTCCTCGTCGGTGAACGACGCTTCGTCGAGAACGGCGGTCGGGCTGCCGCCCCGGCCCTGCCGCTGACACGCGTCGATGACCACTACCTCGGGCATGGCACCGGGTCGGTCGTCAGCAGCATCGTCAGGTCCAGCGCGGGCGCGCTGTGCGTCAACGCGCCGACCGAGATGAGGTCGACTCCCGTCTCGGCGATGGCGCGGACGCTGTCCAGACGGACGGCGCCCGAGGCTTCCAGCAGGATCCGGGAGGCGTCGGCACGCTCGGCCCGGATTTTCACGACCATTTCGATGTCGGCTACCGGCATGTTGTCGAGCATGATCCAGCGGGCCCCGGCGTCGAGGGCCTGAACGGCCTGCGCCACGGTCTGCACCTCGACATCGGTCTCCACCTTCTGCCCGGTGTGCGCCATCCCGCGCCGGACCGCGTCGATCGCGGTGGTCACGCCGCCTGCCGCGGCGATGTGGTTCTCCTTGAGCAGCACCATCGCGGCGAGGTTGAGCCGGTGGTTGCGGCCGCCGCCGACGGTCACCGCGTACTTGTCCAGAGCGCGCAGGCCCGGCGCCGTTTTGCGGGTGTCCAGGATGCGAGCCTCGGTCCCGGCCACGGCCTGGACGTAGCGGTCGGTGAGCGTCGCGATGCCGCACATGCGCTGCAGGAAGTTCAGCGCCGTACGCTCCCCGGTGATCAGGCTGCGCGCCGAGCCGGACAGGCGCACCAGGACATCGTCGCCGGTCAGCC
>NZ_JBNCLI010000018.1:0-88964 GCF_049844595.1 Streptomyces sp. DT224
CTTTCGCGTTTCCCTTTCCGGCGAGTCCGACTCTATCAGATCCTTTCGGGCCTGATTCCCAGTCAGCGGGGCTTGTCCTCCGGGCTGTTGGGCCCTTCCGACGTCCAAAACTCTAGCGGATTTTCCCGGCGGCTCATAATCGGGCCTTCGAAACGAATTTCGGCATGCCGAAAATTCCCCGAACGGGAGATCGTGCTGAGTTTGGAGTGCCGCATCCGCGGCGGGATCAGTCACCACAGAACCGTTCAGGCTCCGTGGCAACCCGAAGAACCTTACGGATCGCCGAGGGGTGTGTCAACCCCCGCCCCTGCCTCCCCGGCAGGGCCACTCAGTCCAGGTCGGTGAGCCGACCGCCGGCGTCCGGCTGGGCATGCT
The DNA here is from genome assembly GCF_049844595.1 of Streptomyces sp. DT224. Taxonomy (NCBI): domain Bacteria; kingdom Bacillati; phylum Actinomycetota; class Actinomycetes; order Kitasatosporales; family Streptomycetaceae; genus Streptomyces; species Streptomyces sp. DT224. The sequence goes on from NZ_JBNCLI010000018.1 coordinate 376, forward strand.
CCACCCTCCGCAGCAGGCGGGTCAGCATCGCTCCGAGCACCCCCCGCTCCTCGCCGTCGAGGTCCTGGAGCAGGTCCGCCTCGAAGTCCGTGGCCATCCGCATCGCCTCCAGCCACTTCGTACGCCCCTCGTCCGTCAGCTCCACGATGACGCGGACGCGGTTGTTCTCGTCGCGGTCGCGGGTCACCAGCCCCTCACCGGCCATCCGGTCGATCCTGTGCGTCATCGCGGCCGGGGTGAGCCCGAGCCGCTTGGCGAGTTCCCCGGGACCGAGGCGGTAGGGCTCCCCTCCCAGGACGAGGGTCTTCAGCACCTCCCACTCGGCGTTGCTGATGCCGAGCGCGGCGAGCTGTCTGCCGTACGCGACGTTCATCCGGCGGTTCAGCCGGCCGAGCGCGGAGACGACCTGTTCGACCTGGGGGTCCAGGTCGCGGTACTCGCGCTGGTAGGCGGCGATCTGCTCGTCGAGGCTCGGCTCATCGAGTCCGGGCTCGGTGGTGTCGGACATGGCGCGCAGTATGGCATGCCACCCATAGCCGTCGAAGTCCTTCGGCTCGTAGTATTCAACATCTAACTTTAGTGGTAAAGTCTTCGGGTTCGAGTCGTTCGATCGGTACGGCTCAGAGGTTCGAGAGCTTGAGGTAGGTGAGTGTGACCAGGGAAATGGGCGCAGCGCTGCGGCGGATCCAGCTGGGGAGCGCGCTGAGCGCGTTCGGGCTCGGGTTCACCTTTCCGTACCTGTACGTCTATGTGGCACAGGTGCGGGATCTGGGCGCCGGTACGGCGGCGATCGTGCTGGCGGTCTTCGCCATGGCGGCCCTTGCCGTCCTGCCGTTCACCGGCCGGGCGATCGACCGTCGCGGGCCGCTGCCCGTGCTCATCGCAGCCTCCGGTGTCGCCTCCCTCGGCGCCATCGCCCTCGGCGTTTCCTCGCAGGTCACCACCGCTGTCCTGGCTGCGGCCGTGCTCGGCGCGGGTACCGCTGTCATGCAGCCCGCGCTCGCGACCATGCTCGTCCGGTGCACCGGCGCCGCCACCCGCACACGGGCCTTCGCCATGCAGTTCTTCCTGCAGAACCTGGGCCTGGGCATCGGCGGCCTGGTCGGCGGGCAGATCGTCGACACGAGCAGCCCGGCGTCGTTCACGCTGCTGTTCCTGATCGAGGCGGTGATGTTCCTGGTGCTCGGCGTCATCGCGGCGACCGTGCGGATGCCGAACGCGTCCATGAGTGCGCCGGAGACGGTGGCCGGGGCGCCTGCGGCGCGCGGCGGACTGCGTGCGCTGGTCTCGCACCGCGCGATGGTGCAGCTGTGCGTCCTTGGCTTCGTGCTGTTCTTCGCCTGCTACGGCCAGTTCGAGTCCGGGCTCGCGGCGTACGGCACCGAGGCCGCCGGGATCGAGCCCTCCACGCTCGGCGTGGCTCTGGCCGCCAACACCGCCGTGATCGTCGTCGCCCAGTTCGTGGTGCTGCGTCTCGTGGAGCGCCGGCGGCGCACCCGGGTCATCGCGGCTGTCGGCCTGATCTGGGCCTTCGCCTGGATCGTGGCCGGTTACGCGGGCCTGGGGCACGGCAGCCAGACCATGGCGACGGCGGCGATGATCTCCACGTACGCGCTGTTCGGCCTCGGCGAGTCCATGCTCTCGCCGACCGTCGCACCGCTGGTCGCTGACCTGGCGCCGGAGTCAATGGTCGGCCAGTACAACTCGGCGTTCGCGCTCTGCAAGCAGCTCGCGCTGGCCGTCGGCCCGGCCGTGGGCGGTCCGATGGGGGCCTCCCTGCACGGCCCGTACATCGTGACGTTCGTCGTGTTCTCGCTCGGCATCACCGCGCTCGCGCTGCGCCTCGGCCGACGGCTCACCCCCGTACAGGACCGGCCCGCGCTCGCACACGCGCCGTCGCGGGTGGTGGCCGTCTCCGTGCCGGAGAGCGCGCCGGAGCCCGTGGCCGCCGCGCGCTGAGCGCGGACGCTACTGCGGCAGAACGAATTCGCACCACACCGCCTTGCCGCCGCCCGGCGTGCGGCGACTCCCCCACGACGTGGCGATCGAGGCCACGATCGAGATGCCCCGGCCCGCCTCGTCCGCCGGTTCGGCGCGGCGGCGGCGCGGCAGGTGGTCGTCGCCGTCGGTCACCTCGATGATCAGGCGGCGGTCCGTGCGGCGCAGGCCGAGGCGCATCGGCGGCGTGCCGTGCTGGAGGGAGTTGGCGACCAGCTCGCCGGCGGCGAGGACCCCGAGATCGCACAGCTCCACCGGGAAACGCCACGAGGCCAGCACGCCCGTCGCGAAGGCACGGGCGCGGGGAGCCGCCTCGATGCCGCCGAGCAGATCGAGCGAGGCGTTGTGGAACAGCTCGGCGGCGGCGCCCGTGCGCGCCGGATGCTGCACGACCAGGACCGCCACGTCGTCGTCGTGCTCGGCGGTCACGTTGAGGGAGCGGATCAGCCGGTCGCAGACGACCTGCGGCGCGCCCGTCGCCCCGGACAGCGCCCGCTCCAGCGCCCCCACGCCCTCGTCGATGTCCTCGCTGCGGCGCTCGACCAGCCCGTCCGTATAGAGGACGGCGGTGGAACCGGGCGGCAGCGGGATCGTGCCCGAGGTGTGGATCCAGCCGCCGGTGCCGAGCGGCGGGCCGATCGGGTCCTCCGCTCGGCGGACCGTGCCGTCCTCCTCGCGCACCAGGATCGGCAGATGGCCCGCGGAGGAGTAGACGAGCAGTCCCTCGTTGGGATCGTGAACGGCGTAGGCGCAGGTGGCGATCTGGCTGGCGTCGATCTCGGCGGCGAGCCCGTCGAGCAGCTGGAGGACCTCGTGCGGCGGAAGGTCCAGCCGGGCGTACGCCCGTACGGCGGTGCGGAGCTGCCCCATGACGGCGGCGGCGCGCACCCCGCGCCCCATCACGTCGCCGATGACCAGTGCGGTGCGGCCCGCGCCGAGGGTGATGACGTCGTACCAGTCGCCGCCGACCGCGGCGTCCGTGCCACCCGGCTGGTAGGTGGCGGCGATCCGCAGGTCGTCGGGCTGTTCCAGCTCCTGCGGGAGCAGGGAGCGCTGGAGCGTCACGGCGGTTTCGCGGTGCCGGCCCTCGCTGGCGCGCAGCCGCTCGGCGGCCTCGGCGTGATCGGTGACGTCTGCCGCGTACACGAGGACTCCGCCGTCGCGGCCCTTCTCCTTGTCGGGGCGCACGGGCGTGCAGGTCACGGTGTACGAACGGCCGTCGGCGGCCTTGCGGGACTTGACCGTGCGCGGGGTGCCGCTGCGCAGGACCTGGTCCATGAGGGGGAGCAGGCCGATCTGGGTCAGTTCGGGCATCACCTCGGCGGCCGGGGCGCCGCAGGGCCGGGGGCCGAAGGCGGCGGTGTACGCGTCGTTGACGTAGGCGACGTGGTGGCCGGTGCCGTGCACCAGGGCGACGAGGGCGGGCAGCCGGCCCAGGATGTCGCGGGCGGAGAGGTCCTCCAGATCGGGCGCCGAGGGCAGGGGGACGCCGGCGGACCCGCCCTGCGGCGGGGCGGCGCCCGGTTCGGCCCGGGTGTACTCGGCGCGGGCCGCCGGTACGGAGCTGTGGTCCTCCCGGGCGGCGCGACGCTGCGTACCGGGGAGGCGGGCGCTCCAACGCGTGAAGTTCACGGAATTTCTGGCCTCGTGTGTCGGTCTGGTCCGCTCGGGCGGGTGCTTCCTCTGCCAGGGCGTCGGGCGCGTTCGTCGCTCCTGGGGCGGTCTTCGCTGGTCACTGTCGGTTGCTGCCGGCCGGGTCACTCTGTGCAGATGTGGGCCCACCCATGGTCACACGTCCAGTGTGTCGGACCCTACTGACAGTCGTCCCCGTCGGGCCGCGGCCGGCGCCCGGCGGCGAGTTCGAACTCGGCCCGGGGATGCTCCAGGGAGCCCAGGGAGACGATTTCGCGTTTGAAGAGGCCGGCGAGCGTCCATTCGGCCAGGACGCGTGCCTTCCGGTTGAAGGTCGGGACCCGGCTCAGGTGGTACATGCGGTGTATCAGCCAGGCCGGATACCCCTTGAGCCGGCGCCCGTAGATGTGTGCGACGCCTTTGTGGAGTCCGAGCGAGGCGACGGAGCCCGCGTAGCTGTGCCGGTATTCGGTGAGCGGTCCTCCGTCGAGTGCGGCGGCGACGTTGTCCGCGAGGATCTTCGCCTGGCGGACGGCGTGCTGGGCGTTGGGGGCGGTCGTACGGCCGGTTCCGGCAGCGGTGAGGTCGGGTACGGCGGCGGCGTCCCCCGCTGACCAGGCGTGCTCGGTGCCCTCGACGGTCAGCTTCGCCGTGCAGACGAGCCTGCCGCGTTCGTCCAGGGGGAGGCCGGTGGCGGCGAGGAGTGGCGCTGGCTTGACGCCGGCCGTCCACACGAGGGTGCGGGTGGGGAAGCGGGAGCCGTCGCTGAGCACGGCGACGCGGTCCTCGCAGGAGTCCAGCCGGGTGTCGAGGCGTACGTCGATGTTGCGTCCCCTCAGTTCCCGTACGGCGTACCGGCCGAGGGATTCGCCGACTTCGGGCAGGATGCGGCCGGTGGCCTCCACGAGGATCCACTTCAGGTCCTCGGCCTTGATGTTGTGGTAGTACCGCGAGGTGTAGCGGGCCATGTCCTCCAGCTCCGCGAGCGCTTCCACGCCTGCGTAGCCGCCGCCGACGAAGACGAAGGTCAGGGCGGCGTCACGGACGGCGGGGTCGCGCGTGGCGGACGCGATGTCCATCTGTTCGATGACGTGGTTGCGCAGCCCGATGGCCTCCTCGATCGTCTTGAAACCCACACCGTGGTCGGCGAGGCCGGGGACGGGGAGGGTACGCGAGACGGACCCGGGGGCGAGGACGAGCTCGTCGTACTCGATCTCCAGGGCGCCGGTGCCGTCCTCGCCGCTGGCGAGGGTGGTGACCGTGGCGGTGCGCTTGGCGTGGTCGATGGCCCGGGCCTCGCCGATGACGATGGTGCAGTGCGGCAGGACGCGGCGCAGCGGTACGACGACATGGCGCGGCGAGATCGAGCCGGCGGCGGCCTCGGGGAGGAACGGCTGGTACGTCATATAGGGCTCGGGCGCGACCACCACGATCTCTGTCTCGCCGCTTCTCAGTCTCTGCTTCAGCTTCCGCTGGAGACGCAGCGCTGTGTACATCCCGACGTAGCCCCCGCCGACGACAAGGATGCGCGTACCCGGCGGGGGGCCGGGGGGTGTGCCCCCGGAAGCTGAAGCCATCACCACCCCATGACGCAACGTGCACCGGAGTTTGTCCACAGCCCCGGCAAATTGTGTGACCGGAGGTCATGGACGGGCCGCTGGTGCCGGACGGCCTGCTGGTTCGCAAGCTTCGCAGGTCAGGCATCGCGGTAGGGGGCCGGGACGGGGATCAAGTGGTGACCAACCGGTCCTTGCGCCGATCGGGGGGCGCTCCGGGCGGAACTGCCCTCTTCTGAATTGACCCTGGCTCAACTATGTTCGTATGTCGTCGGGGTGTCGGACCGTGCAGATCAGTCCCCCCGCGACGAACACGGCGGGAGTCTCCGGGGGGAGACGTCATAACCGGGGGAACAGTTATGGACATTCAGGAAACGCATTGGCCGGCTACTGCTGTCACGCCTGAAGAAAGCGGACCTATCGGGGCGGTTGGCACCCTCAACGGAACGGGCGGCACCACGACGGCCGCGCCTCCGGCGGCGGTGAACGGGCTGGGCAACGGACTCGGTGCCCAGCCCGGTGGCGCGTCGGCGCACGCACGATCGGCACCGCTGCGGGTGGACGCGCAGCGCAACCTCGAGCACGTGCTGCGCGCTGCGCGCGAGGTGTTCGGGGAGCTGGGGTACGGCGCTCCGATGGAGGACGTGGCCCGCCGGGCCAGGGTCGGCGTCGGCACGGTCTACCGGCGTTTCCCCAGCAAGGACGTGCTGGTGCGGCGGATAGCCGAGGAGGAGACCTCCCGGCTGACCGACCAGGCGCGTTCCGCGCTCGGGCAGGAGGACGAGCCGTGGTCGGCGCTCTCGCGCTTCCTGCGGACCTCCGTGGCCTCGGGGGCGGGGCGCCTCCTGCCCCCGCAGATACTGCGGGTCGGGGTGGAGGCCGAGGACGCGACCGTGGTCGGGGAGGCCGGCGAAGCCGCGGGGGACGAGCCGCGGGTGCCCCAGCAGCGGCAGGAGACGGGCACGGCCGCGACCCGGGCGGTGTCCCGGCAGCGGCCCGGTCCGGAGACCGGCGGCGAGGACCTGGGCGCCGGTGCGACCGAGCTGCTGGAGGTCGTGGGGCGGCTGGTCGACCGGGCACGGACCTCGGGCGCGCTGCGCCACGACGTGACGGTCTCCGACGTCCTGCTGGTGATCGCGACGGCCGCCCCCGCGCTGCCGGACGCGGTCCAGCAGGCGGCGGCCTCTTCCCGACTGCTGGACATCCTGCTGGAGGGACTGCGCTCACGGCCCGAGTGACGGGTGCGGGGCACGGGGGTGCGGGGCGGGCCGCGACGTCCTGCCTCTCACCCACCGTCATGTCGACCGGACCCCTGCCCCTGCCCCGAATGAGTGCCCGCTAGTGCTCACATTCGGGGAGGACGCCCCGGATGAGTGGTTGGTGGGACGGAGGGCCCGGCGCGTCGGCGCTCTGTGGCACGCTTGCCCGGTATTCGGGTCCGATGGCGCATACGGGGGCGTCCGCGATGAGCGGTGACGGGCAGAGGGAAGAGTCGTACGACGGTGTGGCCACCGCCGGTGGCGGCAGTACGGGGGCGGCCGGCTCGCCTGGGCACCAGGTACCGGGCCAGGCCGTTTCCGGCCATCAGGACGTCGGCGCGGACGCGGACAACCCCGGCGGAACGGTCCTGCCGGGCCCCTGGCCGCCCGCACCGGTCGAGGACGACGGTGCGGCAGAAACTTCCGGGAGCCCCGGCGCGGGCCCCGCCGGGACCGTTCCCGCCGTACCGATGCAGCGGGCGGGGCGGGGCTCAGGCAGGGCGGACGGGGCGGCCGGGCCTTCGGACGCGCAGTTGATCCAGCGCATGCGGGAGGGCGACGACCTCGCGTACGACGAGCTGTTCCGGCGCCACTCCCAGGCGGTCCGCCGCTACGCCCGCACCTGCTGCCGGGACGCGCACACCGCCGATGATCTGACCGCCGAGGTCTTCGCCCGGACCCTGCAGGCGGTACGGGGCGGCAAGGGGCCCGAGGAGGCGGTGCGCGCCTATCTGATGACGGCGGTCCGGCACGTCGCCGCCGCCTGGACGAAGACCGCGAAGCGCGAGCAACTGGTGGACGACTTCGCCGCGTTCGCCGCTCAGGCCGCCCGGTCATCGGAGGTGTCCGACGACGACACCCTCGACCTCGGCGCGGACGTGCTCGCGATGCACGAGGCCGAGCAGTCGATGGCCATGCAGGCGTTCCGCAGCCTCCCGGAGCGCTGGCAGGCCGTCCTGTGGCACACCACCGTCGAGGAGGAGTCGCCCAGCGACGTCGCGCCCCTGTTCGGACTGACCGCCAACGCCACATCGGTGCTGGCCAGCCGGGCACGTGAAGGGCTCAAGCAGGCGTATCTGCAGGCCCATGTGAGCCAGGCGCTCACCTCCGGCGGCGACTGCGCGCGGTACGCCGACCGGCTCGGCGCGTATGCCCGGGGTGGGTTGCGGATGCGGGCGGAGCGCGGGCTGCGGGGGCACCTGGACGAGTGCGCGAAGTGCCGGGTGGCGGCGGGCGAGCTGGCCCAGGTCAACGCCGGTATCCCCGCGCTGCTCCCGGTCGCGGTCATCGGCTGGTTCGCCGCCGGGTACGCCCTCAAGGCCGCCGGGATCGTGGCGGGGGGCGCGGTCGGCGCCGCCGGGGCGAGTGCCGCGGCGGCGGCCACCGGAGGGGGCTCGGCCACGGGCACGGCAGGTGGTGCGGCGGCCTCCGAAGGGCTCGGCGCACCTGCCAAGGCCAGCATCGCCGCGGCGGTGGCCGTCGCGGCGGCGGCCGGGCTCGTCTGGGCCCTGGTGGGCGACGACAGCCCCCGGCCCGAGGCGAAGCCGGTCCCCAAGCCCCCGGCCGCGGCGCCCGCCGTGCCCTCGCCCACGCCGCCGAAGCCGACCCCGCCGGAGCCGGCGCCGCCGAAGCCCGCGCCGCCGGTCCTCCCACCGCAGGAGCCCACGCCCCCGCCCACGCCCGAACCGACACCGACGCCCACACCGACGCCTCCGCCGAGTCCCACTCCGCCGCCGAAGCCCACTCCGCCGCCGAAGCCTTCCGCCCCACCGCCCACCCGGACCCCGCCGCCTCCCGTGCCGGCACCGGACGTCTACCAGGTCAGCGAGCTGGGCTACACCCTCTTGGGCGACCACACCGCGCCCGAGGTGGTGCTCGGGGAGAGCGGCTGGATCTGGCAGCGCTCCGGCATGTCCGTCGGCGGCACGCGGTACGCGCACGGGGTGACCGTCAACAACCGTTCCTCGGTGGTCATCCAGCTGAACCGTCAGTGCACCCGGTACGAGGCCATGGCCGGGGTGGACGACCTCACCCTGGGTCTCGGCGCGGTGCGGTTCTCGGTGTTCGGCGGGGACGGGAGGCGGCTGTGGCAGTCCCCCGTGGTGCGGGGCAACGACCCGGCCGTGCCGGTCGGGGTGAATGTGGCGGGCCAGCAACGGATTCGGCTGGTGGTCGAACCGGAGCGGCCGTTCGGCAGGGTCGCCCTGGCGGACTGGGCGGAGTCACGCATCAGCTGCCGCTGACGATCGCGGGAGCCCCGCCTCGGCTCCTCGGCGCGGCCTGACGGCGCGTGTCACGGCAGGTCCGCGACGATCTCCTGCAGCAATGCGATGACGTCGTCCAGGGACAGCCCATGGCCCGCCGCGCGCTCCTCCTCGTAACGCGCGGAGCCCAGCGCCCCGCGGCACAGGCGTTCTGCCGCATCGGCCTCGGCCTGCTCCCCCTCGCTCCGAGGGGGTGACGTCCGTCGCCAGTCGTCGGCGGCGACGGACACGCGGACGGCCACCGCGTGATGGCCGAGCCTCGCTAGGACCGACACCGCGCCGTCCGCCAGATGCGCCGTGACGATCTCGGCGCACCGGGCCTCCTTGGCCGCGACGAGGGCCCCGGTCAGCCCACGCGCCCCAGCGACGAGGCCGCCTTCGGGCCCGGGTTCGTACACCGCGATCCGCGCCGACAGGCCGGCCATCGCCACGGTGAAGTGCGACGGCGGGCCGCCGCGCCCGGCCTCCTCCAGGGCGGCCGTGAGCAGCCGCCGGGCGTCCGCGATGTCGCCCCGGTAGTACGCCATGGTGGCGCGCAGATAGTGGACGTACGCGGTGGCGTCATGGGCCTGGTGGCGTTCGGCCTCGGCCTCCGAACTGTCGAGCCGCTGCTGGGCTCCCGCCAGGTCTCCGGTCCGGTAGGAGAGTTCGGCGAGCCGGGCCAGGAGGAACGGAGCCTCGGCATGGGCGCCGACCTCGCGGGCGAGCAGCAGCGCCTCCTCGTACGCGGTGCGCGCCTCGGTATAGCGTCCGCGCATCATGCCCGCTTCCGCCGCCGCGCTCGCCACCTGGGCGCGCATCCAGCGGTCCCCGACGCGGCGGCTCAGGGCGCGCAGTTCCTCCAGATCATCGTCGATCCCGGGCATCCCGCCCGGCATGTCGACCACCATGTGTGCCCGGAACATCAGGATGACGCCGTACTCCCACGGGCCGCCGTGCGCACGGGCCTTGTCGACCGCCGCGTCGATCTGCCGCCTGCCGTCCTCCGGCGTACCGGTGAGATACGCGGTCATCGGCCAGAGCAGTCCCGGGAACCGGACGCTGTGGGTGAGCGAGGTGGCGAACGCGTCGGCTACCCGGACCACCAGCGCGTGGAGCGCGGTGTCGTCGTGTGCCATCGCGGACTGCCCGCTCTCTGCCGCGAAGAAGAACCACAGCATGTGCAGGTTCATCCGGGGCCAGTACCGGGGGTCCGACTCGTCGGTGGGCTCGGGGCCGAGGGCAAGGGCCTTCCGGGTCCAGGACAGGCCCTCGGAACGGTAATTGCGAAGCCACCAGAACCAGCCCATGCCCAGCACCAGACGGGCCGCCTCCACTTCGGCGGAGGCAGATGGCGAGGTGGAGCGCTGGAGGGCGGCCCGAATGTTGTCGAGGTCGGTCTCCAGGCGCTGGATCCAGGGCAGCTGGTCGCCGGAGCGCAGGAGCGGCTCGGCCTCCTCGACCAGGGCGAGGAAGTACGCGGTGTGCGCTGTCTCGGCGGCCGCACGCACCTCCGGGTCCTCGGTGCACCGCTCGGTGGCGTACTCGTGGATCGTCTCCAGCAGGCGGTAGCGCATCGCGCCGTCCGCGTCCGGTGCGGCGACCACCAGGGACTTGTCGACCAGCGCCCCGAGCAGGCCGGCGGTGTCGGCGGGAGGTCCGCCGGAGACGGCCGGTGTCCTGATGACCGCTTCGGCGGCGGCCAGGTCCCATCCGCCCGCGAAGACCGAGACCTGCCGCAGGGCCGTGCGCTCGTCCTCGTCCAGGAGGTCCCAGGACCAGTCGACAACCGCTCGCAGCGTCTGCTGGCGAGGCAGTACGGTCCGGCTGCCGCCCGTCAGCAGACGGAACCTGTCGTCGAGCCGGTCCGCGATCTGACGCGGTCCGAGCAGACGGAGCCGGGCGGCGGCCAGTTCGATCGCGAGCGGCAGCCCGTCCAGCCGACGGCAGATCTCCGCGATGGCGTCCGCGTCGTGCGCGGGCCCCTGACCGGGGTCGAAGCCGGGGCGCACGGCCCTGGCGCGCTCCGTGAACAGGCGGTACGCGGGGTCGGCGGGGAGGGGGCCGACCGGTCGTACGGACTCGCCGGGGACCGCGAGCGGTTCCCGGCTGGTGGCGAGGATACGCAGATGCGGGCAGCGGGTCAGCAAGGTCTCGGCCAGTGCGGCGGCGGCGCCGATGACGTGCTCGCAATTGTCGAGGACCAGGAGAACGGGCGCGGGGCGGGCGCCGTGGCCCAGGCGGTCGACAAGAAGGTCGACCGGGTCCGCGCGCGGGGGCGCGCCATCAAGGGCGGTGTCCCGCAGCAGGGCGGTCTCGCGCAGCCCGAGCGCGGAGAGCACCGCGCCGGGGACGGCCTCGGGGTCCTCGACGGGGGCGAGTTCGGCGATCCAGATGTCCGGAGGAGCGGAGCCGGAGGCGGAGGCCAGGTGTGCGGCGGACTCCTCGGCGAGGCGGGTCTTCCCGGAACCGCCGGGGCCGGTGAGGGTGACCAGCCTCGACCGGGTCAGGTCGTCGCGGATGGCGCGCAGTTCGGGCTCGCGCCCCACGAAGGAGGTCAGCCGGGGACGCAGATTGCTCCGACCGTGTTTCACGTGAAACAACCCGGTTTCGGCCGGTGCGGGCGCCGGGGTGAGGAGTTCGCGGTGCAGGGCCGCCAGTTCGGGCCCGGGATCGGTGCCGAGCCCGTCGGCGAGGGCCCGGCGCGCGTCCTCGTACGCGGCGAGCGCGTCGGCCTGCCGGCCGTCGGCGCGCAGGGCCCGTATCAGCTGGGCCCGGAAGCGTTCGTCGTACGGGTGGGCGGCGGTCAGTTCGGTCAGCTCGGCAACCAGGGCGGCGGCGGACGGGGCGAGGGCCTCGCCGGGCTCGGCGGCGTAGGGCTCGGCAAGGGAGCCCGTCTCGAAAGCGGGCTCCGTGGCGTCCCCGGCCTCCGCAGCTCGCGCGAAGCCGGAGACCCCAGCGGCGGCCCCCGAGCCCCCGGCCGCAGCGGTGATCGCGGCGCGTCCCGCACGCGGAGCCGTGGGCGCGGCGCCGAAGCCCGCACCCCCGACGCCGCCCCTCGCGCGGCGCAGGTCCGCCTCGATGCGGCGTTCCAGGGCGGCGAGACGGTGGGCCTCGGGGCGGAGTGCATGGCCCTGCTCCCCGCCGGGCAGGTCGGCCAGGGCCGGGCCGCGCCAGAGGGCGAGCGCGCGCCGCAGGGTCCGGGCGGCCTCGTCCGATGCACCCGCCTCCAGTTCGGCCCCACCGTGCCGGGCCAGCCGCTCGAACACATAGAGGTCGACGTCGTCCGGGCCGGCCGTAAGGCGGTAACCACCCGGCGTACTGGCCAGTGCCTCCCGGCCCAGCACCCTGCGGAGCCGTCCGACGAGGGCCTGGAGCGCGGCGGGCGCGTCGGCGGGGGGATCGTCCGCCCAGACGTCGTCCACGAGGTCGGCCACGGGCACGGGACGTCCCGGCCGCAGGGCGAGGGCGGCGAGAAGGGCACGCAGCCTGCTGCCGCCGAGGGGCAGCACACCACCGTTCTCGTCTCGCGCCTCGGTGGCGCCCAGGATCAGATACCGCACGTCACCATTGTGTCCCGCGGAACCGCCGGTGAGCAGCGGTCGGACGGACCGGGACGCCTGAGGACGAACCCACCCCGCCGCGCCCACACTCCCCGGGGACGCCCGAGCACGACCCACCCCGCCGCGCCCACACCCCCGGGAACGCCCGAGGACGAACCCGCCGCGACCCGACCCCACCCGGAACACCCGAGGACAAACCCACCCCGCCGCGCCCCACTCCCCGGGACACCCGAGCACGACCCACCCCGCCGCGCCCCACCCCTCTCACCCCTGAAGCGAGCGCCGGGCCGGGACGACACCCCCCGCCACCGCGCGCTGGCGGGGGGCCGCTGTGCCGGTCCAGCAGGTGCCGCGCCGGGAGACGAGGCGGCGTAGCCACAGTTCCGTGGAGGCGAGCTCGGCGAGGCCGTCCAGGGGCAGCGGCTCGCCCTCGGAGGCCGCGCGCAGGGCCTTGCGTACGACGCGAGCCTCCACCAGTCCGGCGTCGGCGAGCAGCGGGGCGTCGAAGAGCGCGATCAGCTCAGGCAGGGCGGCGCGCAGCCCGGTCCGGGTCACCGCCGTCGAGGTGTACTGCGAGGGGGCGCCCCAGCCGGGAGGCAGCTCGTGGATGCCCGCGCCCGCCAGCACGCGGCGCAGGATCGCCGCGCGGGCGCCCGGCTGGACCCGCAGCGACTCGGGCAGCGCACGGGCCGCGCGTACGACCTGGTTGTCCAGGAAGGGGGCGTGCAGCCGCTGGCTGCGGATCTCGGCGGCCTGCTCCAGGATGCGGTGGTCGGCGGCACTGCGGGCGAGGGCGGCCCTCGCCCGGGCCTCTCCCGGGCGCTGGACCGAGGACGGGCGGATCGCCGCCTCCTGAAGGCGAACCGAAACTTCTGCCAGCGCCTCGCCGGTCAGCCACCGGGCGGCCGGCCCCGGTCTCGACCAGGCGAGTGCGGCGAGCGAGGCGTCGGCCGGGGTGTCGAGGCCGGGCGCGATGCGGTTGGCGTCGGGCAGCCGGCCGGCAGCCGTTTCGAGGCCGGTGCGATAGGACGTACGGGCCAGCTTGCGGGCCGCCCGGTACACGGTCAGCGGTACGAACAGCGAGTGCGCGGTGGGGCCTTCGGCCTTGGCGAGGGCGGCGACCGGGCGCAGCAGGTGGCGGCGGCGCCGGTCCATCAGCAGGTCGGCGAGGCGGGCCGGGTGGGCGTCGAGCACCTGCCGGGCGCCGGCGCCCACGAAGTGGTCGGCGCTGCCCGCGGAGAGCCGGCGCCGGTGGCGTTCGGCGAGGACGAGGGAGGGGGCCGGCTCGTCGGTGAGCGGGCCGGCGCCCAGCTCGGCGTAGGGCAGGGCCTCTTCGCCCGCCGCGACGACGACGTGGTGGAGGCGGGGGTTGGCCGCGATGGCACGGGCCCGCTCGAGTTCGGGTTCGTGGGCGCGGGTCGTCAGGTCGTTGAAGGTGACGGCGAGCAGCCGCTCCCCCGCACCGGTGCCGTGGCCCAGGATCGTGCCGGGCAGCCCGGGGAGACCGGCGGCGAGCAGGGCGAGGGTCGCCGACGCGCTGCCCCCGGAGAGGTCGGCGCCGATGCCGGGCACGGGGGCGCCCCGGGCGGCGCGGCGTTCGGCCGGGCCCATACCGGGAACCGGACCGGGGTCGGGCGGCAGGGTCTCCGGCGCGTGGCGCGGAGCCAGGAGCCGGGCGCGCACCGCTTCGACCAGGGCGTCGCGCACCCCGTCGACGGCGCTCACCGGGTCGAGCTCGGGCGCGGCCACGGCGAGGGAGGCCACCGCCTCGTATCCGGTGATCTCCCGTGAGCCCTCGCGGAGGATCAGGGCGTGTCCGGGCGGGATGCGCTTCACGCCCGCGTAGGGCGTGCCGTCCCGCAGCGCCTCCGGGGTCTCGGGGCAGGCCAGCAGGGCGGCCAGGTGGCCGATGTCGAGCTGGGCCTCGATGAGGTCGGCGAGCGGCAGCGCGGCGGTGGCGTACGCCGTGCCGCCGGCCCAGGGCGTGTAGAAGACCGGGCGGGCTCCGGCGAGGTCGCCGACGACGGTGATCCGGCGGCCGATCTGGACGACGACCGTGTAGCTCCCGGTCCATGCGGTCAGGTGGCGCAGGGCGCCGCCCCGGGCGGCGAGCAGCCCGACGCGCAGCTGTTCGTCGGTGGCCCCGCAGCAGCCGAGAACGGCGAGCCGGACCATGGGGGCACCCTCGGCGGTGTCCACCCGGACGGTGCGGATCTCGTCGGGCCGCCAGTCACCGACCGCCCAGAGCGGATCGGGGTCGCCCCAAAGGAGTTGGGAGCCCACGGGGTGCATCGTGCGCCCGTCGCCGCCGCCCACCGCCCCGGCCGTGCCGAAGCTCGCGGCGATACTGCTCCAACCCACCAACCAACGCATCGCCGCCTCCACAGGCTGTGGACAACAACGGCGCGGCAGGCAAGCACCCGGAGAACTCCGGTGACGATCGGCGCCGTTGCGGACATGCTGCCACGACAACGGCGCGCAGGAGTGGCTACGGACGGCGCACGTCGTGAGCGCATGCGCCCCTGGCAAAGGCCGCGATGCGGACGCCGCGACGTGCGTTCCGCACAGCGCCCGCCCGCGTCACCCGGAAGGACAACGGAATTACGGATTCCGGGCGTTGCGTTCCCCCGCTCGGTCCCGCGCGAACGGCCCGCTTCCAGCCAAGCCCCGAACCCGGGTCGCGCGGCGGCGGAACGGTCGGCGCCCCCTCCGGCCCGACCTCGCCCGACCGTCGATATCCGGCCAATCTCGGCGCAGAGGGGAACCGTTGATCTCATGATGCGTTGACCGATTCATATGCGTTTAACCGCATTCCATCGACGTCGCCCCGGTCAGCGCATCCGCAAGGCCCCGCCCCTGCCGCACCGTCGGCCCGCCCCTGCGGAACACACGGTCCGGGGGGCGGGCCTCGCCCCCCGGACCGGTCCACCGCCTGCGGGGAATGAGGCGGCGATATCCCCCAGCCCCCTGCTTCCAACGCAGCGGGCCGATCCACGCAGCACCCATGCAAGCGCCGCCTCCCGGGCCGGGCCAGAGCGCACATGCGGGCGCACGGCCACACACCGGGGTGCACGCACCGAGCCCTCGGCGGACCCCGACCGACCCGGCCGGACCCGACCGGTACGCCGGCTGTCGCGTACGCCCCGCGCGCCGGTCCGCGCTGGTCGGCGGGCGGCGGAAGCGGCGGGACGAAGCCCGTACACGGCTGCGGCGAAGCGGAATCGCACACCCTCACCGGCCGACCCGCACCCCGCCCCGGCGATCTCCACTCCTCCTCCCCCGCACCCCCGTCATTCCCCCGCTCTTCCTTCTCCCTTCCTCCGCCGCGCGTTCGCCTCCACAACCTCATCCACCCCTCACGCCACTTCCCGTCCCACGGCAATCCGCGAGTGGCCGGGACGGACAACAATCCCGCCATACGGACGTCCGGCCCTTAACGGTAGGGATGCGACGAACTACGCTGGGTGTACTGATGTTCTCTGCAGGGCGGCATATTCCCCGGGGCACGGCCACATGCGTGTGCGGGCGGAGTGACAGGGTTCGTCCCTGGGGAGAACACGGTACGAATGCCGCGCGCCGAGACGGTGACGCGGCTGCCGTCTGTGTGTCGAGGGGTGGCCATGTCCAGGGAGCAACGAGGACCGAACGAGAAGCTCGGCACCGTTCTCGCCCTCGCGGGAATCAGCAACGCCGGGCTCGCGCGGCGGGTCAACGACCTCGGGGCGCAACGCGGACTGACCCTCCGCTACGACAAGACGTCCGTCGCCCGGTGGGTCTCCAAGGGCATGGTGCCCCAGGGCGCCGCGCCCCATCTCATCGCCGCGGCGATCGGCGCCAAGCTGGGCCGGCCCGTTCCGCTGCACGAGATCGGTCTCGCCGACGCCGATCCGGCGCCGGAGGTCGGGCTGGCATTCCCGCGCGACGTGGACGCGGCCGTCCGGTCGGCGACGGATCTGTACCGGCTGGATCTGGCCGGGCGGCGCGCGGGCAGCGGCGGGATATGGCAGTCGCTCGCGGGCTCGTTCTCGGTGAGCGCGTACGCCACACCCGCGTCCCGCTGGCTGATATCCCCCGCCGACCCGTCGGTCGCACGGACATCGGCCACCATCGGGGGGCAACCACCCGGCGCACACGGCGCACCGGGGGCGCACGGCCCCACCGGAGCGCCCGTACAGCCGGGCACCCCCGCGTCGCCCGCCCAGGCGACCGGCACGGCCACCGGCCACAGCCTGCTCATCCCCGCACAGCCCGGCCCCGAATCCGGAGCCGACGCCTCCTCGCTGCGCGTCGGCCACAGCGACGTCTCCAAACTGCGCGAGGCCGCCCAGGACGCGCGCCGTTGGGACTCCAAATACGGCGGCGGCGACTGGCGCTCCTCGATGGTCCCGGAGTGTTTACGCGTGGACGCGGCCCCGCTCCTGCTCGGCTCGTACAGCGACGAGGTCGGCCGTGCGCTGTTCGGCGCGGCGGCCGAGCTGACCCGGCTCGCCGGCTGGATGGCCTTCGACACCGGCCAGCAGGAGGCGGCCCAGCGCTATTACATCCAGGCACTGCGCCTCGCGCGGGCGGCGGCCGACGTGCCGCTCGGCGGCTATGTCCTGGCGTCGATGTCGCTCCAGGCGACCTACCGCGGCTTCGCCGACGAAGGCGTCGACCTCGCGCAGGCCGCCGTCGAGCGCAACCGGGGCCTCGCGACCTCCCGCACGATGAGCTTCTTCCGCCTGGTCGAGGCCCGCGCGCACGCGAAGGCGAACGACGCACCGGCCGCGGGGGCCGCGCTCAAGGCGTCCGAGAGCTGGCTCGAACGCTCTCGGGAGGGCGACGCCGACCCGGCGTGGCTGGGCTTCTACTCGTACGACAGATTCGCGGCCGACGCCGCCGAGTGCCACCTCGACCTGAAGGCGCCCCGACAGGTCCGGCGCTTCACCGAGCAGGCGCTGTCCCGGCCCACCGAGGAATTCGTCCGCTCGCACGGGCTGCGGCTCGTCGTGTCGGCCGTCGCCGAGCTGGAGTCGGGCAATCTGGACGCCGCCTGCGCGGCGGGCACCCGGGCCGTGGAGGTGGCGGGCCGCATCTCGTCGGCGCGGACCACGGAGTACGTGCGCGACCTGCTGCACCGCCTGGAGCCGTACGGGGACGAGCCGCGCGTCGTGGAGCTGCGCGAGCGCGCCCGCCCTCTTCTGGTCGCCCCGGCATAGCGGTCGCGATTCCCGGGAAGCGCCACGCTGGCCGCACGGGTTCGGGTGCGTTGTCAGTGGGTCGGTGCACTATCGGGGTGGGAGGTGGCGTGATGATGACGCACGCGGCGTACGACTGCGATGTGCTGGTGATCGGCGGCGGGATCGTCGGCCTGTCGGCCGCGTACGCGCTCACGCGCACCGCGCCGGGCACCCGCGTGACCGTGCTGGAGAAGGAGAGGGGCCCGGGGCGCCACCAGACGGGGCGCAACAGCGGGGTGATCCACAGCGGGATCTACTACCCGCCGGGCTCGCTCAAGGCACGGTACGCGCTGCGCGGCAGCGCCGAGATGACCGACTTCTGCCGGGACCACTCCATCGCCCACGCGGTGACCGGCAAGCTGATCGTCGCCACGGACCGCGCCGAGCTGCCCCGGCTGCACGCCCTGGTCCAGCGCGGCCGCGAGCACGGTCTGCCGGTGCGCGAGCTGGGGCCCGCGCAGATCGCCGAGTACGAGCCGAAGGTGCGGGGCCTCGCCGCGATCCGGGTCGGCACGACGGGCGTATGCGACTTCCGGGCGGTCGCCGGGCGCCTCGCCGACGAGGTACGCGGCGCGGGCGGCGTGATCCGCTTCGGCGCCGAGGTCGCGGCGATCGACCGCCGCCCCTGGGGCGTGGCCGTGCGCACGGCCGACGGTCTCGTGGTCCGGGCCAGGGTGCTGGTGAACTGCGCGGGGCTGCACTGCGACCGGATCGCCCGGCTGGCAGGCGACGACCCGGGGATGCGGATCGTGCCGTTCCGGGGGGAGTACTTCGAGCTGGCGCGGCCCGAGCTGGTGCGCGGGCTCGTCTATCCGGTGCCCGACCCGACGTTCCCGTTCCTCGGCGTCCACCTGACCCGGGGCTTCGACGGCTCCGTCCACGTCGGTCCCAACGCGGTGCCCGCCACCGCCCGCGAGGGCTACGGCCGGCCCGTCGTCCGGCCCCGCGAGCTGATGGACACGCTCAGCTGGCCGGGCTCGTGGCGCATGGCCCGAAGGCACTGGCGGTACGGGGCCGGTGAGGTGCACCGCTCCCTCTCGAAGCGCGCGTTCACGGAGGCGGTCCGCCGCCTCCTGCCCGAGGTCACGGAGGAGGACCTGCGCCCCGCGCCGGCCGGGGTCCGCGCCCAGGCCGTGCTCCGCGACGGCACACTGGTGGACGACTTCCTGATCCGCGAGGCCCCGCACACGGTGCACGTGCTGAACGCCCCGTCGCCCGCCGCCACCGCCTCGCTGCCCATCGGCCGCGAGGTGGCCCGCCGCGCCCTGCTCCGGGCCCGGGCGGCCGGCTGGAAGCCGCCGGAGCGCGCGGCGGCGGGGTGACCCCGTGCCTGTCGGCACCGGACGCCCCCGGACGCCCGGCCCCGTAGAATCAGGGCATTGTGTCTGAGCCGATGAACCCCTCCCGCCCGACGCCCGGCGACCCCGCCGAGGCGGACGGCGCCGCGTCCGCAGCGCCCGACGGCACCGTGCCCACCACCGCCGGAATCCCGGACGACGTGCGGGCCGCGTCCCTGGAACGCGCGCGCCGGATGCGTCAGCAGCCCCGCTTCCCCGGCGGCCCCGCGGCCGACCCGGCCGGCTCGCACCACGAGCGCCGCATCCGCAGCTTCCAGCCGCGCCGCAGCCGGGTCACGCCCGGCCAGCAGAACGCCCTGGAACGGCTATGGCCCAAGTGGGGCCTGGACATCGACGGGTTGAGCGTCCTCGACCTGCCCGCCCTGTTCGGCGGGCTCCCGGTGGTGCTGGAGATCGGCTTCGGCATGGGTGAGGCCACCGCGCAGATGGCGGCCGACGACCCGGGCACCGGCATCCTCGCCGTCGACGTGCATACGCCCGGTCAGGGCAACCTGCTCGGTCTCGCCGACCGGAACGGCTCGACCAACATCCGGGTCGCCAACGGTGACGCGATCATCCTGCTGCGCGAGATGCTGGAGCCGGAGTCGCTGGACGGGCTGCGGGTCTACTTCCCCGACCCGTGGCCCAAGTCCCGCCACCACAAGCGCCGGCTGATCCAGCCGGAGTTCCTGGACCTGGTGGCGGGGCCGCTGAAGCCCGGCGCGATCGTGCACTGCGCGACCGACTGGGAGCCGTACGCCGAGCAGATGCTCGACGTGCTGACCGCGCATCCCCGCTTCGAGAACACGGTGGCCGACGGCGGCTACGCCCCGCGCCCCGCCTTCCGCCCGCGGACCCGGTTCGAGGGCCAGGGCCTGGGGAAGGGCCACGTGGTGCACGACCTGCTCTTCGCACGCGTCTGAGCCGGGCGGACACCATGGCCGTTGTCGGACCCGCTCGTTAGGGTCGAGGGGTGTCCGACGGGTCTGTTCAGCGACAAGAGCGGGATCAGCCGGCCGTCCCGGTGCTCCAGGAGCAGCGGGTCGGCGAGATCCTGGCCGCCGTGCCGGCGCGTGGCCAGTGGCGCTACCGCCCGCGCCGCGTCGGCCTGCTCTGGCGGAATCGGACGTTCCGAGCGGTCGCCGTCTCCACGCTGCTCGCGCTCTGCGGGGTGGTGATCCTCGCCCTGGTCCGCGACCAGACCGGCACCGAGGGATTCCTCGTCGGCCTGGGCCTGGCCGTCCTGCCGGTCCCCGTGCTGATGACCGCCTTCCGCTGGCTGGACCGGGTCGACCCGGCACCGTGGCGGAATCTGCTGTTCGCCTTCGCGTGGGGCGCGTGCGCGGCGGCCCTGGTCGCCATCCTCGCCAACTCGTTCGCGGTCCGGTGGATAGCCGACAGTGATCCGGGGAACGCGGACACCCTCGGCGCCACGGTCATCGCACCGGTGGTCGAGGAGAGTGCCAAGGCGGCGGCCGTCCTGCTGCTCTTCCTCTTCCGCAGGCGGGAGTTCACCGGGATCGTGGACGGCGTCGTCGCCGCCGGCTTCACGGCGACGGGGTTCGCCTTCACCGAGAACATCCTCTACCTGGGCAACGCCTTCGGTGAGGACCAGCAGACGGACTCCGGCTTCGCGGCGGTGACCGTGGTGACGTTCCTGGTCCGGGCCGTCATGACCCCCTTCGCCCACCCGCTCTTCACCGTCCTGACCGGCATCGGTCTCGGGATCGCCGCGAGCACCGCACCCGGCCGCCGGGTGCGGCTCATCGCCGTCCCGCTGCTCGGCCTGGTCCTCGCCATGGGCATGCACGCCCTGTGGAACGGCTCGGCGACCTTCGGCCGGTACGGCTTCTACATCGTGTACGGGGCGTTCATGGTCCCGGTCTTCGGCCTGGTGACCTGGCAGGTGGTCCGGGCCCGCCGCAAGGAGCTGCGCTCCCTGGCCGTCGAGCTCCCCGCGTACGCCGAAGCCGGCTGGCTCACGCCCGACGAGCCCCGCGCCCTCGCCTCCATGCGGGCCCGTGCCCTCGCCAGGAACGCGGCGCGCCGGCGGTACGCGGCGAGCGTCTCCGGCCATCCGTACCACCCGGCGTACGCGACGGTCCGCGCCAAGGAGGCGAAGGAGCGCGGCAGGGCGGCGGCGCGTGCGGTCGCCGAGTACGAGGCGTTCGCGACGTCCCTCGCCTCCCTGCGGCGGCAGGCCGGCCGGGGCAGGGCGGACCCGGACTTCGCCGCGCGCGAGCTGGAGCTGCTGCACCACCTGTGGCAGCGCCGTGAGATCGCCGGCCCAGCCCTCGCGTACGCGGCCCGGGCCACCCACCGCCGGCCGCCCGGCTACACGGCCGCCTGGCCGCCCGGCCGGCCGTACGCGGGCACCACGCCGTACGCGTACGGCGGCCCGCCCCCGTACAACGGCGCCCCGAACTCGTACATCGGCCCGTCCCCGTACCCGGCACAGCCCTACGACCAGCAGCCCCGCACCGCACCGCCCTGCACCGGAGGTCACCGGCCCGATCCGTACACAGGCCGGTGACCTCCGCGCAGGCGAACGAGCCTAGGCCGAGGCCGCCGTCAGCGTCGACAGTTCCTCGTCCGTCAGCTGGAGACCGGCGACCGCCAGCAGCGCGGGCAGTTGGTCGACCGTCCGGGCGGAGGCGATCGGCGCGGCGACCGTCGGGCGGGAGGCGAGCCAGGCCAGGGCCACCGTCGCGATCTCGGCGTCCCGGTCCCGCGCCACCGTGTCGAGCGCGGCGAGCACCCGCCGGCCGCGCTCCGACTCCAGGTGGCCGGCCGCCCTCCCGGCGCGGGCGCTGTCCACGGTCGTCCCCGGGCGGTACTTGCCGGTGAGGAAGCCGGCGGCCAGCGCGTAATACGGGACGGCCGCGAGCCCGGCGTCGGCGGCGGTGTCCTGGAGATCGCCCTCGTAGGTGTCCCGCGAGACGAGGTTGTAGTGCGGCTGGAGCGCCACATAGCGGGCCAGTCCCTCGCGTTCGGAGAATTCGAGGGAGGCACGCAGCCGGGCCGGGCTGATGTTGGAGGCGGCGATCTCGCGGACCTTGCCCTCCTTCACCAGCTCGTCGAGGGCGGTGATGATCTCCTCGACCGGGACGGTCTCGTCGTCGAAGTGCGTGTAGTACAGATCGATGTGGTCCGTGCCGAGCCGGCGCAGCGACTCCTCGGCGGCCGACTTGATCGTGGGCGCCGAAAGGCCCTTGTAGCCGGGGAGGGCGCCGACTTTGGTGGCCACCACGACGTCGGACCGGTTGCCGCGCGACGCGAGCCACTTGCCGATGACCGTCTCCGACTCTCCGCCCTCGTTGCCGGGAACCCAGTGCGAGTAGGCGTCGGCCGTGTCCACGAAGTTGCCGCCGGCCGCCGTGTACGCGTCGAGGACGGCGAAGGACCGCTCCTCGTCCGCGGTCCAGCCGAAGACGTTTCCACCGAGGCAGAGCGGGAAGACCTGGAGGCCGGACGGGCCGAGATTGCGCAGTGAAGTCATAAGGGGGAGAACGGTTTGCGCACACCCCGCTATTCCGTGCCGCATACATCCGTCAGGCCGCGGCCACGCGAACCGGCAGCCCTGACGTCGGGGGGTGTGCGTCAGGGCTGCCGGGGTTCGGACGGCCGCCTACCGGGAAGGGCCGGGTCTTCGGGGGAAACGGACCTCAGACGGTCAGACCGCGGGCGCGCAGCCAGGCCATCGGGTCGATGCCGGTGCCGTCCGGGGTGTGGACCTCCAGGTGGAGGTGCGGGCCGGTCACATTTCCGGTCGCGCCTACGCGGCCGATCGTGTCGCCGGTGGTGACCTTCTGGCCGACCGTGACGCCGATCGAGGACTGGTGGCAGAACCACAGCTCGGTACCGTCCTCCAGCTCCAGCACCGTGCGGTAGCCGTAGGCGCCGGACCAGCCGGCCGACTTGACGGTGCCGGTGTGAATGGCCTTGATCGGGGTACCGGTCGGGGCCGCGAAGTCGAGGCCCGTGTGGTAGCCGGAGGACCACATCGAACCGGCCTCGCCGAACGTCGAGGTGATCGTGTACGAGGAGGTGGGAATGGCGTAGCCGGCGGCGAGCTTGGCCAGGCGCAGGGCCTCGGCCTTCTTCTTCGCCTCCTCCGCCTCCCTCTTCTTCTCCGCGGCGGCCTTGGCCTCGGCCTCGTCCTGCTGCTTCTTCGCCTCGGCGGCCGCCTTCTCGGCAGCGGCCTTCTCCTCGGCCGCCTTCGCCTCGGCGTCGGCGGCGCCCTGCTGCTGTTCGGCCTGCTGGAGGATGCGGGCGCGCAGCGCCTCGCCGGCGTCCGTGGTGCCCTGCTCGGCCTCGGCGGTGGTGATGCCGGCGGTGGTCAGCGGTGCGGCGGCGGTGGCGGTCGCGGGGGTTTCCGCCTCGCTCTCGCCGGAGAACAACGCACCCACGCCGGGAAGGGACTTGGCGTCGGGGAGATTGTCCGCGATGGAATCGGGAAGAGAGATGGAGACCGGCGGTTTGCTCTGTGCGGTGGCCATGCCGCCCGCGCCGACGGCCGCGATGACACCGACGCCGAGGACGGTGGAGCTACGGGCCAGACCATTGCGCTGCTTGGCGACGCGGTGCTTGCCGCGGACGGGACGGACGGACTCCTCGGTGGGGTTCCATTCCTCCCAGGTCCGCTCGGAGTCGGCGTCGTCGGCGCGGAAGCCGCTGCCGAAACCGGCACCGGTGCCGAAGCCGTCGCCCCGATCGGCCGCGTAGTCGCTTCCCTGTTCCGGAATGTACGCGGCGCCGGGGACGGACGCGGAGTCGGCACCGTATTCGGGCACGAACCGGGAAGGTGATTCGGGGGCAGGCTTGTTGGACGCCACGCGGGCGCACTCCTTTCCTTCCTTCTCGCCTACCGGGTTAGCTGACGGGTTCGGAGCAGGAAGGTCTCCTACGGGTCCCTCCGCCTCTTGTGAAGACGAAGATGCCCGATTCACCCCATGTAGGTGGTTCCCCGGTTCCCTTGCGGAATTCGGCGCACGCGCGCGGCGCCGTCCCTGACGACGGCTGGGACAACCGCGCTGCGTTATCGAACGTTAATAGACAGACGGGTCCGATTCCAAGCTGTTCCCACTGATCGTTCACGCCCATGGCCTGGACTTTACGGGACACAACCGGGTGGAACCGGGCGAGTTGATCGCCACCCGGCCACTACGCGTTTTCTGACGTTGCGTCAAATGTTATGCGGAGCGACGCTCCTCAGTCACCCAGCGTGGCACCCCGCTTGACGATCTTCACCGTCCTGCGGCGGTCCGGCTGCCCCTTCGCCGGCCGGGCCACCGCGAGCAGCGCCATGTCGTCGGTCGACTCGCCCCCCGTATGCAGTCGTACGTCGTCGGTCAGCGCGGACAACAGCTCCTCGGGACCGGGGAAGAGGCGCCCGCGCAGCCGCTCCGCCGGGTCGTAGAAGACACCGTCGGCGTTCCGCGCCTCCGACAGGCCGTCCGTGTAGAACAGCAGCGTCCCGCCGGGCGGCAGCTCCCAGCCCTCCGCGCGGTCCGGCCGCACCCCCAGGCCCAGGCCCAGCGGAAGCGCGGGCTCCGAGGGAGTCAGCGCCTCCACCGCCCCGTCCCCGTGCAGCAGCAGCGGGTCGGGGTGGCCCCGGTTCACGATCCGCGCCACCTGGCCGCCCGGCGGGATCTCCGCCAGGACAGCGGTGACGAACTCCTCGAACTCGTCGAACCCGCCACCCCGGGTCGACTCGCGTGCCAGCGCGCGCTCCAGCCGCTGCGCCACGCCCTCCAGCGACTTCTCCTGCTCCGCCGCCTCCCGGAACGCCCCGATCACCACCGCCACCGCGCCGACCGCCTCCAGCCCCTTCCCGCGCACGTCGCCCAGCACCAGCCGTACGCCGTACGGAGTGTCAGCGGCCGCGAAGAGGTCTCCCCCGACGAACTCGTCCGCCTGTGCCGCCTCGTACCGCGCGGCCACCTGGAGTCCGCCGATCCGCTCGGGCGGCGCGGGCAGCACGGCCCGCATGGCCGTCTCGGCGATGATCCGGGCGGACGCCAACTGGTCGCTGCCGCGCCGCACGACCCGGTTGATCACGCACGCCTGCACGGCGACCGTGAGCACGGTGACCATCTCGATGAACGAGACCACCTCGACCAGATCACCGGTGCAGAGCCGGATTCCGGCGACGGCGAGCACCGAGGCGATCCCGATCCGGATCGTGGTGCCCATACCGAAGAAGGGCGCGGCGGTCAGCGGGGCGGCCGCGAACATCGGGACGGCCGTGTAGGAGGGCGGCGTGAAGAGGTCGAACACCACCCCGATGACGATCATCGCCACCGGCAGCACCCGGACGAACCGGCGGCTCACCGCGCCGTCGGGCCCGCGCCACCGTCGTTCCCACTTCCCCACCTGCGGTCTCCTGCCCGGTGCAGCCACGGCCGCGGACGGTACCGCGCACCGCCTCCAGCCTCGCGCCCGCGCGGTCGCCGGGCGAATCCTCGGCCGCCGATGGGGCGAAGCGGGTGCGCTCGTTCGGAACCCCGCCGAAACGCATCAGGCCCGGCAC
The DNA here is from genome assembly GCF_049844595.1 of Streptomyces sp. DT224. NCBI lineage: Bacteria > Bacillati > Actinomycetota > Actinomycetes > Kitasatosporales > Streptomycetaceae > Streptomyces > Streptomyces sp. DT224. The sequence goes on from NZ_JBNCLI010000018.1 coordinate 25,715, forward strand.
GCTGCCTGCGTGCCGGGCCTGATCCTTCAGTAGCGGGGACAGGATTTGAACCTGCGACCTCTGGGTTATGAGCCCAGCGAGCTACCGAGCTGCTCCACCCCGCGTCGGTGAACCCAACTCTACGTCATGTTCGGGGCCCCCATGACCACGGCCCGCACGCCCCGGCCCCCTCGCCTCCCCGCCCCGCGCCCCACATCGACGAGCAATGGGGTGAATGTGGTGATATGACTGTTTTCAGATTCAGCCAGTCCGACGCGGACCCGGGAGTGGACGATGGACGACTATCCCCTGCTCAACCTGTTCTGGACGATGCTCTGGTTCTTCCTCTGGATCATGTGGCTCTTCCTGCTCTTCCGGGTCATCATGGACATCTTTCGCAGCCACGACCTGAGCGGCTGGGGCAAGGCCGGCTGGCTGATCCTCGCGCTGGTACTGCCCTATGTGGGCGTGCTGATCTACGTGATCGCCCGCGGCAAGTCCATGGGCAAGCGCGACGTCCAGGAGGCGAGGGAGCGTGACGCCGCCTTCAAGGCGTACATCAGGGACGCGGCGGGTACGGAGGACGGCAGCCACAAGGGCAGCCACGTGGAGGACCTGTCGAGGCTCGCCGACCTCAAGGACAAGGGTGCGATCACCGAGGAGGAGTACCAGCGGGCTAAGACGAAGCTCCTGGTCTGACACACCCTCGGGCGTCGGCCCCTGCCGGCTCCGGCCCGGACGACGGCACACAGCACCGCCCGCCCTCGGACACGACAGAGCCCCGGGCCGCGCACGCGCGGACCCGGGGCAACGAGGTAGGCCGTGTGGGACTCGAACCCACAACCAACGGATTAAAAGTCCGCTGCTCTGACCAATTGAGCTAACGGCCCTCGGCACATCACCCCCGAGCATAGCCCGCCCCGGCCGCGCAACCGATCGGGTATCGGCTGCGCGGCCCCGTCATCGGGACCGGGGCGGGCTCAGAGCCTCAGAAGATGCCCTTGTACGTCTGCCAGCCGGTGGCGATCTGCGTACGGGATCCGAACGAGCCCTTGCCGTTGCCGTTGTTCCGGAACAGCTTGCCCGCCGAGTCGCGGACGACGATGTCGTTCCGGCCGTCGCCGTTCAGGTCGCCGATGCCGACCATGGTGTTGTACGAGCGGCCCCAGTCGGTGAACACCTTCACGCGCGCGGCGAAGCGGCCGTTGCCCAGGCCGTTGTAGCGCCAGAGTCCGCCGTTGCGGTCGTGGCCCAGCAGATCCGGGATGCCGTCGCCGGTGATGTCGCCGACGCCGGTGATCTGGGCGTACGTCCGCCAGTCGGTGTTGATCCGGGTCTTCGGGAGGAACTTCCCGGCGGCCGTGCCCGCGTAGAAGTAGAGGTCCCCGGTGGACTTCTGACGGGCCACGAGGTCGGCCCGCCCGTCGCCGTTCAGGTCGCCGGGCGACGTCAGCACGTCGTACTGCTGCCAGCCGCCGCCGATCACGGTGTGCTTGCCGGCCGGCCGGTAGCCGGAGGTGCCGCAGCTGCCGTCGTACCGGCGCAGTTCCCCGCCGGGCATCCGGACCAGCAGCTCGGAGCAGCGGTCGCCGCCGGTGTCCGCGAAGGGCACGGCGACGGTGCCGGCCGGCCAGCCGGTCCCGGACTTCTTGCCGCTGAAGACACCGGAGGTCTGGCCGAACTGAAGGGTCAGGTCCCCGTAGGCGTTGAGCGTGACGAGGTCGCCGCTGCTGTACTGGCCCTGGTCGTGGAAGCCCGGCCGGCCGCCGGTCACGGACAGGCTCCCGCTGGTGGAGTACGTCCCCGAGCCGTCCTCGGCCGTCGCCTTCAGCGTCCAGGTGTGCTTGCCGTTGCCCGCGTAGTCGCCCGCGGCCGTACGGCCGTCCCAGGCGACGTCGGCCTCGGTGCCGGAGTCGCCCTTGAGGGTGCGCACCGTACGGCCCGTCCAGTCCTTGACGGTGTACGTCCAGGAGACGGGCTTGTTGAACTGCCAGGTGCTGTTCCAGCTCTCCAGCCCGTCGACGCCCTTGACGTCCATGTAGGCGCCGCCCAGGTCGGACGCGATCTTCGCGAGAGGCTGCGCGGGCACCCCGCTGGGCACGATGTGCAGGGTCTGCGCGGCGTCGAGATACACGATGTCGCCGCCGAACTTGTCCACCGCCCAGGTCAGCCGCCGCTGGTCGGCGGTCTTCCCGGCGGGGAGGTCCGCGACCGCGCGCGGGGCGGCCGCCTTGCCCGTGTGGAAGTCGGTGAGCAGCAGCTTGCCCGCCGTCCGGTCGTGCCGGACGAGGTAGCCGTCGCCGACGAGGGCGGGCCCGGACGGCACGGTGAACGACTTCTTCGCCGTACGGTCGTACACGCCGGCCGCAGCGCTCGTCCCGCAGTTCCAGTAGACGAAGCGGCCGACCGCGCGCACCTCCTTGATCACGCAGGGAGCGCCGGTGGCCGCCGTCTCCACGGCCTTCTTCGTCCCCAGGTCGGTCGCGGCGAGCGCCCCGGTGGCGGTGGTCGCCGCCCAGAGCGTGGTGCCCCAGACGGATGCCGCGCCCGGGGTGCGGACGATCGGATCGGCGGTCGAGGTGTAGCTCGGGTACATGCCCGCCCGCTGCTTGACGGGGGACCCGCCGTTGACGACGTAGGCCCGCCCGGTCAGGTCCACGATGTCGGCAGTGGCCACGGGGTACTTGACGTCACCCCCGTGGTACGAGTTTCCGGGAGCCCAGAACTTCACCGACTCGGTACCGGCGTCGTCGCCGTCGACGAACACCGTGCCGACGTCACCGTGACCGGACGCGACCAGCTCGACGCAGCCGCCGTTGTCGCAGGGCACCGTCCCCAGGTGCGCGCCGTTGGCGTACGTCCCGGCGAAGACACGGCTCTCGCGCGCCCCCACGGTCATGCCATCGGCGGACACCCGGCGGTCGTACACCATCCGGTCGCCGGAGGGGCTCCGCTCCGCCGTCACCAGCCGTCCACCCGCGAAGTCGAGGCCGTACACCCCGGTCGTCGCCACAGTGGCCGGGGCGGGGTCGGCGGCGCTCGCCGGTACGGCGGCCGTGGTGAGCACGGTCGCCCCGGCCACGGCGCCCACGAGCGCGGCGCGCCCGCGTATGAACACGGTCAAGAGAAGTTCCTTTCCGGAATACCCGGATGTCGAGTGAGTCATCAGAAGAGACGGGTGTACATCTGCCAGCTGCCGCCGACCTTGGTACGCGCCGCCAGCGCGCCCTTGCCGTCGCCGCGGTAGCTCCACAGCACCCCGGACGTGTCGCGGGCCAGCAGGTCCGCGACGCCGTCGCCGTTCAGGTCGCCGGAGCCGACCATCGTGTCGTACATGGTCCAGCCGTACCCGATCTTGGTGCGGGTGCCGAGTGTGCCCTTGCCGGTGGCCGGATAGCGCCACACGTTGCCCGAGCGGTCGCGGGCCACCAGGTCGCCCTTGCCGTCACCGTCCATGTCGCCCATGCCGGCCAGGAGGTACTGCTGCCAGCCGTAGCCGATCTTCACCCGGGGCTCGAACAGGCCGTTGCCCTTGCTCTTGTAGAAGTACAGGTCGCCCGTGGGCGTCCGGCCGAGCAGGTCGGCTCGCCCGTCGCCCGACATGTCGCCGGGCGAGGTCAGGGCGTCGAACATGTTCCAGCCGGTGCCGATCTTCTTGTACGGCGTGCCGGGTTTGAGCGCGGCCCCACAGGCGGGCGTGTACGCGCGCAGCTCGCCCTCCTGCGTACGGACCAGCACGTCGTTGCACCGGTCGCCGCTGATGTCCTCGAACGGCACGGCGGCGGTCACGGTGTTGCCGCCCGTCCAGCCGGTGGCCGACACCTTGTCCTCGACCCGCCCGGTCCCGGTGCCGGTCCCGGCCCGCCAGTCGGCCTGGCCGGCCGGGGTGAACGCGAGCAGGTCCCCGAACCCGTCCTTCTTGACGAAGTCCCGCGCCACCGCCGCCCCGCCGGTCAGCTTGAGGGTGCCGGACGTGGTGAGGGCGGCGCCGTTCCCGTCAGCGGGGACGGCGGTGAGGGTCCAGGTGTAGGAGCCGTTGGGGGCGTACGCGCCGGAGGCGGTCTTCGCGTCCCAGGCGGCCGTGATCAGGCCGCGCGCCTCGCCGCCCGACAGGGTGCGCACGATGGCACCCGTGGCCTGATTCGTCAGCGTCAGCTGCCAGGAAGCGGCAGGCTTCGACAACCACCAGCGCGCCGTCCAGGACGGGACCCCGCCCCGCAGCGCCGCCGATGCCGGTACGTCGGAGTCGATACGGGCCAGCGGCGAGGCAGGGACCCCCAGATCGGCGACCGTGATGTCTCCGTCGGCCTGCCGCTGATACGCGATACGTCCGGTTCCGGTGTCGATGGCGTACTTCTGTTCCCGCTCACCGTCGCCGGCCATCACGTACGTGTGCACCGGTACGGGCGTCTTTCCCCGCACGTCAGTGATCTTCACGTCGTCTCCGTTGCGCCATGCGACGTAGCCGTCGCCGAGCACGGACACCGGGTCGAGATAAGTCAGATTGGTCTTCTTCTCGAGATCGAACACGCCGCCTCTGGCGGTGCTTCCGGCGCAGTCCCAACTGAGCCAGTGCGACGTCACCTTGATGGACTCGGCCCTGCACCCGGTGCCGAGATCCACCGTCTGCCGCACTGCCCCGGTCCGGGCGTCGCGACTGACCACCGTGCCCGCCACCGGGCCCGCGCCCCACACCTGGTCTCCGTACAGATCGACGTCCTCACCGCTGAACGGCATGCTCGCCAGCAGCTTCCCCGTGTCCAGGTCCACGGTGACGGCGCCCGCGTCGTCACCGTCGGTACGGCCGGCGCCCCCCAGCGCGTAGCGGCCCGACACGTCCTTGACCTGGAACCGGGAAAGACCGGGGACCGACAGCGGAACGGCCTCGGTACCTCCCGGCCCCACGAGCCACGGCATCTGTGGGCGATCACCGCCGGGCGCCGGCATGATCACGGTCCGTCCGTCACCTGTGGCGAACAGGGTCGGGCACCCGTCTCTGTCCCCGCAGTCCGCCAGATCGAAGCCACGGTCACCGGCCGGCCCCGTGCCACCGGCGGCAAGCGGGCCCGACACGGACACCGTTCGCGAGCGGAAGCCTCTGCTCTGGTCGGGCAGGAACTCCAGCGATTCGAGCCTCCCCTGACTGAAGCTCATCTCCAGCGGTCGCGAGGTCGCCGGTGTGACGTCGGCCAGCTTGCCCGTGGTCGGCCCGCCGTCACCAGGACGGACCAACTGCACGCCCAGCCCGTCAGGGCGGGAGCCGGCCACCACGAGCAGCCCGCCGTCCGGGGTGGGCATGGCGTCCGCCCGCCCGTAGGCGAAGAGCACCTCCTCGGGGCCGCCGTCCAGGGGAACGGTCACGAGTCGGTACGGAGTCGAGCCTCCCTGCCCGGAGGCGCGCGCGACCACCAAGTGCTGCCCGGTGACGCCGAGAAGCCGGTCGCCTTCCGCGTACGGAAGGTCCTTCACCTGGCTCGCGGGCAGAGGCCCCGTCTGCGACGTGCCCTTCGCGTAGAACGTGACCTTGCCGTCCTTGGTCCACTCCACCACGTGGTCGCGCGACACCACCGTGGACGCTGTCGCCGCGGAGACGCCGGAACCCACCGGGCGGGCCTCACCGGTCGTCAGCGAGATCCACAACGGCCGGAGGCGGTCTCCCTGGCCGTACCGCACCAGAACACCATCGGCCCCACCGGTGACCGCCTTGAGAGGGCGCTCGGCGCCGTCCGGCCATCCGACGACCTCTGTGTCCTGGACAGCACGGTTCACGAGACGCAGCAGATGCCACTCCGGCGCCGCCGTGGGGCTCGTGCGGCTGTAGGTCACGACGGTCGTTCCGTAGGTACCCACGTAGTGGTGCCCGGCGGGCAGTTCGACGTAGGAATTGGTCCCTGCGGCCACGTCGTACAACCGGATCTCGCCGGCTTCGGCCATCCCCCCGCTCTGGTACGCGGCCACGACGTCGGATCCGGCCCCGTAGGTACCGTCGGCATCGGGCCCCTCGAGGTCGTTGTAGATGATGTGGTTCTCACCGCTGTACGAACTCCAGAACTGACCGCGCCCCTCCTCGTACCGGAGGTACCCCGTCGGCCCGGCCGACAGAGGGATGACGGTCCTCGGCTGTGCGGCGACGTCTGCGGGAAAAACCACCTCGTCCCCGGTCGCCGCACGAGCGGGTCCTGCGTCCAGTGGCACGAAGCCCGCACCGATGACAAGGGCCGCGACAACGGCCGCCGCACTGCGCATGCCCATCTGACGTCTCAAGCTGAGTCCCTCCCGGACACCCTCGAAGAGGCATGGGGAGGACGCGGCAGCATGTGCCGCGGTCTGCGTGAAGTGAAAGCCCCCCGGCCCCGACCCCCCATGCGAGTCACGTGACATTAACAGCAGCCGCGCATGCACAGATAGCTGGATTCGAACCCGTTCAAGGAACAGGGCCACACAACGAAAGCGGGCCCGTCCGCGAAGGACGGGCCCGCTTCATCAGGTCGGAGACCTACGGACGATCAGCCGTTGCGCTTCCAGCGCGGCTTGTCGTCACGGCGGCCGAAGGAACCGGTGCTCGTGCCGGTCGAACGGTGGTCGTCGCGGCGGCCGGTCGGACGCTCGCCGCCGGAGCGGAAGCCACCCGACGGGCGGTCGTCACGACGGTCACGGTTGAACGGACGGTCGCCACCGCCGGAGCGGAAGCCGCCCGAGGGACGGTCGTCACGCCGGTCTCGGTTGAACGACGGGCGCTCGTCCCGGCGCTCGAAGGAGCGGCCGCCGCGGTCGTCCCGGCGGTCGCCGCCGGAGCGGAAGCCACCGGACGGGCGGTCGTCACGACGGTCACGGTTGAACGGACGGTCGCCACCGCCGGAGCGGAAGCCGCCCGACGGGCGGTCGTCACGCCGGTCGCGGTTGAACGACGGGCGCTCGTCCCGGCGGTCGTTGCCCCGGTAGCCACCCGACGGGCGGTCGTCACGGCGGAACGGACGGTCGCCGCCCCGGTCGTCGCGGCGGTCGTTGCCCCGGTAGCCACCGCGGTTGTCGCGGCGCTCGTAGTTGCCCCGGTCGTCGCGGCGGTCCTCGCGGGCGGCCGGCTGCTCCGGCACGGAGGCGGCGGCAGCCGCGAGGGCGGCCTCGGCCTCGGCGGTGACCTCGGCCACGGCGGCCTCGGGGTCGTCGCCGCGCTCACGGGCGGCACGCGCCACCAGGCGGTCGGCCTCCTCGCGGAGCTCGACGGCGCGGCGCTGGGCGCGCTCCAGCTGCTTGGTCAGCTCGGCGGCCTCGCGTTCGGCCTGCTTCGCGGCGTTGTTCGCGGAGTCGGCCTGGACCTCGGTGAGCGAACGGGCGCCGGTGATCTCGGCGACCTCCGGCTCGAAGACGCCCGCGCCCTGCACGATGTGGCGCGAGGCGTCGACGCCCGCGTCCTCCATCAGGCGGAAGATCTGGCGGCGCTGGTGCGGCAGGGCCAGCGAGACGACCACACCGGACTTGCCGGCACGGGCGGTACGGCCCGAGCGGTGCAGGTAGTCCTTGTGGTCACCGGCCGGGTCCACGTTCAGGACCAGGTCGATGCCGTCGACGTGGATACCGCGCGCGGCGACGTCGGTCGCGACGAGCGCGTTGACGTAACCCTTCTTGAAGTCCTCCAGGACCCGGGTGCGCGCGCCCTGCGTCATGCCGCCGTGCAGCGCGTCCGCCTTGACGCCCGCGTCGACGAGCTGCTCGGCGATGCGGTCGGCGCCCAGCTGGGTGCGGACGAAGATGATCGTGCGGCCCTTACGGGCGGCGATCGCGGAGGTGACCGGCGCCTTGTCCTTCGGCTTCACGACGAGGACGTGGTGCGACATGGTCGAGACGTTGCCCTGGGCGGAGTCGACCTCGTGGGTGACCGGGTTGCTCAGGTAGCGCTTGACCAGCGTGCCGATCTCGTTCTCCATGGTGGCGGAGAAGAGCATGCGCTGGCCGCCCCCGGGGATCTGGTCCAGCAGCTCGGTGACCTCGGGCAGGAAGCCCAGGTCGGACATCTGGTCGGCCTCGTCGAGGACGGCGACCTGGACATTCTCCAGCGAGCAGGCGCCGCGGTTGATGATGTCGCGCAGCCGGCCCGGGGTGGCGACGAGGATGTCGACACCGCGCTCCAGGGCGTAGATCTGGTTGCCCATCGACGTACCGCCGCAGACGACCTTCATCTTCAGGCCGAGCACGTCGCCGTACGGCTGGAGCGCGTCCGCGACCTGCATCGCGAGCTCACGCGTCGGGGTGAGGATGATCGCGCGGGGCTTCTTCTTCTCGGTGTGGCCGTCCGCCAGGGCGGACAGGGTCGGCAGACCGAAGGAGAGGGTCTTGCCGGAGCCGGTGCGGCCGCGGCCGAGGATGTCCTTGCCGGCCAGGGCGTCCGGAATGGTCGCCGCCTGGATCGGGAAGGGCGTGGTCACACCGTTCTGCGCGAGCTTGCGGACGATGCCCTCGGGCAGGCCCAGGTCGGCGAAGGTGACGGTCGGCTCAGCGGCCTCGGAGGACTCGGCGACGACGGCCTCGGCGACAGCGGTGAGCTCGTCGTTCTCGACGTTCTCGGGCATGACGGTGTGGTCAGAACTGGAAATTGACATGCGAAATGCGAAACCTTCCGGAGTCTCGGCACGCGCCCATAACTCCGTGATTTCGCAATGTCGACCGCCTCAATGCGGTCCAGCCACGGCAAGGGAGAGTACGCGCCACACGGCGCTCTTCTGTGTCGGCGCCGGGCAATAGGATCAAGCGATCTACCACCATACGCACTCTCACCCCCGTTGCGCAAACCGCCTCCCCTGATCCACCCCCTCAGACCGGCCCCACCTGCGGTGATGCCTCCGGCGTCCGCAGCGCCGCCACCCCGCCCGGCCACCCCATGGCATCGGTACGGAACTGAGCGGCCGGAGACGCCGAGGGCGCCGGAGGCGCGGGCTCCGAGGGCTCCGGCTCGGGCTCCGGCGGCTCCGGCGGCGCGGGCGTGTCCGCCGGATCCTCCGGACCGGGTACGGGGCCGGCCGGCGCCGAGGGCTCCGGCGGCGCGGACGCGGCCGGACCCGCCGGCAGGGAGGGGCGGGCGACCCGGTCCCCGCCCGCGTCGGGCGCGCCCCCGGGCCCGTCGGCGGCCGGGGCGCTCACCGAGGGCGACGCGGAAGCGCTCGCCCCGGCGCCCCGGCGCTCCGACTGCGCACCGGCGCCCCCGAACCGGGAGCGGCCGGTCCCCGTCACCGTGGAGCCGTTCGGCTCGACGGCGGCGTCCTTCGGCTCGGCGGACCGCGAGGGCGCCGGTTCCGCCCCGTCGGAGCCGACGCTCATGCAGCCGGTGGACGTGGCGAGCGTGACAGCGGTGACCGCTGCCCAGCGGACAGGAACGGAGAACGGGCGCACGAGGGCACCTCCGGGGACACGAGGAAGGGCGGGGCCTGACACGAACGAGCCGGGTGCGCTGTGCCCAACTCCCGCGACCCCGCCCGGGACACGCCCGGCGGGCCGGCTCCTTCCCGGCGGTCGCCCCGCGCCCGGCTCACCCGTAACCGAGCGCGTGCAGCCTCTCGTCATCGATGCCGAAGTGATGGGCGATCTCGTGGACGACGGTGATCTCCGTCTCGGCCACCACGTCCTCGCGCGTCTCGCACATCCGCAGCGTCGGGCCCCGGTAGATCGTGATCCGGTCCGGCAGCACGCCCGCGTACCACTCCCCGCGCTCGGTCAGCGGCGTGCCCTCGTACAGCCCGAGCAGTTCCGGGTCGTCGGACTCCGGCTCGTCCTCGACGAACACCGCGACGTTGTCCATCAGCCGGGTCAGCTCCGGCGGGATCCGGTCCAGCGCCTCGGCGACCAGTTCCTCGAACGCTTCCCGCGTCATCTCCAGCACGCGGCCATTGTCCCGTACGGCCACCCGGCCCGCCCAGGCCCCGCACCCGTGCCCTCGCCCGTCCCCGCACCCGGGCATACCCGCGCCGTGCCTGGGGCAGGGGCACCCAATGGCCCGCGCCCGACTCCCCCTCCGCCGCCCGATACCCCGCCGCGCCGCCCACGGCCCCCTCGCCGCGCCCCGGCCGTTCCTCCGGGCGCTCGGACTGGTCGTCGTGGTGCTGTTCGGCGCCTGGCTCGGGCTGCTCGCGGTCGGCAGCGTCCGGACGACCGTGGGGCCGATGGACACGACGATGACCCTGCGGCCCTCGCTCAGCGGCGGCACCAAGATCAACGTCTCCCCGCTCGGCGCCCTGGAGCTGGACTCGCACCACGCCCCGGTCCGCCTCGACGTGGACGTGGACCGGCTCGACCCGGTCCGCTCGCAGGCGCTGGTCCAGCACCCCGAACGGCTGGCCGGGCTGGAGGACGAGGTCACGTCGGACGTCGCGGCGGGCACCCGCGAGCTGGCCCTGCGCTCCTGCGTGGCGGTGGTGACCGGGGCGACGGCGCTGGGCCTCGCGGTCTACCGCCGGCCACGCCGGGCCCTGGCGGCCGGGGGGCTGGCCCTCGCGCTGTTGGCCGCGTCCGGCGCCGGCGCGTACGCCACCTGGAACCCGAAGTCGGTCTTGGAGCCCAAGTTCTCCGGGCTGCTCTCCAGCGCCCCTTCGGTCGTCGGCGACGCCCGCTCGATCGTCAGCGACTTCGACGTCTACCAGCAGGAACTGGCCCGCCTGGTCACCAACGTCACCAAGTTGTACGACGCCACCTCGACGCTCCCCGTCTACAGCCCGGACCCGGCGACCCTGCGCGTCCTGCACGTCTCGGACGTCCACCTCAACCCGGCCGCGTGGCACATCATCGGCTCGCTCGTGGAGCAGTACGACATCGACGTGATCATCGACTCCGGCGACACGATGGACCACGGCGCCGCCGTCGAGAACAGCTTCCTGGACCCCATCGCCGACCTCGGCGCCCCCTACGTGTGGGTGCGCGGGAACCACGACTCGGCGGTCACACAGAAGTACCTGACCGACAAGAAGCGCTTCCCGAACGTGCACGTCCTGGACCAGGGCCGCGCCGTGACCGTCGGCGGGCTGCGGGTCGCCGGGGTCGGAGACCCGCAGTTCACCCCGGACCGCACAGGCCCCGAGCAGGCCGAGGACGTAGAGAGGGTGGCCGGCCGCACGCTCGCCGCCGCCCTGCGCGAGCAGCAGCGGTCCGGGACCCCCGTCGACATCGCCGTCGCCCATGAGCCGGAGGCCGTGAAGGAGACGGACGGCGAGGTGCCGCTGGCGCTGGCCGGCCACGTGCACCACCGGCAGAACGAAGTCCTGAAGGGCGGTACCCGGCTGATGGTCGAGGGCTCCACGGGCGGCGGCGGGCTGCGGGCCGTCCAGAACAAGAAACCGGAACAGGTGCTCGCGTCGGTGCTCTATCTGGACCGCTCCACCCGCCGCCTGCAAGCCTGGGACGAGATCACCCTGGGCGGCCTCGGACTGACGACGGCCGAGGTCAGCCGCCATCTGCCGGAGCAGGAGCCGGCCCTCACGCGTCCCTCTCCGACCGGGCCGACCCCGTCCCCGTAAACCGTTTTGGCGAACGCCCCCGGCATCCCATATGCTTCTCACGTCCCCGACGCGCTGCAAGGCGCGCAGGTGGGCCCTTAGCCCTCATCGTCTAGTGGCCCAGGACGCCGCCCTTTCAAGGCGGTAGCACGGGTTCGAATCCCGTTGGGGGCACGCTTGAACGTGTGCGAGACTTGTCTCGCACATTGCTTGGTCCTGTGGAGCAGTTAGGAGTGCTCGCCACCCTGTCAAGGTGGAGGCCGCGGGTTCAAATCCCGTCAGGACCGCTGAGGTTTCACGTGAAACCTCGTGGCTGGGTAGCTCAGTTGGTACGAGCGATCGCCTGAAAAGCGATAGGTCGCCGGTTCGATCCCGGCCCCAGCCACCACCCGAAGGCCCCGCCCACTGGACGGGGCCTTTGTCGTGCCGGACCGCCTCCGTCCTCCCCGGAGCGACCGCCACCCGAAATGGGTTCGCCCTTCCTCCGGCCCGGGTGAGATCCTGGGGTCCGTATGTCTACTTCCTTCGCCGATCTCCAGTCCCGGCTCGCGCAGCTCTCGCTCCGCGACGCGAACCGGCTCGGCCGCCGCCTCGAAGGCGCCCGCCGCATCCGCAAGCCCGAGGCCCAGCAGGCCGTACTGGACGAGATCGCCGCCCAGGCGGACAAGGCAGCCGGGCGGCTCGAGCAGCGGGCCGGCCGGATGCCCGCCCTCACATACCCCGAACAGCTCCCGGTCAGCCAGAAGAAGGACGAGATCCTGGAGGCGATACGCGACCACCAGGTCGTGATCGTCGCGGGTGAGACCGGCTCCGGCAAGACCACCCAGATCCCCAAGATCTGCATGGAGCTGGGCCGGGGGCTCCGGGGCATGATCGGGCACACCCAGCCGCGCCGGATCGCCGCGCGCACGGTGGCCGAGCGGATCGCCGACGAGCTGAAGACGCCGCTCGGTGAGACCGTCGGCTGGAAGGTCCGCTTCACCGACCAGGTGAACCCGGACGCGACCTTCGTCAAACTGATGACGGACGGCATCCTGCTCGCCGAGATCCAGACGGACCGCGAGCTGCTGGCGTACGACACGATCATCATCGACGAGGCCCACGAGCGGTCGCTGAACATCGACTTCCTGCTCGGCTATCTGGCCCGCTTGCTGCCCAGGCGCCCCGATCTGAAGGTCGTCGTCACCTCCGCGACCATCGACCCCGAGCGCTTCTCGCGCCACTTCGGCGACGCCCCGATCATCGAGGTCAGCGGGCGTACGTATCCGGTCGAGGTCCGTTATCGGCCGCTCCTCGAGGAGGACGGCGACGACGCCGACCGCGACCAGATCACCGCGATCTGCGACGCCGTGGACGAGCTCCAGAGCGAGGGCCCGGGAGACGTGCTCGTCTTCCTCTCCGGCGAGCGCGAGATCCGGGACACCGCCGACGCGCTCGGCAAACGGAACCTGCGCAACACCGAGGTGCTCCCCCTCTACGCGCGCCTGTCGCACGCCGAGCAGCACCGGGTGTTCCAGCGCCACACCGGCCGCAGGATCGTGCTGGCCACCAACGTCGCCGAGACCTCGCTGACCGTCCCCGGCATCAAGTACGTGATCGATCCGGGCACGGCCCGCATCTCCCGCTACAGCCACCGCACCAAGGTGCAGCGGCTGCCGATCGAGCGGATCTCGCAGGCCAGCGCCAACCAGCGCAAGGGCCGCTGCGGCCGCACCTCGGACGGCATCTGCATCCGGCTGTATTCCGAGGACGACTTCCTGACCCGCCCGGAGTTCACCGACGCGGAAATCCTGCGGACGAACCTGGCGTCCGTCATCCTCCAGATGACCGCCGCCGGCCTCGGTGACATCGAGAAGTTCCCCTTCATCGACCCGCCGGACCACCGCAACATCCGCGACGGCGTACAGCTCCTCCAGGAGCTCGGCGCGCTCGACCCCGCGGAGAAGGACCCGAAGAAGCGGCTCACCCCGCTCGGCCGCAAGCTCTCGCAGCTGCCGGTCGACCCGCGCCTGGCCCGTATGGTCGTGGAGGCCGACCGCAACGGCTGCGTCCGCGAGGTCATGGTCATCGCCGCCGCGCTCTCCATCCAGGACCCGCGCGAGCGGCCGTCCGACAAGCAGACGCAGGCCGACCAGCAGCACGCCCGGTTCAAGGACGAGACGTCCGACTTCCTGGCGTTCCTGAACCTGTGGCGCTACATCCGCGAGCAGCAGAAGGTGCGCGGCTCCTCCAGCTTCCGCCGGATGTGCAAGCAGGAGTACCTGAACTTCCTCCGCATCCGCGAGTGGCAGGACATCTACGCCCAGCTGCGCACGGTCGCCAAGCAGATGGGCCTCGAGCTCAAGGAGTCCTCGACGGGTGCTGACGCGCCCGAGCAGTCGGTGCACACCTCGCTGCTCGCCGGACTGCTGTCGCACATCGGACTGAAGGACACCGAGAAGAACGAGTACCTGGGCGCCCGCAGCGCCAAGTTCGCGATCTTCCCCGGTTCGGCGCTGTTCAAGAAGCAGCCGCGGTTCGTGATGTCGGCGGAGCTCGTGGAGACGTCCCGGCTCTGGGCGCGGGTCAACGCCAAGGTCGAGCCCGAGTGGATCGAGCCGCTGGCCCAGCATCTGCTGAAGCGCACCTACAGCGAGCCGCACTGGGAGAAGGACCAGGCCGCGGTGATGGCGTACGAGCGGGTCACGCTGTACGGCGTGCCGATCGTCGCCCAGCGCAAGATCAATTTCGGCCGGATCGACCAGGAGACCTCGCGGGACCTCTTCATCCGCAACGCCCTGGTCGAGGGCGACTGGCGCACGCACCACCAGTTCTTCCACGACAACCGCAAACTGCTCGGCGAGGTCGAGGAGCTGGAACACCGCGCCCGGCGCCGCGACATCCTCGTGGACGACGAGACGCTGTTCGACTTCTACGACCAGCGCATCCCCGAACACATCGTCTCCGGCGCCCACTTCGACTCCTGGTGGAAGCACAAGCGGCGCGACGAGCCGGACGCGCTCGACTTCGAGCGCTCGATGCTCATCAACGAGAAGGCCGGGGCCGTCACCAAGGACGACTACCCGGACTCCTGGCGGCAGGGGAAGCTGAAGTTCCGGGTGACCTACCAGTTCGAGCCGGGCGCGGACGCCGACGGTGTGACCGTCCACATTCCGCTTCAGGTGCTGAACCAGGTGACGTCCGAGGGCTTCGACTGGCAGATCCCGGGCCTGCGGGAGGAGGTCGTCACCGAACTGATCCGCTCGCTGCCCAAGCCGATCCGCCGGCACTACGTGCCCGCGCCGAACTACGCCGACAAGTTCCTGGACCGGGCCGTGCCCCTCCAGGAACCGCTGCCGGTCACGCTGGCCCGTGAGCTCCAGCGGATGGTCGGGGTCCCCGTCACCGCCGACGACTTCGACCTGAGCCGGGTCCCGGACCACCTCAAGATCACCTTCCGGATCGTGGACGAGCGGCGCCGCAGGGTCGCCGAGGACAAGGACCTGGAGGCGCTGAAGCTCAGGCTGCGCCCGAAGGCCCGCCAGGCCCTCTCCAAGGCCGCCGCGGCCACCGCGGGGCCCTCCGGCGAATCCATCGAACGCTCGGGTCTGAAGGACTGGACCATCGGCACGCTGAACAAGGTCTTCGAGACGCGGAGGGCCGGGCAGCCGGTCAAGGCGTACCCGGCGCTGGTCGACCAGGAGGGAGCTGCGGCGGGCACAGTGGCCGTACGCCTCTTCGACACCGAGGCCGAACAGGCGCAGGCGATGTGGCGCGGCACCCGGAAGCTGATCCTGCTGAACATCCCGGTCAACCCCGCGAAGTTCGCGTCGGACAAGCTGACGAACCAGCAGAAGCTGGCCCTGTCCCGTAATCCGCACGGCTCGATCCAGGCCCTCTTCGACGACTGCGCGACGGCGGCCGCCGACCGGCTGATCGCGGCACACGGCGGCCCGGCGTGGGACGAGGCGTCGTTCCGGACGCTGTACGACAAGGTGCGCGCGGACCTGGTGGACCTGACCGTGCGCACGGTCGGCCAGGTGCAGCAGATCCTGGCGGCCTGGCAGGCGTGCGAGCGCCGGCTGAAGGCCACCAACAGCCTGGTGCTGATCAACAACGTCACGGACGTACGCGATCACCTGGCGCGTCTGATGCCGCCCGGCTTCGTCACCGCGACCGGCCTGCGCAGGCTGCCCGACCTGATGCGCTACCTGGTGGCGGAGGACCGCAGGCTCCAGCAGATGCCGACCAACGTCCAGCGCGACACCACGCGCATGGAGAAGGTCCACGAGATGCAGGACGAGTACGCCTGGCTGCTGGAGCAGTTGCCCAAGGGCCGGCCCGTCCCGCAGGAGGTGCAGGACATCAGGTGGATGATCGAGGAGCTGCGGGTGAGCTACTTCGCGCACGCCCTGGGCACCGCGTTCCCCGTCTCGGACAAGCGGATCGTGAAGGCGATCGACGCCGCCGCACCCTAAGGGCTGTCCGTTACGGGACCGCGACCCTCAGTGAGTTCGACCGCACCCGCTGGACTCCTGTACAGTCTGTCTTCGCAGCCGGACGCGAGGAAGGCAGCGAAACCTGGTCCTGTGGAGCAGTTAGGAGTGCTCGCCACCCTGTCAAGGTGGAGGCCGCGGGTTCAAATCCCGTCAGGACCGCAGAACGAAAGCCCGGATCTCATTGATCCGGGCTTTCGCGCGTCTTGACCGCGGTGTTCGCCGACGAGTACTCAGAAACCTGGTGCCGCCCCGGAATCCCGGAGCGGGGCGGCGCACATGCACCAGGAGGTGGCGCGATGGGGGCAGCCACGGGCGCGAGTCACCGTGAACGGGCACCCGCCCGCTGCGGCTCGCCCTGAAGCCCTGAAGGCCCCGCAGGCCGCCCGGACACCGGACCGGCGCCCGCCGGACCGCCCGAGCCGCCCACGGGGCGCCGACAGGCCTCCGTACGGCCTTGGTGAAGCGGGGACGTAAGTCCTCCCACGAGATGACCTTCGGCGCGGCCAACGACCTCCTCACAGTGGCAGGCTCGTAGTTGGCAACACTCGTGCAGTGTGACGGGTGTCACTGAATCAGTTTTGAGAAGGGGGCCCTTTACACCCTTCCTACAACTAGCGAATTTAATATGTGCAATTGCACCTCACGGAAGGATGTCTTCCGGATACCCCCGCGCTGCCCGCCGACACCCCTGGCGAGCCCCCCGGCCGCCCGGCCGGGCTGCGCGAACGGCACCGTGGGCCGACGGGGAGCAGTCCCGGCCGGAACCGGTGCAGGCGCAAAAAAATCGCGCTGGACCCGGCGGAGTCCAGCGCGATCGGATGACATGACCCGTACGGCACAGGTGTGGCGCCCGTTGGGGCGGGCGCCCGTCATATGGAGCTATGGGTGAGCAAGTGGGTTGGGGGACCCAGAAGCCCAGGTGTGGCGGGGTGGCAGGGGGTTTGTCAGGCCTCGCTGCGCTGCTGCGGAATACCCGCAAGCAGTGCGCGGACCTCTGCCTCGCGGTACCGGCGATGCCCACCGAGCGTGCGGATGGACGTGAGCTTGCCTGCCTTCGCCCAACGGGTAACCGTCTTCGGGTCCACGCGGAACATCGTGGCAACCTCAGCCGGGGTCAGCAGCGGCTCGGCATCAGGGGTGCGAGCGGTCATGAGCGGCCTCCTCGGGAGAACCGAACCATCTCGGTTCTTTCCTCTAAATTCTGCACCTTGACCCACGTTGCCCGAAATGGCGGACGCGGGCCGAGTCGGTTATAGGACGAACGGCTTGTCCTCGGCACTACAACTACACCATCCGTCCAGCCACGTCGGCCAAACCGATGGAATTGCCCTCCCAGGTGTTCATCAGCGACGGAAAGCCGATGGACCATGCCATAGCGGACAGTCACACCACCGTGACGATCAGTCACAGGAGCGATCAGGGGTCATCAGACCCCTCATAGCGTGCAATGCTGAGCGATCCGCCCATACATGGACGGATGGAGTCCTCACCGGACTCCTTGTCCTATTTTGGCACGAGGGGTAGGGAAGGGCGCAAGGGCCCCGTAAGTGCTATCCATCACGGTTGAGGCAAAGGCCCGGTTCGGGACGTAGGTCCCACGCCCCCTGCGAACCTTCCGCCCCTTCACCCACACGTGTCACATCCGACACCGGTTCACGAGCCGTCCGCGCACGGTGCCTCGGTGGTCAGTTGGCGAACTGACGGTCCCTTACGGCCCGCCAGCGCTCCGCGAGACGCGCGTACGCCTCGGCCGCCCTCTCCGCGTCGCCCGCCCGCAGCGCGGCGATCCCCTCCGCCACGTCGGCGGCGCTCCGGTCGACGCTGAGCTCCCGCTCCGGCAGGGCGTGCACAAGCCCGCCGTAGTCCAGCTCCACGAGCGAGCGCGGGTGGAACTCCTCCAGCCACCGCCCGACGTCCACCAGCCCCGCGGTCAGCGGACCCTCGTCCATCGTCTCCCGCAGCGTCCGCAGCGACCTGGCCAGCCGGCGCCGCGCCTCGACCATCGGTGTCCGGTAACGGAAGACCGGAGGCTCCCCGTCCGGCCCGGCGACCACGTGCTCCCGCTCCTCGTCCGCGAACAGCACGAACCAGCGCACCGGAACCTGCCACACCGCCGTCCTGATCCACGGCCGGGCGTCCGGGTTGCGCTCCGCCCACCGCTCGTGGTCGGCCAGCGCCTGGCCGCGCACCACCGGCGGGAGCACCGCGTCGAGCACCGGCCCGGGGAACAGTTCCGCCAGCCCGTCCAGCGCCAGCCAGCCGCGCAGCCGGGTCCGCCACGGACACACGCACACCACGCCGTCCACCTCGGCCACGAACGCGTCGGCGCTCTCGTGCGCCGGCACACCGGCGGGCGGAGTCGCCGCCAAGCCGGCCAGCGAGCGCCTGAGTTCGTCCTGTGCCGTGGGCATCCGGTCGCGGGCCGCATAGCGGGCCCAGTGGGCGCGCTCGCCCTCCGGGAAGGCCGCCAGTGGCTCGTACACCCGGAGGTAGGACGCGTAGGGAACCAGCACCGAAGACACCACCGACATGCGGTGATCGTGTCACGCCTGTCCCCCTGCGGGGGGTGATCCTTGGCACTGGAACAGATCTACGTGGGGGTAGGACTTACGCTCTTGCCCAGCCGGGCCGTCCCTACGGCCGGTCCGGCGGGCCCTCCCCACCTTCAGGAGGGTCTTTCCGCCGCTTCGTACTTGGGAGTCACCACAGTGACCGATGTGACCGGCGCGCCTGTCGATGTCCTGCACACCCTGTTCCACTCGGACCAGGGCGGACACGAACAAGTCGTCCTCTGCCAGGACCGGGCCAGCGGCCTCAAGGCCGTCATCGCCCTCCACTCCACCGCCCTGGGCCCCGCCCTCGGCGGCACCCGCTTCTACCCGTACGCCTCCGAGGCCGAGGCCGTCGCCGACGCGCTGAACCTCGCGCGCGGCATGTCGTACAAGAACGCCCTGGCCGGGCTCGACCACGGCGGCGGCAAGGCCGTCATCATCGGCGACCCCGAGCGGATCAAGAGCGAGGAACTGCTGCTGGCCTACGGCCGGTTCGTCGCCTCGCTCGGCGGCCGGTACGTGACGGCCTGCGACGTCGGCACCTACGTCGCCGACATGGACGTCGTGGCCCGCGAATGCCGCTGGACCACCGGCCGCTCCCCCGAGAACGGCGGCGCCGGCGACTCGTCGGTGCTCACCGCGTTCGGGGTCTTCCAGGGCATGCGGGCCTCGGCCCAGCACCTGTGGGGCGACCCGACGCTGCGTGGCCGAAAAGTGGGGGTCGCCGGCGTCGGCAAGGTCGGTCACCACCTGGTCGAGCACCTGCTCGCGGACGGCGCCGAGGTCGTGATCACCGATGTGCGCGAGGAGTCCGTGCGCCGGATCACCGACAAGCACCCCGGGGTCGCCGTCGCGGCCGACACCGCCGCGCTGATCCGTACCGAGGGCCTGGACATCTACGCCCCGTGCGCGCTGGGCGGCGCCCTCGACGACCACACCGTGCCGGTACTCACCGCGAAGGTGGTGTGCGGCGCGGCCAACAACCAGCTCGCGCATCCGGGCGTCGAGAAGGACCTGGCCGACCGCGCCATCCTGTACGCCCCCGACTACGTGGTGAACGCGGGCGGAGTCATCCAGGTCGCCGACGAGCTGCACGGATTCGACTTCGACCGGTGCAAGGCGAAGGCCACGAAGATCTTCGACACCACGCTGGCCATATTCGCACGTGCGAAGGAAGACGGTATTCCGCCGGCCGCCGCAGCCGACCGGATCGCCGAACAGCGGATGGCGGAGGCCCGCCGCAGCTGACCCGCACCCCTCCGTGCGGCCACGACGCGCCGACCGGCGAGACAAGACTCACGCCGGTCGGCGGGTCGCCTGCCGATAAGAGGTTAAAATCGCAGTTGACCAGCGAGGACAGGGCGTCTCGCGGGTCCTCTTCCGGGGCGCGTGATGCGGGCGGCGTACCGTATGGCCGCGGAAGCAGGTACCGTTAAAGCTCTACAGGCACGGTCTCTCTGCCGAGAGTCCGTCCTGAAACATGAACGCGTGTCAAGACTCTGGGGCCGTCGAGCCCCGTCACCGAGGGGGTCGAGCCATGGGGCGCGGCCGGGCAAAGGCCAAGCAGACAAAGGTCGCCCGCCAGCTGAAATACAGCACCGGCGGGACGGACCTGTCGCGTCTGGCCAGTGAGCTGGGCGCATCGACTTCGAGTCAGCCACCGAACGCGGAGCCGTTCGAGGATGACGACGAGGAAGATGACCCGTACGCACAGTACGCGGATCTGTACAACAACGACGAGGACGAGGACGAGAACGACCAGTCCGGTCCGTCGTCCAAGCGCCGCGGCGCTTGACCTCGCGCTGACACATCACCCCGGTTCGGAGCTCCTCCGGACCGGGTTTTGTGCTGCCCGCGCACGGGAAGGGCGAGGCTGCTGCCGGTGACCGGCCGGGCCCGTCGGCCCGACCGGTGTTCCCGCTCAGCGTGCGTACGAACCCACCAGCTCGGCGCCGGTCGCGTGGTCGCCACGGGCGGTGATCTCCCCGGCGACCCAGGAGTCGACGCCCCGGTCGGCCAGCGTCGTCAGGGCCGCGTCCACGGACTCGGCGGGGACGACCGCGATCATGCCGACACCCATGTTGAGCGTCTTCTCCAGCTCCAGCTGCTCGACCCGGCCCGCCTTGCCCACGAGGTCGAACACCGCGCCCGGGGTCCACGTGGAGCGGTCCACCGTCGCGTGCAGGTCGTCCGGGATGACCCGGGCCAGGTTGTTGGCCAGGCCGCCACCGGTGACGTGGCTGAAGCCGTGCACCTCGGTCGTACGGGTGAGGGCCAGGCAGTCCAGCGAGTAGATCCGGGTCGGCTCCAGGAGCTCCTCGCCCAGGGTCCGGCCGAACTCCTCGACCTGGCGGTCCAGCGCCCAGCCGGCCCGGTCGAACACCACGTGGCGGACGAGCGAGTACCCGTTCGAGTGAAGCCCGGAGGATGCCATGGCGATCACGGCGTCCCCCTCGCGGATGCGGTCGGGGCCCAGCAGGCGGTCGGCCTCGACCACGCCCGTACCCGCTCCGGCCACGTCGAAATCGTCCGCGCCCAGCAGACCGGGGTGCTCGGCGGTCTCGCCGCCGACCAGGGCGCAGCCGGCCAGCACACAGCCTTCGGCGATGCCCTTGACGATCGCCGCGACACGCTCGGGGTGCACCTTGCCGACACAGATGTAGTCGGTCATGAACAGCGGCTCGGCGCCGCAGACGACGAGGTCGTCCACGACCATGCCGACGAGGTCGTGACCGATCGTGTCGTACACGCCCATCTGGCGGGCGAGGTCGACCTTGGTGCCGACGCCGTCCGTGGCGGAGGCCAGGAGCGGACGCTCGTAGCGCTTGAGCGCCGAGGCGTCGAAGAGGCCGGCGAAGCCGCCGAGGCCGCCGAGACCCGCGACCTCGGGGCGCTGCGTCTTCTTCACCCACTCCTTCATCAGCTCGACGGCGCGGTCGCCGGCCTCGATGTCGACGCCCGCTGCCGCGTAGGAAGCACCTGTTGTCTCAGACATTGCCTGGGATCTTTCGTGTGGAGATACGGGGCTGGGGGAAGGGCTGCCGGGCGGTCCGGTTCACGGACGCCGCAGCGCGTCGGACGCCGCGGTCGCCGCGGGGCCCGCCGCCAGCTCGGTCTCCAGCAGCTGCTTGCCGAGCAGCTCCGGGTCCGGGAGCTCCATCGGGTACTCGCCGTCGAAGCAGGCGCGGCACAGGTTCGGCTTGTCGATCGTCGTCGCCTCGATCATCGAGTCGATCGAGATGTACGCGAGCGAGTCGGCGCCCATCGAGGTGCCGATCTCCTCGACGGACATGCCGTTGGCGATCAGCTCGGCGCGGGTCGCGAAGTCGATACCGAAGAAGCAGGGCCACTTCACCGGCGGGGACGAGATCCGGATGTGGATCTCGGCGGCGCCGGCCTCGCGGAGCATCCGGACCAGTGCGCGCTGGGTGTTGCCGCGGACGATCGAGTCGTCCACGACCACCAGGCGCTTGCCCTTGATGACTTCCTTGAGCGGGTTCAGCTTGAGGCGGATGCCCAGCTGGCGGATCGTCTGCGAGGGCTGGATGAAGGTCCGGCCGACGTAGGCGTTCTTCACGAGGCCGGCGCCGAACGGAATTCCGCTGGCCTCCGCGTAACCGATGGCGGCCGGGGTGCCGGACTCCGGCGTCGCTATGACCAGATCCGCCTCGACGGGCGCCTCGGCGGCCAGCCTGCGGCCCATCTCCACCCGGGAGAGGTAGACGTTGCGGCCCGCGATGTCGGTGTCGGGGCGGGCCAGGTAGACGTACTCGAAGACACAGCCCTTGGGCTTCGCTTCCGCGAATCGCGAGGTGCGCAGACCGTTCTCGTCGATGGCGACCATCTCGCCCGGCTCGATCTCGCGCACGAAGCTGGCGCCGCAGATGTCGAGGGCGGCGGACTCCGACGCGACGACCCAGCCGCGCTCCAGGCGGCCGAGGACCAGCGGGCGGATGCCCTGCGGGTCACGGGCCGCGTAGAGCGTGTGCTCGTCCATGAAGACCAGGGAGAAAGCGCCCCGCACCTCGGGAAGCACCTTGGCGGCCGCCTCCTCGATGGTCAGCGGCTTGCCGTCGTCGTCGGTCTGGCCGGCGAGCAGCGCGGTCACCAGGTCGGTGTCGTTGGTCGCGGCGACCTGGGTGGCACGGCCGTCCTTGCGCGGGAGGTCGGCGACCATCTCCGCGAGCTGGGCCGTGTTGACCAGGTTCCCGTTGTGACCGAGGGCGATCGAGCCGTGCGCGGTCGCACGGAACGTCGGCTGCGCGTTCTCCCACACCGAGGCACCGGTGGTGGAGTAGCGGGCATGACCGACCGCGATATGGCCCTGGAGCGATCCCAGGGAGGTTTCGTCGAAGACCTGCGAGACCAGTCCCATGTCCTTGAAGACCAGGATCTGGGACCCGTTGCTCACTGCGATGCCCGCGGACTCCTGTCCACGGTGCTGCAGGGCATACAGTCCGAAATAGGTGAGCTTGGCGACCTCTTCACCCGGAGCCCAGACACCGAAGACGCCGCAAGCGTCCTGGGGGCCTTTCTCTCCGGGGAGCAGGTCGTGGTTGAGTCGTCCATCACCACGGGGCACGCCATCGAGTGTAGGGGAGATCGACCACTGGTCCGAATTGGGGACCTCCCACTCCACCACCGGAGAAGCGCCTTCGGAGCACGCTGCCGGACCCCTCGGAACAGTCACGCACAGTCATTGCGCCCCTTCCCCGATCTACGCGCGGCAACCGCCGGAGGGCAGGCGACGCCCGGATCACGGGCCGTTCACCGACAGGTTCCGGCCACCCGGCAGAGCCGTTGAGAAGGCCCGTGGTGGCACTGTGTGAGCCGGTCCCCGGGCGGCGGAGAGGACCAGCCCGACCGGTCGTTTCGTGGCGAGCCTCACACCGCGGGCGCCCGGTATGCGGTATCTCGGGGCACCCGCCGGGCGCCCGGGGTGGGCTCAGCCCATCAGCGGCAGCAACTCGGAGAGATCGGCGCGCTCGCCGCTCGCGGCGACCTTCGCCGCTTCGACCTCACGCGCCCACTCCGTGCGCCCGGTCGCGAGCCGTATCCAGGTGAGCGGGTCGGTCTCCACGACGTTGGGCGGAGTGCCCCGGGTGTGACGCGGCCCCTGGACGCACTGGACCACCGCGAACGGCGGCACCCGGACCTCGACCGATCCGCCGGGCGCCCTCTCGGCCAGCGCGTCGGCGAGAAGCCTGCTGCACGCGGCGAGCGCCTGCCGGTCGTACGGGACGGAGAGCCCGGTCGCCTCGTTGAGGTCCCAGGTGTGGACGACCAGCTCGACGGTGCGGGTGACCAGGAAGTCGCCGAGGCGCATCGCCCCGACCCGGGTGGCCAGCAGCCGGTCCTCGGAGGCGCCGGGCACCAGGTCCTCGAAGCGGGCGCCGGCCTCCGCGTAGAGCGCGTCCAGGTCGGGGGCGGCGGCGGCCCGTTCGGCGGTGTCGTCGGCGATCCGGGGGGCGCGGGCCGCTGTGGTGAACGGCCACTCCAGGAGCGACACCTCGGGTTTGGCGAGGGCCGGGGCGGAAAGCTCAAGCGTCCGGCTGACGTGCGAGAGGGCCATGGTGATGTGCGCGGCGAGCTCGCGCACCGTCCAGTCACCGAGTCCGCTCGGCGCGGCGAGCTGCTGCGGGGTCAGCGTGCGCACGGCGTCCCGGACATGGGCGAACTGGGCGAGGACAGCGGTGCGGGTCCTGGCCGGGTCGTAGCGGCGAGGGCGCTTCTGCGAGGGCGGCATGCCGGCGAGCCTACGACGCGGGACTGACAGGGCGTCCGCCCCGCGTGCGCCGAGCCCTCGGGGTCAGGTGCGCGTCGCGTAGTCGCCGAGGCCCTTCTCCAGCAGGTCGAAGCCCCGGTGGGCGAGGGCCACGGCGTCGGGGACGACCGCGGTGGCCGGTTCGCCTGCCAGCAGGCGCCTGCGGTTCTCGGTGAGCAGCGCGTTTCGCGTACCGAGGAGCTGGGAAGCGACGATGCGCGCGATGACCGGCTCCTCGCCCTCCTCGATCAGGGCCTCGGTGAGCTGGTCCTGGGTGCGCACGAAGAAGGAGTGGGCGCGCGTGAGCAGGGCGGGCGTCTCCACGATGAGCCGTACGATGCCCAGCGCCAACGGCTGGTCGCCCATCCCCACCGACGGATCGTGGCGCTCGACGGCCTCCACGAACTGCCGGCGCAGCGCCGCGACCACCGATTCACCGGGCGTGCGCTCCCGCACGATCCGGGCGGCGTCGCCGACATGCTCCTCCAAGGGCGCGAAGACCAGGTCTTCCTTGCTGTCGAAGTAGTTGAAGACGGTCATCTTCGACACATCGGCCGCGTCGGCGATCTCCGCGACGGACACCTGATCGAACCCGCGCTCGGAGAAGAGCTTGGTGGCCGTCTCCAGCAGCCGCCGCCGGGTTTCCCTCTTCTTGCGCTCGCGCAAGCCCATCCCCTCAGTCATGTCCTCACTGTACCAGGATGAAAATTAATCCTGGACGAAAACTTGACTCGGTACATTTATCTCGGGAACGATGAGGCCCACCACAGCGGTGCGCGTCAGCGCCGCTCAGCAGGGGGGACCCCAGCCATGCCCGGAACAGCCACCGCACCCGCACCGCGGCAGACGACCGCGGCCGAACAGCCCGCCGACGGCCGGAGCGCCACGATCGCCCTGGTGCTCTGCATCGTCACGATCCTGCTGGCGGTGCTGGACTCGAACATCGTGTCCTCGGCGACCGTCCCGATCGTCCGCGATCTGGATCCGGTCCACGGCGTCGACCGGATCCCATGGCTGATCGCCGCCTACCAGCTCGCCGCGACCGCCGCACTGCCCCTGTACGGCAAGCTCTGCGACTCCCTGGGCTCGAAGAAGGTCTTCATCGGGGCGCTCGCCACCTTCCTCACCGGGTCCGCACTCTGCGGAATGGCCCAGTCCATGGGCGAGCTGATCGCCGCACGCGCCTTCCAGGGCATTGGCGGCGGCGGGCTGATGAGCGTCACCATGGTCGTCCTCCACCAGCTCGGCGCGGCGGCCGGGGCGAAGGAGGGCAAGGCCGAGAAGAAGGCCAAGGGCGGCGACAAGAAGGGCAGCATCGGCGGGATCATCGCCGGTGCGGGCATGGCGCTCGGCCCCTGGCTGGGCGGTGCCCTGGCCGACCACGCGGGCTGGCGCTGGATCTTCTACGTCAACCTGCCCGTCGGCATCGCCGTCCTGATCGCCGCGGTCGTCGTGGTGAAGCTCCCCGTCCGCACGACGCGCCACCGCATCGACTTCCTCGGCGCCGGTCTCGCCGCCGCGTTCTCCACCGCGCTGCTCCTGGTCACCGAGTGGGGCGGCGAGGACTACGCGTGGACCTCGCCGGTCGTCATCGGCCTCGCCGTCGCCGCCGCCGCCGCGCTCGGCCTGTTCCTGTGGCGCCAGGCCACGGCCGCCGAACCGATCCTGCCGCTCTCGCTCTTCCGCCTGCGGACCATGCGGTACGGCTTCGCGGTCCAGGGGCTCGTGGGCGTCGCGATGATGGGGTCGATCGTCTACGTGATGATCTACCTCCAGGTGGTCCGCGGAGTCGCCGCCACCTCGGCCGGTCTCTTCCTGGTCCCGATGGCGATCGGCATGACCGTCGTCGGGCTCGTCTCGGGGCGCCTGGTCGCGGCGGGCTGGTCGCAGAAGACCTTCGTCATCAGCGGCACGGTCTTCGCCTCGGCCGCCCTCGCCCTGCTGACCACGCTCGACACGGACACCGGCCTGTGGACCGTGCGCGGCGCGCTGCTGCTCATGGGGATCGGCTTCGGCCAGCTCATCGGTCAGTTGATCCAGCTCGTCCAGGACACCGCCCCGCCGGCCCAGCTGGGCGTCGCCACCACCGGTGTCCGCTTCTTCCAGACCCTCGGCACCGCCCTGGGAGCCTCGCTCTTCGGAGCCGTACTCACCAGGGTCTACGCCGCCAAGGGCCCCGGCGGAACGACCAGTGACATCGCCCGCCTCACCGGGACCGCCCGCGACCAGGCCCTGGACGCCTTCGTCTCCTCGGCGGACGTGGTCTTCGCCTGCGCCACCGGCGCGATGCTCCTCGCCCTGGTCCTGGCGATCCGGCTGCCCGGCACCCGTACGAGGGCCTGACTCTTCCCCGTACGAGCAAGGGCCGAACCCCCGCCGAGGCCCCGCGCTTCCCCGTACGCACCACGCGAAAACCCCCGACCGGGCGGAACCGGTCGGGGGTTTCGGCGTGTGCTGTCCGGGAACTACGCGAGCAGCGCCGGGATCGTCTCCTCGTGCGCCGTGCGCAGCTCGCTCAGCGGGATGCTGAACTCGCCCTGGATCTCGATCGCGTCGCCGTCCACGACACCGATGCGGGTCACGGGCAGACCGCGCGCCCCGCACATGTCGTTGAACCGCAGCTCCTCGCTGCGCGGCACCGAGACGACCGCGCGGCCCGCGGACTCGGAGAACAGCAGCGTGAACGCGTCGAGCCCGTCCGGCACGACCAGCCGGGCACCCTTCCCGCCACGCAGGCAGGACTCGGTGACCGCCTGGATCAGACCGCCGTCCGACAGGTCGTGCGCCGCGTCGATCATGCCGTCGCGGGAGGCCGAGATCAGGATCTCGGCGAGCAGCTTCTCGCGGCCCAGGTCCACCTTGGGCGGCATCCCGCCGAGGTGGTTGTGGACGACCTCGGACCAGGCCGAACCGCCGAACTCCTCATGCGTGTCACCCAGCAGGTAGAGGAGCTGGCCCTCTTCCCCGAAGGCGACCGGCGTACGCCGCGTGACGTCGTCGATCACACCGAGCACGGCCACGACCGGCGTCGGGTGGATCGCCGTCTCACCGGTCTGGTTGTACAGCGAGACGTTGCCGCCGGTGACCGGGGTCCCCAGCTCCAGGCAGCCGTCCGCGAGACCGCGGGTGGCCTCGGCGAACTGCCACATGACGTCCGGGTCCTCGGGCGAACCGAAGTTCAGGCAGTCCGAGATCGCGAGCGGCTTGGCACCGGTCGCGGCGACATTCCGGTACGACTCCGCCAGCGCCAGCTGCGCACCGGTGTACGGGTCGAGCTTCGCGTACCGGCCGTTGCCGTCGGTCGCCATGGCCACGCCGAGGTTGGACTCCTCGTCGATGCGGACCATGCCGGCGTCCTCGGGCATCGCGAGCACGGTGTTGCCCTGGACGAACCGGTCGTACTGATCCGTGATCCAGGACTTCGACGCCTGGTTCGGCGAGGCGACCAGCTTAAGGACCTGCTCGCGCAGCTCCGCGCCGTTCGCCGGGCGGGCCAGCTTGCCGGCGTCGTCGGCCTGGAGCGCGTCCTGCCAGGACGGGCGCGCGAACGGGCGGTGGTACGTCGGGCCCTCGTGGGCGACGGACCGCGGCGGCACGTCCACGATCTGCTCGCCGTGCCAGAAGATCTCCAACTGCGAGCCCTCGGTCACCTCACCGATGACGGTGGCGATGACGTCCCACTTCTCGCAGATCTCCAGGAAGCGGTCGACGTGCTGCGGCTCGACGATGGCGCACATGCGCTCCTGCGACTCGCTCATGAGGATTTCCTCGGGCGAGAGGGAGGAGTCGCGCAGCGGCACGGTGTCCAGCTCGACGCGCATGCCGCCGGAGCCCGCGGAGGCCAGCTCGGACGTGGCGCAGGAGAGCCCGGCACCGCCGAGGTCCTGGATGCCCGCGACGAGCTTCTCCTTGAAGATCTCCAGGGTGCACTCGATGAGGAGCTTCTCCTGGAACGGGTCGCCGACCTGGACGGCCGGGCGCTTGGCCGGACCG
Source organism: Streptomyces sp. DT224 (assembly GCF_049844595.1). Taxonomy (NCBI): domain Bacteria; kingdom Bacillati; phylum Actinomycetota; class Actinomycetes; order Kitasatosporales; family Streptomycetaceae; genus Streptomyces; species Streptomyces sp. DT224. Next base: position 53,958 of record NZ_JBNCLI010000018.1, read on the forward strand.
GTCGACTCGAAGGTCTCCGAGGCCAGCACGGAGACGCCGCCGATGCCGTCACCACCGGTGCGGGCGCCGTACAGGATGACCTTGTTGCCGGGGCCGGAGGCCTTCGCGAGGTGGATGTCCTCGTGCTTCATCACACCGATGCAGCCGGCGTTGACGAGCGGGTTTCCCTGATAGCAGGCGTCGAAAACGACCTCGCCGCCGATGTTCGGCAGGCCCAGGCAGTTGCCGTACCCGCCGATACCCGCGACCACACCCGGCAGGACCCGCTTGGTGTCCGGGTGGTCGGCCGCACCGAAGCGCAGCGGGTCCACGACGGCGACCGGGCGGGCGCCCATGGCGAGGATGTCGCGGACGATGCCGCCGACGCCGGTCGCCGCGCCCTGGTAGGGCTCGATGTACGAGGGGTGGTTGTGCGACTCGACCTTGAAGGTGACCGCGTACCCCTGACCGACGTCGACCACGCCGGCGTTCTCCCCGATGCCGACGAGCATGGCGTCGTTGGCGGGGACCTTCTCGCCGAACTGCTTGAGGTGGACCTTGCTGCTCTTGTACGAGCAGTGCTCGGACCACATCACCGAGTACATGGCGAGCTCGGCTCCGGTGGGGCGCCGGCCCAGGATCTCGCGGATGCGGGCGTACTCGTCCTCCTTGAGGCCGAGTTCCTTCCAGGGCTGCGCGGTGTCCGGGGTTTCGGCCGCGTGCTTGACCGTGTCCAGGCTCATGCGTTGACCAGCTTCTTGATGATCGAGGTGAAGAAACCGAGACCGTCGGTGCGACCGGTGCCGATCAGCGGCTCCACGGCGTGCTCCGGGTGCGGCATCAGACCGACGACGTTGCCCGCGGCGTTGGTGATGCCGGCGATGTCGCGCAGCGACCCGTTCGGGTTGTGGCCCACGTACCGGAAGGCGACGCGGCCCTCGGCCTCCAGCGCGTCGAGCGTGTGCTCGTCGGCGGTGTAGCGGCCGTCCATGTTCTTGAGCGGTACGGAGATCTCCTGGCCCACGGAGTAGTCCGAGGTCCAGGCGGTCTCCGCGTTCTCGACGCGCAGGGTCTGGTCGCGGCAGATGAAGTGCAGGTGGTTGTTGCGCAGCATCGCGCCGGGCAGCAGGTGCGCCTCGGTCAGGATCTGGAAGCCGTTGCAGATGCCGAGGACCGGCATGCCCGCCTTCGCCTGCTCGATCACCGTCTCCATGACCGGCGAGAACCGGGAGATGGCTCCGGCGCGCAGATAGTCGCCGTACGAGAAACCGCCCGCCAGGATCACCGCGTCGACCTGGTGCAGGTCCTTGTCGCGGTGCCACAGCGATACGGGTTCCGCGCCCGCGACGCGAACGGCCCGCAGGGCGTCCTGGTCATCGAGCGTGCCCGGGAAAGTGACGACTCCGATACGAGCAGTCACTTCGACTCCTCGGCGTTCTCCACCTTGACGGTGAAGTCCTCGATCACGGTGTTGGCGAGGAACGTCTCCGCCATCTCGTGAATACGGGCGAGGGCGGCGTCATCGACCGGCCCCTCGACCTGCAGCTCGAAACGCTTTCCCTGACGTACGTCCGCGATTCCCTCGAAGCCGAGACGGGGCAGTGCGCGCTGCACCGCCTGTCCCTGCGGGTCGAGGATCTCGGGCTTGAGCATGACGTCGACTACGACGCGTGCCACTGGCACTCCCGGTGTGGTGGTGTGGTGCGGCTGTTTCTCCGGAGGGGGTACCCCGGACCCCCGCGGGTCCACTCAGCGTACCTGGCCGGAAATTCTACGCGGGTAGATATCAATCGGGATAGATCACGTCCAGATATCGGGCGATCACCGGACGGCGGAAAAGCCGCGAAACAAATGCCCCCGAGCGGCACACATAGCGGGCGGACACGCGGAAGTAATTGGACGGGCTTCACAATGCGGCACCACTCGCTGTACAAATGATTACCGGGGAATGCAGCATTGCCCCGGAGCACCGACACCAGTCGGCCCGCATCCGCGCTCACAGCCGGAAGGCCGGCATCGGCGCATGTCAGACGCGCCGACGCCGTAGGAAAGGACCGATATCCGTGGCGCAGCGCGTAGTGGTCACACTCTCCGACGACATCGACGGGGGAGCAGCGGCGGAAACGGTCACCTTCGCCCTGGACGGGAAGTCGTACGAGATCGACCTCAATCCGTCCAACGCAAAGAAACTGCGGAACGCCCTGGCCCCGTACATGGCGGCCGGCCGCAAGCAGACAAATGCCGGCAAGCACGGCAAGGCGCCCGTTCCGTACCGGCACACCTCGCTCGCACCCGACCCCGCGGCGGTGCGCGCCTGGGCGCGCTCGCACCGGATGGAGGTGCCTGCCCGCGGCCGCATCCCGAAGAGCGTGTACGAAGCGTTCCAGGAAGCGAGTTGACCCGGCGACAGGTCCGGCGGGGCGCCGGCGGAGGCCCTGCGGGGGAGCCGACTTGCGCGACACCCCCGCAGGTCGGCTAGAGTCTGGAGCACGCCGAGGGGCGAGGCCGGGAAGGCCGAACCCCACGCAGCGTGCGGGTGTAGTTCAGTAGTAGAACATCCCCCTTCCAGGGGGAAGGCGCAGTGTGCAATTCCTGTCACCCGCTCTGCACGACTCGCAGGACCACTCCGGTGGATCAGGTAGAGTAGTGCTCGCTCCACCGGTGAAAGCCGAGTGGGTGCAATGCGGACGTAGCTCAGTTGGTAGAGCGCAACCTTGCCAAGGTTGAGGTCGCCAGTTCGAACCTGGTCGTCCGCTCAGAATACGAAGGCCCCGGTTCATTACGACCGGGGCCTTCGTCATGTTCCGGGTCTTCGTCATGTTCCGGGTCTTCCAGAGGCTCCGAGTGTCTTCCCGGGCCGTGCGTCACCACCCATGACGTTTGTCATGAGTGGTCGTGACAGTCCGCACTGCCCCCGGCCCGCCGCGGACGGAAACCTGAAGACATGACCAGCGACGACATGTCCCGTGAGTGCGTGATCCAGGCGGAAGGCGTCCGGCGCAGCTACGCCGGCGGCTTCGAGGCCGTGTCCGGTGTCTCCTTCTCCGTGGCACGCGGCGAGCTCTTCGCCCTCCTCGGCACGAACGGGGCCGGCAAGACCTCCACCGTCGAGCTCCTGGAGGGCCTGGCCCGGCCCGACGGCGGCAGGGTCCGCGTGCTGGGCCACGACCCCTACGGCGAGCGCGCGCAGGTCCGCCCACGCATAGGCGTGATGCTCCAGGAGGGCGGCTTCCCGTCCGAGTTGTCCGTCACCGAGACGGTACGGATGTGGGCGGGCTGCACCAGCGGCGCCCGGCCGACCGGCGAGGCCCTGGAGCTGGTCGGGCTCGGCCACCGCGCCCGCGTCCGGGTCAAGCAGCTGTCGGGCGGTGAGCGGCGGCGGCTCGACCTGGCGCTGGCCCTGCTCGGCCGGCCCGAGGTGCTCTTCCTGGACGAGCCGACCACCGGTCTCGACGCGGAGGGTCGCCGCGACACCTGGGCGCTGGTGCGCCGGCTCCAGGAGGACGGCACCACCGTGCTGCTCACCACGCACTACCTGGAGGAGGCCGAAGCCCTCGCGGACCGGCTGGCGATCATGCACCGCGGCCGGATCGTGACCGCGGGCACCACGGCCGAGGTGACCGCCGCCCGGCCCGCCCACATCCGCTTCGAGCTGCCCGAGGGCGTTCCCCCGGCCCGGCTGCCCCTGGAGCTCCACGCCGCCGCCGACGGCCCCCGGGTCGAGATACGGACGCACCATCTCCAGGACACCCTGGCCGGACTGCTCCGCTGGGCCGCCGAGTCGGACGTCCGGCTGCACGGGCTCGACGCCCGCTCCGCCTCACTCGAAGAGGCGTTCCTCGACATCGCGAAGTCCGCCGCCGAAATCGAAGAGGTGCCCGTCCCATGACCACCGCGACCACCCCCGCCGCCGGCCCCGCGCGCACGACGACCGTGAGCCGGCTGGCGGCCCTCGGCCGGGCCGAGCTGTCGCTGCTCGCCCGGAACCGGACGGCGATCTTCGTCGCGCTCCTCATGCCGGCGGCCATGATCATGGCGATGAGATCGGCCTTCGAGAAGGTCGACCTCGACGGGACCGGGCTCACCGTCGCCGGAGCGGCCCTCATGGGCGGCGTCGGGACGGTGCTCATCCAGGCCGTCTACATGAACCTCGTCGCCGCCTACGTCGCCCGGCGCGAGGAGCTGGTCCTGAAGCGGCTGCGCACCGGCGAGGTCACCGACGGGGAGATCCTGGCCGGGACCGCCCTTCCGGCCGGCACCCTCGCCCTGGCGCAGAGCGCGGTGATCGTCGTCGCCGGTACGGCCTTCTTCGGCCTCGGCGCACCGGAGCGACCGGAACTGCTCGTGGCGGGGCTGCTGTTGGGCGTGGTGCTGCTGGCGGGCCTGGCCGCGGTCACCTCCGTGATCACCCGCACCGTGCAGACCGCCCAGCTCACGACGCTGCCGCTGTTCCTCGTCTCGATGATGGGCTCGGGGCTTTTCATCCCGCTGGACATATTCCCCGACCGGCTCGCGACGGTCTGCGCATACCTGCCGCTGACCGGCGTGATGACGCTGGTCCGGGCCGGCTGGTTCGGCGGCCCCGAGGGCACCGACCTGCTCGGCGCCGCGTTGACCGGGCTGGTCTGGACGGCGCTGGCCGTGTTTGCTGTGCAGCGGTGGTTCCGCTGGGACCCCCGCCGCTGACAAGGAGGTTGGGCCGTGATGCGCGTACGGGGCTGGCACCGCAGCTGGCAGGAGCGCAGCAAGATGGAGCGGATCGACCTGTATTCGCGGTTCACGATCTCCTGCATCCCCTGGCTCTTCGCCCTGGCCTGGCAGGGGACGCCCTTCCACCACGACATCCGCCATGAACCGCTTCCGCTGGCCCTCGGCCTGGCGCTGCTCCTGGTGAGCCTCGCGCAGTGCCTGCTGAGCAATCGCAACCTCACCGCGTCGTACGGGCACTACCTGGGCGTCTCCGCCTTTCCGGGGCGGCGCCTGCTGGCCCCCCTGGTGCTTCTGGTCGTGGCCGTCGGACTCCTGGCAACCCTGGCCGGGGTGGACGGCGTCAAGGGCTCGGGGCTGCTGCTCATGACGTTGAACGCGCCGATGGCCCTCGTGATCACGCGGGTGCTCCTGGTGCCGGTCCGCCGCTTCCTGGTCGAGTCCGTCTGCCTCACCGCCCTGATCACCAGCGCCCTCGCGGTGGCCGGCATCAAGGGCGGCACCCTGGCAGGAGTGGTGCCCTGCAGCCTCTTCGGCTGTGTGCTGGTCCTGATCTCGGTCCGACCCAGCGCCTGGAGCATGAGCGTGATGTGGCAGGCCGAGCAGGCCCGGGACATACAGGCCAGGCTCGCCGTGGCGGAGGAACGGCTGCGGTTCGGGCGGGACATGCATGACGTGCTGGGCCGCAACCTCGCGGTGATCGCGCTCAAGAGCGAGCTGGCGGTGGAGCTCGCCCAGCGCGGCAGGCCGGAGGCGGTGGACCAGATGGTCGAGGTGCAGCGCATAGCGCGCGCCTCGCAGCAGGAGGTACGCGATGTGGTGCGCGGCTACCGCGAAGCGAACCTGGACACGGAACTGGCGGGCGCGCAGGGTGTGTTGAGCGCGGCCGGTATCGAGTGCGCGGTGACCGGCGACAGCGGCGGGCATCTGCCCCCGCCCGTGCAGTCGGCCCTCGGCTGGGTCGTCCGGGAGGCGGCCACCAACGTGCTGCGCCATGGCGACCCGAGCCGCTGCCTGATCCGGGTCGGGGTCACCGCCGACACCGCGGTGCTCCAGGTGGAGAACGACGGCGCGACGCCCGCCGGAGCGGCGTCCTCGCCCGCGTCCGCGCCCGACGGGCCGGGCTCCGGGCTGGCCGGCCTCCGGGAACGGCTCGCCGCGCTGGACGGCTCGCTGGAGGCCGGACCGGCGAAGGGCGGCCTGTTCCGGCTGACGGCGACGATCCCACTGGCGGCGCTCTCGGCTGAACCCGGGGAGGGGGACGGGAGCGAGGGGAAGCCCGGCACGGCCGAGGAACCCCGTCGGCGGACGCCCGGCGCCCGCCGGGCGCCCATGAGTTTGTGTGCCGCGGCCATAGTGGCCCCGGGCGTGATGGTGGGGCCGGAAGGACCGGCCTCGTGGAGGAATGACGATGACCGCGGTACGGGTGCTGCTCGCCGATGACGAGCATCTGATCCGGGGCGCGCTCGCCGCCCTCCTCGCTCTGGAGGAGGACCTGGTGGTGGTCGCGGAGGCGGCGACGGGGCCGGAGGCGCTCGCCATGGCCCGGGCCCACCGCCCGGATGTCGCGGTGCTCGACCTGGAGATGCCCGGGGCGGACGGTGTGAGTGTCGCCACATCGTTGCGGGCGGAACTGCCGGAGTGCCGGACCATGATCGTGACCAGTCACGGCCGGCCCGGTCATCTCAAGCGGGCCCTCGCGGCGGGCGTCCGGGGCTTTGTACCGAAGACCGTGAGCGCCCGCCAGCTGGCCGGCATCATCCGTACCGTGCAGGCCGGGAACCGTTACGTGGATCCGGAGTTGGCGGCCGACGCCATCGCCGCCGGGGACTCGCCGTTGACCGCCCGGGAGACCGAGGTGCTGGAGCTCGCGGTCGACGGGGCGCCGGTCTCGGAGATCGCCGAACGGGCGTCGCTCTCGCAGGGGACCGTACGGAACTACCTGTCGGCGGCGGCATCGAAGCTGGGTGCGGAGAACCGCCATGCGGCAGTGCGTCTCGCACGCGAGCGGGGATGGGTATAGTAGTTCTCGCGCTTCGGCGCCTGCGGACGTAGCTCAGTTGGTAGAGCGCAACCTTGCCAAGGTTGAGGTCGCCAGTTCGAACCTGGTCGTCCGCTCAGATGAAAAGAAGCCCCCGGCCTTTCGGCCGGGGGCTTCTTCGTGTGGCGTTAGCGCCAGGGCGTGCCGGTGAGGAGTTCGTACGCCTCGATGTACTTGGCGCGGGTGGCGTCCACGATCTCCTGGGGCAGCGGCGGCGGAGGCTGCTCGCTCTTGCGGTCCCAGCCGGAAGCCGGGGAGGTCAGCCAGTCGCGGACGAACTGCTTGTCGTACGACGGCTGGGCGTGACCCGGCTCCCAGGTGGCGGCCGGCCAGAAGCGGGAGGAGTCCGGGGTCAGGACCTCGTCGGCGATGATCAGTTCCTCGCCGCCGTCGGCGGTGGGCGCGTAGCCGAACTCGAACTTCGTGTCCGCGAGGATGATCCCGCGCTCGCGGGCGATGTCGCGGGCCCGGCCGTAGACGTCCAGGGTGGTCCGGCGCAGCGCGACGGCGGTCTCCGTACCGACCTGGCGGGCCACCTCCTCGTAACTGACGTTCTCGTCGTGGTCGCCGACGGCTGCCTTGGTGGCGGGGGTGAAGATCGCGCCCGGGAGTTCGGAGCCGTCGGCCAGGCCGTCGGGGAGCCCGATGCCGCAGACGGTGCGCGAGGCGTTGTACTCGAGGAGGCCGGAGCCCGCGAGGTAACCGCGGGCGACGCACTCGACCGGGACCATCCGCAGCGACTTGCAGATCATCGTGCGGCCCTCCCAGTCGGCGGGGGCCCCGGCGGGCACCTCGGTCGACAGAACGTGGTTCGGCACGAGGTCGGCGAGCTGGTCGAACCACCACATCGAGAGGCGGGTCAGAACGCGGCCCTTGTCCGGGATCTCGGTCGGCAGTACCCAGTCGTACGCGGAGATCCGGTCGCTGGCGACCATGACGAGGTCACCGGCCTCGTTCCGGTACAGGTCGCGCACCTTGCCGGTGTGCAGGTGGGTGAGACCCGGCACCTGCACCGGCTCGGGCTTTTCTACGAATCCGGACACGCTGCCTCCGCGTACGTTGTTCAAGAACCGTTCCGATTGTCCCGTATCCGGGAACGCCCGGCTGCGGAGGGGTGGCGTCCGGGTGGGCGGGGCAGCGCGGAGTGACGGTCCTCCGGTCAGGCGCGCTTGCAGATCCGGTCGAGGAGGTTGGCGGTGGCCTTCTGGATGCGGGGGTCCACATGGCCGGGGCGGTCCAGGGCCGGGGACCAGGCGAAGGTGCCCGAGGCGAAGACCAGCGCACCGGACGGGGCCCGGTACAGGGAGGTCTCCTGGTGGCGCATCACGCCCTCGCCGTCCTGGTACGGGGAGTGGGCGAGCAGGATGCGGTTGTCGTGCTCCGGCAGCGTGGTGCGCGGGAAGTAGCGGTCGGCCTCTCCCGCCACCAGACCCTCGATCTCGTCGCCCTCGCCGGCACCCGTCGCGTCCCACAGCCAGTGCTCCGCGTTCCGCACGACCAGGGGGTGGGGCTCGGGGACCCGGCCCGCGTACTGGATGCCGAGCAGCTGCTGCTCCGGGCGGTCGATCTCGCGCCAGAGCGCGGGCTTGCCGGGTCCTCGGCGCTTGCGGCAGGTGAGCAGCCGGTCCGGCACGCCGGACGCCGAGGGCCCCAGGCTGACCTGCCAGTACATGGTGTTGGCGGAGAGGTAGACCAGGGAGGTGCCGTGCTCGCGGGCGCGCTCGGCGGCACGGCGCATCGGCACCGACCAGTATTCGTCGTGCCCCGGGAAGACCAGGCCCCGGTAGCGGGTGGGGTCGACCCGGCCCGCGTGCAGGTCGCGGGTGTCGGCGTAGGCGAGGTCGTAGCCATAGCGCTCGGCCCAGCGGATGAAGTCGTACGCGTGCCCGACGTGCAGCGGGAGACCCGCACCCGCGTAGGGGCGGTCGAAGGAGACGGTGACCGCCGCGTCCTCCTCCCCCAGCAGCCGGCCCTCCTCGTCCCAGGCGTGGTAGAGGCTGGCACCGGTCCGGCCGTCCTCCGGGTAGAGGTTGTACGCCTGCCAGGTGACGTCCGGGAGGACGAGCAGCAGGTCCGCCGGGTGGTCGTCGCGGATCGTGAACGGAATGTGCGAGCGGTAGCCGTCGAGCGTGGTGAGCACGGCGACATACGCCCCGATCGACCAGTAGCTGGGGATCTGCAGCCGCCAGGACAGCCACCAGTGGTGGCAGGAGACCGTGCGGTCGGCGGTGAGGGGGGCCGGCTGGACGATGCCCGAGAGCCGGGGGCTCGTCGTGATCTTCGAGGCGCCGTCGCCGCCGTAGTGGCCGATCCGGTAGACGTCCACGGAGAACTGCTGCGGCGGGTCCACCGTGATGTGGAAGTCGATCGCCTCACCGGGGGCCGCGGCCCCCGTGGAGGTGAAGCCCTTGATCTGCCGGCGCACGTCGTCGGCGGTGCGGGTGCCGCCGTCGGTGGAGCCGCGGGACAGGGCGGGGTCCACGTACCAGGGCACGACCTGGCCGGTGTCGTCGAAGTAGTTCTCGCTGCCGCGCAGCCAGGGCAGCGGCCCCTGGCCGAAAGGGTCGGTCACGGCATGCGCCAGGGCACCCGATTCCCACCGACGGATCTGTTCTGCCCCCATCACGCTCCCCCTCCCTCAGGCCCCCGGATCAACAGTGGTGCGCCGTCAGTCAGCGCCGTTCCCCAGCACATCACATAACGCACGCACTCCGTCACCGTTCGTCGTGAATTGACGTGAACGGAAGCCGTCACTCCGGTTATGCGGTTGTTCTCGGCCATCCCGTCCGCCGCGTCCCGCGTAGGCGGGGGCCTGTTTCAGACGAGGCGGACGGGCTTGTCGATGCGTACGCCGACCGAGGCGAGCCAGGACCGCAGCGGCCCGGAGTCGCCGTCCTCGATCAGACTGAGGACGGGGCTGCCGAGGTCCGCGCGGCGCTCGCCGTCGACCAGCAGTGTGGGCCCGTCGAGCCAGTCGAGCCCGGGCGCCGCGCCCGCCGTGTCCACGGCGGCGCAGCAGACCATGGCCGCGACGTGATCGGCGAGCAGCTCGGTGCCTGTACGGGGCGGCTGGAGCGGGAACAGCGGGAGCGGGTCGGGTCCCCAGAGGGCGACGAGGTCGTCACCGACGGCGGGGCCGGGGCTCGGGGCGGCGGGGACGGAGACGCCCGTGCCGGGGCCGGGCCCGCCGAGGGGGCCGGCCAGGCTCTTGGAGGCTCCACCCGGGGCCGTGGAGGCATCGCCCAGGCCCGTGGCGGCCCCCGCTCCGCCCGCTCCGCCGGGTGCCGGGTCCGGGCCGGGCAGATCGCCCGGGGCCGTCGCCCGTGCCCGCTCCTGCGCCTCGGCCTCCTCGCGGGCCACGGCGGCGATGATCCCGGCCGCCAGCTCCTCCCCGCCGCTCTCCCCCGCCTCCAGGTGCTCGACCACGCGGGCCAGCGTGGGCACCCCGCCGGCGGCGGCAGCGGGCGGCACGCCCATGGCGTCCAGGACGTGGTGCAGCCGGGCCGCCTCCGAGCGCCACTTCCGGTCGACCACCTCGTCGGGATACTGCTGCCAGTCCACCGGGGACCAGTCGGGGCCGGTCCCGGCGGGCCCGCCGTGGAAGAGCCGGGCCGCCAGCAGGGACGCCGCCTCGTCGGCCGTACCCGGCTCCTCCAGGAGGTCGCAGGCGGGCCGCTCACCGAGCCGGGAGGCGTACCCCTCGGCCAGTCGGTCACGGCGGGAGAGCTCGGTGAGCGCGGCGACGACGCCCGCGTCCAGCTGCGAGGGCCAGCGGCCCATCCGCCAGGCGGGCAGCGCGACCCGGGTCAGCAGCCGGTCCCAGCCGGCGTAGGCGAGGCCCACCTGCTCCTGCGCGACGATCCGCAGCCCGTAGTCCACCGTCCGGGCGCGCGAGGACGCGGCGGCGGCGACCCCCCGCTCCATCTCCGCGGCATGACCGCGACAGCTGCGCAGCAGTATCCGGGCGATCCGCCCGATGAGGACGCGCGGCAGCCGCACGGCCCGGCGCACCGGCCCGCGGGCGGGCGCGGCGGCGTCGGCGACCGCCCCGTCCAGGCCCCGGACGAAGCGCCGGGCGGCGGCTATGTCGGGCTGGGCGGACGCGCTGGTGCCCGCGACGACCGGGGCGAGGAGGGCGCGCAGCTCGGCGACCCGCATCCACCACAGGAACGGCGAGCCGATGACCAGCACGGGGGCCGCCTCCGTCCGCCGGGCGGGGCCGCCGGCCACCGGATGGACGCGGTCCTCGAGCCAGCTGTCGCAGTCGGGCGTGAGGGCTATGGCCGAGGGCGCGGGCACGTCGAGCCGGTCCGCCAGCTCGCGGACCAGGCGGTAGAGGCCGGGCGCCGCCGCCTCGCTGACCGGGACGGTCGGGCTGACCGCCGGCTTCGCCCGTACGACCGCGAGCGCGACGGCTCCCGCGATCAGCAGGACCACGACCGCGCAGGCGGCCACGGCCCAGCGCGCCGCGTCCCAGCCGCCGCCGTCCGCGAACCCGCGCGCGCCCGCGGCGAACAGCACCACGGCCAGCGCGGCGGGCAGCAGCGCGACCGCCGTCGCCCTGCCGCGGATGCGCAGCAGGACGAGCGCCCGGGCCCGCGCAGCCCGCGCACCCGGCTCCTCACCCGTACCGGTACCGGACACGGCTGGACCTCACCCCCTCTGCCCCCACGGCGGTCTTGCTCACTCCCCCACCATGGCACCCGCCGCTGACATCGCAATGCCGGTGGGCCAAGTGCCGGAACGCTTGCGCCGCACCCTAGTTGGGGGTGCGGCGGGCGTCATCCGGATGGCTCAGCCGTCACTCGATGGAATGGCTTTGGTCAAAGGTGTTGAGGGCCACGGGGTCAGCGGGGTACAGGCCGGGACCGCCACTCGTCAGGCTCGGGTGGCCGCCGCTTCCTCCGCGGCCTTCTTCGCGATGTCCGTACGGAGCTGGGAGCCGTCGAGCCGGATCCGCGCCGCCGCCGCGTAGGCGCGCTCGCGGGCGCCCGCCAGGTCATCGGCCGTCGCCGTCACGGACAGCACGCGGCCGCCCGCGCTGACGACCGCGTCACCGTCGCGCCGGGTGCCGGCGTGCAGCACGTACGCGTGCGGGGCGTCCTGCGCCGCGACCTCGTCCAGCCCGTCGATCGGGTCGCCCGTGCGCGGGGTGCCCGGGTAGTTGTGCGAGGCGATGACCACGGTGACGGCCGCCTCGTCGCGCCACACCAGGGGCGGCAGCTGGTCCAGGGTGCCGTTGGCGGAGCCGAGCAGCACACCGGCCAGCGGCGTCCGCAGGCGCGCCAGGACGACCTGGGTCTCCGGGTCGCCGAACCGGGCGTTGAACTCGATGACCCGCACACCGCGCGAGGTGATCGCGAGGCCCGCGTACAGCAGCCCCGAGAAGGGCGTACCGCGCCTGCGCAGCTCGTCCACGGTCGGCTGGAGCACCGATTCCATGACCTCGTCGACCAGCTTGGGGTCGGCCCACGGCAGGGGGGAGTAAGCGCCCATGCCACCGGTGTTCGGGCCCTCGTCGCCGTCGAGGGCCCGCTTGAAGTCCTGGGCGGGCTGGAGCGGCACCACGGTGGTGCCGTCGGTGATCGCGAAGAGGCTCACCTCGGGGCCGTCGAGGAACTCCTCGATGACCACCCGGTCGCAGGCCAGCGCGTGGGCGCGGGCCACCTCCACGTCCTCGGTCACGACGACGCCCTTGCCCGCGGCCAGACCGTCGTCCTTGACCACGTACGGCGCGCCGAACGCGTCGAGGGCGCTGTCGATCTCGGCGGGCGTGGTGCACACGTAGCTGCGGGCGGTGGGCACGCCCGCCCCGGCCATGACGTCCTTGGCGAACGCCTTCGAGCCCTCCAGCTGCGCGGCGGCACCGGACGGGCCGAAGCACGGGATGCCCGCGGCGCGCACGGAGTCGGCGACACCGGCGACGAGCGGCGCCTCCGGGCCGACGACCACCAGCCCGGCGCCCAGCTCGGCGGCGAGGCGCGCGACGGCGACGCCGTCGAGGGCGTCGACCGGGTGCAGTTCGGCCACCTCTGCGATGCCGGCGTTGCCGGGGGCGCAGTACAGATCGGTGACGTCGGGGTCGAGGGACAGAGAGCGGCACAGGGCGTGTTCGCGGGCGCCGCCGCCGATGACGAGGACCTTCACGGGGTGCAGCCTAGCCGCCGGGGCGCGGGGCCCTTGACGGCCGCCGGTCCGTGGACAGGGGCGGCGGCTCCACCGGCGCGCCTACTCGTTGGTGTATTCCTCGACCACCGTGGCCCCCAGCTCGCGGACGATCAGCTCGTGCCCGGAGAGGGCGGAGTCGACCAGGTCGGGGTCGTCGGCCTCCGGGATGTCGTCCTCCGGCGCGACCGGCTTCGGCGCTTCGGGGGCCGCATAGGGCGCGGGCGGCGGCCCGGACGGGGAGGCGGAGCCGGGGCCCGGCTGCTGCGGGGCGGCTGCCGGGGCCGGGGCGGGCGCGGGCGCGGCGGGCCGCTCGTACGGCTGGGGCGCGGCGGGGCGCGGCGCGGCGGGCGGTGGGCTGTACGGACGCTGGCCGCCGGACGGGGGCTGCGGGGGCTGCCCGGCGCCGCCCGAGGGATCGACGATCGCCTCGATCTTCCACTGGGCGTTGAACTGCTCGGCGAGCGCCTGCCGCAGCACGTCCTCGCTGCCGCTGCTCGTGAAGTTGTCCCGCGCACCGGCGTTGAGGAAGCCGATCTGCAGCGTGCTGCCGTCGAACCCGGTCACCTGGGCGTTCTGGCTGAGAAGGATCCACGTGAAACGTCGGCGGTTCTTCACCGCCTCCAGGATGTCGGGCCACATGTTGCGCACCTGACCGGCGCCCTGCGCCATGCCCGGAGCGGGCTCGGAGGCCGCGGGCCCGGGAGGCGCGGCAGGGGCGCTCTGCGGGGCCGGAGCCGGGGCGGGGGCGGAGGCCCGGCCGGGCGCGGCGGCGGTGGGCCAGCCGCCGGGCCGGCGTCCCTGGTCCGGGGCGGACGCGGCGGCGGGCCAGGCACCGGGCCGCTGCCCGGCGGCGGGCGCCTCAGCGGGCGGCGGCGCCTGTACGGGGGCGGGGGGCGGGGTCCGGGGCGCGACCGGGGCCGGGGCGGCGGCGGGGGGCTGCGCGTCTCCTCGGGCGGCGGCGGGCCCGGCGTCCGGCTGGGGGGCGGGCGGGACCGGTGCGTGGGCGAGGGCCTCGGGGCCCGGCACGTACCCCATGGCGGGGCCGGGGCCGGTGGTGGCGAAGGACGCGCCTCGTTCCAGCCGGTCCAGCCGGGCCTGCATCGAGCGCTCGTCGTCGAAGGCGGCGGGCAGCAGGACCCGGGCGCAGATGAGCTCGACCTGGAGGCGTGGCGAGGTGGCGCCGCGCATCTCCGTAAGCCCCTCGTTGACCAGGTCGGCGGCGCGGCTCAGCTCGGCGGCCCCGAACACGGACGCCTGCGCCTGCATCCGCTCCACGACGTCGGCCGGCGCGTCGATCAGCCCCTTCTCGCCGGCGTCCGGCACGGCGGCGAGGATCACCAGGTCGCGCAGCCGCTCCAGCAGGTCGGCCACGAACCTGCGCGGGTCGTTGCCGCCCTCGATGACCCGGTCCACGACCTCGAAGGCCGCGGCCCCGTCGCCCGCCGCGAAGGCGTCCACGATCGAGTCGAGCAGCGAGCCGTCCGTATAACCGAGCAGTGCCGTCGCCATGGCGTACGTCACACCCTCGTCCCCCGCGCCGGCCAGCAGCTGGTCCATGACGGACATCGAGTCACGCACGGACCCCGCGCCGGCCCGCACGACGAGCGGCAGGACGCCGTCGTCCACATGGCTGTTCTCCCGGTCGCAGACCTCGGCGAGATAGTCGCGCAGGGTCCCCGGCGGTACGAGGCGGAACGGATAGTGGTGCGTACGCGAACGGATCGTCCCGATGACCTTCTCGGGCTCCGTGGTCGCGAAGATGAACTTCAGGTGCTCCGGCGGCTCCTCCACCACCTTCAGCAGGGCGTTGAACCCCGCCGACGTCACCATGTGCGCCTCGTCGATGATGTAGATCTTGTAACGACTCGACGCGGGCCCGAAGAACGCCTTCTCCCGCAGATCACGGGCGTCGTCCACGCCACCGTGCGAAGCGGCGTCGATCTCGATCACATCGATGGACCCCGGCCCGTTGCGCGCCAGGTCACGGCAGGACTGGCACTCGCCGCAAGGCGCGGGCGTGGGCCCCTGCTCGCAGTTCAGACAGCGGGCCAGGATGCGCGCACTCGTCGTCTTGCCGCAGCCCCTCGGGCCGCTGAACAGGTACGCGTGATTGACCCGGTTGTTCCGCAGGGCCTGCTGGAGCGGGTCAGTGACATGCTCCTGACCGATGACCTCGGCGAACGACTCGGGGCGGTAGCGGCGGTACAGCGCAAGGGACGACACACCTACGAGGTTATCGGGGCGCACTGACAACCGGCCCCGGTCGTGACCCGCACCACCCGGAAACGCAAGGGCCCCCCACGCACCCGCCAGAGCCAACCTACCCTTGCTGCCTTCCGGCCCTGGGGGAGTTCAGTCAGATAGCGCCACGTGAGGGGCTGACGCCCACCTTAACCGATCCCCACCCCCACAAGTCCACCTCGGGCACCGCCCCGACCCCTCCCCGGGGAACGGGTTCGCGAGCACTCCTCAACGTCTTGTATTGTTTGCGGCGGAGGATTCGCCTAGTGGCCTAGGGCGCACGCTTGGAAAGCGTGTTGGGGGCAACCCCTCACGAGTTCGAATCTCGTATCCTCCGCCATTGCTCTCACCGGGCAATACGTCGAAGGCCCCCGCTGCTCGCAGCGGGGGCCTTCGACGTTGGTGGTCTCAGTCCCGGTCTCGTTTATGTCCGACATAAGAGACATTCCATTCCCCTGACGTGCCGTCTCCGGGTCGAGTCCAGGACATCGCCTTCACTCGGAAGCGGGTTTCTGCCGACTCAGGACTCAGGAGTCCTCCGCGATCCGCCATTCTGGGTCTGTGCAGGACCGATTCCGGTCGGAGACCACCGGCACTCGCCTTTGTGAGGTGTCCCCATCGGCAAGCCCAGCGGATCGACTCTGACCACGTGGCTGAGTGATCTGGAAGCCGACCGGCTCGAACGGGTCCTGGCAGCTCGCCCGGATGCCGTGTCCCCGCCGGAACCACGATCGTTCAGCGAAGTCGCGGACCGCCTTCAGCGCCCGGCGTCGGTGGCCGCGGTGCTGCCCGGACTCGCGCTGCCACACCTGCAGGTGGCCGAGGCACTGGCGGCATTGGGGCCCGTTCCCTGTGCCGCCCTGGCCGATCTGCTGGATGCGACCGGAACGGAGCGCACTCGCAGGCTGGACGCGGCCTTGGAGGCGCTGGCCGACCGCGCACTCGTCTGGCCGGACGGCGAAGGGGTGCTGCGCATGGCGACGCCGTTGCGGCAGGCGTGGGACTCACCGCTGGGGCTGGACGCTCCGCTCACCCGGCTACTGGCGAACACGGCCTCCGAGGAGCTGCGCCGCATGCTGGTGGCCCTGGGCATCCCGTCGCCCGGCACCACCAGGAAGCATCGGCTGACCGCCCTGCTGGAACACCACAGCAATCCGGAGCGGCTGGCCGCGCTGATCGCTTCGGCACCTGCGTCCACCCGGAAGCTGCTCGAGCGGCGAGCGTCTCACCAGGGTGAACAGGCTCAATCACCGACGCGTCCGCATACGTTCAGGGCCCCGTCGGCCGACTCCGAGGCAGGTGCGCGCTGGGCGCTGGAGCGGGGACTGCTGGTCCAGGACCGGTACTCCGGGTACGGATCCACGCGCATGCCCGCCGAGGTGGCGCTCGCACTGCGCGGAGTCGGCTGGCACGCCCCCTTCGAGCCCGTCCCGCCCGTGATGAGGACGACGTCCGTCACCTCGGCGGAAGTGGACCGGGAGGCGGCGGCAGCCGCCACGGCGTTCGCCGCACATGCCGCGTCGGTTCTGGCGACATGTTCCGCCGCTCCGCCGGTCCTGCTGAAGTCCGGCGGGGTCGGAACACGTGAGCTGTCCCGGATCAGCAGGGCGGCGCAGTGCGACGACATCGTCGTACGCCTTGTTCTGGAGACGGCTTACGACGCCGGGCTGCTGGCCCGGGACGGCGACCGGGTCGCGGCAACGGACGCATACGACACGTGGGCGGAACAAGAACCGGCGGAGCGACTCACCGCGCTTCTCCACACCTGGCGGACGCTGCCACTGACTCCGGCCCAGGCCCGCGACGGTGACGGCAAGGTACTGCCCGCGCTCGCCGGAACACCGCCCTGCGGCGGCTGTGTGCAGGCCCGAGAGGGGCTCCTCGCCGCCGCAGCGGAGTTCCCGGCGCACCAGGGAGTGCACAGCCCCGCGGAACTGGGGCCGATGATTGCCTGGCATCACCCGCTCGCCGAACAACTCCCCCAGGACACCACGCCCTTCGCCACCGCGATCCGGGAAGCGGAACTGCTCGGGGTCGTCGCCCGCGGCTGTCTGTCCCCCATCGGGGCCGCTCTGCGAACCGACGGCGCCGAAGCCCCCGAAACGCTCGCCGCTGCCTGTGAGCGGCTGCTGCCGGCAGCCACCAGGACAGCCCGTTTCGGCGCGGACCTCACCGCCGTCGTCACCGGCACACCGTCCGCCCGCCTCGCCGCACTGCTGGACACCGTCGCGGACAAGGAAGTCGGTGGCACGGCATCGGTGTGGCGGTTCAGCCCCACAACCGTTCGCCGCGCCCTGGACACGGGCCGCACGGCGGATGCCATCGCGGCTGACCTGGGCGCCGTCGCGGTCGGCGCCCTCCCCCAGCCGCTGTTGTACCTGATCAACGACTCCGCACGCACTCACGGCCGTGTGCGCGTAGCTCCCGCCGCCTGTGTGATCCATGGCGAAGAAGCCGCCCTCCTCGCCGAACTCGTCACTCACCGAAAGCTCGCCGCCCTCGGCCTACGCGTGTTGGCACCGACCGTGCTGGTCAGCCGGACCCCACTCGACAAGACCCTCGCCGCGCTTCGGGCCGCCGGCTACGCCCCCGTCGCCGAGAGGGCCGACGGAACCGTACGCGTCGAGGAGACCCGGCGCCGACGTACCGCCGTCCCGGTCCCCCCACTCCCAGGCCAGCGGCAGCGGTCCGTGCCGACGGTGACTCAGATGACTCCGGTGCCCGTAGACCTGAGCACGCTGGCCGCCAGGCTGCGGGCCGCCCCGCCGACACTCCCGGCTCCCGACCCGTTCGGCACCGGGGTCCCCTACGGCACGGACACCGAGGAGATCGTCGCCGCGTACGCGAAGAACCTGGCGTACAGCGATGTCCGCCAGCTCGCCCATGCCGTCGACGTCGGCACAGCCATCACGGTCGAGTACGTCGCCGCGTCGGGCAACCGGACCGTACGTGTCCTCAGCGAACTCGTGCTCGAACCGCCCTACTTGTACGCCTGGTGCCAACTGCGCGACGCCGAACGGGTCTTCACCCTCTCCCGCATCCACGGCATCATGCCCGGGTAGCCGGGATCCGCATCGTGGCTCGGTGTTCGGCCGGCTACTGCGGCCATGTCCCGCCAGCAAGCACTGCGACGAGCCGCCCTTACGATCGCCGACCATCGACTGGGTCGAGCGCACCGCGCAGTTGAGGCAGTGGACCAGGAGTGGGGCGCGGGCTCCGCACAAGCCGTTGCTGTTCCTGTACGCGCTCAGCCGGTTCCAGCAGGACGCCGACGACGAGCTGCGGTACAGCACGGTGGAGCAGGACCTGCGGCGGCTGCTCGACGAGTACGGTCCTGGGAACCGGACGACGCCCGCCCCGCCCCTGCTCGGCCGAATGACACGCGTGCTCCTCGATCTGCACTTCCCGCCCTCCCTCCACGGCGAGCTGTGCGAAGCCGTCGGCCTGGGACTGGAGGAGGCCGATACCGGCCTGGTCTCGACCGAGCGCAGGCAGCGGGACCGGCGCATGCGGGAGATGGTCCTGACGGCGTACGAGTACCAGTGCGCCTTCCGCGGGTACGACGACAGGATCGGCACGGTGCCGGTCGGGCTCGAGGCCGCCCATGTGCGCTGGTGGGCGTTCGACGGACCGGACGACCTCGAAAACGGGCTGTGTCTGTGCTCGCTGCACCACAAGCTGTTCGACCGAACATGACCGTCATGCCGCGCTCGGTGTCCTCGCGGACCGTGGCCCAGAAGTGCCGGCGGGAGCCGACGTCCATACCGGCCGTCGGCTCGTCGAGGACCAGCAGTTCGGGCCCGGAGAGCAGGGCGAGGGCGAACCGCAGCCGCTGCTGCTCGCCGCCGGAGCACTCCGCGACACGGCGGCTGCGCAGCTGGTCGAGCCCGGCCCGGGCCAGCACCGCGCCGACGTCGGCGCCGGGGTGCAGCGAGCCCAGCATCCGCACGGTGGCCTCGACGCTCAGGTCGGGCAGCAGCCCGCCCGTCTGCAGCACCGCTGCGACCTGCCCGGAGCGCACCGCCTGCCGCGGCTCGCGTCCGAACAGCCGCACCGCGCCCTCGTCGGGCCGGGTCAGCCCGAGAAGCATGTCGATGGTGGTCGTCTTGCCGGCGCCGTTCGGTCCGAGGAAGGCAACGATCTCACCCCGCCGGATACGCAGGTCGATGCCGTCGACGGCGGTGAACCGTTCTCCCTTGGCATCGGTGAACCGCTTCACGACGGAGCTGAGCCGTACGGCATCCGAGGACGTCACCTCCTCGGGCACCGGGCGCGGTCGGGTCTGGATCATCTTCGAGTCCTCACGATCTCAGCGGGGGTGGCCTGGTGGGACCACTCTCCCGGGACCGCCTATCCGTCCCTGCCCGGCGTTCTATCCGGCCGCTATCGGGTTGCGGACGTGCCGCCGGGCAGGTGAGGAGGAAGAGGGGGACGAACGGGTGTCTACGCCTCCGGCGTCCCGTCCGCCGCGATCCTGCGGAAGCCCAGGTACGGGGTCAGGGCCTCGGGCAGGACGAGGGAGCCGTCCTCCTGCTGGCACTGTTCGAGGAGGGCGGCCAGGGTGCGGCCGATGGGGAGGCCGGAGCCGTTGAGGGTGGCGACGAGCTTGGGCTTGCCGTTCTCGTCGCGGGTGCGGATGTGGGCGCGACGGGCCTGGAACGTACCGAAGTCGGAGACCGAGGAGATCTCGCGGTACGTGTTCTGGCTCGGGATCCAGACCTCGATGTCGTACGTGAGCCGGGCCGAGAAGCCCGTGTCGCCGGCGGCGAGCCTGACGACGCGGTAGGCGAGGCCGAGCTCCTTCAGGCACGCCTCCGCGTGGCCGACCATCCGCTCCAGTTCCGCGTCGGCCTCCGCCGGGTCGACGATGCGCACCATCTCCACCTTGGAGAACTGGTGCTGGCGGATCAGGCCCCGGGTGTCCCGGCCGTACGAACCCGCCTCGGACCGGAAGCACGGGGTCTGGGCGGTCAGGGCGAGGGGAAGCTCGGCGGGCGGGATGATCTCGTCCGCGTACAGGTTGGTCAGCGGGACCTCTGCCGTCGGGATGAGGAACAGCTCGCGGTCGGCCACGCCGGTCCTGAACAGGTCCTCCTCGAACTTCGGGAGCTGCCCGGTGCCGGTCATGGTCTTACGGGTGACCAGGTACGGGACCGCGTGCTCGACGTAGCCGTGGCGGCGGGTGTGCAGGTCGAGGAAGAGGGTCGCCAGGGCGCGTTCCAGGGCCGCGCCCGCGCCGCGCGTGACCGCGAAGCGGGGGCCCGAGAGCTTGGTCGCCCGGGCGAAGTCGAGGATGCCCGTCGCCTCGCCGAGGTCCACGTGGTCCTTCGGCTCGAACGAGAACACCGGCGGCGTGCCCACGCGCCTGACCTCGACCGCGTCCGCGTCGCTGTCGCCGTCCGGGGCCTCGTCGGCCGGGAGGTTCGGGATGCTGAGAAGGAGGTCGCGCAGCTGCTCCTGGATCTGCTCCTGGCCCGCGTCGATGTCCCGGATCTGGTCCTTCAGCTCCCGGGCCCGCTCCTTCAGCGCGGTGATGTCACCGCCCTGACGTGCCGTCTGCTGGACCTCGCTCGCCACCCGCTTGGACTCCGCCCGCAGCTCGTCGGCCGAGCGGATGTTCTGGTTGCGCCGGGACTGGAGGTCCTCCAGTGCGGGCAGGTCCAGCGTGTAACCGCGTCGAGCGAGCCGGCGTACCGCTTCGGCACCCATGTCGATCAGGGCGCGGGCATCATGCATGAGGGAGATCCTTCGGGTCCGGCGAACGGGTCGGTGCGTTGTGGGACCGACGGTAGCAATCAGCGCACCGCGTGCGACCCGCAATATCGGCGGGGCCGCCCGTCGGCCCCGCGCGGACCACAATCGGACTTCACGGTTCCTTCACCTTTGGAGACCGGGTTCATCCGCAGCGTCGACGACGCCGTGGACCACTTTCACTCGCACGTGATCGCCCACCTCGCGCAGGCCGAGCGCCGCACCCGCCGCACCCCGCCGCACCACGGCCCCGGAGCCGGGAGACGCCCCGGTCCCGGCGTCCGCGGGGGCCTGAGCCGGGCCCGCTGACCGGCAAACGGCTGCAAACCGCTCGGTCGGCGGTGGTTGTGCTGGCCGTCGCCCCCGGGGCTCGCCATGATGCCGCCCATGACCAAGAGCGACGATGGCCGAGACATCACCCTCCGGATCGCCCAGGAGCCGGCGGCGGACGAGCTTCTCGCACGCAGTCCGCTCGCCGCCCTGGTGGGCATGCTGCTCGACCAGCAGGTGCCCATGGAGTGGGCCTTCGCGGGCCCGTACGCCCTGGCGCGGCGCATGGGCAAGGACGATCTGGACGCCCATGAGATCGCCGCGTACGACCCGGAGGCGTTCACCGGACTGTTCACCGCCAAACCCGCGCTGCACCGCTATCCGGGCTCGATGGCCAAGCGGGTGCAGCAGCTGTGCCAGTTCCTGGTGGCGCAGTACGACGGCGAGGCCGCCGCCGTGTGGCGCGACGCCACGACCGGGGCGGAGCTGCGCCGGCGGCTCAACGCCCTGCCCGGGTTCGGGACGCAGAAGGCCCAGATCTTCCTCGCCCTCCTCGGAAAGCAGTTCGGGGTCCGGCCGCCGGGCTGGCGGGAGGCGGCCGGGCCGTACGGGGAGGAGGGCTCGCACCGGTCCGTCGCGGACATCACCGGCCCCGGCTCACTGGCCGAGGTGCGCGCGTACAAGCAGGAGGCCAAGCAGGCGGCGAAGGCCGCGAAAGCCGCGGCGAAGGGCAAGTGAGCCTTCTTGCACGCGGCATCGTGGCGATCGTGGCTGCGCCCGGTGGCTCTTGACCGGTAGGCTTTCCGTGTGATCTTCAAGCGCATCGGAAATGGGCGGCCTTATCCCGACCACGGCCGGGAAAGCACCCGGCAGTGGGCGGACGTCGCGCCGCGCCCGGTCCGCCTCGACCAGCTCGTCACCACCAAGGGCCAGCTGGACCTCGAAACCCTGCTCGCCGAGGACTCCACGTTCTACGGCGACCTGTTCGCGCACGTCGTGAAATGGCAGGGCGACCTCTATCTGGAGGACGGGCTGCACCGCGCGGTCCGTGCCGCGCTCCAGCAGCGCCAGGTGCTGCACGCCCGCGTGCTCGAACTCGGCTGACGCCTCGGAGCCCGTACGGGGTTCGTTCGGGTGTTTTCCCACCCGGACGGGTGCGATCCATTGATCATTTAGTAGGCATCATCACCGGGTCGCACTACGCTGCGCCCATGAGCATGCTCACTCCCCCCGGCATGGGCGGAAAGTACCGCATCACGGGTGACAAGTACCCCCGCATGCGCCGCCCCCGCCGCCGCAGCAAAGTGGTCCTCGCGGCCATCGCCTCCGTGGTCGCCCTCGGGCTGGCCGGATGGGGCACGTTGCAGCTCATCGATGTCTTCACGGGCGGCGACAAGACGGCCAGCGCCGCCGACCGGACCGAGCGCTGCCCGTCCCCGAAGGCGTCGAAACCCGCCAAGGTGCTGCCGCGGCCCGCGAAGATCACGGTCAACGTCTACAACGCGACCACGCGCGGCGGTCTCGCCAAGACGGCCGCCGACGAGCTGAAGAAGCGCGGGTTCAAGATCGGCGAGGTGGGGAACGCCACCGCCGCGTACGACAAGAAGGTGCCCGGCACGGGCATCCTGCTCGGCGCCCCGGCCGCCGCCGACGGCACGTTCCCGGTGCTGGGCGCCCAGCTGCCCGGGGCCACGACGAAGACCGACGCCCGCAAGAACGGGGAGGTCGATCTGATCATCGGCAAGAAGTTCACGGCGTTCAGCAAGCCGCAGACGGCCGCCGCCGCGCTGTCCGCGCTGACGAAGCCCGCCCCGGTGCCCTCCTCCTGCTGACCGCGGAGGACGGCACCGGGCGAGGGCGCCGGGTGAGAAGTGCCTAAGAGCTGTCCCTTAGTCCACGGTGCCGTACATGCGGTCGCCCGCGTCGCCGAGGCCCGGGACGATGTAGCCGTTCTCGTTGAGCCGTTCGTCGACCGAGGCGGTGACCACGGTGACCGGCGTGCCGGCGAGCTCGCGCTCCATGACCTCGACGCCCTCGGGGGCGGCCAGGAGCACGACGGCGGTGACGTCGTCGGCGCCGCGCCTGATCAGCTCCTGGATGGCCGCGACGAGCGTGCCGCCGGTGGCCAGCATCGGGTCGAGCACATAGACCTGGCGGCCCGAGAGGTCGTCGGGCATCCGGCTCGCGTACGTGGACGCCTTGAGCGTCTCCTCGTCGCGGATCATGCCCAGGAAGCCCACCTCGGCGGTCGGCAGCAGCCGGACCATGCCGTCGAGCATGCCGAGACCGGCCCGCAGGATCGGGACGACCAGGGGGCGGGGGTGCGACAGCTTCACGCCGGTGGTGGGTGTCACCGGAGTCTCGATGTCGACCTGCTCGGTGCGCACATCGCGGGTCGCCTCGTACGCGAGCAGGGTCACCAGCTCGTCGGCGAGGCGCCGAAAGGTCGGGGAGTCGGTGCGCTTGTCGCGCAGGGTGGTGAGTTTGTGCGCGACCAGCGGGTGGTCGACGACGTGGATCCGCATGGCTCCCAGCGTAGCCGCGCCTCCCGCACCCGTGCGCTGGCATCATCCACGCGTTCGGGGGGAAGGTGGTGGCATACGGAGCCAGCGACGCAGCCAGCCTTGGGGGTGAAGAGCCGATGGCCGACGGGGCACAGAGCGCCGAGCACCCCGGGAACGCGCGGAACCCCGGAAGCACACCGGACTCCCCCGGCGCACCCGAGACCGACGCGCAGCGCCGCCGGCGGCGCGCCCAGTTCCTCCGTGAGCTCCACGAGGCGAAGGCGCTGCGCGACCGGGTCCA
The DNA here is from genome assembly GCF_049844595.1 of Streptomyces sp. DT224. Taxonomy (NCBI): domain Bacteria; kingdom Bacillati; phylum Actinomycetota; class Actinomycetes; order Kitasatosporales; family Streptomycetaceae; genus Streptomyces; species Streptomyces sp. DT224. Next base: position 77,920 of record NZ_JBNCLI010000018.1, read on the forward strand.
GCCCCGGCGGGTCAAAGCCGCCCGAATGCGCCAGGCCATGCGGATGCGCACGTTCCGCTGGTAGCCCCTCCGGCCTGCGGAAAAGCCGCTGGTGACGGTGGCGGAGAGAACTGATGGCCGACTCAACCGCCGAACTGCTCTCGCGAAGCGCCGGTTTCTGTCACGATGCCGAATGGGCGGGACGCAGGGCAGCCGGAGCACCGGCTGCTCCCCGCCCGGACCGGCCCTTGGCCCCGAGACCAGTGGGAGAGTCACGGTGTACTTCGCCGCACTGCTCGCGCGCACCGAAGACGGGTGGGAAGCGAGCGACACGGAGCTCGACGATGTGGAGACCCTGTCCGACCTGACGGATCTGGCCCGTGACGCCTCGGTTGACGAGGACACGGTGCTCGTATTCATCGAGCAGGAGGACGCCTGGTTCGGCGTCGTCCGGGTGGACGGTGAGGAGGACCCCCGGATCTACGTCTCGGACGCCTCCGCCGCCGCCCGCTCCTCGTACGGGGAGATCCTGCTCACCGACGAACTGCTCGGCCGCGAACCAGGGGCCGAGGAAACGATCGCCGCCCTGGAGGAGCTCGTCGGCCTCGACGGCACCGAGGACGGCGAGCCCCAGGCCACCGCCCACGACGACGAGGACGAGGACGAGGACGGGCCCTCCGCGGGCGTCGTCCCGGCCGGCCCGATCGGCGACTCCGGGGTCCTGTCCGACCTCGGGCTCCCCGAGGCAGAGCTGCTGATGCTGCGGACGGACGCCCTGGCGGAGATCGCGGACGCACTGGGGGCGGCCGAGGTGCTGGAGACCGTCCGCTAGGGTCTCTCCTTTGGATCAGCCCGCTCCCTGATCCGGCATGTTCCAAAGGAAAGGCCCTGGGGTCCGCTCGTGACCGAAGCATCCCGCCCGCACACCCCGGACCCGCCCGATCCCGTACGGGACCCGTGGCGGGCGGTGATGCGCCGCGCCCTGGCCGAGGCCGACCGTGCGGCGGCGACCGGTGACGTACCGGTCGGCGCCGTCGTCCTCGGCCCGGACGGGGCGCCGCTGGCCGCCGGGCACAACGAACGCGAGGCGACCGGCGACCCGACCGCGCACGCCGAGGTCCTGGCGCTGCGCCGGGCCGCCGCCGCGCTCGGCGAGTGGCGCCTGTCCGGCTGCACCCTGGTGGTCACCCTGGAGCCCTGCACGATGTGCGCGGGCGCGCTGGTGCAGGCCCGGGTGGACCGGGTGGTCTACGGCGCCCGGGACGAGAAGGCCGGTGCCGCCGGTTCGCTCTGGGACGTCGTACGCGACCGCCGTCTCAACCACCGCCCCGAGGTGGTCGCCGGGGTCCTGGAGGCCGAGTGCGCGGCCCCGCTGACGGCCTTCTTCCGGGACCGCTGACCTGCCGGAGCCGGGGCACGCGCCATCGCCCGGAAACGGATTTCGGCGTACGGCCAACATGGTCTAAGCTCTCTCTCGGTAGCGTGTCCGAGCGGCCGAAGGAGCTCGCCTCGAAAGCGAGTGTGGGGAAACTCACCGAGGGTTCAAATCCCTCCGCTACCGCCAGCGAGAACCGCCCCCGAACCGTGTGAACGGATCGGGGGCGGTTCTGCGTGTGCCCGCGCCCGTGCCGGTTGGTCTCCGGGCGCCGCGCTGGGGGATCATGCCGGGGGCGGCGGGACGCCCGCCGGGGCCGGCTACCGCCGGCCGGGCAGCCGAGAGAAGAAAGCACTGGCCGTTATGCAGATCGTGCGGGGCAAGAAGCTCGAAAAGGCCGCCGAGGGCGCATTCGAGCGGCTGGTCCAGGGGAGTTCCCGGGTCGTCGTCGATGTCGGCACGGGGGACGCCCGGGCGTCCTATCGCATCGCCAAGGAGAATCCGGACTGGCTGGTCGTGGGCGTGGACCCGGCCTGGCAGCGGATGACGCAGACGAGCATTCGCAGCCGCCGCAAGCCCGCCAAGGGCGGCGTACCCAATCTGCTGCTCGTGAACGCGGCGATCGAGAATGCCCCGGAAGAGCTGCGGGGAGCCGCCGATGAATTGCTGGTCCTGATGCCGTGGGGGAAATTGCTCCACGGTCTCGTGCGCGGCGACGAGGACATCTGGAGCGGCCTTCGTACCGTCGCCAAGCCGAATGCGCCCCTCACGGCCACGGTCGGCACCAGCATCTGGCGGGAGCCCGTGCCGCGCGACATCCAGGGACTTCCCGAGCTGACCCCTTCGTACGTCGAAGAGGTGCTCGCCGGAAAGGCACTCGCCGCCGGGTGGAAGGTCACCGGCTTCCAGCTCACGAAGGCCGAGGAGGCCGCCGCCGTCTCCTCGTCGTGGGCGCGCAGGCTGGACTCGGACAGCACCGAGATCATCGCGACCCTGACGGCGGTCACGTCCGGACCGGAGGAGTGAGCCCGGCGGGTCAGCCCGTCGGGAACTGCCTGCAGTACTCGTACATGGCCATGGCGCCGGCCGTGGCGACGTTGTAGCTGTGCGGGGAGCCCCAGACCGGGATCTCCACACACTCGTCCACGCAGGCGAGCTCGTCCTCCTTGAGGCCGGTCCGCTCGTTTCCGAGGACGATGACCGACTTACGGGGGAAACTGATCTCGTGCAGGCTCTTCGAATTGGTGGCCTGTTCGAGCGCGATGATCGTGTAGCCGTCCTCGCGCATCTTCTTCAGCACCGGCGGAAGGCTCCGCCGCATTTCGATCTCGACGTTCTCGGCACCGTCGCGGGCGATCTTCGGGTCGAGTTTCACATTGCCGCAGGCGATGATCCGCTCGACTCCGCAGCACCCCGCCGTCCGCACCACGCTGGAAAGGTTCACGCGGCTGCGGAACGCCGAGCACGCGATGACGAGCTCGCGATTGCGGAGCAAAGGGGTGCCCGGCTTGTGGCGGAGGTGTTCGAACATGCCGGGAAGTCTACTGGGCTCCGGTCGGCCCGCTCCGCGTCTGCGGGCGCGGACTACCATGACCGGTCCGGACAGGACACCTCATAGGCCCTGGAGAAGGCAATGAAGATCCACGCCAGGGGCCACGGACACGTCCGCGCGACCCACACGAAGACCCTGGAGCTGACCGGCGAGCAGGAGATCACGCCCCGGGCCACCTGCGTCGTCGGGGTGGGCGCCGCCATCGACGAGGAGGGCCTGGCCCTCCTGCGCGGCCCGGTAGCCGTCCGCCTCGCGGCCGGGCCCCATGTCGCGACCGGCACCGCCGTGGTCAACCCGCACCACGAGGTGACCGACCGCCTGGTGCTCCGGCGCAGCGATCACGCCTCACCGGACACCTTCGCCTTCCGCAGCACCCTGGTGGCGAGCGACCTCGGCCCGGACTTCGTGGCGGCACTGGGAGACCCGGCCGCCGAAGTGACCCTGACGCTCACCGAGACCGGGCCGCGCCGGCCGCTGGTCCTCGTCCAGCGCCGCGGCCTGCCGGAACCGGAGGGGCGCCCGGGGCTCCTGTGGCGCACGGCGGACGCCTCGGTCGACCTCGACGCGGCCCGCGTCCCGGACGAGGCGCGCGCGGCCCTCGCGGACGGCGGGGTGATCGCCGCCTCGGTCTCCGGCCCGCTGGAGGGCGTCTCGCAGGCGGCCGGGGCGTGGCTGGCCGACGCGGCCGGTCAGGGGGCCCGGTTCGAGGTGGCGGGCGACGCGGCCGGGACCGTGGCGGTGCTGCTCGCGGCGGGCCTGCCTGTGGCGCCGGCGGTCCACCTGGGCCGGACCGACCGCCGCTCGCTCGCCGCCCCGCCGCACGCGGAGCTGCTGCGTACGGCACCGGCCCCCGTGGTGTTCCGGGCGCCCGCCGCCGATCTCGGCGCGCTCGCGGAGGTGCTGGCCGGGTCCGCGGAGGACCGCCGGATCGCCGTGCCGGACGGGCATCCCGATCTCGGGCACGGGGTGAGGTGGCTGCCGCTCTCCGAGGCGGTGGCGGCCTTCGCGGGCGAGGACGAGGGCGTGTTCGTCCTCGCGCCCCCGCAGCGCGCCGCCTGGAACGTCGACCTGCGGCCCCTGGTCCCGCTGCTGGTGGAACAGGGGGTCACCGCGCGCACCCTGAGCACGGTGCTCCGGCCGTTCGGGATCAGCCGGCGGGACCTGTACGACGCGCTGGGCGATGCGCCGGCTTCCCGGAGCAAGGGCGCGCGAAACGAGGAGCGCGGCGAGAAGAAGTAGGGGGAGGGGGAAGCGGCATCGGGGGGATGTGCCGCTTCCCCCGGTCACGGGGCCTGCCGCTCCGTGCCGCGGTCGGGGGAGGCCACGGCACGGGTCCCCGGCAGGGGTCCCGTTCCCTGCCCCTCGGAGACCGAGGGGCTCCCTTCCATCCTGCCTCGCCGGACCCCGTTCGCGGGCGGACGAAGGGCCCTTGTGCGCGGGACGTTGGTCCCTGACCGCTGGTGAACGACAAGTGACGGAAACGGCAGGCAGATCCGCGCATGTGTGTGGATAGACTCGCCCGACCGCACAGGGGATCGAAACCGCAGGGGATCGAAGGGGAGTCAGGGGCTGATGGCGCAAGCGAGGAAGATAGCTCTCTACGTGATAGGCGTCTTCGTGCTCTACACGATCATCAACTCCCCCGCCCGGGCCGCGGACCTGGTGCAAGTAGGGTTCGAGGGCATCGCGGACGCCGCGCAGAGCGTCGGCGACTTCATGTCCGAGCTCGTCAACTAGGGGAACCGCGTGATCCGCCATCTGGTCCTGTTCAAGCTGAACGACGGCGTCGAGCGGGACGACCCGAGGGTCGTCGCGGGTGCGGAGGCGTTCCGGGCGCTGGAGGGGACCGTCCCCGAGCTGGAGTTCTGGGAGTGCGCCTGGAACATCACCGACCGGCCGATCGCGTACGACTTCGCCATCAACTCCGCGGTCGCGGACGAGGCCGCGCTGAAGCGCTACATCGAGCACCCCGCCCATCAGGCGGCTGCCGGTCAGTGGCGTGAATTCGCCACCTGGGTGATCGCCGACTACCCGTTCTGACGCCTTCGGCCCTGCGAGCCCCTCACCGCGACGGTGAGGGGCTTTTCTTTGTCCGAGGCCCGATGGACGCCCGGCGGCCGTTTCAAACCCGGGCAAGGTCAACACGGCGCTATGGGGTGCTTGCGCATAGTGGTCATGTCTTGTGATGCTATGACCGCTTTTGACGGATGGATTGACCGAAGTTGACCGCAAGCCGTAGTTGTCGACCGCGAAGGGGTGGCGTCATCGTGCCGGCCAGTACAGCGCCTCAAGTGCCTCCCCAGGCCCACCAGGCGGCACCGGCCGCCCCGCCCGCCGGGCCGTACGCCCCGCCGCCGGGCCAGGTGCAGACGACGGTCCACGAGACCCCCGACGAGACGGGCACTCCCGCCCGCTCCCGGACCGCCGACACCAGGGCGCTCACCCAGGTGCTCTTCGGGCAGCTCAAGAACCTGGAGCCGGGCACCACGGAGCACGACCGGGTGCGCACCGCGCTGATCGAGGCCAACCTTCCGCTCGTGCGGTACGCCGCCGCGCGGTTCCGCAGCCGGAACGAGCCGATGGAGGACGTCGTCCAGGTCGGCACGATCGGGCTCATCAACGCGATCGACCGCTTCGACCCGGAACGCGGTGTGCAGTTCCCGACGTTCGCGATGCCCACCGTCGTCGGCGAGATCAAGCGGTACTTCCGGGACAACGTGCGCACCGTCCACGTCCCCCGCCGGCTGCACGAGCTCTGGGTGCAGGTCACCGGCGCCACCGAGGACCTGACGACCGCGCACGGCCGCTCGCCCACCACCGCGGAGATCGCCGAGCGGCTGAAGATCTCCGAGGACGAGGTGCTGGCCTGCATCGAGGCCGGGCGCTCGTACCACGCGACCTCACTGGAGGCCGCCCAGGAGGGCGACGGGCTCCCCGGCCTTCTCGACCGGCTCGGCTACGAGGACCCGGCCCTCGCGGGCGTGGAGCACCGGGACCTGGTCCGGCATCTTCTCGTACAGCTGCCCGAACGGGAGCAGCGGATCCTGTTGCTGCGGTACTACAGCAATCTGACGCAGTCCCAGATCAGCGCCGAGCTGGGAGTCTCCCAGATGCATGTGTCAAGACTCCTGGCCCGGAGTTTCGCCAGACTTCGATCCGCAAACAGGATCGAGGCGTAACCGAAACGGGTAGACCGTTTCCGAGGCGTTTCCCCGGCACCAAAAGCCTCACACCCCTTGTTAACTGCGCAGACTCCCCCTGGACTTGTCGACAAGTCACTACAGCGCGTTGCCGACATGTGACATTCTGCGGGAAGTGAGTTTGCCGCAGCCCCGCCTCCGGTATTCAGGTGGAGGCTGCGTTCCTCCGATGGTCGTGGCCACCGCGACCGTCCGCGACCTCAAGGGGGTGGCATGTCCGTAGAACAGGGCAGCTCGAAGGTGCTCACGCTCGACAAGAGCGAGCCCGCACCCGTTGCGCTCACCAGCTCGCCGGAAGCCATCGACACCCGCACGCTCTCCCGCTCCCTGTTCCAGCGGCTCGCCGCGCTGGGTCCCGCCCCGGGCCCCGGTGGGACCGACAGCCCGGAGCGCGCCTATGTGCGGGACACACTCATCGAGCTCAACCTGCCCCTCGTGCGGTACGCGGCGGCGCGGTTCCGGAGCCGTAACGAACCCATGGAGGACATCGTCCAGGTCGGCACCATCGGCCTGATCAAGGCGATCGACCGCTTCGACTGCGAACGCGGCGTGGAATTCCCGACGTTCGCGATGCCCACCGTCGTCGGCGAGATCAAGCGGTTCTTCCGGGACACCTCGTGGTCGGTGCGGGTGCCGCGCCGGCTTCAGGAGCTGCGGCTCGCCCTCACCCGGACCAGCGACGAGCTCGCGCAGAAGCTGGACCGCTCGCCGACCGTCCCGGAGCTGGCCCGGGCTCTCGGGGTCTCCGAGGAGGAGGTGGTCGACGGCCTGGCCGTGGGCAACGCCTACACCGCCTCCTCGCTGGACTCGCCCGCCCCCGAGGACGACGGCGGCGAGGGCTCGCTGGCCGACCGGCTGGGTTACGAGGACACGGCGCTGGAAGGCGTCGAGTACCGCGAGTCGCTCAAGCCGCTGCTGGCCAAGCTCCCGGCGCGCGAGCGCCAGATCATCATGCTGCGGTTCTTCGCCAACATGACCCAGTCGCAGATCGGCGAGGAGGTCGGCATCTCGCAGATGCACGTCTCCCGCCTGCTGACGCGTACCCTCGCCCAGCTCAGGGAAGGGCTCATCGCGGACTGAGCCGCCCCGAGGGCACGCTCACCCGGCCGCCGAGGCGCCCCCTCGGCGGCCGTGCGCGTTCCCGTACGGCCGCAGCCGCAAGCCGACAGCGCCGCCCCCTCGCGGATCGGCGAGGGAGCGGCGCGGAGACGGATGCGGGTCGGAACGCGGGCGGGACGCTGAACGGGTCGGGTCAGCCGAGTGCGAGCCAGGCGACCGCGCCGAGCACGATGACCACCGCGACGATTCCGGCGATCAGGCCGGTCCTCGGTCCGGAGGAGACGGCGGCGGGCTGCTGCGCGCGCTGCGGTTCGCCCTCGTCGACGAAGGCGCGGAACATCTGGGTGCTGCCGGCCGGGTCGTAGGAGCCCTCGGGACCCTGCGGTGCGTGGGGATTGTGTGCCATGTCGCAGGACCCTAGCGAACTCGGGCGAACGGCCCAACCCCCGGGCGCCGCCCGCCGATCCGCCACTGCTGTGGCACAGACCACATCACCCCCTCCCCTACCGCACACACTGCGGGTTTGACCAGTACCCGGCGTACCCTTTTGCGTTCCTTTACTTCCGCAAGCCCCGTTTCGTTTGCCTGCAGCAACCAACGGCTTCTATGGTTGCCCTAAGCAACAAGATGACCGGTGAGATCGTCAGGGGGTCCCGTGGCCGCACGGAGTCAGTACGAAGAACTGGCCCGGCAGCTGAGCGCCATCGGGGCCGTCAAGAGGGGTCTCGCCCGCATCCTGCCCGCCGACTGCCCCGGCGGCTCCGCCGCCGTGCTGACTCTGCTGAGCCGGCACGGGGAGATGCGGATCAGCCGGCTGGCCGAGCTGCTCGCGGTCGACATGTCGGTGACCAGTCGGCACGTCGCCCACGTGGCGGACCGGGGCTGGATCGAACGGTTCCCGGACCCGGCGGACAAGCGCTCCCGCATCCTGCGGCTGACCCCCGCGGGGGAGGGGGTGCTCGACGACCTCGACCGCCGGTCGACCGAGATGTTCGCCTGCCATCTGCAGGATTGGTCCGACGACGAGGTCGGACAGCTCAACACGTTGCTCGCCCGGCTGCGCGACAGCTTCTCCTGTCGCGGCACCGGAGGGTGCGCCTCCGGAAAGCACAGCGGCGACTGCCGCTCCCGCCGGGATGACAGCCATGACGGCTCGTACACCCGTACACCCGCGTAACAGAAGCAAAGACAAGGACTTACATGGCTACGACCACACCAACCGGTGTGCGGGGCGGCCACGCCAAGCACGGGGGCCACGACGCCTCCGACGGCACGCCGATGACACACCGGCAGATCATGGAGGCACTGGCCGGGCTGCTGCTCGGCATGTTCGTCGCGATCCTGTCGTCGACCGTCGTCTCCAACGCCCTTCCGGAGATCATCTCCGACCTGGGCGGCGGCCAGAGCGCCTACACCTGGGTCGTCACGGCCTCACTGCTGGCCATGACGGCGACCACCCCCCTGTGGGGCAAGCTCTCCGACCTGTTCAGCAAGAAGCTGCTGGTCCAGATAGCCCTGGTCATCTACGTGGCGGGCTCGGTCGTCGCCGGCCTGTCGACCAGCAGCGGCATGCTGATCGTCTGCCGTGTGGTGCAGGGCATCGGCGTCGGCGGTCTCTCCGCCCTCGCCCAGATCGTGATGGCCGCCATGATCGCCCCGCGCGAGCGCGGCCGGTACAGCGGCTACATCGGCGCGGTCTTCGCCGTCGCCACCGTCGGCGGCCCGCTGCTCGGCGGTGTCATCACCGACACCAGCTGGATGGGCTGGCGCTGGTGCTTCTACGTGGGTGTGCCGTTCGCGGTCATCGCCCTCATCGTGCTCCAGAAGACCCTGAAGCTCCCGGTCGTCAAGCGCGAGGTCAAGGTCGACTGGACCGGCGCCTTCTTCATCAGCGCCGCCGTCTCGCTGCTGCTCCTGTGGGTGACCTTCGCGGGCGACAAGTACGACTGGATGTCCTGGCAGACCGGCGTGATGCTCGCGGGCTCCCTGGTTCTCGCCCTGCTCTTCGTCTTCACCGAGTCCCGCGCCAGCGAGCCGATCATCCCGCTGCGGCTCTTCCGCAACCGGACCATCACGCTCGCCTCGCTCGCCTCGCTGTTCGTCGGCATCGCGATGTTCGCCGGCACCGTCTTCTTCAGCCAGTACTTCCAGCTGGCGCGCGGCAAGTCGCCGACGATGTCCGGTGTGATGACGATCCCGATGATCGGTGGTCTGTTCCTCTCCTCGACCATCTCGGGCCAGGTCATCACCAAGACCGGCCGCTGGAAGGCATGGCTGGTCAGCGGTGGCTTCCTCGTCACCGCCGGTCTCGGCATGCTCGGCACGATCCGCTACGACACGACGTACTGGCACATCGCCATCTTCATGTTCGTGATGGGTCTCGGCATCGGCATGATGATGCAGAACCTGGTGCTCGCCACGCAGAACCAGGTGGACCCGAAGGACCTCGGTTCGGCCAGCTCCGTCGTCACCTTCTTCCGTTCCCTCGGTGGTGCGATCGGCGTCTCGGCGCTGGGTGCCGTCATGGCCAACCGCGTCACCCACTACGTCAAGGACGGCCTCGCGGACCTCGGTCCGCAGGGCGCGGCCCTGGGCCACGGCGGCACCGGCGGCGGGGGCATCCCCGACCTGGACAAGCTGCCCGCCCCGTTCCGTACGGTCATGGAGACCGCCTACGGGCACGGTGTCGGTGACGTCTTCCTGTACGCCGCTCCGGCCGCGCTGCTCGCCTTCCTGATCACGCTGTTCATCAAGGAGGTCGCGCTCAGGACGCGGGCCGTGGGCGACGCCCCGGCGCAGGCCGACGCGCCCGCCGAGGCCCCCGCCGACACCACCGAAGCGGTCGCCGAGGGCGCCGCCGGAGTCACCGCCGTCGCCACCGCCGAGGCGGCCCCGGCCTCCGAGGCCGAGGCCCCCGTGGACTTCGCCAAGGGCGGCACCCCCGTCCGCGGTGTGGTCCGGGGCGCCGAGGGCGTGCCCGTGGCCCGGGCGGCCGTCACGCTGATCTCGCTCGGCGGCCGGCAGCTGGGCATCGCCGCAGCGCAGGCCGACGGAAGTTACGCGCTGGCCGCCCCGGGCGCCGGTTCGTACGTCCTGATCGCCTCCGCCGACGGGTTCCAGCCGCAGGCCTCCACCGTGGTCGTCGGCGACGAGCCGCTGGCGTACGACATCCTCCTCTCGGGCACGAGCGGCCTGGCCGGCACCGTGCGCGCCGCCGAGAGCGGCGCCCCGGTCGCGGACGCCATGGTCATCGTGACCGATGTGCGCGGCGATGTGCTGGCCACCGGGAAGTCCGCCGAGACGGGTGACTTCACCTTCGGCGAGCTGGTCCCCGGCGCGGTGACCGTCGCGGTCAACGCGTCCGGCTTCCGCCCGCTGGCCCTGCCGGTCGAGATCGGCGGCCAGGGGGTCACCCGGGTCGACGCCGCCCTCCAGGCCGGTGCGCTGGTCCAGGGCGTCGTGCGGGCCGGTGCGAGCCGCCGCCCGCTGCCCGACGCCCGGGTCACGCTGGTCGACGCGGCCGGCAACGTGATCGCCACCTCGACCACCGGGGAGGACGGGGCGTACGCCTTCGCCGACCTGGACGCGGGCGAGTACACGGTCATCGCGACCGGCTACCCGCCGGTGGCCGGTGCCCTGACGGTGGCCGGTCACGGGGTCGACGGCCACGACATCGAGCTCGTCCACCCGGGCGAGTGACCCACGCGGTCCGGGGGTAGACCCCGGACCCGTACAGACCCCTGGCGGGGGCGGCGTTCTTCGAGCGGAGGTGCCGCGCCCGCCGGCGGAAATGGGCCCCGGCGGCGGGGGCGGCCGGCCGGGGGCCGCCGGCCCGCCCCCCCCCCCGGCCCCCCCAAATGAAAGTACCCCGCCCGGGGAC
>NZ_JBNCLI010000018.1:88973-126427 GCF_049844595.1 Streptomyces sp. DT224
CGCTGTTCACGTACCCCGCCCCGGCCCCCCGCCGGGCGCCCCCCCCCCCCCCCCCCCCCCCCCCCCCGGCCCCCCCCCCCCCCCCCCCCGGCGCCCCCCCCCCCCCCCCCCCCCCCCCCCCCCCCCCCCCCCCCCCCGACTCATTGAATGTCCCGGTCCGGTGGACGGACGGGTCATGAGCAAGGAGAGAGAACGGGATGGGACTTCGCGCACAGGTACGGACGCGGGACGGCTGGGCCGTGCAGCACGCGGTCGTGACGGTCACCGACATGACCGGCACGCAGGTGCTGCGCGCCGCCGCCGACGAGGCCGGGGCGGTACGGGCCGACACCCCGCTGTCCGCGGGCGCGTACACGGTGATCGTGACGGCGGTCGGGTACGCCCCCGCCGCCTCCACCGCCCTCGTCACGGCCAGCGGCACGGTCGACGCGGGCACGGTGGTGCTGGGCCGCCAGGGAGGCGTGGAGCTGCCGCCGCCGGGCACCTGGTCGCTGGACCCGGCGCACTCCTCGGTGGGCGCGGTCGCCCAGCACCTGGGGATCTCCAGCGTGCACGGCCGGTTCACCGAGTTCGGCGGGCGCGTCGAGATCTCCGAGGACCTCCAGAGCTCCCGGGTCGACGCGGTCATCGACGCGGCGAGCATCGACACCGGCAACGGCATGCGGGACAAGCACCTGCGCTCCCCCGACTTCCTGGACACCGACCGGTTCCCCGAGATCACCTACCGCTCCAGCGGGCTGACCCCGGCCGGCCCGGACCGCTGGACCGTGCACGGCGAGCTGACGATGCGCGGCGTGACGCGCCCCGTCGACCTGGACCTGAGCTACCTCGGCACCGGCCCCGACCCGTGGGGCGGGGTGCGCGCGGCGTTCAGCGCGACCGCCGAACTCCGCCGTGAGGACTTCGCCATGAACTACAACCAGGTGGTCCAGGCGGGCATCGCGGCGATCGGCACCACGCTCCGCGTCGAGCTCGACATCCAGGCCGTGCAGGGCGATTCCCTGCCCGCCGTCTGACGGCTCGCCGCCGTAGGGTCGGTTCCATGGCACCCGACATCGCAACGAACACCGCCGTGGAACTCGACGCACTGCTGGACTTCGTACGGCCCCGGCACCGGGCGATCCTGCTGACCACCCGGGCCGACGGCCGCCCCCAGGGCTCCCCGCTCACCTGTGGCGTGGACGACGCGGGCCGGATCGTGGTCTCCACGTACCCCGAGCGCGCCAAGACCCGTAACGCCAAGCGCGACGCGCGGGTCAGCGTGATCGTCCTGTCGGACGACTGGAACGGGCCCTGGGTCCAGATCGACGGCTCCGCCGAGGTGATCGACGCGCCGGACTCGGTCGAGCCGCTGGTCGAGTACTTCCGGAACATCTCCGGCGAGCACCCCGACTGGGACGAGTACCGGGCGGCGATGGTGAAGCAGGGGAAGTCGATCATCCGGATCACCCCGGAGCGCTGGGGCCCCGTCGCCACCGGCGGCTTCCCGGCCCGTCTCGCCCCGTGATCTCCCCCGCCCGGCTCGACCGGGCCCGGATCGTCGCCGGGCCCGAGGTCGGCGAGGCCGCCGTGCGCGGACTGGCGGCGGCCACCGGGCGCACCGTCGAACGCGGCCCCGGTGAGGGCCCCTTCGTGTACGTGGGCGCCTCGCTGCCCGACGCGGTGCGCGGGGCGGACCTGGTCTGGTTCCACAGCGTCAACGCGGGCACCGACGCCCTGCTGCGCTCCGGGCCCTGGCCGGACGGCGTGCCGCTGACCCGGACCGTGGGCCGGATGGGCGAGCGGATCGCGCAGTACGTGCTGGGCTGGGTGCTCGCGGAGTGCCAGTCGGTCCCGGAGTTCGCCGCCCAGCACGCCCGCGCCGAGTGGCGCCGCATCGACTCCGAACTCGTCGCCGGACAGACCGCCGTGGTGCACGGCGTCGGCCGCATCGGCTCCGCCGTCGCCACGCTGCTGCGGGCCTGCGGCATCCGGACCGTGGCCGCCGCCCGCACCCCGCGCCCGGTGCCGCCCGGCTTCGACGCGGTGGTCCCCGCGGACGAACCGGTCGACGCCCGCTGGGTGGTCGCCGCGCTCCCGCTGACCGGGGCGACCACCGGCTACTTCGGGGCGGACCGGTTCGCCGCGATGGGCGGGGCCACGTTCCTCAACGTGGGGCGGGGCGCGACGGTGGATCTGGCGGCGCTGGAGGGGGCGCTGCGCTCCGGGGCGGTGGGGCGGGCGGTGCTCGATGTGCTGGCCGACGAGCCGGCGGCGCCCGGGGACGTGTGCTGGCGGCTGCCGCGTACGGTCGTCACCTCGCACTCTGCGGGGATCACCGCGGACGAGGACATCGTCACGGACTTCACGGCGTGCCTGCGGGAGCTGTCGGCGGGCCGGGCCCCGGGGCTCACGGTGGACACCGGGCGGGGCTACTGAGCACCCCTGCCGGGCGCGCTCCCGCCGCCCCTGCTCCCCGGCGGCAGCCCGGTCGCCCGGATCACGTCATGCCGCTGTCGCGGCCGGGCCGGCCGGGGATCGGGGTGATTGGGGCGTACAAGTGTCTTCTCGTGGGTACGGTGCCGGTCGCCGCATCGGATACGACCTGCCCCGGAAGCTGGAGTGATATGTCACTGCGTCGTCGTACGGTGGAAGTCCTGGTGGCCGCAGGGTTGTTGGGAGCCGCGCTGGCGCCTCCCGCGACGGCGGCGGGGCACGGGCGGGCGCCCGGGCAGTCGGTCCCGCTGCGAGTCGCGACGTACAACATCCATGCCGGGTCCGGCATGGACAACGTCTTCGATCTCGACCGGCAGGCGGCCGCGCTGCGCGCCCTGGACGCGGATGTGATCGGGCTCCAGGAGGTGGACGTCCGCTGGGGCGACCGCAGCGAGTGGCGGGACCTGGCAGCCGAGCTGGGCCGGCGGCTGCGGATGCACGTCTCCTTCGCGCCGATCTACAGCCTCGATCCGGTGGAGGAGGGCGGCCCCCGGCGGGAGTTCGGCGTCGCCGTGCTGTCCCGGTACAGGATCATGAGCGCCGAGAACCACGATCTGACCCGGCTCTCCACGCAGGACCCGAACCCGGTCCCGGCGCCCGCTCCCGGCTTCGGCGAGGTGGTGCTGAAGGTGCGCGGCCTGCCCGTCCACGTGTACGCGACGCATCTCGACTACCGGGGCGACCCGTCCGTCCGTGTCGCCCAGGTCGCGGACACGCGGCGGATCATGGCGCAGGACCAGGCGCACGAGCGGCGGCCGGTGCGGCAGATCCTGCTCGGCGACTTCAACGCGCCGCCGACCGCGCCGGAGCTGGCGCCGCTGTGGAAGGAGCTGACCGACATCGAGCCGGGCGGGCCGACGTACCCGGCGCGGAATCCGGTGCAGCGGATCGACTACGTGGCCGTTTCGAAGGACACCGTCCGGGTACGCGGCGCGGCGGTGGCCGAGGAGTCGCTCGCCTCGGACCACCGCCCCGTCGTGGCGGATCTGCTGCTGCGGCGCTGAGTTCTCCGCTCGTCAGCCGTCCGCCTTCGGCTGGGTGAGGTCGTAGAAGGTGGCGCTGCCCGCCGTCACCTCCGTGAAGTTCTCCTCCACCCAGGAGGAGATCCGTGCAGCGGTGCCACTGCCGCCCATGCCGCCGCCTGCGCCCATGCCGCCGCCCGGGACGAAGTAGTGGACGCGGCCGTCCTCGACGTACTTCTCGAACTGCGCGAGCGTCGGGGACGGGTCGCTTCCGTTGAAGCCGCCGATCGCCATGACCGGTTCCTCGGTGGCGAGTTGGTAGCTGGCGGCATTCTGCGAGCCGATGGCCGCGGCGGCCCAGGTGTAATCACCGGCGTTCTTCTCCAGGAGCGCCTCGGCCTCGGAGCCGACGGACGCGCCGTTGAGGAGACCGCCCATGCCGCCGGCTCCGCGTTCGCCCATGGTGGGCGGGGTGCCGCGTCCGCCGTTCTGGGTGGGTCCGCCGTTCTGGGTGGGGGGCTGGCCCTGGTTGCGGCCCTGGCCGGGTGGGGTGCCGGTGGGGGGCTGCCCCATGCCGGCGCCCTGCCGGCCGGTGCCGCCCTGGCCCGGGGGCATCCCGCCGCCGCCCCGGCCCCGGCCCCCGCCGCCGGGGCCGCCGCCCATGCCGCCCGAGGACGGGCCGGCCGTGACGATGGAGCCCTGGTGGCCCGTGTTCAGGGTGCTCACGGTGTACGCGGCCGGCCCGGCGAGCGACGCGGCGAAGCCCAGCACCACCGTGAGGAGAGCCAGTCGACGGCCGAGCCGGGCCGCGAGCAGCAGGCCCACCGCCGCCACGAGACCGGTGACGAGGACGGCCGTCCGCAGCCACGGCTGGTAGTCCGGGGTCCGGCCGAGCAGGACGTACGCCCAGTACGCCGTCACCGCGACGGTGCCCGCGAGCGCGGCGCCCGCCCACCAGCGGGCCCGCTCCTCCCACAGGACCGTGACGCCCATGCCGATCAGCGGGGCCAGACAGGGGGCCAGGGCCACCGTGTAGTACTGGTGGAAGATCCCGGCCATGAAGCTGAACACGGCGGCCGTCGTCACCAGCGAGCCGCCCCACGCGAGGAAGGCGGCCCGCGCGGTGTCCGTACGCTTCGCCCGCCAGGTCAGCCAGATCCCGGCCACGAGCAGGATCAGGGCGGCGGGCAGCAGCCAGGAGATCTGGGCGCCCACCTCGGAGTTGAACATCCGGCCGATGCCGGTCTCGCCCCACTGACCGCCGCCGCCCCGGCCGCCTCCGCCGCCGACGCTGCCGGTCTCCTCGCCGTTGATCCGGCCGAGCCCGTTGTAGCCGAAGGTCAGCTCCAGGAACGAGTTGTTCTGCGAGCCGCCGATGTACGGGCGTGAGGAGGCGGGCCACAGTTCGACGACCGCCACCCACCAGCCGCCCGCGACGACCATGGCGAGCGCGGAGAGGCCCAGCTGCCCGAACCTCTTCCGTACGGGGACCGGCGCGAACACCGCGTACAGCACGGCCAGCGGCGGCAGGATCAGGAACGCCTGGAGGGTCTTGGACAGGAACGCGATTCCCACCGCGACGCCCGCCCACACCAGCCACGTGGTGCGGCCCTCCTCCATCGCGCGCAGCACGCAGTAGACGGTGACCGTCATCAGCAGCGCGAGCAGCGCGTCCGGGTTGTTGAAGCGGAACATCAGCGCGGCGACCGGTGTCAGGGCGAACACCGCCATGGTGATGAGCCCGGCGGGGGCACCGAACCGGCGGTGCACGGCCGCGTACAGCACCCCGGCGGTCGCGGCCGCCATCACCACCTGCGGCGCGAGGATCGCCCACGAGCTGAGCCCGAAGACCCGCACCGACAGGGCCATGGGCCACAGGGTGGCCGGCGGCTTGTCCACGGTGATCGCGTTGGCCGCGTCGAGCGAGCCGAAGAAGAACGCCTTCCAGCTGCGGCTGCCGGCCTGCACGGCGGCGGAGTAGAAGGAGTTGGCGTAGCCGGACGCGCTGAGGTTCCAGAGGTACGCCAGCGTGATGGCGAGCAGCAGGACCAGGAAGGCGGGACGCACCCACGGCGCGTCCTCGGCCCGGCCGCGCCAGATCCGGCGGGGCAGGGAGGCGCCGGCCCGTGCGTGCCCCGGGGGCGTGTCCGGCAAGGCGGCCGGAGCGTGGGCGGGGTCGAGCGTGGTCATCGGACGTCCCTCGGGTCGGGGGTGGTTTCGGGGGTGGTTTCGGTGATGGGGGCTGCGGGAACGGCGGCGGGGGGCTCGGCGGGGTGCGCGAGGTTTCCCGCTGCGGCGGACGGGAAGACCCACGCGCGGAAGAGCAGGAAGCGCAGCACCGTCGCCGCCAGGTTCGCCGCGATGAGCACCGCGAGTTCGGTGCTGTGGGAGGGCGAACCGGAGGCCGCGCCCAGGGCCGCCAGCGAACCGCTGGTCAGGGCGAGCCCGATGGCGAAGACCACGAGGCCCTGCGCCTGGTGACGGACCGCGCCGCCCCGGCCACGTACCCCGAAGGTGAGCCTCCGGTTCGCGGCGGTGTTCGCGACGGCCGAGACCAGCAGCGCGGCCCCGTTGGCGAGCTGGGGACCGGCGCCGAGCCGGAAGAGGGAGTACAGCGCCAGGTAGAACAGCGTGGAGAGGACACCCACGACGCAGAACCCGACGAGCTGCCGGGCGAGCCCGCCCGGCACCCCGCCGATCGCCCGGTCGCGCGGATCGTCCCCGAAGGGCCGGGCCAGCCGGTCCAGCGGAAGCGCGCCGACGGCCAGCGCCCGGCCCACCCGCCACACGCCCTTCAGGTCCTCGGCGGCGGTCCGGACGATGTGGACCGTGGAGTCGGGGTCGTCCACCCAGTCGACGGGCACCTCGTGGATGCGCAGCCCGGCCCGTTCGGCGAGCACCAGCATCTCGGTGTCGAAGAACCAGCCGGTGTCCTCCACCATCGGCAGCAGCCGCTGCGCGACCTCCCGCCGGATCGCCTTGAACCCGCACTGCGCGTCGCTGAACCGCGCGGCCAGCGACGAGCGGAGGATGATGTTGTACGCCCGCGAGATGAACTCCCGTTTCGTCCCCCGCACCACCCGCGAACTCCGCGCGAGCCGCGACCCGATGGCGAGGTCGGAGTGCCCGGAGATCAGCGGGGCCACCAGCGGAAGCAGCGCGTTGAGGTCGGTGGACAGGTCCACGTCCATGTACGCGAGCACCGGCGCGTCCGAGTGCGTCCACACGGTGCGCAGTGCCCGCCCGCGCCCCTTCTCCTCCAGCCGGACCGACCGCACCTCCGGCAACGACCGCGCCAGCCGCTCCGCCACCTCGGGCGTCCGGTCGGTGCTGGCGTTGTCGGCGACGGTGATCCGGAAGGCGTACGGGAAGGTGCGGGCCAGGTGCTCGTGCAGCCGCAGCACGCACGGTTCGAGGTCTCTCTCCTCGTTGTAGACGGGCACCACCACATCGAGCACGGGCGCACCCGCCGCGCCTCCCGCCCCGGCCAGGAGGTGGTCCCGGGCCGGCAGGGTGCTCCACGGAGTCTCTGTTCGCATGCCGTCGACAGTCGCCAACGGCGCTGTCACAGGCGTGTGCTGAGGCTGTGGTCCCTCTGTGAGTGGTCCTCGTGCCGCCGGGCGGGCACACCGGACGGACCCCCCTCCGCCGGCAGCCGCACCGCGAACACCGTCTCGCCCGGGACCGACCGCACCTCCACCGCGCCGCCGTGGGCCGTCACCACTGCCTGGACGATCGCGAGGCCGAGGCCCGTGGAGCCGGCGTGACGGGAGCGGGAGGCGTCACCCCGGGCGAAGCGTTCGAAGACGTGGGGGAGGAGGTCCGGGGGGATGCCGGGCCCGTTGTCCTGGATCTCCACGGTGACCCAGGGGGCGGCGGGGCCGGCCAGGACGCGGGCGGTGACCGTGGTGCCCGGCGGGGTGTGGGTACGGGCGTTGGCCAGGAGGTTGACCAGGACCTGGTGGATGCGGGTGGGGTCGGCGCGGACCGTCGCGGGGGCGTCCGGGAGGTCCAGCCGCCAGTGGCGGGCGGGCTCGGCGCGGTCCGCCGCCCGGGCGTCGCTCACCGCGTCCACGACGAGCGGCGAGAGATCGGTGCTCTCGTACGAGAGCGGCCGGCCCGCATCCAGGCGGGCGAGCAGGAGCAGGTCCTCGACCATGCCCGTCATCCGCTGGGCCTCCGCCTCGATGCGCCCGAGCGCGTGCCGGGTATCCGGACCGGGGTCCTCCCGGCCGCGCCGGGTGAGTTCGGCGTAGCCGCGTATCGAGGCCAGCGGGGTCCGCAGCTCGTGGCTGGCGTCCGCGACGAACTGGCGCACCCGCGTCTCGCTGCGCTGCCGCGCGTCCAGGGCCGAACCCACGTGCCCCAGCATCCGGTTCAGCGCCGCGCCGACCTGGCCCACCTCCGTGCGCGGATCCGCCTCGGCGACCGGGACGCGTTCGAGGGGGGCCACCTCGCCGCTGTGCAGGGGCAGTTCGGACACCCGGGTCGCGGTCGCCGCCACCCGGCGCAACGGCCGGAGCGCCACGCCGACCATCGCCGCGCCCGCGATCCCCGCAGCGACGAGCCCGGCGCCGGTCACGCAGACCTCCACCAGGATCAGGGTGCCCAGCGCGCGGCCGACCTCGGTGGTGGGGATGCCCACGAGGACCGTGCCGCCGTCGCGCACGGGCACCGCCCGCACCCGGTAGCCGCCCAGGCCGGGCAGCTCGACGTCGTGCGCGCGGTCGTCCGCCGTGACACCGGCCGCCGCCACGGCGTCCCGCTGGGCGGCGGTCAGGGGTTCGGTGTTCTCGCCGGCGTCGAACCCGCCGTCCTTCACGACGGCCGAGTCCGTGATCTCCCCCCGCTCGACCAGCGCGCCGAAGGTCTCCAGCGGCTGACCGCCCATGCCGACGAAACCGAGCGGATCACGCTCCGGGGACGTTTTGGGTCCCCCGGGCGCGGGAAGACCTGGCGCCCGCTCGGCCCGGACCGCGATGTCCCGCAGCTGGTCGTCGAGTTTCCCGTACAGGTAACTGTGGAAGGCGATCGCGGTCACCGAGCCGATCACGGCGGCCACCACGGCGATCAGCGTCACCGCCGAGACCACGAGGCGGGTGCGCAGGGTCCACGGCCGCCGCACTCCGCTACTCACCGGGCTTGATCAGGTATCCCGCCCCGCGCCGGGTGTGGATCATGGGCGCGCGCCCCGCGTCGATCTTCTTGCGCAGGTAGGAGATGTACAGCTCGACCACGTTGGCCTGGCCGCCGAAGTCGTAGTTCCAGACCCGGTCCAGGATCTGCGCCTTGCTGAGCACCCGGCGCGGGTTGCGCATCAGGAACCGCAGCAGCTCGAACTCGGTCGCCGTCAGGTGGATGTTCGTCCCGCCCCGGCTCACCTCGTGGCTGTCCTCGTCCAGCATCAGGTCGCCCACGACGAGCTGCGACTCGCCGCGCGCCGTCGCCGTCCCCGACCGCCGGATCAGGCCGCGCAGCCGGGCCACGACCTCCTCCAGGCTGAACGGCTTGGTGACGTAGTCATCGCCGCCCGCCGTGAGCCCGGCGATCCGGTCCTCCACGGAGTCCCGCGCGGTGAGGAACAGCACCGGCACGTCGGACAGTTCGCGCCGCAGCCTGCCGAGGACGGCGAGCCCGTCCATATCGGGCAGCATCACGTCGAGAATGACCACGTCGGGCCGGAACGAGCGGGCCGTCCGCACGGCCGCCGCGCCGTCCCCCGCGCTGCGCACCTCCCAGCCCTCGTAACGAAGCGCCATCGACAGCAGCTCCGTGAGCGAAGCCTCGTCGTCCACGACCAGCACCCGCACGGGAGTACGGTCCGGCCTGAGCAGTTCGGTACGCCCCTGGGGCGAGGTCGTCGTCGTCATGACGCCAGCCTGTGAGACGGCTCTGAGAGAGTTCTTTTCCGTTTCTGTGAATTCCCTGAGAAAGCCGCGGCGGGGATCTCAGACGCCGAACAGCGCCTTCGCGTTGTCGTGGCAGACCGCCCGGAGCCAGTCGTCGCCCAGCCCCAGGCGTTCAAGGGCGTGCAGTTGGTGGGCGTACGGGTATGGGATGTTCGGGAAGTCCGTGCCCAGCAGGACGCGGTCGCCGAGGGCCGCGAGGCGGCCGTGCTCCGCCGGGGGGAACGGGCTGAGGTCCTCGACGAAGTCGGTGAACGCCATCGTCGTGTCGAGCCGGACCTCGGAGTACGTCTCCGCGAGCGTCAGGAACTCCGTGTACTCCGGCATCCCCATGTGCGCCACGATCAGCGGCAGCCGGGGATGCCGGGCGAGGACGCGGCCGATGGGACCGGGGCCGGTGTGCTTGCCGGGTGCCGGGCCCGATCCGCAGTGCGCCACGACCGGAATGCCCGCCTCCGCGAGCAGACCCCACACCGGTTCGAGCAGGGGATCGTTCGGGTCGTACGCGCCGACCTGGAGGTGCGCCTTGAAGACCCGGGCCCCCGCCTCCACGGCCTCCCGTACGTAGCGCCCGGCGTCCGGTTCGGGGAAGAACGTCGCGGTGTGCAGGCAGTCCGGCGTCCGGCCGGCGAATCCGGCCGCCCAGTCGTTCAGCCAGGCCGCCATCCCCGGCTTGTGCGGGTACAGCATCGACGTGAAGCGGAGCACCCCGAACGAGCGGAGCAGGGCGAGCCGTTCCGCCTCCTCGTGGCGGTAGGCGATCGGCCACTCCAGCCCGGTCAGCGGGCCCGCCGAGTCGAAGTACGCCCACACCTTGCGCAGGACCCGTTCGGGCATGAAATGCGTGTGTACGTCGATGAGTCCGGGCAGCCCGAGCCGCTGCCGGAACCGCACCACGTCGTCGCGATCGTCACCCATACGGCCGACCATCTCAGAACAGCCCGTCCTGCGCCGCGCCACCCCCCACCGCGACGGTCGGCACGCCTGCCTCGGCCGCGCCCGGCCCGGCCGCCGCCAGCGTCCAGCCGGTCATCAGCCGGGTGTCCACGATGACGAGGCCCTGCGGTCCCGTGTCCAGATGGAGATCGGGACCGGCCGCCCCGACGAGCCTCCCCGCCACCGCGCCCCTGTCCACCAGGCCGGTCACCGCGCGGACGGGGCCGGCGCCGCCCCCCGCCACCGCTCCGGGCAGCGCCCACAGCCCGAACACCTCCGCGTGGTCCACCGCCGCGAACGGCATCCGCTCCAGCGCCTCCGGCCAGCCGGCACCCTCCAGGGCCGCCGCCCGGCCGTACAGCTCCGCGACCTCGGCGGCCCGCTCCGCCGGGCCCGGGAGGGCCGCCCGCACCTCCCGCTTGCGGGCGTACGGAATGCGGTCCGGGACCCCGAGGGCCGCCCGCAGCACCTCCTCGGCCCGGCGCGCCGCCATCAGCGGCCCCCGGCCCAGCCAGCTGAAGACCACCGCCCCCTGCTCCCGCAGCCGCGCCGCGCCCCGTTCCTCCGCGGTGATCCCGACCTTCACCATGCCGGGCCCGAACCACGCGAGGTACACCCGGTACGTGCGGGGGTCGTCCGGGACCGTGTCGGCGGCCACCGAGTGCGCCCGGTCGAGCCGCCCGCACTCCGGGCAGCGCCCGCCCGTGGAGCCCGCCGGGACCACGGCACCCAGCGGGCACACGTTGCCCCGGGCCCCGGAGCAGCGCCGCTCACCGGACGCCCGGAAGCCGAACTCCGTTCCGTACACCAGGACGCTCGCCCGTGTCCGCGCCCCCTTGCGCCAGCCCAGTGCGGGGCCGTCGGAGCCCTCGGGCCAGCGGAGGCCGGTGCACTGCCATTCCATACGACTCCCGGGCTGCTGGGGACAGACGATTGCGAGCCCGGCAACGGTCCCACACCTGGGCCTGACGCATGATGCGGGTCACACTGGAGGGGTGGGTGCGCCAACTCGCACCCCTCAGAGGTGTTCCTCATGACCAGCACTGACCACACTGCCCTCGACAGCCTGCGCACGGCCCTGCGGGGGACTGTCACCACTCCGGCGGACGCGGACTACGACGAGAGCCGGAGCCTGTACAACGCCATGATCGACCGCCGCCCCGCCGCCATCGCCCGGTGCGCCGACGTGGCGGACGTACGGGCCACCCTCGCCTTCGCCCAGGACGCGGGGCTCGAACTGGCCGTCCGCGGCGGCGGACACAGCGGTCCCGGGCTGTGCCTGATCGAGGACGGACTGACCCTCGACCTCTCGTCCATGCGCTCGGTGCGCGTCGATCCCGAAGCGGGGACGGCCCAGGTGGGCGGGGGCGCTCAGCTCGGCGATCTGGACCACGCCACGCACACGTTCGGCCTGGGGGTACCGGCCGGAATCATGTCGACCACCGGCGTGGGCGGGCTCACGCTGGGCGGCGGCCACGGCTATCTGACCCGCGCGTACGGCCTTACGATCGACAGCCTGGTCTCCGCGGACGTCGTCCTGGCCGACGGCACCTTCGTCACCGCGTCCGAGACGGACCACCCCGACCTGTTCTGGGCGCTGCGGGGCGGCGGCGGCAACTTCGGAGTGGTCACCTCGTTCACCTACCGGCTGCACCCGGTGGGCACGGTGGGTGCCGGGGTGACCGTGTGGCCGGTCGAGCACACGGGCGAAGTGCTGCGCTGGTACCGCGACTTCCTGCCCGCGGCGGCGGACGACCTGTACGGGTTCTTCGCCCTGCTGACCATCCCGCCGGCCCCTCCGTTCCCGGAGGAGATCCAGGGACGGAAGATGTGCGGTGTGGTCTGGTGCTTCACGGGCGACCTCTCGGACGGCCGTCTGGAGGAGACGCTCTCGGCGGTCGAGGAGCCGGCCCCGCCGGCCTTCCACTTCACCAGCCCCATGCCCTACCCCGCCCTCCAGTCCATGTTCGACGGCCTGATCCCCAAGGGTCTCCAGTGGTACTGGCGCGGCGACTTCTTCGACTCGGTCTCCGACGCGGCGGTCGAGGTGCACGAGAAGTACGGCCGCGCCCTTCCCACCGGCTTGTCGACCATGCACCTGTATCCGGTGGACGGTGCGGCCCACCGGGTCCCCGCCGACGCGACGCCGTGGGCCTACCGGGACGCCAAGTGGTCCGGCGTCATCGCGGGCGTCGACCCCGACCCCGCCAACGCGGAAGCGATCCGGCAGTGGTGCGTCGACTACTGGACCGAACTGCACCCCCACTCCATGGGCGGCGCCTACGTGAACTTCCTCGGTGAGGCCGAGGCCCCGGACCGCGTCCGCTCCGCCTACGGCACTACGTACGAGCGCCTGGCAGCCGCCAAGCACACCTACGACCCGGAGAACTTCTTCCACGCCAACCAGAACATCGCGCCCGCCACCGTGTGACGCGGCCCGCGCGGCGGCGTTCCCGCGTTCCCCGGTGCCTTCACCACCCGGCCGCTAGGATCCCGGGCATGACCCCGACCGTGCAGGACGTGGACCGGTTCGAGGCGGCCAGGCCCCGGCTGGAGGCCATCGCCTACCGCCTCCTGGGCTCGGCGAGCGAGGCCGAGGACGCCGTGCAGGACACCTACCTGCGCTGGCAGGCCGCCGACACCGGGCGGATCGAGGTCCCCGAGGCGTGGCTGACGAAGGTCCTCACCAACCTCTGCCTCAACCAGCTCACCTCCGCCCGCGCCCGCCGCGAGACATACGTGGGCGCGTGGCTGCCCGAGCCGCTGCTCGCCGGGGACCCCATGCTCGGCCCCGCCGACACGGTCGAACAGCGCGAGTCGGTCTCGTACGCCGTGCTCACGCTCATGGAGCGGCTGACTCCGGGCGAGCGGGCCGTGTACGTGCTGCGCGAGGCATTCGGCTATCCGCACCGGGAGATCGCGGAGATCCTGGACCTGAGCGAATCCGCCGTGCAGCAGGTCTACCACCGGGCGAGGAAGCACATCGCCGACGGCCGGACGCGCACCGAGGTGGACGAGGCCGCCGCCCGCCGGGTCATCGAGGAGTTCCTGCTCGCCGCCGCCGGAGGCCGTACCGAACCGCTCGTGGAGCTGCTGACCTCCGACGCGATCTCCATCGGGGACGGCGGCGGAAAGGTGCCCGCCCGCGCCAAGGCGTTCGAGGGCGCGAAGGCCGTCGCGACGTTCATGCGCGGCCTGCTGAAGCCGGGCAAGGCGAAGACCGCGATGACCGGCGGCTCCGTGGAGCTGCACATGTCGTACGCGAACGGCTCCACCGCCGTCCTGGCGGTCGTCGGCGAACGGGTCATCGGCGTCATGTGTGTAGAAGTCACTCCGGAGGGAATCGCCTCGTTCCGCAACCAGGTCAACCCGGACAAGCTGGAACGCGCGACCCGGCAGTGGGCGGCCATGGAACACGGAAAGCCGCTGCTCACAGCCTTCTGAGCGCTTGGTGACGCAGGTCACACCTTCCTCCTGTCAGGAAAGCGCGGGCTACCCGGTTCAAGGGGCGAGAAACCACCCCGCAGGGGCGAACCCGCGCGAGACAGGAGCAGGCACATGCAGCAGCACCGCATCATCGTCCTCGGAGCCGGATACGCCGGAGCCATCGCCGCGGGCCGCGTCGCCAGGCGGCTGCGCCGCGAGGACGTCACCGTCACCCTCGTCAACGCGGAGCCCGACTTCGTGGAGCGCGTCCGCATGCACCAGCTCGCGGCGGGCCAGGACCTCAAGCCCCGCCCCTTCGCGGAGATGTTCGCCGGGACGGGCGTGAAGCTGAGGGTCGGCCGGGTCACCGCGGTGGACATCGACCGCAAGGCGGTCACCGTCGAGAGCGCGGACGGCGAGGAGGAGTTGGCGTACGACTCGCTCGTCTACGCCCTCGGCAGCGCCTGGAACACCCAGGGCGTCCCCGGGGCCGCCGAGCACGCCCACGAGATCGCGAGCCGCCCCGGAGCGCTCCGGCTGCGCGACCGGCTGGCCACCCTCGCACCCGGGCAGTCCGTGCTGATCGTCGGCGGCGGGCTGACCGGCCTGGAGGCGGCGACCGAGTTCGCGGAGGCCCGCCCGGACCTCGACATCGCCCTCGCCGCGCGCGGCGGCCTCGGCGACTGGCTCTCGCCCGCCGGCCGCCGCCACGTCCGCAAGGTCTTCGACCGGCTCGGGATCACCGTCCACGAGCACACCTCCGTCACGGAGGTCGGCGCCGGTCACGTCACCACGGCCGAGGGCACCTCGTTCCCGGCGGCGGTCACCGTCTGGACGACCGGCTTCGCGGTCCACCCGCTGGCGGCGGCCACCACCCTGGAGACCTCTACGAGCGGCCAGATCGTGGTCGACGCGACCATGCGCTCGGTCTCGCACCCCGATGTGTACGCGATCGGGGACGCGGCCCTCGTCGCAGGACCCGGCGGCAAGCCGCTGCGGATGTCCTGCGCCTCGGGCGTCCCCACCGCCTGGCAGGCGGCCGACGCCCTCGCGGCCCGCCTCGCCGGCACCAAGATCCCGTCCACCCCCCTGCGCTACTTCAACCAGTGCGTCTCGCTGGGCCGCAAGGACGGCCTCATCCAGTACGTCACCGCCGACGACCGCGCGGTCAAGGCGGCGCTGACGGGCCGGATCGCCGCCGTCTACAAGGAGCTGGTCTGCAAGGGCGCCGCCTGGGGCGTGGCCAACCCGACGACCGGCCTCCCGGCCCGGCGACGCCCGGTCGCGGTCGCTCAGCAGCCCGGAGCGGCCCGGGTGGCGGATGTGCTCTGATCCCGGTCAACGTCCCGGACGCCACGGATCCAGCGGCCGTGCGGGCCGCCCGGAAGCGCAAGTAGGTCCGGGCCGAACGAAAGAGGCCCCGGATTTCTCCGGGGCCTCTCACCTGCTGTGCACTCGGCAGGATTCGAACCTGCAACCTTCTGATCCGTAGTCAGATGCTCTATCCGTTAAGCTACGAGTGCTTGTGCTTCCGGGTTTTTTTCTGCCCCGTCGGCGTTGCGAGAACAACATTACATGACCTGCGCCGGGACGCGAAATCCATTAGCCGCACCCGGCCCGACCTGGGCAAACGCCGGGAACGGACGAAGCCCCGGTCCTGGGGACCGGGGCTTCGTCGTGGTGCGGAGGCGGAGGGATTTGAACCCTCGATGGGGGGTAAGCCCCAAACCGCATTAGCAGTGCGGCGCCATAGACCGGACTAGGCGACGCCTCCAGCGCAACGCCCGCGCGAGCGCGAGTGGTGCGTGCAGATGATGACACAGCTGCACGCTGCGCCACCAATCGCGGCCTACGGTACTAGGCGGGCGGCCACGAGAGCAAAGCGATTGCCGTGCGCAACGCCGGGGCGAGTGGCGCGTTAGGCAGGGCGGGGGCGCCGCCCCCGCAGGTTCTTCCGCCACAGGAGTCCGCCATGATGCGCCGTCTCGCTCTCACCGCTGTCGCGTCCCTCGCCGCGCTGTCCGCCGCCGCGCCCGCCGCCACCGCCGCGTCCGGGCCCCTCCCGCTGCCGCTGTCCCTGCCGCTCCTCCAGGACGACGGCGCGGGGACCCGGCTCACCGTGGTCGTCGCCGGGTCGGGGAACCCGGAGGCCGACGGCAGGTACGAGCTGGAGTGCGAGCCGGCCAAGGGGAGCCACCCGGTCGCCGCGCAGGCGTGTGCGCGGCTCGATCAGTTGGAGGGAGAAGGGGCGGACCCGTTCGCGCCCGTCCCCCGGGACGCGATGTGTACGCAGCAGTACGGCGGGGAATCCACCGCCCGGGTCACCGGTACCTGGCACGGCCGCCAGGTCGACGCCTCGTTCAGGCGGACCGACGGGTGCGAGATCGCCCGGTGGAACGGCCTGCGGCCGGTCCTGCCGAACGTGCGGTGACCGGGCCCGGGGCCCGTCGGCGGGTCGCCGCGGGGCGCGATGCGACTCGGAGCCGTACAACGTACGCACCAAACCTTGGTGAGAGCTCCCCCTCATCCGCAGTCCCACGCCCCTCCCCTGCCTTTAGACTCCTTCAGTGACAGCTTGAAGCCCGAGGGGCAAGACCCGAGGGGCAAGATGGGGCCGCTGTCGGCAAGATGCAGTAATCAGGGAGGAAGCGTCGTCGTGAGCAGCAGGCCATCCCGAGGCGCTGCTCGCCTCGCAGCCATACTCGACGCCCTTCCGGACGGGCTTCTGCTCGTCAACTGCAACGGTACGGTCGTCAACGCCAACACCATCGCCCTCGAAATGTTCGAGTCGCCGGGCACCGCGCTCGTCGGCCGCGGGCTGCTCGATCTGCTGCCGGAGTTCGACTCCAAGCTGATCCCGGGGTCGATGCGCCGGCCCGAGGCTGCGGACGAGCGAGGCCGTACCAAGCCGACGCGCATGATCGCGCGCCGTACCGACGGCCACGAGTACCCCGTCGAGGTGACCAGCGCCAGCCTGGAGGACGGGCAGGCGGCGTACAAGGACGTCCAGGGCTCCTACGGGGGCAGCTACACCGGTGACGAGCTGCTGATGCTCGTCGTGCGCGACCTCTCCGGCACCGTCGACACCGAGGCCGAGCTGGCCCGGTCGCAGCGCCAGACCGAGATGATCCTGCGCGCCGCCGCCGAGGGCGTCGTCGGTACGGACACGGACGGCCGGGTCGTCCTGGTCAACCCCGCCGCCGCGCAGATCCTCGGCTTCCGCGCCAGCGACCTCGGCGGCCAGGAGCTGCACCCGCTGATCCTGCACTCGCGTGCGGAGGGCGAGCCCTTCCCGTACGAGGAGTCCCCGCTCGCCGACACGCTGAAGTCGGGACGCAAACACCGGGTGCGCGGGCAGGTTCTGTGGTCCAAGAGCGGGGAACAGGTGCCGGTCGATCTGACCACCGCCCCCGTCCGCGACGGCGACCAGCTCGTCGGCGCCGTGATGACGTTCACCGACCGCCGGCCCTACGAGGAGCTGGACAAGCGGCGCAAGGACGAGATCGCCGAGCTGACCGCGAGCCACACCGCCGCGGTCGCCGAACTCACCGAGCGGCACACCGCCGAGCTCGCCGCCGCCGAGGAGGCCCACGCCTCCGAGCTGGCCGACCGCACCGAGCGTTACGCCTCCGAACTGGAGGAGCAGGCCGAGCGGCTGACCGACCTCACCGCCCGGCACACCCAGCTCACCGCCGTGCTCAGCGAGTCGCTGCGCGGGCCCCTGGAGGAGCTGCGCGGCGAGCTCTCCACGCTCGCCGCCGACCCCGCCGGCCAGCTGTGGCCCGAGGCGAACCAGATCCTGCACCACCTGGCCGCGGGCTACGCGCGCATGACGACGCTCATCGACAACGTGCTCGGCTACCAGCGCCTCGACGCCGGCGCCGAGGCGCTGGTCAAGACGCGTGTGCTGCTCGACGGCGTCGTCACGGCCGGCATCGACGCCGCGGTCGAGCTGATCGGGCCCGGCCGCGCCCAGTTCGCGGTGCACGCCCCGCCGATCGAGGCCGAGGTCGACGCCGGACGCCTGGTGACCGCCCTCGCTCACCTCGTCGCGGACGTCGCCGGAGTCGACTCGACCGGCAAGGCCCGTCTCGTGCCCGGTGGCGGTTACGTCGACTCGACCGTCGTGGTCGCCGCCGCCCAGCGCGGTGACGTCGTACGCATCGAGGTGCGCGGACCGTTCGCCGGGGGAGACCCGGTGCACGTACCCATCGTGAGCGGCATCGTCCGCGCGCACGGCGGTGTGCTCCAGACGCACGAGATGCCGGGCATGAGCGGCAGTGCGTACGTCCTTGAGGTGCCGATCGGCGCGGGTGCGGGGACCGTGGCGCCCCCGGAGCCGCCCCCGGCGCCTCAGGTGGAGGCGGCTCCTCCGGTGGCACCCGCGCTTCCTTCCCCCGGGGAGACCGGTCATGCGGACCCGGCGCCGGTGGTGTCGGACGCGCCCGAGGCGGGTAGGGGCCGGCGCCGTGCGCGGCGTTCCTCCACCGACGCCTTCCTGGAGAGCCCCCTGGGCGGCTCCGACGGCAGCGGCGAGCTGGAAGCGGCCCCCGGGGACACCGGCGCAGCCGCCCCGACCGGGCGCCGGCGTGCGCGCCGTGCCGCCCCCGCCGCCGAGGTCGCGGGCCCGCACGAGCTGATCCCCGCCCAGCAGGCCGAGGGCTCCGGACGCCGTCGCGGGCGGCCCAGCCCCGCCGAGACGGGCACGCAGGCGGTCCGGTCCGCCCCGGGGCAGGCCCTCGCGCTGCCCGCGGCCGCTCCGTCGGAGGGGTCCGTGGTGACCGCCGCGGAGGGCGCGCAGGGCGGCCGGCCGCAGCGCGGGCAGACGGTGCCCCCGCAGGGCGTTCCGGTCGGGGCGCAGACCGGGTCACAGCTCCCGGCCGCGGTCGGCGGGCACCGGGGGAACCCGGGCGACGAGGGCCGTCTCGCCCTTCCCCCCGTCGTGAACGCCGTCCGGTCCACGGCCCCCGCCGCCTTCTCGGACCTCGATGGCGCCGACCGCCCGGCGCCCGGCCCGGTGGTCCCTCCGCCCTCGCCCTCGCCCTCGCCGGAGTTGCCCGCGCCGGCACCGCAGCCGACCGGGCGACGCCGCCGCGCCCTGGCCGCCGCCCAGGAACGGGCCGCCGCCGCCGAGGCCGGACCGCGCGTGCCCTTCGCCCTCCCGCCCGCCGACGCGGACCGGGTGGCCCCGGCTGCCGGGGGGCCGGACGGCTCCTTGGGCACGGGGCTCGCGGGTGCGGCAGGGGCGCCGGGGCCTGTCGGCGCGCGTGAGAGCGACGCGTCGGGTTCGTACGACGTCGGCGTGGGTAAGGACGAGGCCGGCGCGTCCGGTTCGTACCGCGTCGGCGTGGGTACGGACGAGGCCGGCGCGTCCGGTTCGCACGGCATCGGTGTGGGTACGGACGAGGCCGGAGCGTCCGGTTCGCACGGCATCGGTGTGGGTACGGACGAGGCCGCCTCGGGTGGTTCGCACGGCGCCGGCGTGGGTACGCCTCCGGCCGGGCAGGCCGCGTGGCCCGAGGCCGGGCTGCCCGGCACACCGGACGCCGACCCCGGCGCCCTCGCCATCCCGCCCGGCGCCCCGCCCCTCGCCCCGGCCGCCACGCCGGAGCACGCCCCCGTGCCGCCGCAGGCCCAGCCCGCCCCTACCGGCCGGCGCCGCGCCCGCCACGGGGACGCGGGCCCGCAGGAGGTGCCGCCCGCGCCCTTCGCGCCGCCCGCCCCGGTCGCGCCGCCCGCACCGACCGCCCCGGGCGCCGAAACGGCGCCCCCCGCACCGGCCGACCCCAGGCTCGACGCCCCCGGTGCCCCCTTCGCGCCCGCTGCTCCGCCGGAGCAGCCCGCCCCCGGAGCCCCGGCCGCCCTGTCGGCACCGCCCGCGCACCCCGGCGCCTGGGGGGACGACGACACCTCCGGGCGGGGGCCCACCGCACCCGTCGCCGCGCCGGAGACGCAGAGCGCCGGACGTACGACCCACACCACCGGCACCGCCACCCCCGCCGGTCCCCCGGCCCGCCCCCGTACGCTGGCGCCCGCGCCCGACGCGCGCCGGCAGCCGCTGCCCGCCGAGGCACCGATGCCGGGCGGGTCGGACTCGACACAGGGACGCGCGTTCAGCGTGCGCACGCTGGGACAGGGCGTGCCGTTCGCCCAGCACATCGCCCACCAGCAGAACCAGACCCTGGGCGGCAGCAGCGTCGGCCGGCGCCGCAAGCTGGCCGCACCGCCGGAGCCCGAGCCCGGCCAGGACGAGCGCGCCGCGTCGCCCGCCCCGGCCTCGGCGACCCCGCATCCCGGGCCCGCAGCACCCGCCGCCACGCCCCCCGCCCCCACCGTGCACGGGCAGGGATCGGGGCAGCTGCTCTCCGCTCCCGCGGCCGAAGGGCGCGCGTACGCCATCGGTGCGCCCGACGAGGGTGCGGCCGAGGGACCTGAGCCGCTGGACGGTCCCGGCGGTGCGGTCGAGGTCGCCAACCGCCCCTCCCCGCAGCCGGTCGACGACGAGCTGCCCCCCGAGCCGCTCGACAACCCGCGCCGGCTGCTCGTCTGGCCCGCGCCCGACGTCTCCACGCAGCAGGCGCTGAGCGACCGCGGTTACCGGCCGGTGATCGTGCACTCGCGCGAGGAGGTGGACGCGCAGATCGCGGCCTTCCCCGCCGCGCTCTTCGTGGACCCGTTGACCGGGCCCATCACCCGTAAGGCGCTCCAGTCCCTGCGGCAGGCAGCCGTCGCCGCCGAGGTGCCCGTACTGGTGACCGCCGGCCTGGGACAGGCGTCGCGGGAGGCGGCGTACGGTGCCGACCCGGCCGTACTCCTGAAGGCGCTCGCTCCGCGCGACAGCGAACAGCACCCGCCGCGCGTCCTGCTGATCGAGGAGCACCAGGACATCGCGGCCGCGCTGACGGAGACGCTGGAACGCCGGGGCATGCAGGTCGCCTGCGCCGCGACGGACAGCGAGGCCGTCGCGCTGGCGACCCGGACGCGGCCGAACCTGGTGGTGATGGACCTGATGCAGGTGCGCCGCCGCCGGGCCGGGATCGTGGACTGGCTGCGCGCCAACGGCCAGCTGAACCGCACCCCCCTGGTCGTCTACACCTCGGCCGGCATCGACCAGGCGGAACTGCCGCGCCTCGGTTCGGGCGAGACCGTGCTGTTCCTGGCGGAGCGCTCCACGAGCGACGAGGTGCAGTCCCGCATCGTCGACCTGCTCGCGAAGATCGGCACGAACTGACCGGCGTACAGAGGCATACGACGAGGGCGGTACGGGAACGCACCCGTACCGCCCTCGCCCTTTCCGTGCAGCGGCTCAGAGCTGCGTGATGTCCAGCTCGCCCTGCGCGTACTGCTTGCGGATGACCTTCTTGTCGAACTTGCCGACGCTCGTCTTCGGCACGGCCGGAATGACCGACCACCGCTCCGGCAGCTGCCACTTCGCGACGCCGGATTCGGCGAGGAACGCCCGCAGCGCCTCGTAGTCGGCGGTGGCGCCCTCCTTGAGGACGACGGTGGCGAGCGGACGCTCACCCCACTTCTCGTCCGGGACGGCCACGACCGCGGCCTCCGCGACGTCCGGGTGGGCCATCAGCGCGTTCTCCAGCTCGACACTGGAGATCCACTCGCCACCGGACTTGATGACGTCCTTCGCCCGGTCGGTGAGCGTGAGGAAGCCGTCCTCGCTGATCACGCCGACGTCGCCGGTCTTCAGCCAGCCGTCCTCGCTGAACTTGTCCGCGGGCCGCAGCGCCTCGCCGTCCGCGCCGCCGTAGTAGGCACCGGCGATCCAGGCGCCGCGCACCTCCAGCTCACCGGCCGACTCGCCGTCCCACGGCAGGTGCTCGCCGGCCGGACCGACAAGTCGCGCCTCGACGCCGGCCGGGAAGCGGCCCTGGGTGACGCGGTAGGGCCACTCCTCCTCCGGGGTCAGTCCGGCGGGCGGGTTGGCCATGGTGCCGAGCGGCGAGGTCTCCGTCATGCCCCAGGCGTGACAGAGGCGGACGCCCAGCTTGTCGTACGCCTCCATGAGGGAGGGCGGGCAGGCGGCGCCGCCGATCGTGACGTTGGCCATGGAGGTGAGGTCGCGCGGGTTGGCGGTGACCTCGGCGAGCAGCCCCTGCCAGATGGTGGGAACGGCGGCGGCGTGCGTCGGGCGCTCGCGCTCGATCATGTCGGCGAGCGGGGCGGGCTGGAGGAAACGGTCCGGCATCAGCATGTTGACGCCCGACATGAACGTCGCGTGCGGCAGACCCCAGGCGTTGACGTGGAACTGCGGAACGACGACGAGGGTGGTGTCCTTGTCGGTCAGGCCCATCGACTCGGACATGTTGACCTGCATGGAGTGCAGGTAGACCGAACGGTGGGAGTAGACGACGCCCTTCGGGTCCCCCGTCGTGCCGGAGGTGTAGCACATCGCGGCGGCCTGGCGCTCGTCCAGCTCCGGCCAGTCGAAGCTGGTGGAGCGGCCGGCGAGCAACTCCTCGTAGTCGTGCACGCGCACCGTCGCGCCGTCCAGGAGGGAACGGTCGCCGGGACCCGAGACGATCAGGTGTTCCACCGACGTCAGCTGGGAAAGCAGCGGCGCGATGAGCGGCAGCAGCGAGCCGTTGACGATGACGACCTTGTCGTCGGCGTGCTTGACGACCCAGACCAGCTGCTCGGCGGGAAGGCGGAGGTTCAGTGTGTGGAGAACGGCGCCCATGGACGGGATGGCGAGGTACGCCTCCACGTGCTCGGCGTTGTTCCACATGAGCGTCGCGACACGCTGATCGGCGTCGATACCGAGTTCGTCGCGCAGCGCGTTGGCGAGCTGGGTGGCGCGCCGGCCGATCTCCGCGAAGCTGCGCCGGTGCGGCTCCGGCTCTCCGGTCCAGGTCGTGACCTGCGACTTCCCGTGAATCGTCATCCCATGCGTCAGGATGCGGGTGACAGTCAGCGGTACGTCCTGCATGGTGCTGAGCACGGCGTCCTCCCGGTGGGCGCTACGCGGCAGTAGGGTTCCGCTGATTCTGCGCACATACCGCTTGGTATGTCACTACTTCCGGGCGTACGAATCGGTGTCGCCCCGCAATGTCACACCGCCCGGGAGCCGGTCGGACCGCTCTGTTCCGCCTCTGCGGAGGCCATCGGTCAGCGGTCCGCGATCAGCTCCGGGTCCTGGCGGAGCTTGCCGAGCGCCCGGGAGACCGCGCTCTTGACCGTGCCTACGGACACCCCGAGCACCTCGGCGGTCTGCGCCTCGCTCAGGTCCTCGTAGTAGCGCAGGACGACCATCGCCCGCTGGCGGGCCGGCAGCTTCAGGACCGCACGCCACATCGCGTCGTGCAGCGACTGCCGCTCCGCCGGGTCCGGGCCGGGAACGGCCTCCTGCTCGGGCAGCTCGTCGCAGGCGAACTCGTCGACCTTGCGCTTGCGCCACTGCGAGGTCCTGGTGTTCAGCAGGGCCCGGCGGACATAGCCGTCGAGGGCGCGGTGGTCCTCGATCCGGTCCCAGGCGACGTAGGTCTTGGTGAGCGCGGTCTGCAGCAGGTCCTCGGCGTCGCTCGGGTTGGCGGTGAGCGAGCGCGCCGCCCGCAGCAGCACCGGACCGCGCGCCTGCACGAACGACGTGAACGAGGGGTACGGGACGTGCGGCGCCGCCGACGTGCGCGCGGCGTGCGCGGCACGGCCGGAGCTGCCCGGCGTGCGCGCCGGGGCAGCGGTGCGCGTCGGCGCGTAAGTGCGTACCGCGGCCGACGTGCATGCCGGTGCGGCTCCCCTGTGGGTGCCCGTGCGGACTGGCGTGGTCATGGCTCCACGCTAGAAGCGGGGCCCGCCTCCCAAATCGCCCCCAGGTCCCGAAACCGCGTCCGCCTCAGGGTGTAGGCCCGGGCCCCCCTCCACCTCCTGTAGGTGGAGGGGGCCGTACCCGGGTCCTCAGGGTCGGCCCCGAGGTCCCGGTACGACCGGGTGGACGGCGGACGGCCCGCCCGTACGCCGGAGTGGCGTACGGACGGGCCGCGAGCAGCGCGGACCTCACCAGAGGTTCGTGAAGTTCACCGCCAGGTTGTACGTCGACTGGTCGATGTCGGTGAAGCCCGAACCGTTCACCTGCGCGGAGTTGCTCTGGTTCGACGCTCCGGCGCCCGTCGCCTGCTGCTGCGAGGTCGAGGAGTTGCCCGCGTTGTCCCGGCCGACCCCGCTGCCGCTGATCGTGGCCACGCCCGCGTTCGACCCGCCGCTCGCGAACGAGCCGTTGTCCGCCTGGGCCACTCCGCCGAGGAGAACGGCGGCCAGAGGCAGCGCGGCAACGACGGCGAGGGCACGAGCGGTACGGATGCTTGCCATGTCTGTTCCTCCAGGAACCGGAAGTAGGGCTGAGGCTGAACCCGGGCCGACGGCCGACCGCCCGGTTCTGATCACGACGTCGCGGACCAGAACTGCCCACCGCCCCACCGCCGAACCACTCCTGGCTCCCGGTTCCCCCGCAAGCGTGAGGAACCCGAACCAAACCCCTGACCTGGGGCGAACCATGCGCCCAGCGCCCGCATGAGCGCCACCCGAAGAGGGAAGGCGGAGGCGGACCCGACCGGATTCGAACCGGCGTCCTCACGGTTTTGGAGACCGCGCGCGACGACCTCTGCGCTACGACTCCGCCTCCACCGGCCATCCTAGAAGCCCCGCACCCATACGAACGGCCCCCGACCGGTTCGCCCGGTCGGGGGCCGTTCACTGCGGTGGGTGTGGGATTTGAACCCACGGTGACTCGCGCCACGACGGTTTTCAAGACCTTTCGGGGATCAGGTGACGCACCAGTTTCAGTGCCGGTCAGGCGCAGGAAACCGTCTCGCCGCAGCCTTCGCCGCGCTTACCGTGCCCGCTACGTGCCCCTGGGGTGGCCTCACCCCCCTGTCACCGTCTCAAATGCCCTCAGCCCATCCTGACCGGTGAGGCAGAATCGCGGACAACTGGACGGGCGATGACAGGGGTGGGGACGTGGTGCGTTTTGGCTGGCGCAGCCAACGTAAGGGCATACCGAAGGAACCAGCACTGCTGGCTGCGGCTGCTGAGAACCCCGGTGGCAGCGTCGCCGAGATCGACCCGGCGTATATCGACGACCCGAACGGCTACGTACCCCCGGAGGCGATCCGTGGCGCTTGGCTGGTGGACAGCAGCGGCAAACTGACAGGTGAGTACCAGGGGAATCCCCGCCACGGAGCGCCGCAAGACGACTTCAGCAAGCTCACCGAGCCTGATCACTGGCTTGGCTGGCTAGGCGATAGCCCCGCGGCCGCAGTCCGGAAGGGCATCGAAGAGTCCTTGCGGGCCCAGGTGGCTGACGCAGTGGTCGAGTGGGTCAAGATCCTTGAAACACCACGGTTTCTGACGGCCGGGCGTCAGTCTTCCGAAAACGACCAGGTCATGTTGGTCACCCGCGCGGCACTCGCCGCGCCGTTTGCGTTGTCCGTGCGTACGACGCAGCACGGGCGTTCCGTCCTGCTGGGAGTGTTTTCCTGGGCGGCGGTCAACCTCTCACCGCCCGGAGTACGCAAGGACCGGCACTGGTTCGACCTTGGCGTCGAGCTGGACTGGGCCGGTGAACAGCTTCAGGGGCGGATCTACGAGATTGACGGTGAGAACCGCACCAGCGAGCAGTAGAGCGATATTCGGACGCCGTACAGCGCGTCGCCCCTGGCCATGTTCTCGGCCAGGGGCGACAGGATTTACAGGGCCTCACAGAGGCTTGTGCTCCTTGTTCGGCCCATCCTCTTCCTGCCCTTCGAGCCACGTGTCAGCCGCTTCGGCAACCTGATCGTCTCGACCGGCGACCGGCCGGGCATAGTGCCGGGTAGTGACGCTCGCGTTCGAGTGGCCGAGCCGATGGGCGGCGGTCATGACGCCGTAGCGGTCGGCGACCCACGTGCCGTGCGAGGCACGCAGGTCGTGCGGCGTGACGTCGGCGAGCCCGGCCGCCGTCACAGCGGGATCGAAGTACGCCTTGCGCCACTGGTTGTAGCGCAGCGGCTTGCCGCCAGGGGTGACGAAGAGGAGAGCGTCCTCCCCGCCGGGCAGCGTTTCCAGGTGCCGGCCGATCCGCGCCGCGAGTGACGGCCCGATCCGCAGGACCCGCTTCTGATGGGACTTGGGAGTGTCGAAGACGAGAGTGCCGTTCGCTTCGGCCAGGTTTTCATCGACGAGGACCAGGCCGCCGGACACATCGATGTCCGCTCGCCGCAGCGCGAACGCCTCCCCTACCCGCAGCCCCGCGTAGGCGAGCAAGGAGATCAGCAGGTCATGCGGTTTCGTCGCGCTCCGCACGATCCGTGAGGCTTCCAGCGGGGTGAGGATGTGCGGCTCGGTCTGCGGCATTCGAGGCAGCTTCACGCCCCGGCACGGGGTCTGCCCGATCATCTCGTTGTCGACGGCCGCCCGCATGATCTGCGACAGCACCCGGTAGGCCTGTCTGATCCGCGATGCGCTGAGACCACGGGTCTTCATCGCACCGACCCATTCGACGATGGTGATAGGCCGGAGGCTGGACAGCTCACGGTCACCGAGCGCCGGAACGATCAGCGAGTTGATCAGGGATCGGTACGACGCCTGTGTCTTGTGCTTGAGCTGCGGGGAGACCGCGGTGAGCCATCGTGCCGACCAATCGCGGACGGTGGTCTTCCCCTCAGCGGGGTCGAGCCAGCGGCCCTCCTCCATCTCGATTCGCTTCCGTGCCAGCCAGCGATCAGCGTCCGTCGTTGTCGCGAACGTCTGATCAGCGGCTCGCAGCACGCCGTCAGGCCCCGGATACCGAGCCTGGAATCGGCCGGACGGCAGCTTCCGGATCCGCCCGAAGGCGCGTCGGGACTTACGCTTGGCGGCCATCAGGCGGCCCTCCGGTACGAGTACGCCGAGGCGGGCCGCAGGACGACCGGCGCCACCGTGTGGGCACTGACGTACTCCTCCACAGCGCTCTCGGGGATGCGGACGTGTCGGCCGACCTTGACGTACGTGATGCGGCGTTCCTCGATGAGCCGGCGGGGGAAGCGGAGACCGGTGCCGAGTCGTTCGGCGACCTGGTTCACGGTGAGCAGTCGGTCCGCCACGGTCACCACTCCCCCTCATTGGCAGTGCGCTCCTTCAGTGCATCGCGGGCGGTCTCGCGGTTGGTCTGGAGGTCTCGGGCGATGGTGGCGGCGAGAGCTCCTTCGCCGGGGGTGTGCCCGTGGCCTACGTACTGCCAGTCGGTGAGGACGAGGACGGTGTCCGGTTCGCGGTCGGCGAGGCCGAGAGCAGGCGCTTCCTGGGCGGCGCGGTAGTCGGCGCGTTCCTGGCGGAGGGCACCGAGAGTGGTCGAGTAGGTGCGGGACTTGGACGAGAAGTGGCCGCGAAAGCCGAGCATGTGCGCCCAGGCCCAGAGGCGCCGATCTGGATAGAGGCTGTCGAGCTCACGGCATGCGGTGATGAGCCGACGGGTGTGATCGGGAACGCGGTGGCGGTCGAGTTCGGCGAGTTCACCGATACGGCGGTCCAGGGTGCCGGTGTTCTCGGCGGCTTTGGTGGCGTACTTGGCCACGTACGAGGCGACTGCCTGTTCGGTGACATCTGAACCGTCGCCGAAGGCCTAGACCGGTCGGACGTCGAGCTGTCGGCCCCACCGGAAGGTCCGCGACGACTGTTCACCGGCAGCCGGGACGGAGACCGACGTGTACGAGTGCGCGGCTGCGGCGCGTATCGCGTCGGTGAGGAGATCGACCGTGGCCCAAGAGGGCGGCGGCGTACGAGGTCCCTCCGGGCCGTCGAGACGTACGACGGCATGGAAGTGGAGGGCTCCGCGCTTCTGGAATTCGGCGACCTTGCCGAAGGAGACGCGGAGATGGTCGCCCAGCTCACGGCGTGGGATTCCTGCGTGGATGGCGAGTTCGCGGCGGAGTCGGGTGGTGAAACGCTGCCAGAGCTCCCCGGCATGGTTGTTGAAGAGCACAGCGCCCGCGTAGTCGTAGGTCTCCGGATCAAGGGCGGAGCCCAGGTCCCCGGAGTCCGAGGCGTGCGCGGTGCCGCAACGGCAGGTGCCCCGGTCAGGGCGGCTGTGGACGGGGCCGAACGAGGGTGCGGTGAGGGTGGCGAAGACGCGCGGGTGGTCGCGGACGGCGGCGGTGATGTCGCGGCGGTCGTCTCCGGCGAGGCCGGCGCGGATCAGGTGGTAGGTGTCACCCGCGTAGGTCCAGGCGCAGGAGGGGCAGCGGGAGGCACGACGGTTGCCGCAGGCGATACGGAGGCGCCCGCCCGGCTCGTACGCGGTCGAGTAGCGGTGCAGGGTCTTGCCGGTGGTCTTGTCCTTGTGGGTTACCCAGCCGCTCAGATGGACGGGGTCGGCACAGCCGCCGGTGCGGCGGATCTGATCCTCCCAGCGGGTGTAGTCGGAGGCCGAGGCCACCCGGAGAACGTCCCCGAGGACGGTCGGGTCGAGCTGTGGGGCGGGCATGGACCGCTTCTGTTTCGAGGGTGAGGGCCGGTGGGCCATGCTGGGGGTTCCTTCCGGTTGCGAGATCGATCGGTGGGCACGGCTCCCGGGCGGCGGATGCTTGGCGGTATCGAGGCCGCCCGGGGGCCGGTCAGCGGCGTTTGGCGTTGGACGCGATAAGGGAGCGCACGACGACCGCGCAGACGGCGACCGATGCGCTGGTGACGGCGACCGCCAGGAGCAGCGAGACCAGGACGGTGCCGACGACCAGGACGACGGCGGTACCGGCGCCGACGAGCGCGACCGCGGTGCCGGGGGTCAGCTGTACGACCGGACGGGACGGCTCAGGGGCGGCGGCGGGTGCCGGGGCAGGCGTGCCCGGCGTGATGGTGGTCGGCTGGACGACGGCGGGCGGGGTGACCAGGCCCGAGGGCTGCGGCATGGTCGGGATCTTGGGCTGGAACATGAGTGGTTCTCCTCTCCCGGGCGCGGGTTACTTGACGGCGGTGTCGATGACGGAGGCGAAGAGGCTGTCGGCGAGGAGGTAGCCGCCGAGGAGGAGCACGCAGATCAGCCACACCGGCGGACGGAAGAGCTTGATGCCGAGGTAGCCGACGACCAGCAGGGCGATCCAGAGGGGGACGTCCATGGACGCTGTCTCCTAACGGACAGTGCAGCGGTGGGTGCGGGCGGCAAGTTGGGCGGCGGTCCGGCTGGAGTAGTCGGCGGACCAGCCGCAGCGGTCGGCAGTGCAGACGGCGGCGTGGGCAGCGCGGCCGGTGCGGTCGCGGTGGGTGCCGATCTGCACGGGGCCGATACGCATCACGGAGTGGAAGCTGTCGCGGGCGGGCATGCCGGTCAGCCCCTTTCGGTCGTCGGGTCGGTGTACTGGGCGCGGATGCTTCGGGCGGTGGCCGGGTCGTCGGCGCGTCGTGCGGCTTCCTCGGCGAGCAGGTGGGCGAGGAAGGGGCGTCCGGCTGCGGCCATCTCACGCGCTCCGTCGAGGTAGGCGTCCACGGTCAGGTCGGCGGGATCATGGGTCATCTCAGTTCTCCTTTGCGGTCAGCTGAGGCGTGCGGCAATGGCGTCGGCGAGGTGGGGCGGAACGCCGAGACGGGAGCGGAGGGTGTCGGTGTCGATCGGTGATCCGGTGCGGGTGCGGTACTCGTCGGCGACCTTGCGGGCATGGTCGATCAGCACGGCGGGAACGGGCGGCTCCGGGGACGGGGTCGGTGGCGAGGACAGGGCCGTTGTCGCAGGGGGTTCATCGGCCGGGGATGGGGGCGGGGCGGCTTCAGGCACACGCGTCGGCCCGACTTCCTTTGTCTCCGTGGCGGCAGCTGGCGGAGCTGGCTCCGGCTTCCCCGACGAGTGGGCGAGGAGAGTGCCGCCGAGGAAGGCGAGTGCGGGCCATCCGGCGATGCCGAGCCGGAGCGGGGCCGGCGGGTCGGCAAGGTCGAGGAACCCGGCGGTGGCGACGTTGGCTCCGAGCGACGCGAACAGGGCAATCAGGAACCAGCACCAGGCCAACCGGGACGGGCCCTCGCCGCGCAGCCGACGCCAGGCGGCGACAAGGAGCAGGTCGACGCTGACCGGGTAGGCCCATGCCTTCCAGCCGTCCTGTCCGGCCGCGGCGGCGAGGTCGTGCAGGTGGGCGAAGGACAGAGCTCCGGCGATGGCTGCCTGGATCAACACCGCGTCGATCCGGAGACCGTGCCGGGCGCCCATCAGGAGTCCTCAGCGGGGTCGGAGTCGTCCGGGAACGTGCCCAGAGACGGCTACGGCAGCGACACGGCGAGGGACGGGCTGACGACGTCCACGAAGTCGAGGTCGGCGCCGGCCATGTCGGCGTACAGAACGAGTTGGCCGAGCAGAAGCACGGTCCGGGCGAAGTCCTCGCAGTCGGGGCACATGGCGGTTCTCCCTTCTTTGGGCATGGCGGTGGTAGGGACTCGGCGCGAAGACGGTTACGCCTACCGGGTGGGGGGAGAGATCAGGCGGTGGCCGGAGAGGCCTTCGCCGATGGCACAAGCTCGGTGGCGGTGCCGGTGGTGGGCCGGAAAGGGGCCAGCTCTGGCAGGTCCGGGGTCCTGTCGGCGTACCGGTTGCAGAGGTTAACGGCCTGGCGGAGCGAGGTGTGCGGAGCGCGGATGCGGTGCCAACCGCCGGAGGCGTCTCCCGCGATGGCGAGGCCCCTCAGTTCGGCGGGAATCTGGATGGCGGCGAGGACCGCATCCGGGGCGATATCACCGAAGGCCATGTTGGCGGAGGTCTCGTCGTTGAGACGGTGGGCGGTGCGGCCGGTGAGTTGGGCGCGGAGCATGGTGATGCCCTTGCCGAGTTCGGAGCCGAAGCGCTGTCCGCAGATTTCGAGGTAGATACCGGCGGCGCGGCCGAGCTGCGCGAGACGGACCAGGGCGGTGATGATGCGGTCCCGCCGCTTTTCCTCCTCCTTCGTTGCGTACAGGGCGAGTTCGGCCACCTCGTCGACCAGGACGACGACCGGGGTCGGGCGGATCTCATCAGGCAGGTCCCAGATGTCGGCGGCGATCTCCGCGTCCGGCACATCGACGGTGATGCACTGCTGGGTACGGATGAGGCGGTAGACGTCCGCCATCCGCGCCACGAGTGCATCGAGGAGTTCGGCAGCGGTGTCCGGGCTGTCGGCCAGCGCGGAGAACCGGCGCGCCAGCGGGAAGAGTTCGACCCCTCGCTTGCAGTCGATGCCGACGAGGGCAACGTCCAGAGGAGCAAGGCCGACGACCAGGTTGCGTTGGTAGACCGACTTGCCGGACTCCGTGGCGCCGAGGGTGAGGGCGTGAGGTATCGCGCGGTAGTCGCGGTAGTGCACCGACCCGTCTTCCCGAAGGGCGACCGGTACCCGCATCGCCCGGGTCTCCGTCTCAGCAGGCATCTGCACCCGCTTGAGCACGTCGTATCCGGTCATCCGCACCTCGACGACACCGGACCGCACCTCACGTGAGGTCACGCCGAACATCGAGAACGAGTGCCGAAGCCGGTCCGAGGCCGCAGCGATGTCGAAGACGTCCTGCCCGGGACGGAGCTTGAGTCGTAGGACCAGACCGGTGCGAGTCGGCCACAGTCGTCGGATACGCGGTGGGCGGGGCTCAGGTATCGGCCGGTTGGTGGCCCGAGCCAGAGATAACCGCCACCGCGCCGGCGGAACGGTCAACCCGCACGCGTCCATGACCGAGCGGTACCGGACCA
This sequence comes from Streptomyces sp. DT224, assembly GCF_049844595.1. NCBI lineage: Bacteria > Bacillati > Actinomycetota > Actinomycetes > Kitasatosporales > Streptomycetaceae > Streptomyces > Streptomyces sp. DT224. The sequence continues at coordinate 120,335 of NZ_JBNCLI010000018.1, forward strand.
AGACCCGCAGCGCGGCCAGAGTGACCCCGAAGGCCAGCCAGTACCAGGCGGGCCGCCGCCACCGCAGGAGACCCGCAGCGGCGACGACCAATACCAGAGCGACCGTGAAGGCGGTCATGATCAGGCCGCCTTCGACCCCGCGGCGGCAACGTCGGCGAGCGAGGTGACCGCGACCGCGCGGAACGCAATGCCGTGCCGCCGCTGACCGTTGAAGTCGTTCTCCCACGGACGTGCGACCAGGCCGGTGAGCGCGACCGGCGTGCCCATGGACAGCTCACCGGTGATCCCGGGCTCCGGAACGGTGACGGACAGGATCTCCACCTCCTCGTTCGCCGCGAACATCACGTCCACGGTCATGAGCTGAGCACCGGTCTCCATGTCGGTGGCGATCTCACCGGTGCGGCGGTCACGGACCTTGACCTGCGGAGTCTTGGCGACCATCACGACAGCGCTGGAGGTGTCGACGGGAATCTGACGCACAGGAGACCACTCTTCTATAGATGCTGAACTCCGCCACTCATGTATATGAGTGACATGAAGAAGAGTGCATCACTCCTGTACATGAGTCAACCCGCCGCTAGGAAGAACTCGCGACGGGTTGAGGGAAGTTGAGCGGGCGTCAGTCGTCGGCAGGGATCCGGTACTCGAAAACGAACTGGTCAGCGGCCATGAGCGTGTCACACACCTCGACCACCCGACCCGCGGTCGTACGGGCCTCCCGGATCAGGTGAACCACGGGCGCGCCAGGGCTGAGCACCAGTTCCGACGCCTCCGACTTCGAGGCCGGGCGCGCTTGCAGCGTCTCGACGAACTCCGCGAACTCATGGCCGTGGTCTTCGAGTCGGGCATAGATGCCACCACCCCCGGGGTTCTCGGCGAACAGCTCGGGGATCTCCTTCACCACGTCCCAGGGCAGGTACGACGAGGCGGTCTCAACCGGGGTGCCGTTACGGAAGTAGAGGCGCCGGCGGGCCAACACCTGCGTATTGGCGGGAACGCCCAGGCGCTCGGCAGCATCCTCGGGTGCGTCCATAGGACCGATGTAGAGGACGCTGACTTTGGCGGTGGCGCCGGACTGTGCGGACTCCGCGAGGTAGGCGGCCTGGCCACCCTGCCGGAGCGAGCGCCGGAAGCGATCGGACGAGCGGTGCCGTACGGGGGGCCGGTCCTTCACGATCGAGCCCTTGCCGTGCCTGGTCTCGACGAGCCCACTCGCCCGTACCTCGACCATGGCCTTACGGATCGTCCCGCCGGAGACGCCGTAGCGGTCCACCAGCTCGGATTCGCTCGGCACCATGTCGCCGGCTTTGAGAACCCCCGCCCGGATCTGCTGCACGAGGTCATCAGCGATCTGCACATACCGAGGACCGGAACCGGCCCCTCCCGCCGCAGTTCCCATAGTCCTTCCCTGCCTCCTATGCTCCTCTACATGAGTCAATCACAGGAAGCGACACCCGCTCCCCTGCACTCCGTGTCCGTAGCCGGAGCAGTGGTGCGCGAGGATGGCCGCCTCCTGGCGATTCGCCGAGCCGACAACGGCGCCTGGGAGCTCCCGGGCGGCATCCTCGAACTCAACGAGACACCCGAAGCCGGCGTCGCCCGAGAGGTCTGGGAAGAGACAGGCATCCGCGTCGAGGTGGACCAACTCACCGGCGTCTACAAGAACACGACCCGAGGCATCGTCGCCTTGGTCTTCCGCTGCAAGCCCTCCGGCGGCACCGAGCGCACATCAAGCGAGTCGACAGCCGTCTCCTGGCTCACACCCGACGAGGTCAGCGAGCGCATGGCCGAGGTCTACGCGGTCCGCCTCCTGGACGCCCTGGACAGCAACGGCCCTCACGTGCGGAGCCACGACGGCAAACAGCTCATCCCAGCGGGATAAGACTTTCTCTACTTCATCAAGGCGGCTCGCTCCGCTCGCCGCGCGCTCCCCGGCTACGCCGGTCGCGCGGTTGGAGCGAGCACCATGGTGGGGAAGAAACCCGCAGTGGCTGGGGCGGTCGGCTCCACGGCTTTAGCCACCTCCCCGGTTCGGGTCCCGCGTCGAGCAAGACCAGGGGACCACTCGTTCAAATTCCGGGCAGGATCACAGCCTGCCCGAGTTGCCGGCCAGCGTACGGCCCCCTGATCATGCTCGACCCCAAACCGGGCAGGACACCGGCCAAACCCGCTCCGCCGACCTCGGCGACGCCAAGCGGCAGAAAATTCCGAAACCGCCCACCAGGACGTGCACAGTGCGTAAAATCTGCTCACTGAGCTGGACGGGGGCGGCGGGAGTCCGGCCCCGTTCCCGGTGATCACTGCAACCAGGGGGATGCGTGGAGCACAAAGCCTTTGTCGGGTACTCAAAGCACCCTGCGGATGTCTCCCAAGAAATCTTGCACGCCTCAAGCGTGATCAATAAGAGTGGCTTTGCCGAAGCTCAAACCTGGGAGTCGACCCCAGCAACTGGGCGCCTCATCATCGAAACAGTTCTTCGCGCGATTGACGACAGCACAATCTGTCTTTTCGACGTCACCACTCTCAGCCAAAATGTGCTATTCGAAGTGGGCTATGCATTCAGCCAAAAAAAGCACCTGATGCTTTCCGTTCATAAATCGCCAGAAGCTCAGCACAGTTGGCGCTCCTTTGATATTTTCTCCACCATTGGCTGCATTTTTTACGATACAGGCAGCGAACTCGCCGCGAAATTTATGAACGGAATGGCGGCAGCCGGAGAAAAAACCCTGTGGGATGACGTTTCACAAGCCCTGGATGGACACAGCAGAAATTCACTTTTTTACGTTCCCACGTATCACACATCGGAGGCCGAACGTAACCTCCGCAGGATGGTCGGCAAGGAAAGAGACCTGGGAACCAAAGTAATTGTCGCAGACCCCGCCGAACAAGGGTCTGCACCATTGGCCTGGTACGTAAACGCTGTCTATTCATCCACCGCCACCTTGCTACAGATCTCGGCAGAGAAGCACGATCGGAATCGACTGCACAACGCCCGGACAGCCTTCATAGCCGGACTTGCCCGCGGCCTGAATCGCCCGCTATTGATTGTTGTGGACGAAGAGTACCAAGGCCCGGTTGACTATAAGGACATTCTCTACACGTACCATACTAAAAAGAAGCTCTCGGAAAAATTCAAGGAATGGCTCGGGAAATCTTTCGAAGCCTGGAATCGGGCAAATTTTCAGGGTGCTCAAACCGACGCCCCTAAAGTTGAGATCGCCACTGAACTCAAAGATCTGAATTTTGGTGACTACGTCGCAGAAAACGAGAGTGACACCCTCGACGAGTACTTCGTAGAGACAGCTGAATATGAGGCAGTTCTACGTGAAAATAGTGTCGTTTTTGTCGGCCGAAAGGGGATGGGAAAGTCAGCGAACATGATCCGAGCCTCTCAAGTACTAGGTGAAGACAGGAGAAATCTGGTTTGCCTAATTCGCCCCACCAACTACGACCTCGATGGCCTGGTGGGCGTCTTGCAGTCAATAGACGGCGACGGTAGGCAATCCTTTCTGGTTGATAGCTTCTGGCGCTTTCTACTTTACTCAGAAATTGCAATCACTGCTGTCGCTGCCGCTGAAAGGCTCCCCGCTGGCATCAGTTCTGGTACGCCCATCGCACAGTTGCGTGACTATCTGGCGCAGAATGGCATCGCTGATGATTTTTCCGTCCGCCTGGAAAAGGTAATCGATGGTGCGCTATCAGAGCTCAAAGAGGCACCGGGTAGCTCCATTCAGAGGCAGAGGGAACGCATCGCTCAAGTCCTGCACGGCAATATCGTGGGTAACCTCCGGAGACTTCTCGGAGGGGCCCTGAGGGACCGTCACCGCGTAGCACTGCTCGTAGACAATCTAGACAGCGCCTGGACTAGGTCGGGACAGCTTCAATCTCAAGCCGTTTTGCTCGTTGGATTGCTAGGGGCTGTAAGTCGTATTGCAGAGGATTTCCAGAAGGAGAATAATCGTCTCGCTTCGGTCAATGTCACGATCAGCGTATTTCTGCGATCAGATATCTATGACGAGGTAATTAAGGAGGCGCGCGAACCAGATAAGATCAACACAAAGAGAATCGACTGGGACCAGCCAGAGCTTCTAAAGCGAGTGATGGATGAGAGATACCTTTCAGCAAGACCTGCTGGCGCCTCTCCTGACGAGCTATGGAAGAAATTCTTCTGCGCTGAAGTCGAGGGCACGCCAACCCTGGATCACATCCTTTCAACAATTCTGCCTCGCCCCCGGGATTTAGTCTATTTCTGCAAGGCAGCCGTTCAGAATGCCGCCAATGCTCGACACTCAGCGGTCGACGAAAGCGATATTCGTGAGGCGGAAAAGATCTACAGCAAATTCGCCGTTGATGCTCTCCTGGTTGAGTACGGGTCTACTATCGGTCATCTCGAAGATGTCATTTATGAGTTCACTGGAAGCGAGGGCATTCTCTCGCGCTCCACGGTTCTAGAACTTATCTCTGACGGTCTGGGCGAGGAGGACAGTCAGGCTGCAGCAGAGTGTCTTGAAGGCCTCCTGAAAATCTCCTTCCTTGGTATCGAAGTCCGCAGTGGCGAGATTTGGTATCCGGATAGAGCCGATCAATTGCGCAAGGCACGGATATTGGCACGCAAGGCCTCGCGGCGCGACAAAAAAGAGGAGCGCTATCAAATCCACCCCGCTTACCGCAACTTTCTGGAGGTGGAAAGATCTAGCTAGGCAGGAGAGCATTTTGGCTGCCGTTTGTAATTGTTGGCCAGTGTAGCGGGGAGAGAGAATGTCGGACGCCCTCGATGAGCTTCGCAGCGCAGTATGGAACGCGTATTTCCCACTCGCGACCCCTGGGGCCGGGAACCAGGATCTAGGAGTTAATGTCCTTTTGGAGCAGTACAAGATATACGTAGAAATGGCTGACAGGGTCAGCGCCCGACGCGCTTTGGCCAATTCCTTCTTTCTGACAATAAACTTGGCTGCACTCGGACTCCTGGGATCACTGGCTACCAGCCATGCAGGAGAGTGGAGCAAGTTTGCGACTGCCACTGGCTCGCTTTGCCTAGTGGCGGAGTGCCTTGTCTGGTTCTATACGCTTCGCTCTTATCAGCAGCTAAGCAAGGCTAAATATGCAGTGATTGAAGTCCTTGAGGAGAAACTCCCCTCTAGCCCATACTCTAAGGGAGAGTGGGGTGCATACATTAGATCAGGGAAGCGCGGGAAGTACGTTCGCCTGACAACCACAGAGCAGATGATGCCCCTGGTATTCGGTATCAGCTACATATCCATGTTCCTCTATTTTTGGCATAAGTAGATCTGAACGCCAGACGCGCAAGCACCCGAGCGGACACGGGAGTTGTCGTTCTGCTCGTAGACCGCCGATCGGGTCGACAGAGAACTGTCAGGGCCGCCCCAGGTCTGCCGAGGCTACGCACCAACCGTCAGACAGAGCCAGAAGCCCACGGCATCTGGTCAGAGGCACGGGCCTCTCCTGACATGCAGGTGGTCGGGGACCTTATAGCAATGCAGCTTTAAAGGGACGTGCCCGGGGTGCCCGGTTAAAGCGGAGCCAGCCTGGGGAGGCTGCGTCTCCAGAGACCTGTGGGAGGGGCGGAGCGTGCGAAGTCGACCTGAGGACATCAAGCACGAGGACCAGATCGTATGGACCGAGGACGTCAGCTCATTCGACTACGTCCGCGAGACCTTAGTGGACGGTGTCGGCACTCGGCGGCGTCCCGTCTCATGGCGTGGCCAGGTAGGACGCCGAGTCGGCTACGCGGTTCTAAAGACCAACGCGCCGAGTGACCGCGATGCGCCGGGCATGTTCACACGGCGTGTGTTCTGGGTGAAGGAGCACGATCGATCCGAGCAGCCGGACGGGGCTTACAGCTCCGGAGCACCATCGGAAGCGGTCGACCCTCGAACGGTGGCCCCACGAGTCTGCGGGGAGCTGACAGAGCGAGCATGGGGTGGACCTCTTTCTCTAGACGCAGCTCCGCCCAAGGAGCGAGCCGCCGCGAAGCAACCACAGAGTGCTCGCCCCTTAGTACTCCAGCTGTAGATCGTGATCTTCATGTCTGTTCGGCGACTTGTCGGTGGTAGTGGCTGGTTCTGGATCGGG
>NZ_JBNCLI010000019.1:0-40508 GCF_049844595.1 Streptomyces sp. DT224
CCCATCCCAGCATGAGACCGCTCAACGCACGGCGGCCTCACCGCGATCAAGATCACGATCTACAGCTGGAGTATTAGCGGCAGGGCCGCAGTCGGCCTGCCGCCTCTGGGGCGTGGTCTCAGTTGCGACTGAACTGCACCCTGAACGACAGCAGGACGCCAGCTGGGATCGCGATGATCGGTGCACCTCCCTCCGACAAGGCCAGAAGGGTGCTGCCGACGCCGAGGCTGATGGCGCCAGGCTCACGTGGGATCAGCTCGATGCGTAGGCCGGACGCCTCTTCGTTGAGCGAGGTACGCCAGATGGGCCCGCCGCGTGGTGCGGTGAGGATCAGCCGCTTGGTCACCAGCGGTCCCTCGGCGATCTTCCAGGGCAGCGTGATCCCGACCGGCGGGAACTCCTTCATGTGGGCACGCAGAGCGTCGGCGACGGGGCCAGGGAGCGGCGTGTCCCGAAGCTTGCCGCCCTTGGGCGGGGCGAAGACGGGCTTACTGCGGCTCAGCTTGAGCTGTTGGGACACCTGCAGGGTCTCCGACTCGAAATCGAAGAGAAGTGCGACACTCCTCTACATGAGTCGGCCCGCCGCGACAGAAAAGTCACAACGCTCCGCGCGGAGTTGAGAGCGCGGCAGGGGCTCTTGGTCAGAACCAGTGATTCGTAGGCCGCTGAGAACAGTGCTCGGCCCCGGTCGCCATGGAGCCGAGACGGGTCGAGGGCGGCGGCCGGGCGGTCAACGCTCGTCACAGGCTCACCACCTCCTCCAGGTCGGGGAACCAGGGGCGATCCGCCGCCCAGTGGGTGACCCAGCCCGCGAAGCCCGGAGGGCCGGGCATCTGGCCTCGCTCCCCTCCGAACGGTATGGCCGACTCGCCGTCGAGCATCCATACGGCGCCGCGACGCGTGCCGGAGACGATCAGGTGCCAGTCCATGCCACAGCCCTCAGTGCCCAGGTAAAGGGAACCGTCGAAGGTGATGTCGTCGAGGCGCTCCCAGTACAGTTCGTCGTCGGAGTCGATACCGTCGTCCCACTCCCCGAGCCATTCCTCGGTCAGGGGAAAGGGCCTTTTCAGGAAGCCTGGTTCCGTACGCTCGGACATGTCACCGAGGGCAAGCAGCCCCTCCTTGGGAGGGCCCAGGGGCGACCCGTCGGCGATCTCCGCGACGAAGGTGCGGTACGGCTCGGGCAAGAGGACGCCGTGCTCGGACTCGAAGGCACGGACGGCCTCCCAGCCCAGGGCAGATGTGCTGTTGGTGACCGCGAAAGCGACGCGGAGGGCGGCCAGTTCGGCAGGGTTCGCGTGCTCCGTATTCATGCCCCAAGAAGAACACGCGCCCGCGCGCCGGAAGAAGTGGGTCTGGGCGACCGACGAGATCACCGACGGCATCGCCGCGAAGCCGCAGGACATCGCCCTGCTGGGCGACGGCCCCGTGCCGGCGTACGCGCTGGGCCATGACGTGGGGCCCGACCGCACGCAACGCGAACAGGCCGTGGTCGCCGGGGAGATCGCGCGCAACGGCGAGGGCCGTGGGTTCGTGTGGAGCGGGCACGCACCTCGGGGCTGCGGTGGGGCGCCGGTCTTCGTCGGGCTCCACCTGGCGGACCGCAGCTTCAGGCTCGTGTGCCTCGGCGTGCTGCTGCCCGGCGAGGGGACGGGCGGTACTGCGTGCCACCCCGTAGCCGCCTTCGATCGCATACGTATCGCCGTCAGGGGCCTGCCGCAGCAACCCGCCGCCGAGGCCGCGACGCCCGCCCCGACCCGGTGACGGCGGAGGAGGAAGTGACGCGCGTCACCCCGGCCCGTACCCTGTGTCCCATGCGGGGAAGAGCGGGAGGGCGGTTATGGGTGAGCCTTTGAAGACCTTTGTCGGGGGCGCCGAGGTCGAGGTGCCCAACAGCATTCCGGCGATCCGGGACGCGCTGCCGGAGGGGCGGCGGGCGGAGTTCGAGCGGGCCATCAACGAGGCCGGGGTGCACGAGATCCAGGCCGTGATGCGGCACTGGATGCTGGAGGCCGTGCCCGATCCGGAGGCCGAGCGGATTCTGGACCGGCTGGCGCAGGACGAGGCCGAGAGGCGGAGCGTCGCTTGAGCTTCCGGATCTCCTACGCGCCGCCCGCCGACGACACCCTTGCCAAGATGGCGGACGGTGAAACCTTCCGGGACGAGATGGCGGCGACCCTGGGCCGTGAGCCGTACGGGCACGGGTCGACCGCCGTCAAGGGGGAGCACGATCGCCGGGAGGCGACGGTCGCCGGGGCGATCGTGCTCTACTACGTCTCCGGGTCGGTCCTCACCGTCACCGTCGTACGGCTCGTTCCGCTTCCCTGACGGGCGGTCAGGCCAGCTTCTTAGCCTGCGCGTCGATCACCGCGGTCGGCAGGTCGAAGTCCTCGCCGGAGCCCGCGGCCGCGAGGTTCATCGAGCTGAGCGTGGCGAGCGTCGCGCCCTGACGCAGGGCGGTGAGCTTGAGGGAGTTCTTCTCGCCGTCCGACTCCACCGTCACCGTCCAGGCCGCCGCCTCCTCGCCGCCCTTGACCTGCTCCTCCGCGATCTTGGCGACCTTCTGCTTGTCCCCGGCGACCGTGAGGGTGAAGCCGCCCGCGCAGTCCTTCGCTGCGGCGCGCAGCGCGGCCAGGGCCTCCTCGGCGCCCTTGCCGTCGTACGACGCGAGCGTGGTCATCGTGGTCGTGATGTCGAAGGCGGCCTTGAACGCCTCCTCCGGGTCGGCGATGTCCTTGTCCGCGCCCTTCTTCGGCACGCCGGCCACCTTGCGCTGCGTGGCGGCGACGGGCGAACCAGCCTTGGCGCCCATCAGCGCGTCACCGAAGACGTCACAGGACTCCTTGTCCGCGGTCACGTCCTTGGCGTCGATCAGGTCGGCCGGACCGGCCTTGGTGATCTTGTGGTCCTTGACGTCGCCCTGCGCCAGCGAGACCTGCTCCAGCTCGGCGGCGGACAGCGCCTTCGCGGGGGCCTCCGCGCCCTTGTCGGCGCCCTTCTCCGACGGCTGGGCCGAGGAGCCGGCCGCCTTGCCGCTGTCCTTGTCGTCGCCGTCCGAACCACAGGCGGCGGTGAACAGCGCCAGGGACACCACAGTGGCGGCAACGGCGGTACGGCGTATGACAGTGGGTCGCATGGCCCGTCCTTCTGCTCAAAGTGTTTCGCCCGCACGCGAGCAGCCCCGCCGGGTCCGGCGCGGCTGAGATGGGGGTGTGTGGGGTGAGCCAACTCTATGAGGCCGCTGTGGTTTGGCAATCCTTTACCTTGGGCATCGCACGTGATCGTGACGACGTCGTGATCACTTCGCGCACACCGTTCAGGGGGAGCTCACCGTGCCGATCGATTCCGTTCTCTCCGATGTCCTATACGCGTTGGACGTCCCGCCCGGCCTGGTCGCCTCCTGCGAACCGCTCACCGGGGGCACGTACAACGCCGTCAGCCGCGTCCGGCTGACGGACGGGCGGGACTGGGTGGTGAAGGTGCCGCCGCCGGCCGCCGGGGACCACCTGTCGTACGAAGCCGGGCTGCTGGTGAACGAGGTGACGTTCTACCGGGCCGCCGAGGACGAGCCCGCCGTTCCCCTTCTCGTACGCGCCGAGCTCGGTCCGGCCGCCCCCGCCGGCCCGTACGTGGTCATGTCCGCCCGCCCCGGCCGGCCCTGGCACGAGCTGGCCGGCGCCCTGGCCGACGGTGAGGAGGGGCGGCTGCGTACCGGACTCGGGCGGATCGTGGGCCGGCTGCACGGCGTGCCCGCGCCGGGCGGCTTCGGCTACCCCTCGCAGGCGCTCGGCCCGCTCGTACCCACCTGGCGCCAGGCGTTCGCGACGATGACGGACGCGGTCCTGGCCGACGCGCGGACGTACGCCGCACGGCTTCCCCGTACGGCCGCGGAGATCGGCGACACGGTCGCCGCCGCCTCGTACGTGCTGGACGACGTGACCCGGCCGGCCCTGGTCCACTTCGACCTGTGGCAGGGCAACATCCTGGTCAGCGGCGAGCCGGGCGCACGGCGGGTGGGCGGGGTCATCGACGGGGAGCGGATGTTCTGGGGCGACCCGGTCGCCGACTTCGTGTCGCTCGCCCTGCTGGGTGACATCGCGGACGACAAGGATTTCCTCGCCGGTTACGGGGAAGAGGCGCCGGGCGGGCCCGTGGAGTTCACCGCTTCCCTGCGCCTGCGGCTCGCGCTCTACCGGGCGTACCTGTACCTGATCATGCTGGTGGAGACCGTGCCGCGCGGCACGTCCGGGGAACAGCTCGAGTGGACCTGGAACGAGGTCGCACCCCGGCTGGAGGAGACGCTCACGGAGATCGGGTCGGCGACGCGCGTACGGCGGTGACGCGGGATCAGTCCGCGGGGCGCTGGGTGAGGTGCGCGAAGGCGTCGAGATTGCGGGTGGACTCGCCGCGCGAGACGCGCCAGGCGTACTCCTTGCGGATCGCGGTCGCGAAACCGATCTCCAGCAGGGAGTTGAAGGCACCGTCCGCGGCCTCCAGCACGGACCCGAGCAGCCGGTCCACCTCCTCGGGCGTCACCACGGACAGCGGGAGCCTGCCGGTGAGGTAGATGTCCCCGAGCCGGTCGATCGCGTAACTCACGCCGAACAGGCGCAGGTTCCGCTCCAGCAGCCAGCGGTGCACCGCCGCGTCGTTCTCGTCGGGGTGCCGGATGACGAACGCGTTGAGGGAGAGGCTGTGCGCGCCGACGATCAGTGAGCAGGTGGTGGCCAACTTGCGGGTGCCGGGGAGCTGGACGACGTAACTGCCCGGTGCGGAGCTCTCCCAGTCGAGCCCGGCTTCGGCGAAGCTCGCTTCGAGGATCTGGGCGGCCCGGGTGGCCTCGTTCTTCGCCGGTACGGGTGCGTCAGCCATGTTTCGAGCGTACGTCAGCCGGCAAAGGCGCGCGGCAGGGGCGGGTGGGGCCGCGGTTACGTGGCGACGGCCGGCGGGTACGCCCCCGGTCACGCGTGAAAGGTGCGGGCCCGCCTGCGGTGTTCCTGGACCGCCGCCGTGTAGACCTCCGCGGTGGCCGCCGCCGCGGTGTCCCAGCCGAACTGCCGGGCGTGCTCCGCCGCCGCGCCGCCCATTCGGGCGACCAGCTCCGGCGCCCGCGCGAACCGCTCCAGCGCCTGGGCGTACGCCGCCGGATCGTGCCCGGGTATCAGGAAGCCGCTGACCCCGTCGCGTACGGCCACCGGGAGGCCGCCCACGGCCGCCGCCACGACCGGCGTCCCGGCCGCCTGGGCCTCGACCGCGACGAGCCCGAAGGACTCGCTGTACGAGGGCATGACCAGCACGGACGCGGCCCGGAACCAGTCGGCGAGCTGGTCCTGCCCGACCGGCGGATGGAACCGCACGACATCCGCGACGCCCAGCCGGGCCGCGAGCTTCTGCAGCCCCTCCGGCTTCGCGAGGCCGCTGCCGCTGGGGCCGCCGACGACGGGCACGACGATCCGGGACCGCAGCGAGGGGTCCCGGTCGAGCAGCACGGCGACCGCCCGCAACAGCACGTCGGGCGCCTTCAGCGGCTGTATGCGGCCGGCGAAAAGAGGGATCAGGGCGTCCTGCGGGAGCCCCAGGCGGGCGCGGGCGGCGGCCCGGCCGTCACCGGGGCGGAAACGGTCGAGGTTGACGCCGGGGTGGACGACGGCCACGGACCGCGGGTCGGCGTCGTAGAACCGGACCAGCTCGCCGGCCTCCTCGGCGGTGTTGGCGATCAGCCGGTCGGCGGCGTCCACGATCTGGGTCTCGCCGATGACACGGGCGGCGGGCTCGGGGGTGTCGCCCTCGGCGAGCGCGGCGTTCTTCACCTTCGCCATGGTGTGCATGGCGTGCACGAGGGGAACGCCCCAGCGCTGCGCGGCCAGCCAGCCGACGTGTCCGGAGAGCCAGTAGTGGGAATGGACGAGGTCGTAGTAGCCGGGGCGCTGACCGGCCCACGCCTGCATCACCCCGTGCGTGAAGGCACAGAGCTGCGCGGGCAGCTCCTCCTTGGCCAGGCCCTCGTACGGCCCCGCGTCGACGTGCCGGACGAGGACACCGGGCGCCAGGTCCACGGCGGAGGGCAGCCCGCCGGTGGTGGAGCGGGTGAAGATCTCGACCTCGATGTTGATCGCGGCGAGCCGCTTGGCCAGCTCCACGATGTACACGTTCATCCCGCCGGCGTCGCCCGTCCCCGGCTGGTGCAGCGGGGAGGTGTGCACGGAGAGCATCGCGATGCGGCGGGGCCTGCGGTGAACGGCGGCGAAGGAGCCGGTGAGACCTGCGGGGAACCTGCGACGCGGTGCGCCACGGCTGCTGCCGAGCCGAGAGACGTACTGGGTCACGTCGTCCGTCCTCCTCGCTGGGCCCCGGTGCCCGCACGGTTCACGGCATGGCACCGAAGGGGCGCACGGTCCCTTCGAGGTGGGGAACAGCGGAATCCCTCCCTTCATTTCCGCTTTGCCAAATCATTACGGTGCGGGACCCGGGGCCGTTGCGACGGCCTCCCGCCCGTCGGCGCCCGCATCCGCCCGGATCGTTACGCTCGGTGTCATGCGCCCGATCGGCACCGCGACCCGCGGGACCACCCACCCGAACCGGCTGCGCCGCATGGACCGCTGGATCGCCGCCACGCACGGCCCCGCCCTGCGCCGCGCCGACGCCCCCGTCGCCGTCGACCTCGGCTACGGAGCCGCACCCTGGACCGCCGTCGAGCTGCTGGAGCGCCTGCGCACCGCCGAACCGCGCACGGTGGTGGTCGGCGTCGAGATCTCCCCGGAGCGGGTCGCCGCCGCGCAGCCGTACGCCCGCGAGGGCCTGACCTTCCGGCACGGCGGCTTCGAGATCCCGTTGCCGGAGCGGCCTTCCCTGATCCGGGCGGCGAACGTGCTGCGCCAGTACGACGAGGGTGGGGTGGCCGCCGTCTGGCAGCGGCTGTGCGAGCGGCTGGCGCCGGGCGGGCTGCTGGTGGAGGGCACCTGCGACGAGATCGGGCGCCGGCACGTGTGGGTGGCGCTGGGGCCGGAGGGGCCGCGCACGGTGACCTTCGCGACCCGGCTCGGCTCGCTGGACCGGCCGTCCGATCTCGCCGAACGGCTGCCGAAGGCGCTGATCCACCGCAATGTCCCGGGTGAGCGGGTGCACGCCTTCCTGCGCGACTTCGACCGGGCGTGGGCGGCCGCGGCGCCCTACGCCTCACTGGGGGCCCGGCAGCGCTGGATCGCGGCGGTGCGGGCACTCTCGGGCGACTGGCCGCTGAGTGACGGGGTGCGCCGGTGGCGCCAGGGCGAGGTCACGGTGGCGTGGGAGGCGCTGGAGCCCCAGGGGTGGTGAGGGGGCGCACTCGGGCGGTGCGGGGGCGCACCCTCGTTGCGCCGGGATTCACCCCCGCGGCGGGAACGGCCGGCGGGCATCGTTCGTCGGAGTGGGTGGGGCATCGGGGGCGCGGGGGTGGCGGGGAGTGACGGAACAGCGAAGTGCCGCCCGACGGCCGGAGTGTGTCTGCCTCTGTTGCTTTTCAGTACGGCATGGCACGATCTGGTCGACGCCGCATGTTACTGACGGTTAACCAGATAGTGGTCCCATCAGACCGCCGGGACCGCTCGAACGGTTGGGAACTGCTCGGAGGGGGAGCTCGTGTACCGACGCCACTGTGCCGCCGCCGCGATGACTCTGGGCTGCGCGCTGGCGGTCCTCGCCTCGCCGGTCCAGGCATTCGCCGCACCGACACCGCCCGGGTCCGCCGATGGGGGCGGGAAGAGCCTGGAAGAGGTGCGCGCGGAGATCGACGAGCTGTACCTCGAGGCGGGCGCCGCCACGGACGCGTACAACCTCGCCGAGGAGAAGGCGAAGAAGCAGTCGGGCGAGCTGGTCGAGCTGGCGCAGTCGATAGTCGAGGGCCAGGCGAAGATCGCCGCCCTCAAGAACCGGGCCGGCGCCCAGGCCCGCGAGGAGTACCGCAACGCAGGGCTCCCGCCGGGCGCGCGGCTCATGCTCAGCGGCGACCCTCAGCTCTTCCTCGACGGCATCAGCCGCACGCGCCAGGGCCAGCAGGCCACGAAGGGGCTCCTGACGCAACTGAAGAGGACCCAGCAGGACTTGGAGACGTACACCAAGGACGCCAGCATCAACTGGACCAAGCTGGAAGCCGACCGGGTCAAGCAGGCCAAGGCCAAGAAGAAGATCAACGCGCAGATAGCGGCGGCGAAGAAGCTGGAGTCGCAGCTCGAGAAGAAGGAACGGGCCCGGCTCCTCGAACTCGAACGGGAGGCGGCGCGACAGGCGCAGAGCGCCTGGCTCGACTCCGGCGCGCTGAAGGAGATCAACCGGGACGCGAGCCCGCTCGGCAAGAAGGCGGTGGCCTTCGCGACCGCGCAGATCGGCAAGCCGTACGTCTGGGGCGCGGAAGGCCCCACGTCGTACGACTGCTCCGGGCTGACGTCCCAGGCGTGGGCGGCGGCGGGCCGCCCGATCCCGCGCACCTCGCAGGAGCAGTGGCGGCTGCTGCCGCACATCGCGATCAAGGACATGCGCCCCGGCGACCTGATCATCTACCACGCCGACGCCACCCACGTCGGCATGTACGTGGGCAACGGCCAGATCGTCCACGCCCCCCGCCCCGGCCGCGACGTCACCCTGGCGGGCGCGGGCTCCATGCAGATACTCGGCGTGGTCCGCCCCGACGCGTAGTCCCCGGGCGGACGGCGGGCCGGTCCGTCGGCGGGTGCGCGTCCGCGTGAGGCGGGCCACTGCACGGGGGTCGGGCGGCGTGACCTTTGTCATGCCGGCATCGGCCGCCCCGGTGCGGCTCACCGTGCCTGATCCGTGGTGGGACGCGGCTTATGGCGGCGCATGCGCCAGGCCCGGCGGGCGGGTCGGCATTCCGTTCCCGTGCTCCGTACCGCTATGGTCCCCGTCTGGCGGAACGTCGATCGTCGTTCCGCCGCGCCCTCGGGGGGAGGGAAGGAAACCCGAACCGATGCCCGTACCCGTACCGCAGCCGTGTTCCGCACCCGCCGCGGAGAACAGCTCCGGCGCCGGCCTCACCCTCCTCGTGATCGAGGACGACCCGGCGGGAACCTTCACCGCGCCGGAGCTCTCCGCCGCGGCCGGTGCCCGGGTCCGTATCCGTGCCGCCCGCAACCTCACCGAGGCGGGCCGGCTCCTCACCGACGACGTGGACTGCATCCTGCTCGACCTCGCCCTGCCGGCCGGTGCCGAGGCCCGGGGCGACGGGGAGGGCGAGGAGGACGGGCTCGCCACGCTCAAGCACGTCCTGCGGATCGCGCCCCGGCACGCCGTGCTCGCCCTCACCGCGGAGGACGACGCCGAGCTGGCCGCCGAGGCGGTCCGGGTCGGCGCGCAGGACTATCTCTTCCGGGGCGAGCTGGACAGCAGGCTGCTGAGCCGGGCCATCCGGTACGCCGTCGAACGCAAACGGGCCGACGTCGCACAGCACCAGCTCACCGAGTCCCGGCTGCGCGCCCAGGAGAACGCCCGGCTGGAGCGCGGGCTGCTTCCCACCCCGCTCCTCGACGGCTCCGATCTGCGCTTCGCGGCGCGCTACCGCCCGGGCCGCAGCCGCGCCCTGCTCGGCGGGGACTTCTACGACACGGTCCGCACCCCGGACGGCACGGTGCACGCGATGATCGGCGACGTCAGCGGCCACGGCCCCGACGAGGCCGCGCTCGGCGTGGAACTGCGCATAGCGTGGCGCGCGTTGACGCTGGCGGGGCTGTGCGGCGACGAGCTGCTGTCCACGCTCCAGGAGGTCCTGGAGCACGAGCGGGAGAGCGAGGAGATCTTCGCGACGCTGTGCACGGTGGACATCGCCCCGGACGGCCGCCGCGCGGGCCTGTGCCTGGCAGGGCACCCCGCGCCGCTGATCGCCCGGCACGGACGGGCCGCGCAGCTGCTCCCCTACGAGGACGGCGGGCCTGCCCTGGGCCTGCTGCCGCGGGCGCGGTGGCCGCGCCGCCAGGTGGAGCTGGGCGGCGCGTGGAGCCTGATGATGTACACGGACGGACTGATCGAGGGCCGCGTCGGCGACGGCACGCAGCGCCTCGGCCAGGACGGCATGGTGGCCATGGTCAACCGGCAGCTCGCCGAGGGGCTGACCGGCGAGGAGCTGCTGGAAGCGGCGGTCGCCCAGGTGCGGGAGCTGAACGGCGGCGAGCTGACGGACGACGTCGCGGTCCTGCTGCTCGACCGCGACCAGGACACCGCCCGGCACCGGGCTCCGGGCGGCGCGCGGAGCGTGAACATTCCGCGCCCGCGCCCGGCCTCATCGGCGCGGGCTCAGCGCCCGCCGTTGTAGGGGCCGTACGGGCCGTCGCTGCTGGAGCCGCCGCGGCGGCGGCCACCGCCGGTGACGGCCTTGAGGGCGGGCCGTACGTCCACGAAGAAGACGATGGTGGCGATCAGGCCGGCGAGCTGCAGGAAGAGCCACGGAACCCAGAGGTTCACCGCCACCGCGACGCCGAGGACGATCAGCCAGAACGACTTCTTCTGCTTGTCCGCGGCGCGGTAGGCGTCCTCACGAACCATCAGGGCCATGACCAGAGCGACCACGGCAAGAACGAGCATGGCCGTGTAGAGCAGCCCGAGGAACGAGTTGAAGCCTTCGAGCAACATGATGTGCACCGCCTAGTCAGTGGAGAGCGCCTCGCGGCCAAGGTACCGGGACAACGACCGGGCCATCCGGAATGTGCCCGCCCGCCGTCCCGGCACACCTGTGCCGGGACACCGGTGCTACTTGCCGGAGGGCGGGGTGGTCTTCTTCGCCGCGGGCTTCCGTGCCGGCGCCTTCTTGGCGGCGGCGGGCTTGGCTGCGGCGGGCTTGGCGGTGGCGGGCTTGGCGGTGGCCGGCTTCGTGGCGGGAGTGGCCTTCGTGGTGGGGGCCGGCTTCGGCGCGGCGGCCGGCTCGGACTCCTTGCGCGGCTCGACGACGACGGCGATCTCCACGATCTCGTCGGCGGTCTCGCCCCGCCACGTCCGCACGGTGCGCTCGCCGCGCTCGGCGACCTTCTCGTACGTCTCACGGGCCCGTACGGCGTACTCGGCGGCCACGCCCACCCCGCGCAGCGCCAGGTCCTGGGCGTTCTCGCCGAGCTTCTTCAGGTCGGTGTCGAAGGCGCCGATCACCTCGGTGACCTTGGCCTGCAGGACGGCCTGCGCCTCCCGGGCCTGCTCGGTGACCCTCTCCTGTACGGCCTTGGGGTCGGTGTTGCGTACGGCCTCGATCCGCTCCGGGGCCTCGGCCCGCAGCTGTTCGAGCAGCGCGGGCACCTTGCGGGCCTGGCGGACGGCCAGGTCGGCGGTGCCGGCGGCGAAGTAGAGGGGGGTCGGGTCGGTGAGGGTCTTGCGCAGGTCATCGGTGATGGCCATGACTGTGGTCCTCCCGGATCATCGGACTGACTGTGAGGGTGATGGGGCTCTCAGGCTGTATCGGCAGCACTGCCGTCGGCATTGAAGGGAGCGTCTGCCCCGGGCTCGTCGTCCACACCGTTCTCCTTGCGGAAGGAGGCGTAGATCTGGAGCAGCACGCTCTTCTGGCGCTCGTTGATCGACGGATCGGCGAGGATCACCGCCCGCGTCTCCAGTTCGTCCTGCTGCCGCTCGTCCAGAATCCCGGCCCGTACGTACAGGGTCTCGGCGGAGATGCGCAGCGCCTTCGCGACCTGCTGCAACACCTCGGCGCTCGGCTTGCGCAGCCCGCGCTCGATCTGGCTGAGGTAGGGGTTGGAGACCCCGGCGGCGTCGGCGAGCTGCCGCAGGGAGAGCTGCGCGCTGCGGCGCTGCTCCCGCAGATACTCGCCGAGATTGCCGACGTTGAGTGAGGCCATGCCTCGATGCTGCCCCCGCTCGCTAACTTTTGCAAGCAGGCGCTTGCAAAAGTGTTCCCTCCCACACGTGTGCCGCGAAGCCGTCGGCAACGACTGTTGTCCGTTCTCAGTAGATGTGGCGAGTCCCAGTGGTTCTGGCAAACGACCTGGCGGAGTCCCGGCGAAGCTGGCCGGCCTGTACGGTCCACCGCATGGTTGACGAGTTCGATGTGGCTCAAGCTCTGCGCGGTGGGATACGCGACAGGGCGCGAGCCTGGGGCTTCGTTCGGGACTTTGCCGCAGCGTGGGCGGAGCCGCTCGCCGACGGCACAGGTACGCGAGCGGAGGAGCTGGAGCGAGCCGAGGAGATGCTGGGGCTCACGCTGCCGACCGCGTTGCGCGAGGCGTACTCGCTTCTCGGTACGCGTCCCGACCTCACCGGCAACCAGGACCCGCTGCTGCGCCCTTCCGAGCTGTTCGTGCACGACGAGTTCGGTGGAGTGCTCGTCTTCCGCAGCGAGAACCAGGGATGCGCTTTCTGGGGAGTGCGGCTGCGGGACCTCGGTCAGGACGATCCGCCGGTGTTCGTCCAGTCACGGGATGGTTGGGTCCGCTACCTGGAGCGGGTCTCCCTGGCCTGTGTCGAGCTCGTACTCAGCGAGACACTGCTTGGCAGCGAAGGACGGCTCTACAACGCCTGCGAACTTCCCGCCAGCCTGATTCGAGAGCTGCCGAGTCGGTTCGCGCCGGTGGAGTTTCCCGAGTACCCGATGTGGACGGGGAAGGAAGAGTCACCCGTGTGCTGGTTTTCCGCGCCGGGGAAGCTCTTGCGGCTCGACGGACTGAGTGATCACAGCTGGCTGCACGTTCGGGGAAGTACGTTCGCCGATCTGGAGTCGCTCTGCGCCGCCCTCCCCGGCCACTGGGTACGTGGGTACTCAGAGCCGTTGGAAGCCGACGAACTGCCTTTCTAGGCATCCGAGGGTCTGCTTGGATGACCGGAAAGTCATCAGGCGACGCGTCGACGAGCGGGAGTTCATCGCCACCTACCCGGAGTTCGTCACCATGCTCGGCATGGTGGCCGACCCTGCTTGGCGAGCACGACGGGCACCTCGCCAATGGGTGAACCTAAGCCAGCACCGGCGCACGATCGACGCCGTCTACGCAGAAGCCGAGCACCGGCTCAACGTCCCATCTCTCCGAGAGAATCGACACTCCCACACCTTCTACAACGACGCCCTCTTTCGCTGGACTGACTCCCTGGGACGATCACTGATGCTGGTGACGACGCCGGACGACTACGACGCCCTGCGGGAAGAGTCCCACCAGAACTGAAAAGCACCAGGCCACGGCCGTGCCGTCCGACAGAACAAATGGGACCGTCCCAGCTCTCTCAACCAGGCGCATCACTGCGCAGATCCACTGGGCCGCCTGGCTTCGAACCCGTCCCAGCAGAACTGACAAGGCCCAGGTCAGAGACACCTCCTCGACCCAGATATTTCGGGAACGGACAACTGTCCTGTCTCCGTGATGTCCGGGCAGTCTCGGAGATCTCCTGGCATGTGAGAGATGGTCTCGGTCATGACCGGGCAAGTTGTGAGGTGTCTCAGTCTTCTCCGGGTACGGCGGGTCCGGCGCTTCTACGGTCGTAGCGTCTGGTCAGCGTCGTACCGGAGGCCGGGGTGGCGGAGCATTGGCACGTCCCGAAGTCCGCGGAGGATCTCGAGGTCGAGTACGTCGCCGCGGCGGGCGGGCGGCGGCGGGGCACGCTTGACGAATTGTGGCCGATCCAGTTCGAGAGCGTGCCGCCTGAGCGGCGTTTCCCTGCATTTCGAGGTCAGGGCAACCGGTGCGGCTGCTATTGGTCGGCGACCTGCGGTGCTCATGTGGGGTTCGAGTCGTGGCTGGAGCGGGACCGGCTGGTGCTGCTGGACTTCGATCCGCTGGTGACGGGGCCGGCTTCGCAGCCGTTCCGGCTGTCGCGGACGGACTCGGAGGGGAAGCGGATCCGGCACACGCCGGATTTCTTCGTGCGTCACGCGGACGGAACGGGGCTGGTGATTGATGTCCGCCCCGATGATCGGATCGAGCCGTATGATGCGGTGAAGTTCGCCGCGACGGCTGTGGCTTGTTCACTGGTGGGCTGGAATTTCATGCGGGTCGGAGCCCCGGAAGCGGTGCTGATGGCGAACGTGCGGTGGCTGGCCGGCTACCGGCATCCGCGGGTGCACCGCCCGGAGGACGCCGCCCGCCTGATGGCGGTGTTCTCCGAAGACACCCCGCTGTGAGAGGGCATTCGCAGGGGCGGCGACCCGATCACGGTGCTTCCAGTGCTCTATCACCTGCTCTGGCGCCACGTGCTCACCGCTGACCTGGAAACGGCGTTGTTGTCGGCGGGGGTGACGGTCCGGCTATCCGACGCGAGCATGGGGGGTGGCTATGCCGGTGCGCCCGCGGTCGCTACGGGTGGGTGATGCGGTCCGGTTCGATGAACGCCTGCACACGGTGACAGCCTTGGAGGGGACCACGGTCCGGCTCGTCGACGAGCACGGGTCGGCGAGCGTGGTGCTGTTGCCGCATCTGCTGGCGTCCGACGGGTTCATGGTGGTCACGGCGGCCTCACCGCGCATGACGGTTCCCGCCGCCGGGGCGCTGGAGGGCCTGCCGGGCAAGGCGGTGGAGCGGGCTGAGTGGTGGCAGCGGCATCTGGTGGAGTTGCTCACCGGCCGCCCGGCCCATGCTCCGGACGGGCCGAGAGGAACGCCGACCGGATCGAAGGGTCCCTCAAGGCCTCGAAGCAGCAAGCGACTGTCGGTGGCCAGTTTCATTTCCCCACTCGCGGCCATGTGACGGGCAGCCAAGTGGCCGCGAATGGTCACAGGGAGTAATCGGCCTGGAGAGGCGCCGCGTGGTAGCTGTCCGAAGTCCTGGCGGATCCCGCTGAAGCCCCCTCTCGGGGACCGTGGACCGGTGCATGATGAGCCTGTGGACTTCGAGCTGCACCGGGGTGAGTTGGTGGCGTTCTGCTACCGGATGCTGGGTTCGGTGCACGAGGCCGAGGATCTGGTGCAGGAGACGCTGCTGCGCGCCTGGAAGGCCCGCGACCGGTACGATCCGGCTCGCGCGTCGGTGCGGACCTGGCTGTACCGGATCGCGACCAATGTGTGCCTGACCGCGCTGAAGGGCCGTGGGCGGCGCCCGCTGCCGTCCGGGCTGGGGGTGCCGAGCGATGATCCCGAGGCGCCACTGCTGCCGGCACTCGATGTGCCCTGGCTGGAACCGTTCCCCGACGCGCGGTTCGATGTGGAGGTCAGGGCCGATCTGCGGCTCGCATGGGTGGCGGCGGTGCAGGTCCTGCCGGCGCGACAGCGGGCGGTGCTGGTACTGCGCGAGGTGCTGGCGTTCACCGCCGCCGAGGTCGCCGAGCAGTTGGGGACTACGGTCGCGGCGGTCAACAGCGCGTTGCAGCGCGCCCGTGCCGCCCTCGCCGGCGTGGGCGATGCTGGTGCGGTCAGCGAGCCGGACGATCCCGAGGTGCGGGCGGTGGTCCAGCGGTACATGCAGGCGTTCGAGGCGGCGGATGTACCCGCGTTGGTGCGGCTGCTGGCCGACGACGCGGTGCTGGAGATGCCGCCGGTGCCGCTGTGGTATCGGAGCAGCCGGGACTACGGCCGGTTCCTGGAGCGGGTATTCCGGATGCGTGGCGCGGGCTGGGGCATGCGGGAGCTCACCGCAGGCGGGCAGCCCGCGCTCGCCGCGTACGCGCCGGAGTCCGGCGGCGGGTGCCGTCTGCACACTCTGCAGGTCTTCACCGTCACCGACGGCCGTATCGCGCACAATGTCGTGTTCGCTGATCCGCGCGTCTTCGACGCCTTCGAGCTGCCGGGCGAGATTCCCACGGTCGAGTTCCGCCGGGAGCGATGAGTCGGGGCGGTACGGCCGGTAGGTACCGGTGAGCACCGAACCGAAGGGATTCCCATCATGAGCGTCATCGTCATCGAGTTCATCACCCTGGACGGGATCGTGTCCGACCCGGACGGGTCCGTCGGCACGCCGCTGGGCGGCTGGGCATTCCGGCACGGCCCGGAGACGGTCGCCGGGGACAAGTTCCGGCTCGGCCGCACGCTGGACGACGGGGTGCTGCTGCTCGGGCGCGCAACCTGGCAGCTGTTCTCGCGGCTCTGGCCGCGCCGCGACGACCCGTTCGCCGCCCGGATGAACGCCGTCCCGAAGCTGGTCGCCTCCCGCACCCTGGCCCGCGCCGACACGTCGGTGTGGGCGAACTCCCAGCTCCTTGAGAGCGATCTGGTCGACGTCGTCAAGCGCGAGCGGCGGGACGTGGTCATCACCGGGAGCCTGAGCGTCGTGGACCAGCTGATGGCCGCGGACCTGGTCGACGAGTACCGGCTGCTGACCTTCCCCACCGTCCTCGGCACCGGCCGACGGCTCTTCCCGACCGATGGCCGCCACGCCGAGCTGGAGTGCCTGGCCGCCGAGCAGGCCGGTGCCGCCGTCCTCACCCGCTACCGGAGGGCCGCCCGATGACCGTCCGTTTCATCGCCCTGTACGAGTCACCCGCCGACCCACGGCATTCGACCGGCACTTGCCGCATCAGGCAACGTTCGCCCTGCCGATGACTTCGCGTAGGCGCTGGTCGGCGGCGTGTTTGTTCCGCCAGATGATGTAACGGCGGATCATGCTGCCCTGGGCCTTGTGGCTGGGGGGTCTGTGCCGTCGGGGGCGAAATAGCGCAGGGCGGTGAGCTGGGCCTCGATCCGGTTGAGCCAGGAGCTGTTGGTCGGGGTGTAGGCGATCTCGGCATTGTGCGCCGCAGCCCAGATCCCGACCCGCTGGCACCGCTTGGTGGTCAGGTGGGGCGAGTAGTTGTCGCAGACGATCGCGATGCGCACGTCCAGTGGGTGCAGGGAGCGCAGGTAGCGGCAGAACTCCAGGAACTTCGAACGGTTCTTGGTCTTCTTGATGTGACCGTAGAGCTGATCCTTGGCCAGGTCGTAGGCGGCGAACAGGTGCCGGACGCCGTGCGGGCGGGTGTAGGTCGCCCGTCGGCGGGGCCGGGGCTCGCGGTCGGGGTCCTTGTCTCGGCCGCCGCGCTCCGCCCACTGCTTCCCGGGGTGGGGCTGGAGGTTGAGGGGGCCGAACTCATCGATGCAGAACACGACTTCGGGCTCGCCCTCCTCGGGTATGACCTCGCCGTCGGCGATCGCGTAGAGGTGCTCCACCCTGGCCTTCTTGACGGCGTAGTCGGGGTCGCGGGAGGTCTTCCAGGTCTTCACGCGTTGAAAGGAGACGCCTTCCTCGCGGAGCAGGATGCGCAGGCACTCGTGGCTGATGTCGTCGACCACCCCCTCGGCGACCAGGAAGTCCGCCAGCTTGGCCAGGCTCCAGGTCGAGAAGGGCAGGCCGTGCTCGGCCGGCTTGGACTTGGCGATCTTCTTGATCTCCCGACGCTCCGGGAGCGGGAACGTCCTCGGCCGACCGCCCTTGTACTTGGGGTAGAGCGAGTCGAAGCCGTCGGCGTTGAAGCTGTGGATCACATCCCGGACCCGGTCCGCGCTGGTGAACGACACCTCGGCGATCCTCGCCACTTGCATGCCCTGGGCGGACAGCAGCACCATCTGGGCTCGTCGCCAGGTCACCACCGACCCAGTGCCCCTGCGGACGATCCGCAGTAGGCGCTGCCCCTCGTCGTCATCGATGTCCCGCACCCGCACACGTCCAGTCACGTGAGCATTGTGTTCGGCTGGAGTGGGCTGGGCGGTCAACTGTCGGGCGTTGCTCCTACGATGCCAGGCGTGGCGCGCTTTGACGATCTCCAGCAGTCCCTGTGGGACACAGGTAGCGACTACGGAGTACAGCCGCCCGTGACCGGCCAGGTGATTCTGGAGGCCGAGCGGCTGCTGAACGTCACGCTCCCCAGCTCCCTGCTCGGCCTGCTGCGACACCAGAACGGGGGCCAGGTCGCAAGCAGCCGGAATGCTTTTCCTACGAGCAGGCCGAACTCATGGAGTGCCGACCACGTCCCATTCGACAGCGTGCTGGGCATCGGCCACCGCGAGCGAACGATCTCCCTGCTCGACAGCCCCTACCTGGTCGAAGAATGGAACCTCCCCACCCCTGTGGTGCTGGTCTCGGGTGACGGGCCTTGCTGGATCGGACTCGACTACCGGGCCTGTGGCCGACACGGGGAACCGTCCGTCACCTGGTTCGACGCGGACGACCCCTCGGAGTTGACCCTCGCCCCGGACTTCCGGTCCTTCGCCGAGGGCCTCACCTCCGCCAGCAGGTTCGAGAGCATGAACAGCGACGGCTCATTCGGCTGAGCCCGCACGCGAAGCGTGTCCGCACTACCAGCAAAGGCCAAACCCCTGCCACGAGCCCGTCACAGGGCAAACGTCGCTTGATACGGCACTAGCCCGGGTACCCCACCGACACGTCACACCCAGCCCCGTTCACCAGCCGAAATCAGGCGGCCGGGCCGGGCAGCCTCGCCGCCCTGCTGACCACGTCGCTCCCTCTCCGCGGCGGGCGCCGGATCAGCCGACCTGGAGGCTGACTTCGATGCCGTTCCGTGTCATTCGGGAGTACGGGCAGATCTCGTGCGCCTTGTCCAGGAGCTTCTGCGCGACCGCGGGCTCGACGCCAGGCAGGTGCGCGGTCAGGTCGGCGAGGATGCCGAACCCGTCGCCGTTCTTGCCGATCGAGACCCGGGCGGTGACGCTGGAGCCGTTGATGTCGACCCTCTCCGCATCGGCCACGATGGCGATGGACGCGTGGAAGCAGGCGCTGTATGTGGCGGCGAAGAGCTGCTCGGGGTTGGTCCCGCGGCCGGCTCCGCCGAGCTCCTTGGGCTGGCTCACGGTGACGTCGAGCCTTCCGTCGTCGGACGATACGCGGCCCTCGCGGCCGCTTTCCGCGGTGGCGACGCCGGTGTAGAGCATGACGTCGGTCTTCTGGATGCGCATGACTGGCCTTTCCGTTCTGTTGGTTGAGTGTCGAGAATGTGACGGAGGCGCAGGCGCACGATCAGCGCATGCCCCCGGAACAGCGTCACCTGGCCGGGATCGGCTGAGTGAGGTTCACCGGGTGGCCGTCAGGGTCCTGAATGTGGGCGACGCGCTGTCCCCACGGCATGTCGTTGGGGCCGCCGCGAACCGAGCCGCCCAGCGCCTCCACCCGGCCGAGCATCTCGTCGACGTCGTCGACACCGATGCTGCAGGATCCGCGACGCCGCCCCAGTCCCCGGGTTCGCCTTGGCCACCAGCCCGAGGTCGGTGTCGCCGATGCGCAAGCCGAGGTGGGAAGCCGGGCCTTTCGCCGGTACCCGGACGATCTCCTCAGCGCCGAACAACTTCGTATAGAAGCCGAGCAGAACGCCCTGGTCGGCAGTCACGATCACTGGCTGGATGGTGGACATTGCACTCCTGCCGAGAACGGTCGTGTCGCTAGGTAGACCGTTGGAGGACGGTGAACTCATCGGCAAAACCAGCCCGCCGGACGATCTGCAACTCAGGCTGCCGCCCACGACCAGCACGAGCACCCCGAAACGAGTTCACGCCACCCCGCTGACCAGCCGCTTCGAGATGGCGGAACTTCACTGCACATGCCGTGGCTGGACGGCGCAGACCGGCATGCCGCGATCCTGGACTACGGCTGCGGCTACGGCCGGACCTTGCGAGCCCTCGAACAGCAGGGCTTCACCAACCTCACGGGCGCCGACATCTCACCGGGGATGATCTCCCGGGCGCGCACCCTGCATCCACGATGCACTTGACCGTGCTCGACGAACCGTCGATGCCGGACCGTCCGGACGCGAGCCTCGACGTGGTCCTCTTCGCGGTGCTGACCTGCATTCCCGGCAACGACGCACAGCGACGGCTGGTCGGCGAGCTGAGCCGCGTTCTCAAGCCGGGCGGAATGCTCTACCTGAGCGATCTGCTGCTGCAGGACGACGAGCGCAACCGTGACCGCTATGCCAGGTTCGCGGAGCCCTACCGCACCTACGGAGACTTCGAGACCGGCGACGGTGCGGTCTGCCGCAATCACCCGAGCGACTGGTTCACCTCACTGCTCGCAGACTTCGAGATCGCGACACCCGCCGAATCACCGTCGCCACCATGAACGGACACGAGTCGAAGGGAATCCAGATCCTGGCTCGTCGAGGGCGTCTCCGCTGACCCCGGCTCGCCACCGGTCGCCCCCGGCCGACGTGCCGAAAGCCGGCGGATCAGGGCAGTCGAGCGTCATCGCAACCAGCTTCATCCGCAGGGGCATGGCGCCTCCAGGCCACATGGGTGGACTTCCCCGATCAACACCCCAGAGAGGCGGCGGGCGGGAGCTCGTGGACGTCTGCGCTCACCGGCTTGCCGCGCACGGCCCCGTGGCGCCACCGGGGTCCCGGTGCACGGCGACTTCCGCCCCGGAAACATCCTCCTGGGCGCCGGCCGGGGCAGCGGCGTGGTCGACATCGAGGCGCACCCTGAGGAACCACGTCACCACCGCCCCCCGAACGCCGTAGCCCGCCCCTCAGAACACGTCCGGGCACCACGCCCGCCGCGCCGCCCGGAACACCCCGTCCGCCCTTGCCGCAGCGCCCGGGGTCAGCTCCTCCACCCGGCCCAGCGCCGCCAGCCGCAGGACCGATTCGTCACCGAGCCAGAGCGTCCCCAGCTCCCGTACGTCCATCGCCAGGTCCGCCGAGCGCGTCGTCGGCGCGCAGGTGGCGCCGTCCGGCGTGGCGTCCAGGTGGAAGCGGCCGGCCGCGTGGCCCGCCGCGTCCCGGATCTCCAGGACCAGCGACCCGGGCACCGCGTACGTACGGGCCTCCAGGGCGCGTACGACGTCCAGGACACGCACCCACAGGAAGTCCGCCTGCGTCACCACACGCGCCGCGCGCGGGTCCGGCAGGAGCAGCGGGAGCAGGTCGTCGGCCGGGCGGAGGCCGGTACGGATGGTGGAGATCCAGTCCACCGAGCACAGGAAGTGCCACAGTGCCCGCTCCGCCGCCGGGGTCACCGCGATCATGTCGCGCACCTTCGCCCCGTTCAGCGGCTGCTTCGCGTCGCCCCACGTGCTGTCGGCGCGGTAGATCAGCATGCCGTCGACCGTGCCGTCCGCGCCCCGGTACACGGCGTAGAAGGGTTCGGTCCACTCATCGGCGGGGAAGAGCTGCTGCCCCGTGGCCAGACTCCACCAGCGGGCGTCACGGCTCACCGCCCCGTGCTGCCGGGCCCGCAGCCGGTCGTGCAGCGCGGGGCCCAGCTTCCGGACGTCCGCGCCGTCCACCAGATCGATCCGGCCGCCGTCCCCGGGCGACGGCACCGGGCGGTGCGGATCGAGGCCCGTGCGGTGGACGTCTACCTCCCACACGGTGGTCCAGGCCGCCGGGCCGAAGCCGTACCTGCCGTAGATCGGGTACTCGGCGGCGATCAGCGTCGCCGCCACGTCACCGCGCTCCTTCGCCTCCGCCAGGTCGTCTGCCATCAGCCGCGTCAGGAGCCCGCGCCGCCGGCGGGTCGGCGAGACGCTGACGTTGGTGACCGCGTCGGTCGGCACGGTGGCGCCGCCGACGACCGTGAGCTCCTGCGCGAACGAGCGGAACGTCGCCACGCACCGCCCCGCGTCGAACGCCCCCCGCGTACGCGAGAGGTCCATGTACGCCAGGCGCCCCGACACCTCCTCGTCCGTCGGCGTGGGCGGCCTCAGGAAGCCGGTGTTCAGGGCGCGGAGCCAGTCGGCGAACTCGGACGGGGTGACGGGGCGGATATCGAGGGCATTCATGCGCCCCACGCTAAGGGCTGTCCCGTCATCCCTGGCGGGCGCACGACGACAGCTACGGCGCCTCGCCGCGTTGTCGGAACGCCCGCATACACCCAGTATGCGGGCGCCCCTCCGCCTTGCGAGGCACCGCATCTGACGCCGCGCGCTGATCCACCAGGGATGACGGGACAGCCCTTAGGCAGCCCGATACAGGATGTCGCCCGGTTTTGGCGGCCGCACGCGCGGGAAGAGCCGGGGCCTCAGAACGCCGCCCGGACCTCCCCCACCTCGGTCCCCCCGCCCAGCAGCGGCGCCCGTCCGATCCGCCCGACCACCGGCGCGTCGATCCCCAGCAGTCCCAGCGCGCGGGCCAGGACCGGGCCCAGCGCCCGGGTCGAACCGTCGTCGATCTTGAAGGCCAGCGCCCTGCCGTCCGCCAGGGCCACCGCCTGCACGGCCTCCGCGCCCATCTTCGACAGCGCGCCGGGCACCTCGCGCATCAGCCAGGTGTCGGGGCGCCGGGTGCCCGCCACGTACTCCGGGTGCGCCCGCATCGCGTCCGCCACCCGGCGCTCCGCCGTACCCGGCTCCGCCAGGACGAAACCGCGGAACGCGCGCGCCAGGCCGACCAGCGAGACCGCCATCAGCGGCGCCCCGCAGCCGTCCGTGCCGACGGCCGCGACCTCTTCGCCCGCGGCCTCCTCCACGACCTGGTGCACCAGCCGCTGGAGGGGGTGCGCGGGGTCCAGGTAGCCGGCCATGTCCCAGCCGTTGTGCGCGCAGGCGGCGAGCATCGCCGCGTGCTTGCCGGAGCAGTTCATCGTGATGCGCTCGCGGACGTGGCCGGCGGCGAGGTACGTCTCGGCCTCGACCGCGTCCAGCGGCAGGTCGGGCGGGGTCTGCAGGTCCTCGGGCGACAGTCCGTGCTCGGTGAGCATCTTGCGTACGAGATCGAGGTGGAAGCCCTCGCCGGAATGGCTCGCGGCGGCCAGCGCCAGCCGTTCCTCCGACAGGTCGAGCCCGGCCCGCAGCACCGCCGCCGCCTGCATCGGCTTGTTCGAGGAGCGCGGGAAGACCGGCGCCCCCGGGTCACCCAGGGACAGCTCCACGCTGCCGTCGGCGGCCAGCAGGACCAGCGAACCCCGGTGGTGGCCCTCGGTGAAGCCGGACCGCACGACCTCCGCCAGTACGGGCAGGCCGGGGGCCGGGTCGGATATGGCGGGGGTACGGGCTGCGCTGGAGGTCATGGTGGCCTTCCGGGGACGGAGAGGGACCCGCCCCCGGAAGGATCGCCTCAGGCGAGCAGGTCGTCTACTTGTGCTTCCCCGTCACGGTACCTGCGGGCGATCTCCGCGCCGCAACCATCCGCCATGCGCTGGAGCCGGTGCCGGCGGCGGGAAACCTGCTGCTCGTAGCGGACCAGGCGCCCCATCGCGGTGTGCAGCTCTTCGTCCGTCCGGGCGTCCAGGTCCGACAGCTCGACCTCGGCCAGCGTCTCGGCGGCGAGCTTGCGGTACTCGTCGCTGCGCGGCGTGGACAGCGTGACGTGCCGGGCGGACGAGCGCTGCAGGGACGGGGCGTCGGCGAGGATCTCCGACAGCCGGTCCACCACCGGCGACTCCGGATCCCGGCGCCTGGCCAGCTCGGCCTTCAGGATGTCGATCCGCCCCTGCACGAGCCGCCGCACATAGCTGAGGTCGGCCTCGTCGCGCTGGGCGTCGCGGCGCAGGGCGCGCAGCTCCGGCAGGCGCAGGGCGGCCAGTTCCGCCCGGGCCGCGCCGTCGCCGGTGTCGTCGCCCTGCCCGGTCCGCTGTACGGGCGGGCGCATGGTGCTGATGTTCGTACCGCTGCCCGTGCTGCTGCTGACACCGGGGCGCGCGACCGGCACTGCGCCCGGGGACTGCCCGGTTCCATGGGTGCTCATGCTTGTGTCCATCCCCTCGACCCGGTGCGTCGGCGCACCGCCTCCCGAGCATCGTGCCACCCCGAGGGGCCTTCTGAGGTTGCTCTGTACCCGTTCGGCCCAAGATAGGTTGGTCTGTATGCGTGCAGTGGTACAGAGGGTGGATGGTGCGAGCGTCACGGTGGCGGACGCCGCGGACGGCGACGGCGGTTCCCGCGTCGTCGGGGAGATAACCGGCGAGGGCCTGTGTGTGCTGGTGGGGGTGACACACGAGGACACCCCGGAGAAGGCGGCGCAGCTCGCCCGCAAGCTCTGGTCGGTCCGCATCCTGGAGGGCGAGAAGTCCTGCTCCGACGTGAATGCGCCGCTTCTGGTGATTTCGCAGTTCACTCTCTACGGGGACGCCCGGAAGGGCCGCCGCCCCACCTGGAACGCCGCCGCGCCCGGCGAGGTCGCCGAGCCCCTGGTGAACGAGGTGGTGGCGCGGCTGCGGGCGCTCGGGGCGACGGTGGAGACGGGCCGGTTCGGGGCGGACATGCGCGTCTCGCTCACCAACCACGGCCCGTTCACCGTCATCATCGAGGTCTGACCCCGAGGGACCCCCAGGGGCCCCGAGGGCCGTTACGGCTCGACGACCGTCTCCTGTGCCGCCGCCGTGTCCCCGGCCAGCAGCTGCGCGTCGACCGCCACGTTCCGCTTCACCAGGGCCAGGGCGATCGGGCCCAGCTCGTGGTGGCGGGCGGACGTGGTGACGAAGCCCAGCTGGCGCCCCTCGGGCCCGTCCGACGCGAGACGGACCGGGGTGCCGGGACCCGGCAGGTGGACCTCGCTGCCGTCCAGGTGCAGGAAGACCAGGCGGCGCGGCGGCTTGCCCAGGTTGTGCACCCGGGCGACGGTCTCCTGGCCCCGGTAGCAGCCCTTCTGGAGGTGCACGGCGACACCGATCAGGCCCAGCTCGTGCGGGATGGTGCGGTGGTCGGTCTCGAAACCGAGCCTCGGCCGGTGCGCCTCCACGCGCAGCGCCTCGTACGCGAGCACCCCGGCGAGCGGGCCGTGCTCCGCGGCGTACGTCTCCAGCCCGGCACGCGGCAGGAACACGTCACGGCCGTGCGGTGTCTCGCGTACGACGGCCCCGTCCGGGGCCTCGGCGATCGAGCCGGCCGGGAGGTACACCACCGCGAAGTCGTCGGTGCGGTCGGCGACCTCCACCCGGTAGAAGAACTTCATCGACTCCAGGTACGCGATGAGGTCGCCCTGCGTACCCGGTTCGACGTGCATCCACACCGTCTCGCCGTCGTCCACGAGATACAGGGCGTGCTCGATGTGGCCGTTCGCGCTGAGGATGAGCGCTTCGGTGGCCTGACCCGGGGCCAGCTCGGTGACGTGCTGCGTGATCAGCAGGTGCAGCCAGGCCAGCCGGTCGCTGCCGGTGACGGCGACGACGCCGCGGTGCGAGAGGTCGACCAGGCCCGAACCGGCGGCGAGGGCGCGCTGCTCACGGAACAGGTCACCGTAGTGCGCGGCGACGCCTTCGTCGCGGCCCTCGGCGGGGACGGCGCCGGGCAGGGACAGCAGGGGGCTCTTCATGCGACCAGCGTACGACTGGTCCTCAGGCCCCGGCCGCCGGTGCCGGGCCCGCGGCGTCCGGACCGCTCTTCGCCGCCTTCGCCGTGCAGTCGGCGCAGCGGCCGAAGATCGCGAAGTGCTTCATGTCCGTCTCGAACCCGAAGGCGCCGCGCAGTTTCTCGGTGAACTCCGCGACGACGCTCACATCGGCCTCGATCACGTCCGCGCAGTCCCGGCACACCAGGTGGATGTGGTGGTGGCGGTCGGCCAGGTGGTACGTCGGAGCGCCGTGCCCCAGATGAGCGTGGCTGACCAGCTCCAGCTCCTCCAGGAGCTCCAGCGTCCGGTAGACCGTCGAGATGTTCACGCCCGAGGCGGTCCGGCGCACCTCGGACAGGATGTCGTCGGGCGTCGCGTGTTCGAGCGCGCCGACGGCCTCCAGGACCAGCTGGCGCTGCGGGGTCAGCCGGTAACCGCGCTTGCGGAGATCGGTCTTCCAGTCGGTGCTCACCACAGCCCCCAGTGTAGGTCCGGGCGGACGGCCACTCGGCGGAAACGGCGGCTACTTGAAGAAGGCGATCCCGTCGTCCGGCAGGTCACCGAGGCTCTTGGCCATCGCCTCGACCTCCTCGGGCGTGACGGTCTTCTTCAGGTGCGCCGACATGTACGGGCGCAGCTCGACCTCGGGCGTCGCCTTCTCGCCGACCCACATCAGGTCGCTGTTCACATAGCCGTAGAGCCGCTTGCCACCGCTGTACGGGCCGGAGGCCGCGGTGCGGGCCACCGCGTCGGTGACCAGGTCGATCTGCGGCTTCTTGTCGGCCAGCTCGCCGTACCAGATCTCGATGACGCCCTGGTCGCGGGCCATGACGACCTCGACCTTGCGGTCCTTGTCGATGCGCCAGTAACCGGTCTCGGTCTCCAGCGGGCGGACCTTGTTGCCGTCGGCGTCGAGGGCCCAGGCGTGCGAGGTGTACTCCAGGAAGTCACGGCCGTCGTGGCGGAAGGTGACCTCCTGCCCGAAGTTGCACTTCTCGGCACCCGGGAAGTCGGAGACTCCCGCGCCCACCCAGTTGCCCAGGAGGAAGGCCAGCGGGACGAGGTCCGGGTGGAGGTCGGACGGGATCTCGATCATGAGCGGCTCAGTCGATCTGTGAGGCGGGAGGCGGGAGGGCCGGGAACGGGGAGGTGGTCAGCGCTGACCCTGGTACAGCTTCTTCACGGTCACAGCGGCGAAGGCGAGAACGCCGACGCAGACCAGGACCAGCAGAGCGGAGAAGAATGCCTCAAGCACGGTGGCTCCTCGAACGAGCGGGTTTGGCGGCAGTACAGGGCAGTACAGGACCGGGCCCCAGCCTAATGGGTGGGGCCCGGCCCTGCCGTTCCGGGGCGTCCGGGGCGGGTCAGCCCAGGAGCTGGTTCTGGAGGATCAGCGTCTGGTGGAACGGTACGCGTGGCGTTCCGGCGCCGCCCTTGCGGGACTGGACGACCAGGGCGAGGGTGTCCCCCGCGATGACGTAGCCCGCCCGCACCTGCGCGGAGCCGTAGGGCTTCGGCTCGCTGAAGACGTACGAGGCCGTGGAGTCCACCTTCTGGCCGCCGTTCCAGCTCTCGTCGAGCTCCATCTCGCTCGCGCCGCGCATCTCGTCCCCGGCCGACGCCCCGATGAAACGGTCGTCGCGGTACGCGTCGGCATCGTCCGCCGAGCTGAACTGGAGCAGGTAGATCCGGTTCGACGTGCCGTCGGGCATGGTCCAGCCGCGCGCCGCGATGTGCCGCAGGGTGCCCTCGCGCAGGGTGTCGCCGATACCGGCCCGCCCGCCCTCGGCGAACTCGGAGGCGAACTGCTCGGTGCTGACCCAGCCGCCCTTGAGCTTCTTGTCCACCGTGGCCCCGGCCGGGGCGGGCAGCAGCAGCTCGCGCAGGTCCGCGTAGTGGATCTCGGACGGGTTGCCGTCGCTGTAGGGGCGCGGTCTGTCCGCCGGCAGCGCGGGAAGGGCGAGCGCCGGATAGTCCCAGCGCCCGTCGTCCTCGGTGGCGAGACCGGGTACGTCGGTGCGCTCCATGGAGGTGATGCCGTACGCCGTACCCGCCCCGGCGGCGCCGAACACCAGCACGGCGGCGGTCCACCGCGCCACGGCCCGCAGCACCCGGCGCGGAGGGCGGGGCGCCTGCGGCACAGGGGCCGGCAGCACCAGCGGCATGGGCGGCAGCACCGGGGGCGGGGCGGGCGCCGCCGCCTCGGGCTCCGGCTCGGTCGCGGGCGCGGCCGTCTGCTCGGTCATACGTACTCCCCCGGGGACGTGATGTGGTTCAGCTGGTCCTTCACCAGTTCGGCGACGGCCGACTTGCGGAACGGATCGATGCCCGACGCCGAGAAGGTGACCATCACCTCGCCCTCGTACGCCATGCAGAACATCCCCTCGATCCGTCGCTCGTCGTCCTTGGGGTCGAGGAAGCAGGAGGCGTTCTTCCGGTGGCCGGCGATCTTGGGCCCGTGGCGCAGGACGCTGATGCTGTCGAAGAGTTCCGACCGGAAGGTGTAGAGGTTCCGGACGGCCTTCTTGTCCTTCATCCGCACCAGCTGGGTGTCGATGACCAGGTCGTTCTCGTACGAGGCGTAGGTGCGGACGGCCAGGCCCTGAATGCGGAGCTTGTCGATCCGCTTCTCGAACTCCCGACGCTGCCGGCCCGACAGGCCGCGCCCGCCGTCCTTCATCTCGGCGGTGGCCGCGGCACCGCTGAGTTCGGTGTCGTTTCCGTACCTGCCGGAGTCCGGGCCGAGCCGGTAGCCGGCCGGGACGGGCAGCAGCAGCTTGCTCAGCTCGGTGGAGGCCCTGCCCCGCGCCAGGTCCCCGGCGGGGTCCTGGGCCGGTTCATGGGCGGGCTGCTGCCACAGCCGGGTCGGGACCGTGCGGTCCGCGCCGTCGACGGTGGCCTTCGTGTACGCGGCCGCGCCGCCGACCGCGGCGAGCACCAGCACGACGGGGAGGGCCGCGAGGACCACCCGGCGCGCCCGGCCCTTCCGTACGGGAGCCGGCTCCGGGGCGGTGGCCGACTCCGGGGATGCGGCGGGCTCCGGGGCGGGGGCGGGCTCCGGGGCGGGGGCGGGGGCCGCGTCCGCGGGCCCGGCGGGCAGGGGTGTGTTCTCGTCGCTCACAGGCGCTCCAGCTGTCGCTCGGCCAGCGTCCGGATGTCCCTCTTGCTGATCGGTGCGCTGTCGTAGATGTGGATGTCGACCATGACGTCACCCCGGCTGAAGATCGCCCTGGCCTGGTAGAAGGGCAGGTACCCGGCCTCGTGCCGGGCCGGGAAGAGGTAGTAGCGGCCCTCGGTGCTGCCCTTGATCGCGGTGCCGTCGTTGCCGGCGCTCCGCTCCTTGGGCATGTACGAACGCTGGTCCTCCGCGTGCGCGGCGGCGGCTGCGCCGGAGCGGAACTGCACCAGGCAGACGGTGCCCGAGCGGAACTCGCCCTTCTTCCAGGCGGCCCCCGCGACCCGGCGGATGCCCTGGTCGAGGAGGTCGCTGAACATGTAGTCCTCGCTCTCGAAGTCCAGGGCGTAGTTCTCCACCCCCAGCCACCCGTTCTGGGTGAGGGCGGCCAGGCGCTTGTCCTCCTGCCAGCCCTTCGGCCGGGGCACGATCAGCTTGCGCAGGTCGCCGTCGGTGCGGACCCGGCGGTCCTGCGAGGCCGGCAGCGGGTCGGGCACCTCGCCGGCGGGCAGGGCCTTCGCCGGGTACGCCAGCCCCGGCTGCGAGAGCGCGGCCAGGGGCGTCGGGGCCCGGCCGGCCTGGACGCCGTAACCGGTCGCGATGCCGCCGGCGATGCCGAGGACGGCCGCGGCGGCGATGATCAGGGCCGTACGCCCGCGCGGGCGCCGCTTCACGGCTACGGCGGGCTCCGCCGCCTCCGGATGCTCCCCTGCCTCGGCCGCCTCGACGGGCAGCTCGGGCTGCCCGTCGGAAACGTTGTCATTCGGATGCAAAATGGGTCCCCCCACGAGACCTTGAAGCGCGGATTCCGTTATCCGCGCACACAACTGACCCACAGATTCGGAGTGGGGTTGTACGGCCGAGGATTACAGTTCCGTATATGCCGAAGAAGCTCGTGATCAAGGTGACCGCAGGTGCCGACTCCGCCGAGCGGTGCTCTCAGGCGTTCACGGTGGCGGCGGTGGCCGTCGCCAGCGGAGTGGAGGTTTCGCTCTGGCTGACCGGGGAATCGGCGTGGTTCGCCCTGCCGGGCCGCGCCGCCGAGTTCGAACTGCCGCACGCCGCACCGCTGCCGGACCTGATCGAGTCGATCCAGGCGGGCGGCACCATCACGCTGTGCACGCAGTGCGCGGCCCGGCGCGACATCACCGAGGAGGACGTCCTGGAGGGCGTGCGGATCGCCGGGGCGCAGGTCTTCGTCAGCGAGATCATGGCCGACGGGGTTCAGGCGCTCGTCTACTGAACAGCCTTGCCGACCGGCGCCGAAGGGCGCCTCAGCCGCGCCGTTTCCTGCCGTCCAGCTCGTCCCACCACGCGTCCGACTCCGGATCGCCGGTGGCGCCGCCGCCCTTGCCCGGCCGGGCATCACCGGGCGGGGGCTGCTGTCGCTGTTGCCCGCCGGGCTCGTCCCACCAGCGGTCCTCCGGCCCCTTGCGGTTGCCGACCATCGCCGCGACGGGCGGGATCACCATCGCGACCACACACATCGCGATGGCGGCGGGCATCGACCAGAGCCTCACGAAGGCCCAGGCCGAGACGAAGAGGACGAGGCATACGCCCATCAGTACGAAGTAGGCGCGCCGGCGTCGGCGGTACATGAGTCCAGCGTAGGCCCGATCGGCCCGCTCGGCCGGTCCGGAGGAAACCCGCTCCCGGCGCGGGCAGCACGAAGGGCCGTACCCGCGCCAGGCAAGCGTCCAAACCCCCTGGGGTACGGCCCTTCGGCCGGTCATCGGCTGCGCCGGTGGTCGTCGTCCTAGACGGCGATGGCCACCTCGGCCAGGCCACCGGTCTGCGCCACGACCGTGCGGTCGGCGGTGCCGCCGGGGACGAGGGCGCGGACGGTCCAGGTGCCCTCGGCCGCGTAGAAGCGGAACTGGCCGGTCGCCGAGGTCGGGACCTCGGCGGTGAACTCGCCGGTCGAGTCCAGCAGGCGGACGTAGCCGGTGACGGGCTCGCCGTCGCGGGTCACGCTGCCCTGGATGGTGGTCTCACCGGGCTTGATGGTCGAAGCGTCGGGGCCGCCGGCCTTTGCTCCACACATGGTTCAGTCCTTCGGGTCGGGGATCGTGCTGGTCCAGGTCGTACGGGTTACTTGTTGGCGCCGAGCTCGATCGGCACGCCGACGAGGGAGCCGTACTCGGTCCACGAA
Organism: Streptomyces sp. DT224; assembly: GCF_049844595.1. NCBI lineage: Bacteria > Bacillati > Actinomycetota > Actinomycetes > Kitasatosporales > Streptomycetaceae > Streptomyces > Streptomyces sp. DT224. Next base: position 30,417 of record NZ_JBNCLI010000019.1, read on the forward strand.
CCGTCGTAGTTCTTGACGTTCTCCTGGCCGAGCAGCTGGTGCAGCACGAACCAGGTGAGCGCGGAGCGCTCGCCGATCCGGCAGTAGGCGATGGTGTCCTTCGACAGGTCGACCTGCTCGGCCTCGTAGAGGGCGCGCAGCTCGTCGTCCGACTTGAAGGTGCCGTCGTCGTTGGCGTTCTTCGACCACGGGATGTTGCGGGCGCTCGGCACGTGGCCGGGGCGCTGCGACTGCTCCTGCGGGAGGTGGGCCGGGGCGAGCAGCTTGCCGCTGAACTCGTCGGGCGACCGCACGTCGACCAGGTTCTGGGTGCCGATGGCCTTCACGACGTCGTCGCGGTAGGCGCGGATCGACTCGTCCTGCGGCTGGGCCTTGTAGTGCGTGGCCGGGCGGGACGGGACCTGGTCGCCGTCCACGAGGTCGCGGGAGTCGAGCTCCCACTTCTTGCGGCCGCCGTCGAGCAGGCGGACGTCCTGGTGGCCGTAGAGCTTGAAGTACCAGAACGCGTAGGACGCGAACCAGTTGTTGTTGCCGCCGTAGAGGACGACCGTGGTGTCGTTGGCGATGCCCTTCGCGGACAGCAGCGCCTCGAAACCGGCCTGGTCGATGAAGTCGCGGCGGACCGGGTCCTGGAGGTCCTTCGTCCAGTCGATCCGGATCGCGTTCTTGATGTGGTTCTTCTCGTACGCGGAGGTGTCCTCGTCGACCTCGACGATGGCGACCTGCGGGTCGTCGATGTGGGCCTCGACCCAGTCGGCGTCTACCAGGACGTCACTGCGGCTCATTGTGTTTCTCCTCCGGGGCAGTCTGCGGCGAGATGGTGCACGGGTCGTGCGTGATGCGGATGTGCGGGGCGCGGGCCGGCCCGTGTCCACGGGCGGCATGCGGGATGGCCCCGACGTGCGGTCGAAGGGCCTGGGAATGCGGGAAACCGGGCGTCCCGCTCAGACAGTGCGACAGAGCATGGCGGCGACGCGGCACAGGTCCACTGCCCGCCGCTTCGTGAGATCCGCCTGGCCACCCTGAGGGAGACCGCCAAGAGAGCACTGCATGGGACCGATCGTAGGGACGTACGCCCGGACATGTCACCGCCGTGTCGCATTTTGAGACGGGATCGTCCGCGATACGGGACGAGAGCCCCTGCGGCAGGGGCCCGGCGCCGCCGCGCGCGGCGCCGGAGCGACCGGCCATCTGCGGACCGGACCCGCCCGTCTCACTATGTGGCCGGGTCACCCCTCCCTGCCGTCCGGGGGCCCGGTCATCCCGCCAGGCGCACCTCGGTGCCGGTCACCGAGATCTCCAGGCCGTCGGCGGTGGGCTGGATCTTCTCCAGCTTCAGGCCGTTCGGCAGCCCGCCGACCTCGCGCTCGAAGTCGGTCTTCTCGCGGACCAGCTTCTCCAGGCCGGGGATGCCCTCGCCCGGCACCTTGTCCGCGTGGACGCGGACGGTGTGGCCGTCGACCAGGGTGACGGTGGACAGGACGCTGCGCGAGATCGGGCGCCCCAGGAGGGGGACGGTGACCGTCCCGGTGACCTTCACCTTGCCCTTGCCGCCGTACTCGACCTTGACGCCGTCGCTGGCGGCCTCGGTCAGGTCCTCGTACGAGATGACGGCGGTCCCGGTGGCGTGGGCGGCGGTGGCGCCGGAGAAGCCGTCGGTCAGCCGCACGTCGCGCAGTTCGGCGTTCATGGTGGAGATCCGCAGTGTGCGGCCTGCGGCATGGGTCTCGATGCCGGTGAGCCGCACGTCGACCTCGTCCAGCTCCGAGCCGGCGACCTGGGTGAGGAACGGGAAGCCCTTGACGGAGACGTCGGTGGAGCCGATCTCCGCACCCGGGACCTTCACCCGGTCCTCCGCCTGCGACTCGGCGATGTTCACCGCCACCCGGTCCACGGCCACGAACAACGCCGCCAGGATCACCAGGGCGATGACCCATATCCGCAGTGCACGCATGCCTGTCCTTCCCCCCACACCCTGCCGCCCGTACGGCGTGATCGACGTGCGAAAGCCCCCCAACGGTTCCCCGTGGAGGGCTTCGCCATGCGGATGGAGCGGTACGGATTCGAGCGGTACGGGACTACGCCAGCACGCGGCCCAGCACGTAGACGGCCGGCGCGGCCGCGGTCAGCGGCAGGGCGACGCCCGCCGTCATGTGCACGAAGCGTGACGGGTAGTCATAGCTCGCGACCCGCAGCCCGACCAGCGCGCAGAGCCCGGCGGCGAGGCCCAGCACGGCACCCTTCGCGCCCAGGTCCGTAGCGGCGCCCGCCACCGCCCCCGCCCCCGCCGCGACGGCCAGCGCGGCCACGACGGACACCGGCGCGGGCAACGGCAGCGCCCGGACGAGCACGGCGGCGGCGACCGCGACCGCGCCCACCGTCACGGCGTCCGGGACGGCCGCGAGGTGGCCGGCCGCCAGCACCGCGAGCGCGGCCGACGCGACGGTGGCCATGAGGCCCTGCATCCGCTCGTCCGCACCGGCCCGGCTGCGGAGCTGGAGGACCACGGTGAGCAGCACCCAGACGCCCAGCGTGCCGATGATCGCGGCCGGACCGTGCTCCCGGCCGGCCGCGAGGAGCGCCACGTCGGCGACCAGCCCGCCGGCGAACGCCAGCGCGATGCCCTGCCGGGCCGGCCACATGCCGTTGAGCCGGAACCAGCCCGCCGCCGTCACCGCCTGGAGCAGCACCAGCGGGACGAGAAGGGCGTACGAGCCGATGGCCGCGCCGAGCGCCAGCAGCAGCCCGAGCACCGCGGTGATCGCGGCCGGCTGGATTCCCGGCGCGATGATCGGGGAACGCCCTTCGGCCCGGGCGCGCTGCGCGTCGGTGATCCGGGCGTTGCCCAGGGTGGTGGGCGCGCTGTACCCGTCGGCGACGGCGGGGCCCGGGGAGGGCGCGGGCGCGGGCGGCGCGGGCGGCGCGGGCTCGGCGTGGACCTCGGGCGGCAGCGGGTAGGAGCCGGAGGCGGCGGGCGCGGCGTACTCCCCCTGCGGCGCGGGCTCGTCCGTGCGCTGCACGGTCGGCTGGTACTGGGTGTCCCAGGTCTGCCCCTGCCAGGTCTGGGCGGCGCCCTGGTCGGGCTGCCCGGCCGAGGCGTCCGGGTAGCCCTGCTGCGGATAGCCCTGCTGCGGGTGTCCCGGCTGCGGATAGCCGTACGCCTGCTGCGGGTCCTGCCCGTACCCGTACTGCTGCGGGTCCTGCCCGTACGCGTCCTGCTGCTGGTGCTGCCCGTACGCGTCCTGCTGCTGGTGCTGCCCGTACCCGTACGGCGGCTGCTGGTGCTCCGGGCCCTGGCCGCCCGGATGGTACGGGTGCTGCTGATCGTTGCTCATGTGCTGGGGTTCACCCTCCTGCGAACGGCGGGAGCACCTCGACCGTGCCGCCCTCGGCAAGGCGTACGGTCTCATGGCTCCGGGTCCCGACGGGGTCGCCGTCGATGAGGAACGAGCACCTTCGCAGTACGCGGCTCAGCTCGCCGGGGTGCCGCTCGCGCACCGCGTCGAGCGCCTCCTTGAGGGTCGCGGCGGCGTACGGCTCCTCCGCGGTCCCGGCCGCGGCCTTGGCGGCTGCCCAGTAGCGGATCGTTCCCGCAGGCATGGCGGCGCTCCTTTCGTTCCGTTCCTCCGGTGCCGGTTCGGGGGACACCGGCCCCCCATCATGGTTCACCGTTGCACCACCCAGTCGGCGATGCGGGTGAGCAAGGTCTCGTCGGCCGCGTTCTCCGCGTGCCCCATGCCGCGCTCCAGCCACAGCTCGGCCGCGTCGCCCGCGGCGGCGGCGAGCATGCGGGGGTGGTCGAGCGGGAAGTACGGGTCCCGGTCGCCGTGCACGATCAGCAGGGGGGCCGGGGCGATCAGTGCCGCGGCCCCGACCGGGGAGAGCGGGACCGGGTCCCACGCCTCGCGGTGGATGCGCGTGCGGAAGCCGTAGCGCCCGACGAGCCGTCCGGCGGGCCGGGTCACCATCCAGTGCAGGCGGCGCATCGGAGCCGTACCCCGGTAGTACCAGCGCGCGGGGGCGCTCACGGACACCACCGCGTCCGTATGTGCCCCCGTACGCGCTCCTGCGCGCCCCCCGTGCGCCGGAACGCTGCCGTACGCGCCGCCGACCCCGTCGTCAGCCGCCGGGGAGGCGTACAGCGCCCCGTGCCGCAGCACCACCGAGCCGCCCATCGAGAAGCCGACGGTCACCACCCGCCGGTGGCCCAGCGAGCGCGCCCAGGCGACCGCCGCCGCCAGGTCCAGCACCTCGCGGTCGCCGACCGTGGAGAACCCGCCGGACCTGCCGTGACCCCGGAAGGAGAACGTCACCACCGGCGCGTACCGGGAGAACGTGCGCACCGCCCGCCGCACCGCCGGGCGGTCCACCGAACCGGTGAATCCGTGCGCGACGACGATCGCCGTTTCCCCGCCGTCATCCCCCGTACACGGGTCGTACACCGCCTCGATCCAGATCCCGTCATCCGCCCGCAACGCGGCCCGCAGCGGTACGCGCGTGACCGGACGAACAGCGGAATCCGGAATTCTCCCCTCGGACACAGAACTCATGTGGGTTATTCTCCTGTGAAGAGGATCCGGGCAAAGCAGCCCCCGGGTCCTTTTGTGCTTTCCGGACGTTGTTACGACGACGTTTCGACAAGCTCAGCGGAACCGTACGAAGCAGAGCCGCATACTCCCCCGGGCCCCCGTCCGGGAGTGCCCCTCTCGCAGGGAACGAGGAGGACCGAACGTCATGGGCGAGCCGACCGTGCACCATCAAGGACCGACGAACCGGGCAGGTGGACGGCGATGAGCTCTCTGCTGCTCCTGACCAATGCCCTCCAGCCGTCGACGGAGGTGCTTCCCGCCCTCGGCCTCCTGCTGCACAGCGTGCGCGTCGCACCCGCCGAGGGCCCCGCACTCGTGGACACCCCGGGGGCCGACGTCATCCTCGTGGACGGGCGCCGCGACCTCCCCCAGGTCCGCTCCCTCTGCCAGCTGCTGCGGTCCACCGGGCCCGGCTGTCCGCTGATCCTCGTCGTCACGGAGGGCGGCCTCGCGGCCGTCACCGCCGACTGGGGCATCGACGACGTGCTGCTGGACACCGCGGGCCCCGCCGAGGTCGAGGCGCGGCTCCGGCTCGCGACCGGACGGCAGCAGATCACCGCGGACGACTCCCCGATGGAGATCCGCAACGGTGATCTCTCGGTGGACGAGGCGACGTACAGCGCGAAGCTCAAGGGCCGGGTCCTCGACCTCACGTTCAAGGAATTCGAACTGCTGAAATACCTGGCGCAGCACCCGGGCCGGGTCTTCACCCGCGCGCAGCTGCTCCAGGAGGTCTGGGGCTACGACTACTTCGGCGGTACGCGGACGGTGGACGTGCACGTACGGCGGCTGCGCGCCAAGCTCGGCCCCGAGCACGAGTCGCTGATCGGGACCGTGCGGAACGTGGGCTACCGCTTCGTCGCCCCCGAGAAGGTCGAGCGGGCGGCCGAGGAGGCCAAGGCGGCCAAGCGCGGTGTCGCCCGTTCGGAGCAGTCACGCGTTGCCGAGGTCACGGAAGAAGCCCCGGTCCGGCCTGCCAAGAGGTAGTTCCATCCGCGTAGACTGCCGCGCGTGGCCAAGGTGACGCGGGACGATGTGGCGAGACTGGCGGGGACGTCGACCGCGGTGGTCAGTTACGTCATCAACAACGGACCCCGGCCGGTCGCCCCGGCCACGCGCGAGCGGGTGCTCGCCGCGATCAAGGAGCTGGGCTACCGGCCCGACCGGGTCGCCCAGGCGATGGCCTCGCGGCGGACCGATCTCATAGGGATGATCGTGCCGGACGCCCGGCAGCCGTTCTTCGCGGAGATGGCGCACGCGGTCGAACAGGCCGCCGCCGAACGCGGGAAGATGGTCCTCGTCGGCAACTCCGACTACCGCGACGAGCGCGAGGTCCACTACCTGCGGGCCTTCCTCGGCATGCGGGTCTCCGGTCTCATCCTGGTCAGCCAGGGCCCCAGTGAGCGCGCGGCGGCGGAGATAGAGGCGTGGGACGCCCGGGTCGTGCTGCTGCACGAGCGGCCGGAGGCCATCGACGACGTCGCGGTCGTCACGGACGACGTCGGCGGCGCCCAGCTCGCCACCCGCCACCTCCTGGAACACGGCAACGCGTACGTGGCCTGCCTCGGCGGTACGGAGGAGACCCCGGCGGTCGGCGACCCGGTCGCCGACCACGTCGAGGGGTGGCGGCGCGCGATGCACGAGTCGGGCCGCTCGACGGAGGGCCGGCTCTTCCAGGCCCCGTACAACCGCTACGACGCCTACCAGGTGGCCCTGGAGCTGCTCTCGGGACCGGACAGGCCGCCGGCCATCTTCTGCGCGACGGACGACCAGGCGATCGGTGTGCTGCGGGCCGCCCGCGAGCTGCGCATCGACGTGCCGGGCGAGCTGGCCGTCGCCGGGTTCGACGACGTCAAGGAAGCCGGTCTGACCGATCCGCCGCTCACCACGGTCTCCTCGGACCGCCCGGCGATGGCGCGGGCGGCGGTGGACCTGGTCCTCGACGACTCGCTGCGGGTGTCGGGGTCGCGGCGGGAGCGGCTGAAGCAGTTCCCCTCGGCGCTGGTGGTGCGCCGCTCGTGCGGCTGCGGAGAACCGCCGGCGTCCGCCTGAGCCCTGGGCTTTATATCGGGCATACGCGGTTCTGCCGGGCTTCTCAGGGCGTACTCACACTCCTCTCATCTTGGCCGGACACTCTCAAAGGCATGACAGAGAGCCAGCGCCCGAGCGGCGAGTACCCGATGTACCCCTCGTACGGCAACGGCGAAGCGGCCTACCCGCCGCCGCCGTCATACCAGCCGGTCCCCCCGGCCTCCCCGGCCCCGACGGGCCCGTTCGGCCCCGCCCCCGCCGAGCCGCCCGCCGCCCGGCGCCGGGTCCGCAAGCCGGTCGCGCTCGTCGCCGCGGTGGCCCTCGCGGCGGCCATCGTCGGCGGCGGCACCGCGACGGTGCTCGGCAGGCTCACCGACTCCCCCGCCCCCACGGCCGCCGGGAGCGGTGTCGTGCCGGGCACCACCGTCTCGCAGAGCGACAAGGGCACGGTGGCCGGCGTGGCGAAGGCGCTCTCCCCCACCATCGTGGAGATCGGCGCGACCTCGACGGCCGGCCAGTCCACCGGCTCGGGCGTGGTCATCACCTCGGACGGCGAGATCGTCACCAACAACCACGTCATCGCGGACGCCTCGCAGATCAAGGTCACCCTCAGCACCGGCAGGACGTACACCGCCGACGTCGTCGGCACCGACCCCGACAAGGACCTCGCGCTGATCAAGCTGCAGGGCGCGAGCGGTCTGAAGACGGCCACGCTCGGCGACTCCTCCCAGGTCGCCGTCGGCGACCAGGTCGTCGCGATCGGCTCCCCCGAGGGCCTGACCGGCACCGTCACCAGCGGCATCGTCTCCGCCCTCGACCGCGACGTCACGGTCGCCAAGGAGGGCGACAACGGCCAGAGCCAGGGCCAGGAGCAGCAGGGCGGCGGGCGGCAGTGGCCCTTCGAGTTCGGCGGACAGCAGTTCAACGGCGACACCGGCGAGTCCACCACCACGTACAAGGCCATCCAGACCGACGCCTCGCTCAACCCGGGCAACTCCGGCGGTGCGCTGATCAACATGAACGGCGAGATCATCGGCATCAACTCGGCGATGTACTCGGCAAGTTCCGCGGCCGGCCAGGGCAGCTCCGCCGCGGGCAGCGTGGGGCTCGGCTTCGCCATCCCGGTGAACACCCTGAAGGCCGACCTCGACACCCTGCGGGCCGGGAACGGCTCCTGACCGTACGGGGCTGAGAAACTGGGACCGCCCCGCGCTCCGGCCCGTACGACCGAGAAGAGGACGAGACAGCGATGAGCCCCGCCGAAGACGATCCGCAGCGCATCCTGATCGTCGACGACGAGCCCGCCGTGCGCGAGGCCCTGCAACGCAGCCTCGCCTTCGAGGGATACGACACCGAGGTCGCCGTCGACGGCCTCGACGCCCTCGCCAAGGCGGAGTCGTACGCCCCCGACCTCATCGTCCTGGACATCCAGATGCCCCGCATGGACGGCCTGACCGCCGCCCGCCGCATCCGCTCCACGGGCGCCACCACGCCCATCCTGATGCTCACGGCCCGGGACACCGTCGGCGACCGCGTCACCGGACTCGACGCGGGCGCCGACGACTACCTGGTCAAACCGTTCGAGCTGGACGAACTGTTCGCCCGCATCCGCGCCCTGCTGCGCCGCAGCTCGTACGCGACGGCCTCGGGCGGTCCCGTCCCCGACGACGACGTGCTGTCCTTCGCCGATCTGCGCATGGACCTGTCGACCCGGGAGGTCATGCGCGGCACCCGGCGCGTGGAGCTGACCCGTACGGAATTCACCCTCCTGGAGATGTTCCTCGCCCACCCGCGCCAGGTGCTGACCCGCGAACAGATCCTGAAGGCGGTGTGGGGCTTCGACTTCGAGCCGAGCTCCAACTCCCTGGACGTGTACGTGATGTACCTCCGCCGCAAGACGGAGGCCGGCGGCGAACCGCGCCTCGTCCACACCGTGCGCGGCGTGGGGTACGCGCTGCGCGCGGGCGGGAGCGAGGGGTGACGGGTCCGCTGCGACGCGTCCGCGCGCTGCCGCTGCGCTCCCGGCTGGCGCTGCTGGTCGCCACGGCGGTGGCGGTGGCGGTGGCGGCGGTGGCGGTGGCCTGCTGGTTCGTGGCGCGGGAGCAGCTGGGGAACCAGCGGGACGAGACGTTGCGGTCCGCCAAGGTCGACAAGGACTACCTGGCCGAGCTGTACGGCTACTGCACCAGCGCCAGCAAGTTGCCGCCCCAGCCCTACACGGCCATGACCGTCCAGCTCATCGACGCCCAGGGGACCGCCTGCACCGCCCCGGACGCGTCCGCGCTGCCGGTGACCGGGGCCGACCTCGCGGTCGTCCGTGGCGAGCAGAGCGGTGCGCTTCATTCCGAGACCGACGCCGACGGGGTGGACATGCGGGTCTTCACCTACCCGGTGACCGTGACGGTGTCCCGCGGGCCGGGCCAGCCGCGCGCCGAGATCGATCTCGGCGTCTCCATCGCCCGCCCCCTGAGCGAGATCACCAAGCCGCTCTCCACCCTGGCCTGGGTCCTCCTCCTCGTCTCCGGCATCGGCGTGGTGGGCGCCGGCGCCGCCGGCCTCTGGGTCGCCCGTTCCGGCCTGCGCCCCGTCGACGAACTCACCGAGGCCGTCGAGCACGTGGCCCGGACCGAGGACCTCACCGTCCGCATCCCCGTCGAGGGCGAGGACGAGATCGCGCGCCTGTCCCGGTCGTTCAACTCGATGACCGCGTCCCTGGCGACCTCCCGCGACCGGCAGGCCCAGCTCATCGCGGACGCGGGCCACGAGCTGCGCACCCCGCTCACCTCGCTCCGGACCAACGTGGAGCTGCTGGCCCGCAGCGACGAGACCGGCCGGGCCATCCCGCCGGACGACCGCAGGGCCCTGATGTCCTCGGTCAAGGCGCAGATGACGGAGCTGGCCGCGCTCATCGGCGACCTCCAGGAGCTGGCCCGCCCGGACGCCGCCCAGCCGGGCCCGCTCCAGGTGGTGGCCCTGCACGACATCACGCGCGCCGCCCTCCGCCGCGCCCGGCTGCGCGGTCCCGAGCTGACGATCACGGAGGACCTGGCCCCCTGGTACGTACGCGCCGAGCCGGCGGCCCTTGAGCGGGCGATCGTCAACGTCCTGGACAACGCGGTGAAGTTCAGCCCGTCGCGCGGCACGGTCGACGTGGTGCTGCACCGGGGCCGGCTCACGGTGCGCGACCACGGCCCCGGCATCCCCGCCGACGAACTCCCGCACGTCTTCGAACGCTTCTGGCGCTCCCCGTCCGCCCGCCAGCTCCCGGGCTCGGGCCTGGGCCTGTCGATCGTGGCCCGTACGGTCCAGCAGTCGGGCGGCGACATCGCCCTCGCGCCCGCCCGGGGTGGCGGCACGGAGGCGGTGATCAGCCTCCCGGGGGCGCCGCAGCCGCCGCCGGACGGTGCTTAGCGGCTGCACAAGGGGGAAGGGGGGGGGGGGGGGGGGGGCGGGGCCCGCCGCCGCCCCCCCC
>NZ_JBNCLI010000019.1:40518-91565 GCF_049844595.1 Streptomyces sp. DT224
CGCGGGGGCGGGTGCGCGGGGGCCCCGGGGGGGGGGGGCGCCGGCGCCCCCCGCCGCCCCCCCGCCCCCCTTCCCCCCTTTCCGCTCCGTTACCGCACGACCGTGATCCGGTCCGTCGCCGGCGGGGCCAGCGGGGACGAGGCCGTGGAGTGCGCGGCCAGGTAGGCGTTGAAGAGGTCCAGGTCGGAAGCGCCGACCAGCTTGTCGGTGCCCTGTCCCAGCGCCGCGAAGCCGTCGCCGCCGCCCGCCAGGAACTCGTTCATCGCGACGCGGTACGTCTTGGCCGGGTCGATCGGCTCGCCGTTCAGCGAAATCGTGTCCGTGACGACGCGGTCCGCGCCGGACTTCGTCATGTCCAGCGTGTAGGTGAGGCCCTTCGAGATCTGGAGGATCTTCGGGCTGGCCTCGTTCGAGCCGCTGACCTGCTGCTGAAGGGCGGAGACGAGCTGGGCGCCGGTCAGGTTCACGACGTTCATCATGTTGGTGAACGGCTGCACGGTGAACGCCTCGCCGTACGTGACGACGCCGTCGCCCTCGCTGCCGGACGCCTTGTACACCAGGTCCGCGCGGATGCCGCCCGGGTTCATGAAGGCGACGACCGCCCCGCCCTTGTCCGCCGGGGCCAGGCCCTCCAGCTGCGCGTCGGCGATCAGGTCGCCGAGCGGCTTCTCCAGGGCGGTGGAGCCGCGCCCGTTGATGTCGGCGGAGATATAGCCCTGCGGCCGGTTCGAGATCGGGGCCGCGAGCGTGTTCCAGCGGGCGATCAGGTCGGTCATGTCCTTGGCGGGCGCCTGGTCGCGGCTGACGAGGTGGTTCGCGGAGACCGGGTTCGACGGGGCCGGGTGCTTCGCGCCCTGCTTGCCGCTGCCCTTCACCGCCGTGCGCACGATGTCGCCGGTGCGGCGGTCGTACGTCAGCGTCGTGTCCGTGTACAGCCGGCCGAAGGAGGCCGCCGACGTGACCAGGCGCGGGTTGCCGGCGGGGTCCGGGATGGTGCAGACGTACGCCTGGTGGGTGTGGCCGGTGACCAGGGCGTCCACCTTCGGCGTGATGCCCTTGGCGATGTCCGTGATCGGCCCCGAGATCCCGTCACCGGCGCCCGGGCTGTCGCAGTCGTAGGTGTACGAGGAGGAGGCGGGCAGGCCGCCCTCGTGGATGAGCGCGACGATCGACTTCACGCCCTGGCGGTCGAGCTCCTTGGCGTACTTGTTGATCGTCTCGACCTCGTCGTGGAACTTCAGCCCCTTGACGCCGTTGGCCGTCACGATGTTCGGCGTGCCCTCCAGGGTCACCCCGATGAAGCCGATCTTGACGCCGTTCTTCTTCCATACGGTGTACGGCTTGAGGATGGGCTTCCCGGTCTTCTCGTCCGTCACATTGGCCGCGAGGTACGGGAAGTCGGCACCCGGGAACTTCTTGCCCTTCTCGTAGCACCCCTCGACCGGGTGGCAGCCGCCGTTCTGCAGGCGCGCCAGCTCGGTCGCGCCCTCGTCGAACTCGTGGTTGCCGACGCTCGTCACGTCGAGGTCGATCTTGTTCAGCGCCTCGATGGTCGGCTCGTCGTGGAAGAGCCCCGACAGCAGCGGGCTCGCGCCGACCATGTCGCCGCCGGCCGCGGTGATCGAGTACGGGTGGCCCTTGCGGGCGGTGCGCAGCGAGGAGGCGAGGTACTCGACGCCACCGGCCGGGATCGCCTTCGTCGTACCGTCGGCCTGCGTCTCGGTGACCGTACCGGCCGAGCCGGCCGGCGGCTCCAGGTTGCCGTGCAGGTCGTTGAAGGACAGCAGCTGCACGTCGACGGTCCGGGCCGGCGTGTGGTGGCCGTGGCCGCCGCCGTGGCCATGGGCGCCGGCCGGCATGGCGGCGACGAGCGCGCCCACGGTGGCGAGACCGGCCGCGGCGGCGAGCACCCGCCGTGACGCCCGGTTCTTCTGCGGTGTCGCTGACATCGGTCCCCTTGTGAGTTCAGCGGGTGAAGTACGAGCCGCAGCCTAGAGTCAACGCGCGTAGCGCGACAGATGTAAGGGGTTACGAACTGGTTGCCAACCGGTGCGGGCCACAGACGCTTACGCTCGGACACATGACGACAGACGCACCCCTCCCCGCCCCCGGACGCGAGATCCAGACGCTCGACACCCTCTCCCCCGAGCAGGCCGCGGCCGTGCTCGACCTGCTCGCCGAGGCCGCGCGGTCCGACGGCCGGCAGGCCGTCTCGGAGCAGGGACGTCTGCAACTGCGGGGCGGACAGCGGGAAGGCGTACGGCACTTCCTGCTGTCCGCCGGGGGCGTGCTCGCCGGATACGCGCAACTGGAGGACACCGACCCCGTGGAGGCACCGGCCGCCGAGCTGGTCGTGCACCCCTCGCACCGGGGCCACGGCCACGGCCGCGCGCTCGGTGCCGCCCTGCTCGCCGCCACCGGCAAGCGGCTGCGGGTCTGGGCGCACGGCGGGAAGGCCGCGGCCCGCCATCTCGCCCAGGTCCTCGGCCTCGCCCTGTTCCGGGAACTGCGCCAGCTGCGCCGCCCGTTGAGTCCCCTGAATCTCACCGAGCCGGCCCTCCCCCCGGGCGTCACCGTGCGCACCTTCGTCCCCGGCGAGGACGACGCCGCCTGGCTCGCGGTGAACCGCGCGGCCTTCGCCCACCACCCCGAGCAGGGCTCCCTGACCCAGCGCGACCTGGACGACCGCAAGGCCGAACCCTGGTTCGACCCGAAAGGCTTCTTCCTGGCCGAGCGCGAGGACGGCGCGGGCTCCACGGAGCTGATCGGCTTCCACTGGACGAAGGTGCACGCCGAGGAGCAGCTCGGCGAGGTGTACGTGGTCGGCATCCGGCCCGACGCGCAGGGCGGCGGCCTCGGCAAGGCGCTCACCGCGATCGGGCTGCGCCACCTGGCGGCGCAGGGACTGCCGACCGCCATGCTCTACGTCGACGCGGACAACCCGGCGGCGCTCGCCGTCTACGAGCGCATGGGCTTCGTGACGCACGAGGTCGACCTGATGTACCGCACGGAGTCCTGACCTCCCCTCAGCTCCCCCGGGGGCGGCGCCGCTTGACGCCGCCCCCTCCTTACGTCACCCTTTCACTACTCAATTAGTGAAAGGGTGAAGATGGCAGAGTCCGCGGCAGTCGAGTTCCGCATCGACCGGCGCAGCGGCGTCGCCACGTACCTCCAGATCGTCCAGCAGACCAAACAGGCCCTGCGCCTCGGCCTGCTGGAGCCCGGCGACCGGCTGCCCACCGCCCGCGAGGTGGTCGAGGCCACCGCGATCAACCCGAACACCGTGCTCAAGGCGTACCGCGAGCTGGAACGCGAAGGGCTGGTCGAGGGCCGCCGCGGCCTCGGCACCTTCGTCACCCGCTCACTCGGCGGCGCGGCGGCCGCCGACGACTCCCCGCTGCGCGCCGAACTCGCCGCCTGGGCGGGCAGGGCACGGGCGGCCGGTCTCGACCGGGACGACGTGAGCGCGCTCTTCACCGCCGTACTGGACAGCACATTCGAGGGGGACCAGAACCGATGACAGGCACCGCGCTGGAGGCCGAAGGGCTCGGCATGAGATACCGGGGCCGCAGGGGCGGATGGGCGCTGCGGGACTGCACGTTCCGGCTGCCCGCCGGCGCCGTCTGCGCGCTCGTCGGGCCCAACGGCGCCGGCAAGTCCACCCTGCTCGCCCTGGCGGCGGGTTTCCTGCGGCCCGCCGAGGGAACGCTGCGGGTGCTGGGCTCGTCGCCCGGCGAGACGCGTGCCCGGATGGCGTACGTGGCCCAGGACAAGCCGCTCTTCCCGCAGTTGACGGTCTCCGAAACGCTGTGGGCGGGTGCGGAGCTGAACCCGGAGGGCTGGGACCGGGAAGCGGCGGCGCGCATCGCCGAACCGCTGCCGTCGGACATGAGGGTCCGCGAACTGTCGGGCGGTCAGCGCACCCGGCTCGCCCTCGCCCTCGCGCTGGGCAAGCGGACCGAACTGCTGCTCCTGGACGAGCCGATGGCCGACCTCGACCCCCTCGCCCGCCACCAGCTGATGGGCCTCCTCATGGCCGAGGCCGCCGAGCACCGGACGACCATCGTGATGTCCTCGCACATCCTCAGCGAACTGGAGGGCGCCTGCGACCACCTCCTCCTGGTCGACGGCGGCCGCGTCCGCCTCGGCGGCGAGACGGACGACCTCATCGCCGCCCACGCCGTACTCTCGGGCCCCGTCCGGGACCTGTCCCCGCACACGGTGATCGAATCCCGCACGACGGGCCGCTCCCTGACCGCCCTGGTCCGCCCGGAGGGCCCGGTCGACCCGGCCTGGGACCGCTCCGAACCCACCCTGGAGGAGCTGTTGCTGTCCCACCTCCGCTCCCCCGAGGCGCCTGCGCTGCTCACCCCGAGCGCGACGGGCCGCGAGGCGGTGGCGGCATGAGCGCGATCACCCTGCGGGGGCCGGAACGGCTCGTCGTACGGCAGCACCGCCTCGTCCTGTGGGTGAGCGGCGCCCTCGCCCTCGCCGGGATCGCCCTGGTGGCCGGGGCCTGGTGGTTCACGTCCTCCGCGGCCGACGACTTCGCCGGGACCGGCTGCTCGGTCGATCACACCGTCCGGGGCTGCGGCATCCAGGTCCGCCACTTCCTCAGCATCGAGTGGCACTACAGCCGGCTCCTCGACTACGCCGGGCTGGTCATGGCGGCCCTCCCCGCACTCATCGGCCTCTTCGTCGCGGGTCCGCTCATCGGCCGTGAACTGGAGGACGGCACCTACCGGATCTCCTGGAGCCAGTCCGTGAGCCCCGCCCGCTGGCTGGCTGCCAAGCTGGCCGTGCCCGGTGCCCTCACCGCGGCCGGGGTCGCCGTCCTGTCCGCCGTGTACGCGTGGGGCTGGTCCCGTACGTACGAGACGGACTACCCCGCCCAGTCGTCCGAGCCCCTGGTGTACGGCGCGATGGGCCCCGTACCCGTCGCCCACGCCCTGCTCGGCCTCGCCCTCGGCGCCCTCATCGCCCTGCTGGTCCGGCGCACCATGGCATCGATGGCCCTCACAGTGGCCGTCTCCCTCGCGCTGACCGTGGCCAGGGAAGCCGTCCGCCCCGGCGGATACTTCTGGCCCCTCCAGCTCACCGAAACCGCCGTCCTCCTCGCCCTCGCCGCCCTCGCCACCGCCCTCGCCTTCCGGGTGCTGCGCCGGTACCACGCCTGAGGCGTTTCCAAACCCGTCCGGGGCCCCGGCCCCGGACGGGACCCCCACACACGGCCACCCACCGCTTCCCGCACGTCATGTCGTCGTAACCACGCATTCAGACGGCCTTGCGACCCTCGCAGGATGCAGCCAGCTGTGCCGTCCCCCCGCAACGGGCGAAATACCGGCAGAACGCGCCCCGACCGCGGCGTCCACGCGATCTCGCCCCCCTCCGACGCGCTTGCGGAGCGCTCCGGGCGGAACAATGGATCCATGAGCCAGCAGCCCAGCTCCGAGGTCCCGGCCCAGCCCGCCCCCCAGCCGTCCGTCGGCGCCCTCGCCGCGCACCGGCCGCACGCCGTCGCCCCCTCCGGGAGAGGCGCAGCCCTGTCCACCGCCGCCGACTTCGACCCCGAGATCGACGCCGACGCCGACGCGTACGAGCCCGAGGTCGACGGGGACGAGCTGCCCCAGGGGCGCTTCCTGGACCGGGAACGCAGCTGGCTCGCGTTCAACGAACGCGTCCTCGAACTGGCCGAGGACCCGACCACGCCCCTTCTGGAGCGGGCCAACTTCCTCGCGATCTTCGCGTCGAACCTGGACGAGTTCTTCATGGTCCGGGTCGCCGGCCTGAAGCGCCGCATCGCGACCGGGGTCGCCACCCGGTCCGCGTCCGGCCTCCAGCCCCGCGAGGTGCTGGACCTGATCTGGACCCGCTCGCGCGAACTCATGGCCCGGCACGCCGCCTGCTACCAGCAGGACGTCGCACCCGCCCTGTCCGACGAGGGCATCCAGCTGATCCGCTGGCCGGAGCTGACCGACAAGGAGCAGGCCCGCCTCTTCACCTTCTTCCGGCAGCGCGTCTTCCCCGTCCTCACCCCCCTCGCCGTGGACCCGGCCCACCCCTTCCCGTACATCTCCGGCCTCTCGCTGAACCTCGCCGTCGTCGTACGCAATCCGGTCAGCGGCCACCGCCACTTCGCCCGCGTCAAGGTGCCGCCGCTGCTGACCCGCTTCCTGGAGGCGTCGCCGGAGCGCTACGTCCCCATAGAGGACGTCATCGCGGCCCACCTGGAGGAGCTGTTCCCGGGGATGGAGGTGCTGGCCCACCACATGTTCCGGGTCACCAGGAACGAGGACCTGGAGGTCGAAGAGGACGACGCGGAGAACCTGCTCCAGGCCCTGGAGAAGGAGCTCATGCGCCGCCGCTTCGGCCCGCCGGTCCGCCTGGAGGTCGAGGAGTCCATCGACCCCTACGTGCTGGACCTGCTGGTCCGCGAGCTGAAGGTGTCCGACGCCGAGGTCTACCCGCTGCCGGGGCCCCTCGACCTCACCGGCCTCTTCGGCATAGCGTCGCTGGACCGCCCCGAGCTGAAGTACCCCAAGTTCATCGCGGGCACCCACCGCGACCTCGCCGAGGTGGAGTCCGCGTCCGCGCCGGACATCTTCGCCGCCGTACGCGAGCGCGACGTGCTGCTGCACCACCCGTACGACTCCTTCTCCACCTCCGTCCAGGCGTTCCTGGAACAGGCGGCGGGCGACCCGGACGTCCTCGCGATCAAGCAGACGCTGTACCGGACCTCCGGCGACTCGCCGATAGTGGACGCCCTCATCGACGCCGCCGAATCCGGCAAACAGGTCCTCGTCCTGGTCGAGATCAAGGCCCGCTTCGACGAGCAGGCCAACATCAAATGGGCGCGCAAGCTCGAAGAGGCGGGCTGCCACGTCGTCTACGGGCTCGTCGGCCTGAAGACCCACTGCAAGCTCTCCCTCGTCGTCCGCCAGGAGGGCGACACCCTGCGCCGCTACTCGCACGTCGGCACCGGCAACTACCACCCGAAGACGGCCAGGCTCTACGAGGACCTGGGGCTGCTCACCGCCGACCCGCAGGTCGGCGCCGACCTCTCCGACCTCTTCAACCGGCTCTCCGGCTACTCCCGCCGCGAGACCTACCGCCGCCTCCTCGTCGCCCCCAAGTCGCTGCGCGACGGCCTCGTCGCCCGCATCACCAAGGAAGTCACGCACCACCGCGCGGGCCGCCCCGCCTACGTACGCATCAAGGTCAACTCGATGGTGGACGAGGCGATCATCGACGCCTGCTACCGGGCCGCCCAGGCCGGCGTCCCCGTCGACATCTGGGTGCGCGGCATCTGCGCGATCCGCCCCGGCGTCACCGGCCTCTCCGAGAACATCCGGGTCCGCTCGGTCCTCGGCCGCTTCCTCGAACACTCCCGGGTCTTCGCCTTCGGCAACGGCGGCGAACCCGAAGTCTGGTTCGGCAGCGCCGACATGATGCACCGCAACCTCGACCGCCGCATCGAGGCCCTGGTCCGCGTCACCGACCCCGCCCACCGCGCCGCGCTCAGCCGCCTCCTGGAGACCGGCATGGCCGACACCACCTCCTCCTGGCACCTGGGCCCCGACGGCAACTGGACCCGGCACTCCGTGGACGCGGACGGCAAACCCCTGCGGCACGTACAGGAAATGCTCATTGACGCCCGGAGGCGCCGGCGTGCGACGCCCTGACCACCACACCCAGGCCGCCGCCCCGGCCCACGCCCCCGGCATCACCGGCGTGAACGCCGGGGCGGTCCTCGGCCCCTATCTGCGCACCCAGGCCGCCGACTTCCTGCGCAGCCTGCGCCTGCACCGCGAGAACACCGCCCCCACGGACGCCGGAACGCGCGCCGCCGAACAGGCCGCCACCGCACTGCGCCGCTCCTCCCGCCGGATCGGCGCCGCCCTGCGCACCTTCCGCACCACGCTCGACCCGCTCTGGGCGGAGCAGCTGCGCACCGAACTCTCCTGGCTCTCCGGCACCCTCGCCCGCGAACACGCGTACGCGGACCGGCTCACCCGGCTCCTGGACGCACTGCACGGCCTGGCCGGCGATCCCGCCCTCCCGGCCGCCCGCACACCCGGCGAATCCACGGGCCAGGGCCGCCCCGTCCTCGGCGTCGGCGCCGCCCGGGCCGGCGCGCTGCTGGAACGCCAGCTCACCCTCGCCCGGACCCGCGCCCACTCCACCGCCCTCCAGGCCCTCGGCTCCTCCCGCTTCCACGCGGTGGCCGACGCGGTCGCCCTGCTCGCCTCCGAGGTCCCGCTCTCCCCCGCCGCGGCCGGCCCCGCCGGCGAACTCCTCGCCGAACCCGCGGACCGGGCGGAGCAGCGGCTGCTCGGGGCGGTCGCCGCGCTGCCCTGCGACGAGTCGGCGGAGCCGTACAACGAGGCGCACGACGCGCCCTGGCACCAGACCCGCCTGCTGCTCCGGCTGCACCGCTACGCCCACGAGGTCGTGCACGGCGCCCCCGACCCGGTCCTGGCCGCCCCGGGCCACGCCCTCGACCTGCACCGGGACGCGGCGGAGGCGGCCGGCGCGGCGGCCACGGCCGCCCGCACGCCCAGGATCGCCCCGGCGACCGCGTACGCCCTGGGCGTGCTCCACGCCGCCCAGCGCCACGAGGTGGAGGCGGCGCGCGCGGTCTTCCGCGAGAGCTGGCCCTACGCGACGACGGGGGCGGCGCGGTCGTGAGCGGCACGGTGCGGGCGGCGGGCTGCGTCCTGTGGCGCCGGCCGCCCGCGCCCGCCGGGGGCGTGGAGCTGTGCCTCGTGCACCGGCCGCGTTACGACGACTGGTCGTTCCCCAAGGGCAAGCTGAAGCGCGGCGAGTCCCCGCGGGAGGCGGCGGTCCGCGAGGTCCTGGAGGAGACGGGCCACCACTGTGTGCCGGGGGTCGTACTGCCCATGGTCCGGTATGCCGCGAAGGGCCGCCCGAAGGAGGTCACGTACTGGTCCGCCGAGGCCACGAGGGGCTCCTTCACCCCGAACGACGAGGTGGACGCGGTGGTGTGGCTGCCGCCCGCGGCCGCCCGGGAGCGCCTGACCCAGCCGCGCGACCGCGAGGTGCTGGACGCGGCCCTGCGGACGCTGCCGGGCGCCTTCAGCCCGTCCGGCGTCTGAGGACGGAACCGACGCCCGGGAGCGGGCCGCCCGCGCGTGGTGGCCGTTCCGGGTCGGAACCGGGCCGCCCGCCACGGTTCACTCTCCGTTCACTCACCCCCGTAAACCACGTCACCTGTTCTGCCTAATTTCAGACCTACCGGGTGCAGCGGTCAGCCACTGCACCGCCCGCGTCGCACGCCGCCCGCAACAGCAGCCGCGGCGGTTTCTGGAAGGAACACCCGAAAGTGAAGCTTCAGCGCAAGAACCGGCTTCGTGCCACCGCGCTCGGTGCCCTCGCCGTCTCCGGCGCCCTGGTCCTCACGGCGTGCGGTTCGGACGACAACAGCGGCGAGACCTCCGCCACCGGCGGGGCGAAGACGAAGGCCGCGTCCAACGTCAAGTGCGACGGTGCCAAGGGCCAGCTGCGCGCCTCCGGCTCCAGCGCGCAGAAGAACGCCATGGACCTCTGGGTCAAGGAGTACATGGCCGCCTGCTCCGGTGTGGAGATCAACTACAACTCCTCCTCGTCCGGCGAGGGCATCGTCGCCTTCAACCAGGGCACCGTCGGCTTCGCCGGCTCCGACTCGGCGCTGAAGCCCGAGGAGGTCGCCGAGTCCAAGAAGATCTGCAAGTCCGGCCAGGGCATCAACCTCCCGATGGTCGGCGGCCCGATCGCCATCGGCTTCCACCTGGAAGGCGTCGACAGCCTGACCCTGGACGCCCCGACCCTCGCCAAGATCTTCGACACGAAGATCAAGAAGTGGAACGACGCGGCGATCGCCAAGCTCAACCCCGACGCCAAGCTGCCGGACAAGGCGATCCAGCCCTTCCACCGCTCCGAGGACTCCGGCACCACGCAGAACCTCGGCAAGTACCTGGGCGCCGCGGCTCCGCAGGACTGGAAGTACGAGGCCGAGAAGAAGTGGCCCGCCCCCGGCGGCCAGGCCGCGTCCGGCTCCTCCGGTGTCGCCTCCACGGTGAAGCAGGTCGACGGCTCCATCGGCTACTTCGAGCTGTCCTACGCCACCTCGCAGCAGATCTCCACGGTCGACATCGACACCGGCGGCTCCGCCCCGGTCAAGGCGTCCTCCGAGAACGCCTCCAAGGCCATCGCCGCCGCCAAGGTCAAGGGCACCGGCAAGGACCTGGCGCTCGACCTCGACTACACCACCAAGGCCGACGGCGCCTACCCGCTGGTCCTCGTCACCTACGAGGTCGTCTGCGACACCGGCAACAAGGCCGACACCCTCGGCACCGTCAAGTCCTTCCTGACCTACACCGCCTCGGCGGACGGCCAGAAGCTCCTCACCGAGGCGGGCTACGCCCCGATCCCCGAGGAGATCAACGCCAAGGTCCGCGAGACCGTCGCCGGCCTCTCGTAACCAGCCGTACGACACCCAGCACATCCGGCGGCCGGTCCGGAACACCCCTCCGGACCGGCCGCCACCCCTCCGGTGCACCGCCGCCAGGGGAGCCCCGGCTCCCCCACACAGACCGGAAAGACCATGGCTTCCACCACACCGCAGATACAAACCCCACCGGGCAGGCGATCCGGCCCCCGGTCCACGGGCCGCACCGGCGACCGGGTCTTCCTCGGCCTCTCGCGCGGCTCCGGCATCCTGCTCCTGGTGATCATGGCGTCGATCGCCGTGTTCCTGAGCTACCGCGCCGCGATCGCCATCTCGAAGGACGAGGGCAACTTCCTCACCACCTTCGACTGGAACCCGGCCGGCGACCCGCCCGTCTTCGGCATCGCCGTCCTGCTCTTCGGGACCGTCGTCAGCTCCGTCATCGCGATGGTCATCGCGGTCCCCGTCGCCGTCGGCATCGCCCTGTTCATCTCGCACTACGCCCCGCGCAAACTGGCCGGCGTCATCGCGTACGTCATCGACCTGCTCGCCGCGGTCCCCAGCATCGTCTACGGCATCTGGGGCGCCCTCGTCCTCGTGCCGTACCTGGAGGGGCTCAACCTCTGGCTCGACCAGTTCTTCGGCTGGACGTACGTCTTCGAGAAGACCGAGATCGGCGTCGCCCGCTCCCTCTTCACCGTCGGCATCCTCCTCGCGGTCATGATCCTTCCGATCGTGACGAGCGTCAGCCGCGAGGTCTTCCTCCAGGTCCCCCGGATGAACGAGGAGGCCGCGCTCGCCCTCGGCGCCACACGCTGGGAGGTCATCCGCCTCTCGGTCCTGCCGTTCGGCCGCTCCGGCGTCATCTCCGCGTCGATGCTGGGCCTCGGCCGCGCGCTCGGCGAGACGATGGCCGTCGCCACCGTGCTGTCGCCGAACTTCCTGATCTCGCTGCACGTGCTCAACCCGGGCGGCGGGACGTTCGCCCAGAACATCGCGGCGAAGTTCGGCGAGGCCGACGCGTTCGGGCGGGACGCCCTGATCGCCTCCGGCCTGGTCCTCTTCGTCCTCACCCTGCTGGTCAACGGCGCGGCCCGGCTCATCATCGCCCGCCGCAAGGAGTACTCGGGGGCCAACGCATGAGCCACGCCACCACCACCCCCGGCGTCCAGGAGCTCCCGACGCCCGCCCCGGCCGCCCCGCGGAGCAGCCTCAGCAGCCGCTCCCTGCCGCGCCTCGCCCCGCTCGGCTTCGCCGTCGTCGCCGTCGTCCTCGGCATCGGCATCGGCCTCGCCGCCGGCTGGCAGAGCCGTGTGCAGTGGGGCCTGGTCTCCGCGCTCCTCTTCCTGGCCATCTCGTACGTCACCACCAGCGTGGTCGAGAACCAGCGCCAGGCCCGGGACCGCCTCGCCACCAGCCTGGTCTGGGTGTGCTTCCTGCTCGCCGTCGTCCCGCTGGCCTCGCTGCTCTGGACGACCGTCAGCCGCGGCTCCGAACGCCTGGACGGCTACTTCCTGACCCACTCGATGGCCGGCGTCCTCGGGGCCGAGGCCAGCGGCGGCGTCTACCACGCGCTGATCGGCACCCTGGAGCAGGTCGGCATCGCCACCCTGATCTCCGCCCCGCTCGGCCTGCTCACCGCCGTCTACCTGGTGGAGTACGGCAAGGGCGCGCTGGCCAAGGCCGTCACCTTCTTCGTGGACGTCATGACCGGCATCCCGTCGATCGTGGCCGGTCTCTTCATCCTCTCGATCATGCTCATCGCGGGCCTCGAACCGTCCGGCCTGATGGGCGCGCTCGCCCTGACGATCCTGATGATGCCGGTCGTCGTCCGCTCCACCGAGGAGATGCTCAAGCTCGTCCCGAACGAGCTCCGCGAGGCGTCCCTCGCCCTCGGCATCCCGAAGTGGCGCACGATCCTGAAGGTGGTCCTGCCGACCGCGATCGGCGGCATCGCGACCGGCGTCATGCTCGCCGTCGCCCGCATCGCCGGCGAGACCGCACCGATCATCCTGCTGGTCTTCGGCAGCCAGCTGATCAACACCAACCCCTTCGAAGGCGCCCAGTCGTCACTGCCCTTCTACATCTACGAGCAGTACAAGATCGGGGAGGCCGCGTCCTACGACCGCGCCTGGGCAGCGGCCCTGGTCCTGATCGCCTTCGTCATGATCCTCAACCTGGTGGCCCGCGGCATCGCCCGCTGGAAGGCCCCCAAGACCGGCCGCTAGGCCCGGCGGAAAGCAGCAGTGATTCAGATGGCCAAGCGCATCGACGTCAGCGGACTGTCGGCCTACTACGGCAGTCACAAGGCGATAGACGACATCTCCATGACCATCGAGCCCCGCTCGGTGACCGCCTTCATCGGCCCCTCCGGCTGCGGCAAGTCCACCTTCCTGCGCACCCTGAACCGTATGCACGAGGTCACCCCCGGCGGCCGCGTCGAGGGCAAGGTGCTCCTGGACGACGAGAACCTGTACGGGACGCATGTCGACCCGGTGACCGTACGCCGTACGGTCGGCATGGTCTTCCAGCGCCCGAACCCCTTCCCCACCATGTCGATCTTCGACAACGTGGCGGCCGGCCTGCGCCTCAACGGCTCGTACCGCAAGAACGCCCTCAACGACATCGTCGAGAAGTCCCTGCGCGGCGCGAACCTGTGGAACGAGGTCAAGGACCGGCTGAACAAGCCCGGCTCCGGCCTCTCCGGCGGTCAGCAGCAGCGCCTGTGCATCGCCCGCGCGATCGCCGTCGAGCCGGACGTGCTGCTGATGGACGAGCCGTGCTCCGCCCTCGACCCGATCTCCACCCTCGCCATCGAGGACCTGGTGGGCGAGCTCAAGGAGCGGTTCACGATCGTCATCGTCACGCACAACATGCAGCAGGCGGCCCGCGTCTCGGACCGCACCGCGTTCTTCAACCTCGCGGCGGTCGGCAAGCCCGGCAAGCTCATCGAGATCGACGAGACGGAACGCATCTTCTCCAACCCGTCGGTCCAGGCCACCGAGGACTACATCTCCGGCCGCT
This sequence comes from Streptomyces sp. DT224, assembly GCF_049844595.1. Lineage (NCBI taxonomy): Bacteria > Bacillati > Actinomycetota > Actinomycetes > Kitasatosporales > Streptomycetaceae > Streptomyces > Streptomyces sp. DT224. The sequence goes on from NZ_JBNCLI010000019.1 coordinate 53,990, forward strand.
TCGGCTGATCCGCCCGGCCCTCCCGTACGGCCTTGGGGTGCTGCATGGCGGTGCCACCACAAGGCGAAAGGGGTCCGCCCCGCACTCCCGAGGGAGTGCGGGGCGGACCCACGTACAGCAGCCGGCGTCAGCCGAACATCAGATAGACGACGCCGTAACTCGCGGCGGCGACCAGCGCCGCGGCCGGCATCGTGATGAACCACCCCAGGATGATGTTCTTCGCGACACCCCACCGCACCGCGTTCACCCGCTTCGTGGCGCCCACACCCATGATCGCCGAGGTGATCACATGGGTGGTCGAGATCGGCGCGTGGAAGAGGAACGCCGAACCGAACATGATCGACGCACCGGTCGTCTCGGCGGCGAACCCCTGCGGCGGGTCCAGCTCGATGATCTTCCGGCCGAGCGTACGCATGATGCGCCAGCCACCCGCGTACGTGCCGAGCGACAGCATCAGCGCACAGACCAGCTTCACCCAGACCGGAATCGGATCGCTCGGGGACTCGACGTCCGCGATGACCAGGGCCATCACCACGATGCCCATCGTCTTCTGCGCGTCCTGGAGACCGTGCCCGAGCGCCATGCCCGCGGCCGAGACCGTCTGCGCGATACGGAATCCGCGCTTGGCCTTGTGCGGGTTGGCCTTCCGGAACATCCACATGATGGCGACCATCACCAGATAACCGACCACCAGGCCGATCACCGGCGACACGAACATCGGGATGACGACCTTGTCGAGCACCCCGTCCCAGTGCACCATCGTCCCGCCGGCCAGCGCCGCGCCGACCATCCCGCCGAACAGCGCGTGCGAGGACGACGAGGGCAGACCGAAGTACCAGGTGATCAGGTTCCAGATGACGGCACCGACGAGCGCGGCGAAGAGGATGCCCATCCCCTTGTTGCCCTCGGGTGTCGCGATCAGGCCCTCACTGACGGTCTTGGCGACCCCGCTGCCGAGGAACGCGCCCGCGAGATTCATCACGGCCGCCATCGCCAGCGCCGCACGCGGCGTCAGCGCACGGGTCGAGACCGACGTGGCGATCGCGTTCGCCGAGTCGTGGAAGCCGTTGGTATAGGTGAAGCCGAGCGCGACGCCGATGGTCACGATCAGTACGAAGGTGTCCACGTGGTTCAGGACTCCTTGACCGCGATGGTCTCCACCGTGTTCGCGACGTGCTCGAACGCGTCGGCAGCCTCTTCCAGCACATCCACGATCTGCTTCAGCTTCAGCACCTCTATGGCGTCGTACTTGCCGTTGAAGAGGTGGGCGAGCAGCTTGCGGTGGATCTGGTCGGCCTGGTTCTCCAGACGGTTGACCTCGATCCAGTACTCGGTGAGGTTGTCCATCGTGCGCAGGCCCGGCATCGCCTCGGCGGTCAGTTCGGCCGCCCGCGCCAGCACCTCGACCTGCTGCTCCACACCCTTGGGAAGCTGGTCGATCTGGTACAGCACGACCAGATCGACGGCCTCCTCCATGAAGTCCATGATGTCGTCGAGCGACGACGCGAGGTTGTAAATGTCCTCACGGTCGAACGGCGTAATGAAGGAGGAGTTCAGCTGGTGGAAGATCGCGTGGGTGGCATCGTCCCCCGCGTGCTCCGCTGCCCGCATGCGCTCCGCGATCTCGGCCCGGGAGGACGAATCCGCCCCGAGCAGTTCCATCAGGAGTTTCGAGCCCGTGACGATGTTGTCCGCGGACGCGGAGAACATGTCGTAGAAGCTCGTCTCCCTGGGGGTCAGACGAAAGCGCACGTGGGGTCCTCGGGGTGCTTTGGATTCGGTCAGGCTGATGCTAGGCGCATCATCCGGCCACGGCTAACCGGCATTCTTCAGTGTCGCGCATCAGGCACAGTGATCAGCACGGGACCCCGGTCACGTTTCAGCTGAATTCGTTAGGATATACCCACCAGGGGTATTCAAACGGCAGGGTAAAGGGAAAACGGGAGGCAGCAATGACCACCACCGAGGCCACGGGGACCGGTCCCTCACCGGACGCGGCACCCGTCGCGCCCCCCGTGGAAGCGATCGTCACCGACCACGACCGCGGCATACACGGCTACCACCACCAGAAGACCGAACACCTCAAGCGCCTGCGCCGCATCGAGGGCCAGATCCGAGGCCTCCAGCGCATGGTCGACGAGGACGTCTACTGCATCGACATACTCACCCAGGTCTCGGCGTCCACCAAGGCCCTCCAGTCCTTCGCGCTCCAGCTCCTGGAGGAGCACCTGCGCCACTGCGTCGCCGACGCGGCCCTCAAGGGCGGCGACGAGGTCGACGCGAAGGTCGAGGAGGCCACCAAAGCCATCGCCCGCCTGCTGCGCACCTGACGCCTCAATCCCGGTGGTCGCCCTGCCGGGGGACGGTGGTGCAGTCGGTGCTCACCTTCACGTCGAGCACTTCGTCGATACGGTCCGCACTGAGCCGTTCCCCGATCGCCGCCGACGCGGCGATCATCAGCTCCCCGCACAGCTCGATCTCGGCGAGCGCCACATGGTCCGATACGGTCGGGGCGCTGAGCGTCACCACGTCACTCACCTCTCACTGCCGTTACCGGCTTCCCAGGGTAGAGATCCCGACACGCACCGCGCATGGCACGGACGGACCATTTCGCCCCCACCCACGCGGGTTCCGCGCGACTCGTCTCACGCCCGCCCCTGCTCGATCTCGCCGGTGTAGATGTCCCGGTCGTGCGGCAGCCGTACGGTGACGGGCACGCCGAACCCGTACAGGAGCGTCGTGGAGACGACCTCCGCCGCCCGGCCCCCGTTGGCGAAGCTGAACCGGTGGCGCACCTTGCGCAGTCTCCCCTGCTCGTCCAGATACGCGTCGAACCGCACGGCCCGCGTGCGGAACCCTTTCGCCGCCGCCGCCAGGGCCGCCCGCGCCCCCGGCGCCGCCAGCCGCGCCGCCCGGCCGATGTCCGCGGTGCCCCGGTAGTGCCGCACGGCCACCCCGGCCACATCCGTCTCACCGACGTACGTCACCGCCCCCGTGCCCCGCAGCAGTTCGGCGGCGGCCAGCGGATCGGTCACCCCGCCGGTGACCAGGTTGCCGTCCTCCAGGGCCGTCGTGTCGATGCGCACCCACTTGCCGGCGGGCACCCCCGCGCCCCGGTTCATCATGTACAGCGCACCCGGCGCCAGCAGCTCCGTGATCGGCCGGTGCTCCTCCTCGCCCGCCGCGTCGGGCGGCAGCACCACCTTCAGCCGGCCCGAACCGGCCCGGAAGTCGTACGCCCCCGAGCCCCTGATCGTGACCCGGGTGCCCCCGGCGGCCGTCTCCATCGACGTACTCACCTCGGCGCTCGCGACGCCGTCCCCGGCGAGCACCGCCGCCGCCCGCCGCACCACCTCGGCGCCGCCGTCCCGGGCGTCCGCGGCCGCCGCGGCACGGTCGGCTCCGCCACCGCCGGCACACCCGGCGGCCGCCGCCGTCACGCCCACCGCGACGAGGGCGCGCACGACGCGCGCCCCGCCTCCGGACCTGTGCTGCTGCACCACCATCGCCTGCCCATCCCCAACGCCGAACCGCTTGCCCGAGGTCGTGTCCGCCTCGCATAACGACGGCCCGTGCCCCCTTGTAACGTCCACGCCCCCGATTGGCGCCGTCCCCGCGATCCGAGCGCCCCCTCGCGGTTGACGGACCCCTCCCTGCCGGGGCACCCCGCCCAGTACCTTGTTCGCGTGTACGACCAACACGCCGCCGACGTCCCGCCGGCCCGCCCCGCCCATGAACCCACCACCGTCGAACGCGGCTCGTTCTGCACCGCCCGCTGCGCCTGCGGCTGGTCCGGGCCCGCCCGCCGGTCCCGCGACCGGGCCCGCGCGGACGCCGAGGAACACCGCACCACGGCCTGATCCGGAGGAAAGGCCCTCCCCCTCTCCCCCACACCGGAGGTCCGATGACCCTGCCGAACCGGCGCACACTCCTCGCGGCGGGCGCCGCCGTCCTCACCGCCACCACCGCCACCGCGTGCGAGGGCACCGACACGACGGACCCGGCCCCCGGCGACACCAGGCCCCCCAACGGGCCCGCGTCGTCCCCCGCCCCCTCGGCGTCCAAACCCTCCAAGCCCTCCGGCCCGGCGGACTGGTCCGCGCTGGCCAAGAGCCTCGACGGGCCGCTGATCCGCCCCGGCGACACCGCCTACCCGACGGCCCGTCAGCTCTACAACACCCGCTTCGACGACCGGAAGCCGGCGGGAATCGCCTACGTCCGGCACGAGGACGACGTCCGCGAGTGCCTCGCCTTCGCCCGCCGCACCTCCGTGCCGGTCGCGATCCGCAGCGGCGGCCACTCCTACGCCGGCTGGTCGAGCGGCGACGGCCGCCTGGTGATCGACGTCGCGTCACTCGACCGCGTCGAGGGAGACGGCACGATCGGCGCCGGCGCCAAGCTCCTCGGCGTCTACGAGGGCCTGGCCGCGCACGGCGTGACGATCCCCGGCGGCTCCTGCCCCACCGTCGGCATCTCCGGCCTCACCCTCGGCGGCGGCCACGGCGTCGCCGCCCGCGCCTACGGTCTGACCTGCGACAGCCTCACGGCCGCCACCCTCGTCACGGCCGACGGCAGGACGCTGACCGTCGACGCGAAACGCGACCCCGACCTCTTCTGGGCGCTGCGCGGCGCGGGCAACGGCAACTTCGGCGTCGTCACGAGCCTCCGCTTCCGTACCCACCCCGCCCCTCGGACGGTCACCGCGTACATGTCCTGGCCCTGGTCGCGCGCCCGGGACGTCGTCACCGCCTGGCAGGAGTGGGGCCCGGACCAGCCCGACGAGATCTGGTCGGCCGCGCACCTGGACGCCGGGCCGGGCGGCAGCGACCCGACGGTCTCCGTCTCGGCGTTCAGCCTCGGCACGTACGGGGACCTGCAGAACGCCGTCGACCGCCTCGCGGACCGCATCGGCGCCTCCGCCGCCTCGGTCTCGCTGCGCCGCCGCGACTACCGGGAGGCCATGCTGGTGTACGCGGGCTGCTCGGGCCTCACGGACGCGCAGTGCCACCTCCCGGGGACCACTCCGGGCCGCACCCCGCAGGGCGCCCTCCGGCGCGAGACGTACGCCGCCGCCTCCGACTTCTACGACCGCTCACTGCCCCCGGCTGGCGTGTCGGCCCTGCTCGAAGCGGTCCAGGCGTTCACCCGCCTCGCCCCGGGCCGGGGCGGTGGCGGCTCGGTCGCGCTGACCGCGCTGGGCGGGGCGGTGAACCGGGTGGACCCGAGCGCCACGGCGTTCGTCCACCGCCGCTCCCGGATGCTCGCCCAGTACATCGGGGCCTGGCGCCCCGGGGCCCCGGGAACGGCCCAGCAGAACTGGCTGAAAGACACCCATGCGGCGATGCGCCCGTACGCGTCCGGGGCGGCGTACCAGAACTACACGGACCCGTCCCTGACCAACTGGCGCACCGCGTACTACGGCTCGTCGACGGCGCGCCTGGCCGAGGTGAAGAAGCGGTACGACCCGGAAGGGCTGTTCACGTACGCGCAGGGGGTGTGAGGGGCTCGCCTCCCCCTGCACGTGCCCCCGGATACACGTGTGCCCCGGTCCGCCCGACGGGCTCCGGGGCACACAGGGAGGTGTACGGGGCTCAGGCCGCGAGGCCCTTCTCGCCGTCGGAGCCGCCGCCGCGCGAACCGGGGCGCGGCTCGGGGATGCCGAGCGCGTCGCCCCGGCCGAAGTCCGCCGCCCGGGGGCGGCGCGAGCGGACGAGGGGGCCGAGGCGGGCGGACCGGGAGACCGCCGCGACGAGAGGCGTCAACATCATCATGGCCAGCGGCGCGAGGAGCAGCGCGACGGCCGTACCGAGGGCGAAGCCGCCGACGACGTCGGTCGGGTAGTGGACGCCCATGTAGACCCGGCAGAAGCCTTCCAGCAGGGCGAGCCCGATGGCCGCGAGACCGAACTTCCGGTGGGCGACGAAGAGCCCGACACCGAGGGCCATCGCCATCGTCGCGTGGTCGCTGACGAACGAGAAGTCGTTCTTCCCGTCGACCAGGACGTCGAGCCCGGAATGGTCCTTGAACGGCCGGGGCCGTTCCACGAATCCCCGGATCGGAATGTTGATGAGCAGGGCGATACCGGCCGCGAGCGGAGCCCAGACGATCCCGGCCACCGCCGAGACGGAGTCCTCGGCCGTGCCGCGCCGGCGGACGCTCCACCAGCACCACAGGACCACGAGGACCATGCCGAACATGATCCCGTACTCTCCGACGAACTCCATGACCCGGTCGAACCAGGTGGGAGCGGACTTGGCGAGCCCATTGATGTCGTAGAGCAGGCTGACGTCGGGGTTCGACCCATCCAGTGCGAGTCCAGCCATCTGCTGCGGCCCCTTGCCTTGTCTGCTGCTGCGGCGCACGTCCCTGTGCGCCGCGATTCACGAACCCCCGTATTCGGTTCGTCCACGTCAATCATTCACGCGCCCAGCCAGACAACGACGCGCCCCGCGCGTGCGTTCCACTCTCCACCGAATGATCACCATGACGTTATCGAAGAGTGACACATCGTCGCAGCTCAGGGCCTCGGCTTCACGGAGGGTTCCGGCCACCGACGCGGACGTCAGCCGGCGGGCCGCGCGGTCGGCAGCGCCGCGGCCCCGTCCTTGGTCACACGCGTGGCACCGAAGTAGTCCGGAGTGTCGATCTTGTCGAACCGAATGACCGCCCCAGTGTACGGAGCATTGATCATGTACCCGCCCCCGACGTACAGGCCGACGTGGTGAATGGCACGCGAATTGGTCAGATCGTCGGAGAAGAACACCAGATCTCCGGGGAGAAGTTCGTCGCGCGAGGGGTGCGGCCCGGCGTTGTACTGGTCGTTCGCGACGCGGGGCAGCTCGATGTCCACGGACCGGTACGCGGCCTGGGTCAGCCCGGAACAGTCGAACCGCCCACCCTGCTCGGGCGTACCGTTGCCGCCCCACAGGTACTTGGTGCCGAGCTTCTTCTGAGCGAAGTAGATGGCCCCGGCCGCCTGCTGGGAGGGCTGCACACGGCCGACGGGCCGGGCGAAGCTCTTCTCCAGCGACCGGATGATCTTGACGTAGTTCTCGGTCTCGGCGATGTCGGGCACCCCGCCCGACTTGATCACCCGGTACGCCCCCGCGTTGTAGGCGGCGAGCATGTTGTCGGTGGGGTCACCGGGAACCTTCTTCACGTACCCGGCGATCTCGCAGTCGTACGACGCGGCGGAGGGGATCGCGTCGGCCGGGTCCCACACGTCCCGGTCCCCGTCCCCGTCCCCGTCGATCCCGTGCCCCGCCCAGGTCCCGGGGATGAACTGCGCGATGCCCTGCGCGGCGGCGGAGCTCTCGGCGCGGGGATTCCAGCCGCTCTCCTGGTAGAGCTGTGCGGCGAGCAGAGCCGGGTTGATGGCCGAGCAGAGGTTCCCCCACTTCTGGACGAGCCCCTGATACTTGGCCGGCACGGCCCCCTTGGCCAACGCGACGGCCCCCCCACCGGCCCCCCCGACGAGCCCGGCAGCGGCGGAGTAGGTCCCCACGACGAGCAACGCCACAAAACACGCGGCCCCCCCGACCCCGACCCCGACGGCCACCCAGAATCTACGCACCCGTCAACCATGGCCTATCGGCGCCCGGTCCGGGAGCGTTTTCGACGGTGTGTACGAGTCATGACGGGGAGCACGGGGGGCGCTCAGGGAGCGCCGACGGACCAGAAGTCGGAGCGGACGTTGGGCCGGGGAAGCGGGTACACCCCGTCGTAGGAAGGCCCATTGGGCGAAGCCGTCGACTCCGCCACCTCCGACTCCTCGACACAGGGACTATCCACCTCGAAGAAGGCTTGGCCGCCCCCGAAAACGAGGCTTACCCCGAACCCATCTCTTGTCTGGGCGTAGATAGCCGGTGAGTCCAGATCGTTGTTGATCCCCTTGATGCGGTACCCCCGGTCTTTCCAGCCTCGCTCGACTACGCCCAAAAAGTTCCCCCGGCGTTCCGATGAGATGATCGTCATTACTGAGCGACGGCGCGTAACGTCACAGCTTCCTGTGGTCGTGGGTCCATGCGCCCAATGAACAACCGGTTCGATGCCGGAGAGCGTTGCTTCCATAATTTTGTCCGCGTGCTCAGCCGCTTCCTGCATATCCATGTCAGCACCTTCTCCATTCCCGGCACATGCAGCGATCGACACGCCCAGAGACAGCGCCAACGCGCATGCCGAACGACGAACCCTCATCGATACTCCTCGGCCTTGAGGTCGCGCGCCTTCCCTGCCGCGACTAGCGCGATACTGTTAGCGGATGAATTATCCCGGACCGGATCGAAGTACTGCCCATGAGCGTCGGTATTCAACTTTCCGCCACTCAAAATTCCGGGCCCCTCGTCCACCGGAAACCTCCGTGCCCCGAATGCCTTGCTGGCCGGATCCCTTCCGAACCACAAGTCGTCATCCCCCGGATCTGCTGCGTCGCCGAGAATCTGTGCACCTGACGGGCCTAGGCTAGTCAAGCCGATGAATCCCAGAACCGCTTGCGGCTTCGATGGCACCTTAGTCACGATGTCATTCCGCGCTGCGCCCACGAACACGTGGCTTTCACCCACTCCGAGGTCCTCTGCGCGGTCCACGCCGACCCCAGGGCTGCCAACCAGCACGATGTCATCAACTCCGGGGATACCTCCATCCTGTTGCGTCGCCGCCCCGACCGTTCGCGAGCCGTATGAGTGCCCGATGGCCGTCATGTGTGGGTTCCCGTTCTCATTGGTGGCCGCCAGACCGCCCATGAACCCATTGAAGGCATCGCCGCCCTTAACTGCCCGTTCATCCCCAGCCACGTCGAGGCTGTCAAAGCCGTCTGGAATCTGCGGCGCATCGTATCCAAGCCAAGTAATTGCGGCACTCGAAGGGTCGTGCTGGTGCATTCCGATGGCAGTATCTCTGGCTCGCTTAAGATCCGATTTTGCGAAATCCTCATCCAACGAAGTGTTCAACCCCGGCACATAAGCCGCCACATTCCGCGCCGTATCCGGGTTCCCGTACGACACAATCGCGCGCCCGTTCCCCTCGTCCCCGATGCCGAGGAGGTACATCGGCGGCTGGCCGCCCTCCTTGAGTTGCCGGTCGATCTCCCGCAGCCCCGCCAACCGCACCCGCGACACCTCGTCATCCCGCCCCTCCAGCTTGCCGATCAGAAGCTGGAGGTTGTCGCGGTTCGCCGTGTCGCGGATCAGGGACGGGATGCCGTCCAGATTGCCGATCTGGTCCGGGTACACCGCGAGGTACTCCTCGCGCTGTTCGTCCGTCAGGTGGGCCCACCACTCGCGCCGCTCCGCAGGCGTCGCGTCATGGGGGATGCGGGACTTGAGGTAGCCGCGTGCCGCCTCCCGGACCGCCGCCGCGTCGCCCGCCGCGTCCGTCCACGTGCGGTCCGGGACCTTCAGGCCCTCCTCCGCACGGAGCCGGCGCAGGATCCGGGTGAAGCGCCAGTCGACCCGGGCGGCCGTACGGACCGCCCCCGTGATCCGGTCCGAGATGTCCCGCGCCTTCGCGGCATGGGTGTCCGGGGCGACCAGCCCCGAGGAGGGCAGCAACCCCGGCATGCCGGTCACCCGGGCCGTGCCACCGGGCACCGTATCGCCGTCGAACAGCCCCCCGGGCCCGGACGGGTACGACACCGACCCATCCGCGTGCACGGTGAACTTCAGCGACTCCGCCTCCTCCAGCGCGCGCCGCAGCACACCCTGCTGCACCCGCATCTCGTACGCGAGGCTGTTCAACGCGGTGCGGATCAGCCCGCACTCGGTGTACACGTACTGCAGATTCCGGCTCATCCGCCGCAGCCGCCCGACCGCCGCATCGGCCGCCGCGCCGTGCTGGGACTCGCGCAGGCCGACGAGCAACTGCTTCTCGATCCGGTCCCGCCCGGCATCCGCGCGGTTGCTCGCCTTGCCCCAGCCGTCCGCCGCGCTCTCCAGCTCGGCGCACTTGAGGTCGCGTAACTGAGCCCACGTCAGCGTGGAGGAGAGCGCGGTCACCGCTCCACCCCGTGGGTCCGGCGCGCGACGGGCGAGAAGGATGACCGCACGGACTCATTCGTCTCGCCCTGCGCCCGCGCGACAGCGCGCAGGCTGCCCGCGAGCGCCCCGCACTCATGGCGGGCGGACTCGACGCGCCGTACCCAGGACTCCCGCACGGCACCCAGCTCCGCCAGCGCGTTCAGACCGGCGGTCCCGGCGAGCACCCCCTCATGCGCCGCCGCCAGCTCCATGCGTACGGGCCCCAGATGGGCCCCCATCCCCTCCGCGCCCCCGGCCGCCCGCAGCCACGCACCACCGCTGTGCCGCAGTTCGTCCCCGGTGCCGGAGCCGCCACCGGCGGAGCCGCCCCCGGCCCCACCGGCCAGATCGACCAGCCTCAACCGCGTTCCACTCATCGTCCACCCCGTTCTTGATCACGAAGATCGTGGAGCGGCACTGTGTCAAACGCGGCAACCGCGACACGCCGGACACCAGGCGGCCGGTGAGCGGGCGCACCCCCGCTCCCCGGCCCTGCCAACGCCTCACCCCCGCCCAGGAATCACCCGAACGGTGGACCGGCGCTCACTCCCGTACGTCCTCGGGTCCTCCTCGTCCAGCCGGCGCAATGCCGCCGCCGCCCGGTCCTCCGGCGGGGTGCCGTCCTCGGGGATGTGCCAGAGAAGCTGCCGTACGTGGCCCTCCTCCGCGTCGTACAAGAGGCTGACCAGCGTCTGGTCCGGGTCGCGGAAGGCCGTCCCGGCCCAGTCGAACCGGACGCTCCAACGAGCGAGCAGGTCCGGCCGGCCGCGCAGCCCGGCGAGAAGGAGGCGCAGGGTTCGGTCCCTGACGGGCGGGTCCAGGGCGTCGAGGCGCCGGTGCACCTCCTCCGCCGCCGCCACGGGGTCGGGGGCGGCCGTCAACGAACCGAGGAGACGGGCCAGCTCACCCCTGGTCCGAGCGAAGAGAGCGGCAGAGCCGCGCCGCCGCACGCCAGCACTTTTCCCTCGGGCGCGGTTCACGCGTCCGCAGCCCGTCGTGCCGGAAGAATGCGCCCCCATGAGCTCATCGTCCCCCTCCCCCAGCTTCTGGCACCGGCCCATGGTGGCGCGCCGCGCCGACGAGCGGCACCGCGCCTCGACGATGCTGGAACTCTTCTTCGACCTCTGCTTCGTCGCCGCCGTCGCCCAGGCGGCCTCCGCCTTCGAGCACGAACTGGCGGCGGACCGCATCGGCCACGCCGTCCTCGGCTACGCGATGGTGTTCTTCGCCATCTGGTGCCCATGAACCAACAGAGCAACACCTTATCGCGGGCGCGCTGACCTGGGCAGATGAACGCGTGAAGCCCCGCCCATGTGCCACGGGGGCAGCACACGAACGGGGCCGGACCGACGCGCTGAACTGCACTTCTCGCCGTCGCTCAGCGGGTCGGAGTCTCACCAGCGGATGCGTCCAGCATCTCCGCCGACGCACGTTGGGCACGGGCGCTTGAACGTCCACCGGCAGAGTGCGCACCCCGCGAACCCACAGCACCCGTCACACCAAATAGCGCGGTGTCCGGCGCACGTACCGCAGTAGGACGTGATCGGGGCAGGGGCAGGCGGGGCAGGCTTCGCAAGCCGCATCCGCTGTCGTTTGGCCGGGGCTTTGGTACGGGGCCGCTCCGGGGCCGTCGTCACCTAGTGCCCCTCGGGATGCCGCCGCAAGAACACGTTGCAATCCGTGACCGTCGTCATGTCGCCGCCGCTGCGTGCCCGATCCCGCACGTTCGCTAGTTCCACGCAACCCGCGCACCCCTCGACCGGAACCGGCTCCAACTCACCGATTCTTAAAGGGAGTTCAACGGCCGCTGTGCTGTACCTCGTTGGCTCGGTCATGCCCGGCCCCTTCGAAGTCGTCCGTGTGACGACAACGCTAAGGAGCGCGTGAGCCCCACTCACAGCCGATTGCACGAGGTTGCACGCCAATCACTCCAGGGTGTCCATGACCGATGTGATCAGCGCACGAGCGGGGGCGCCGTAGAGGGCAAGCGCCGACAGTTCCGCGAAGGTCTCGGCGTACATGGCTACCTCGCTGGGCTGCGTGAGAGTGAGGTACCCAGAGATCAACTCGACGTTGACTTGAGCCGCGTCATAGACCCAGAAGCCCTCAGCCGGCCAACGCTCCCGATCCGGTCGCATGGGCACAACTCCCAGGCTGACATTGGGAAGTGAGGCAATCGAGATGAGGTGGTCAAGCTGTCCGGACATGACCTCAGCGCCCCCGATCCCGCACCGCAACACCGACTCCTCAACGAGGAATGCGAAGCGACGGTCACCCTCGTACAGAACCCGCTGACGCTCCATGCGTGCGGCAACCGCGTCGGCCACGTCGTCCACCAAGCCGCGCCGTCGCTGGATCGCTTGAAGCGCTGCCGTCGTGTACGGCCGTGTCTGGATCATGCCGGGCACAAGCCATGACGAGTAGGACCGGAACCGCCGGGTGCGCTCATACAGCGGCAAGCGGGCTTCCTGAGCCTGTTTGAGCCCGGCACGCTCCATGCGCCGCCAACCGACCCACATTCCTTCAGCGGTCCGCAGCATGGCAATCAGGTCTTCGGTGTGCTCTTCAGCCCCGCATGCCGTGCACCATGCCCGGATGTCGTCAGCGGACGGGGGAGTACGGGCATTCATGATCCGGGACGACTTGGAACGGCTCCACTCGCAGCGCTCCGCTAGGTCGAGCCCGGACAGGCCAGCATCCCGGCAGAGTTCCGCGAGACGATCCGCGAGAGCCTGCCGGGCCTGCTGGGCGCTGGAAGAAGCAGAAAGAGCCATGGTGCGTATTCGTCAGACCGGCCGGTACTCCGCGTGCGGAATCGCGCGGTCCCACGCTGTCTCGTACGCCGCCGCATACTGCGCGCCTAGCTCCGAGTCGTGGTGGACCTCCATGCGTGCGCCGGTCCACTGACCTTCGCCGCTGAAGTGGTGCAGGATCACGGTTTCCTCGTCCATGACCCAGCCGTCCAGCGCGGGGAGCAACAGGCCACGGGCGTTCGAGCGGGGAAGCCACCGCACATCTTCGCCCGCTGCGACGTTCGTAAAGGTGCCGTCGTACTCGTAACGCACGTAGTCGCTCAGCGGCTCCGAGACGACGCGTAGGCGGCGCATGTGGACCCCTCGACCGGTCGTCTCAGCCACGACGTCCAGCCACGACCGCCACCACGACTCGCGGTTGTCCGGGTCGTACCGGTGCCCTTCCTGCCAACGGATGAACTCCGGGTCATCCCGCATGTAGCTGTCCCGCATCTCAAGGTGCATTGCTGAGCGCTGCGCCTTTGCGAGTGCTTCACGTACCGCTGTTGCCACCGTTGGCCTCACTGTCCGGGCGGGGGATGAACTGGAGCATGTTTGCGGGAAGCCGGATCACGCTTTCGTGATCCGGAACATCGGTTGAGTGGCCGGGCACCGAACCAACTTCCTGAGCCTGCCGGACCGTGTCCGCGTCCGCCGTCCATGACTGAATGATCAGGTCGCCGGTCGTGTCGTCCAGCCAAATCGTGGGCGATCCGTCGTCCGGGGTGTTGGGCCAAATCCCCAGGAACTTTAGGGCCATTGGGCACTCCTTCGCCGAGTCGGTTGCACGTCCGTGCACGAGCGTCACCCCTACGCGTGATCAGCGCAAGAGGGCAGGCCGGAACGCACAGAAGGCCCGTAGACGGCCCAGGATCATTCCCAGGTGTCAACGGGCCTTGCTGTGGCGCCGGGTGCCTGGCAGGCGCTGAGGTGCGATTAGCCCCCATTGGGGACCTGTTAGCACCCCACTAACAATCACATTCTTTAGCGTCAAAGTGACGATAATCCTTGTGGTTACTGGCCTCAGCGGCATTGGGGGGGGGCCGGGGTCTGGCGTCACACCTAGCGTGCAAATTGCGAGCTGGGGCCGGGATCGCTGAGAGGCAACGGTTTGAACTTTCGGGGCGCCTTCCCCCTACGTGGAGACTGAAGAGCGCGACCACATCACATGAACGCGCGTCGAGTGCTCGACGGTTGAATATCTGACGCCTCATCACCTTCCTGGCGGGCAAGGGGGAGTCGGCTCAACCTACTCACGCGAGTAGGTTGAAGGATCGCAGCTCAGCATTTTCAGCGTGCTGCATATCGCTGGGCGGAACATTGGGTGCCCAGGTGTAGGCAGGTATACGGCAAGCATGGTCAGCACTGCCGCTCTTTGCTGTGCAAGGTACGCCGAGACGGCAGCGGCCATGCCTTCATCGTTCGGGTAATCCGTCAATGCTCCTGCCCAGTAACGAGGAAAGGGGGGCACCCGGTTTCCCAGGCACCCCCTACCTTGTGAAGCACCCCCCTGTCGGCGAGTACCCCCCTACCTTCGTTCGTAGGTGTCGAGCGACATTACCGCGCTGCGTACTATCGGCTGACTCGCGTGTGTAATCGCGACAGTCTCAGAGAACGAAAGTGTGCGCACGCTGTTTCGGTTCGCGCAGTCGTCGCACGCAACGGTCATACCGCCGTCGCTTCGCGCCACTCCTGCGGCCTTCGGGTTTCCCCAGGTGTCGCAGAGTGCGCAGCGAATCGGGTTCTGTAGGGCAAGCCGTGCGCCGAACTCGATTAGTTCAGCATCGCTGCGCATTCGCGCGTCAGCCACTCTTTCGCGGAAGCTCGTAATATGCGCGCCAACTGTCCGAAGGGGGTGCAATGTCTGTCGCCAATCTTTCCGCACGAGTGTTCGCCCAACTTTTGCAACGTGCGCACCAGTAGCCGTCAGCGATAACCGGAGCCTTCGGAAACCAGCGGCGTAGGTGGGAGACGCTGAAGGTACGGGCGAACCCCTCAGCAATCTCGCCACCGTTACACGCAATCGCCGTTTCGCACTTCGCCACTACGCACCCGCCGGACGACTCAGCGGACCGGTGTTGTACGCCTGGGCCTGGGCCTCGACGTCGCTCAGCGGCCGGACACCGAACGTGGCCTTAGAAAGGGTTCCATCGGCGTAGGCCGCTTCCTGCTGAGCCTCAAAGGTCGCGTTCATAACCGACACGTCCGGAGTATCGACGTCGCCGAAGCTCAGGAGATTTGGGGCAGCCGACGTAAGGGTGCCAGAAACGGTCTGCACAGCGCCCTCAGACTGGACGAAGGTACCCACGGCGTACGCGGTCGCGCGGAATGCTGCCTGGGCCGTCTTGAAGCCCTGGGGCAGGGTCTCAGAAACGGCAACGTTCACCTTACGATTCAGCGCAACGAAGATGTGCGAAGCGTCCGCAACAATTGCCGTATTGGCGGGCAGATAGTTCGACACGATCGGCTGAAGCTTGTAAACGCCGTTCGGCCAGTCAGCGGCGCCAATCTCGTCACGAAGGCTCTTCGCGGCAAGCGGGTCAACCCACAGAACGTTAGCCTGTCCGCCCAGGTCCTCAATCCGTCCGATTGCGTCGCTGATATCGGCAACGGCAACAGAAGTACCAGCAAGCGCGGTGATGACGGACTGTTCGAGCACGCCCGTAATCTTCCGCTGATCGGTGACATCGTTCGGGTTACTCGCCCCGTTGAACATCGCACGGTCGATAGCGCGGGCAATGGACGTACCCAGGGACTTGTTAATTCCGGCAGCGAGCTCCGGCTGAACGTCCTGAAGGAATTCGAGTGATGCATAGCGGAGCGCACCAAACTTACCCGCAAGCTGAGTGCGTCCGGTGATGGACGTCTCAGGCTGGGGAAGCTCCATGCCGGGAACGACGAACGCGCCTTCGCCGGAATCGGCAGCGGGCATCAGGAACTTGTACCCGTCGAAAGGAAGCTTGTTGCCGTCTGGCAGCGCGCTAAGGAAAGTGCTTCGCGGCCCAATCAGCTCACGCCACAGCGCATCAATGTTGGTCGCCGTCCACGTGGAAACGTCGTCAATGCTGCGGCGGTTGACTGGAAGGAAACCGGCACCCGTGTTGATGGGAGAATTTGCGGACATGGAACGAAGCTCCTTCGAGTAGAGAGACAGCGCACGGGGAGACGGGGCGCCGGTTGTCGGGTAAGCGGGATTCACGACCGGGCCTAGCTCAAAGACGGTCATTGAAGTGATTTCACGGATAGGCAGACCATCCGGGGATTTCTCGCCGGCTACGCGCTGACCGCCGTCACTTACGCGAAAGGTGAAAGAGCTACCGGCAAGGTCACCACGCGCGGCAAGCTCCGCCACATCGTGGCCAACTGAAGTGTTCGGAAGGTCGATGCTGTATCGGACTCCGTATGCGTCTCGGCTCAGCTTCAGCGTGCCGGAGGAAACGCGCCCTAGTAGCTGATCTGTGTTGTGCCCGAAGGTCGCGATAACGTCGCCGTTCGCGCTACCCGGGTCCCATGCGTCGGGAAGAATCCGTTCCCGGAATCCGCCCAGGTCGTGGGAAAGCTCATTGAAGCGAATCGCGTAACCGGTGAGCGTACGCGCGCCCCCGGAAGTGCTGTAACTGACAGCGTGCTGGGCGCTGCGAATCTGGATATGGGCCATGCGGCCAACTCCTCTATTGGGTCGGTTACCTACTCACGTGAGTAGGTTGGAGGTGTCACCTGGCGGGCAAGCAGAAGTAATGTGAATTGGTGTGCTAGCGGCTCGGCGAGAAGCGCGGTAATCAGGAAGAAGGTCGCCTGAGCTGAAGCCCGCGCACGTACGGTCGATTCCGACGCACCCCGGAACGCGAAACAACCGGCCGGATGTAAATTTCGTAGCCAGCCTGCCGAGTCATGGCGCGAATCACAGCGGCCGACGGCTTCCAATCCAGCTGGTTTGTTGCAGCCCAGGAGTGGAGCACGTAGCGGAGCAATCCCGCCGGAAGGATGTCTGACGACCCATCATCAACTGTTACGGCGCGCATCCCGTCGCAAAAAGTCGACCACTCATCAGCCGTAAAGCTGGGCGCCTCAGTCATCGCGCACCCGCAATCCGGCGCATTGCCTCAGCGGCGCTTGCCGTATTCGGCTCCGCGTTGTCCGGTGCCTCAGCGGGCAGAAGACTGATTCCGAGAACCTGGGGCTTGCCGTCGGAGCGCCGAAGGGCAATACGCGCGCCACGCCGCCGCAGAACGTCTTCAAGCGCCCCGGCCTCAATGAACGGGCCGCCGTTGTCCTGGGACCACTGAAAGCACACTCCGCGCAGCACATACAGGGGCGCGCACCTACCGGGAACAGTGCGCCGGTTGAGGAATTCGTTAATGGTGGGTATCAAGGCTTTGCCTTTAGTGAGTGGGGACGACGAAGGCGCACAGCATTGATTTGCTGTGCGCCTTCGAGGGAGAGTTGGTGAGGCCGAGCCGGCGTGCGGGTGGCCTGCTAGTTCGAGCGGAGCTGCATTCCGCCGATTGCCACGCCGTTTTGGGCACGCTTATGCTTTCCGCCACGACGGAGCAACGCCGCCTTGAAGGTGTTCCGGGTCATGATTTCGAAATCTGGCACGCGCGTTTCTCGGCAGTAGTCGAGGTAGATTGCGTACGCGTCGCGCAGCAGCACGGAAGATCCGGCTTCATGGGTGAAGCACTCAGCGAACCAATGTCGTTCTTCAAAAACGCTCACGCGTCGGAACACGACGGGAGGCCAGTCACCCGCGTACGTTTCGTAATCGTGAGCATGGCGAGCGCAGAACGGCCAATAGTCCGTTGGCTTATCGCTGTAGCGGCGAAACTGGGGATCAACTATGGCGGACACAGAATTGTCAACCACCCAGCGGGATGCCTTGTCATTGCAGTGGGAACACACGAAGTTCGCGACGGGGCCGTAATGGGCTTCAGCGGCACCTAGTGCGTCCGTGTAGCCAGTGTGGGTAATCATCAGGCACCCGCCTTCCGCGCACGCATTTCGCGCGTCTTGCAACGGTTAGTGCAGAACTTGCGCGGACGACCGTTGCCCGACCAGCCGGCAGGCTTGTCACAATCCGGCCCAGCGCATACGGCGTTCCTTCGGGCTTTCGCCACTGCCGCCAATGCGTCATCGCGCGCATCCTCATAGGCTTCGCGCGCCTCAATGCATTCGTATGACGCCTCAGTCTCGCCGTCTTCGTCCTCAACGTCGGAGCACGCGTCCTGCTTCAATGATGTGACCATGAACACCGCACCGCAGAACCGGCAAAGCTTCGTCGCGGGAATGCCGGCCCTCTTGCGCAGCTCATCAAACTTGCGCTGACGGTACGCCTTCTGTTGGCACGACGCGGAGCAGTAACGTTCTTGGGGGTGCTGTATCTTGCTGAAGCACTGGATACAGCGGTCTTCGTGGTCAATGGCTGGGTAAAAGCCCATGGTGTTAATCCTTTGGTGTGATGCCGGATAACACAAAACGGCCCTAGGTCCGGGACTCACCTCAGCGGGGCATCACTACCGCTGAAGGAATCAACCGGGCCTAGGGCCGTTTTGACTGCACGGAATTTAGCCTTTAGCTACCGCCCGTGCGGCGGGGTCTCATGGCGACGAACCGGTAATGTGTGATGCCGTTCGTCCCTCTACTTAGACTGAAGGGAGTCGGTGACCTGTTTCCTACCGGTCGGTAACTTATCGAGTCGGCATCACAGCGAGAAGGGCGGGAAAGCCGGTCCCACCTGTGGTGTTACTAAAGTGCATGGCGAGACAATGGCCTTCCCCTTGCAGCCTTATATCTAATATTTGTTCATTAGATAAAGCATGTTTCATCACGGCAGTTTAGTAACGCCCCAGGTCAGACACTGTTTCAGCCCTTCCCGCTGTGACGCTTAGGCATTGAGGTGGCCGTAGCTGGAACAGGGCGCGCTCTCTCCGCTGAAGGTGGCTACTCACGTGAGTAGCCACCTTGACCACCACGCAGCCCAGCGAAGCCCCTGAGCGCCCTTCTCTGCCCCGCTGAGCGCTCCAAGGTCCGCCGGGTACACCGCGCCTCTCACAGCACCGGGCGCGGGCATGGAGGCGCCCCCAGTTCCGTTACGGGGAACTGGGGACGGTGTGCCGTTCTGCGGGGCGTACAGGCTGCTAGATGCCCAGGCCTTCGGGGTGACCCTGCAAGGCGCTCAGAAGCCCTTCCAGCCTTGCCAACCTTCTGTGCGGTCAACGTGGTTCGGTCGCTCTTCTGCTGACGCCGATACAACTCATCGAGCCTGAGCGACACGTAACGGACTTCAGCGGCAAGGAATCCGCGCTCTTCGTCGCTCATGCGGCGCCCTCCGCCAACTTGCGCTCCCTGCGTCGCTGGATGGTCTTCTGCGCCCCTTCGCATACGTCGTCCGGCATACCTTCCGTGTCTCGCCATTCCGGCACGAGGCGCTCAGTGATCGGTGTCCGGTCACCCTTGTATTTTGCGGGCAGGAGCGTGACGCGTTTCAACGCTGCCTTCATCAACGTGCGCTTGCCGTCCATGCCTTCGGACTCCCACAGCACCGCCAACGCCTCAGCGCTCATGAGGGGCGTAAGGTCCGCTCCCCTTCCCAGCTCCGACAACTCCGCCTTCAGCGACTCGATTAGGGCACCCAGTTCGACGCGAAGTGCTTCGTACTGCGTCTCATCCATGCCACCAACGAAGAACTCCTTGTTCAGACGAAGCTCTCGACTTGCTGCGCTGTCCAGTGCCGCCGAAACTGCCTGCTTACGCGCTTCCGTCGCCGGGTCCTGATAGTTCAGAAAGCGGCGCGCGATGTTGTGAATGGTGGGGCTTTCAGGACTCAGCCTCAGCACATGATTTACCCACAGCATCCCCATTGCGTCATCAATGCGATCCCGCACACTGGCGACACCCTGGCAGACAGCCGGGCCCTGATTGATGCGAGCCTGGCAACGGTAGTTCCGCCCACCGTTCCCCATGGGTCCTTTGCAGTGCGGGCAGCGCAGCGTCCCGGTCATCAGGGTTGCAGCCTTTCGAATCCCGCGCGTTCTGTCGCCGATTGCACTTCCCGGCTTGCTGCGACCGCTGATCAGTTCATTGATGCGGACCCATTCCGCGTAGGACACGACACCCTTGCCGCAGTTGATCGGGTGCCCCTGCGCGTTCAGCAAGGGCTCACCGCCACGATGCCACTTACCAAGCGGCTGACCGAATTCGTCTTTGGCGCGTTCTCGGTTCGGGATGAGACCAGCCCAGGACGGCGAGTGTGCAAGGTGGATGATTGTCTGAGCGCGCCAATGCTTTCCCTTGCGTGTCGGCACCTTCCGCGAGTTCAGATCGTTCGCAATCTCTGCCGGCGTCTTGCCGTCGAGCAATGCTAGGGCGATTGCGCGCGCCTTCGGGTATTCCGATGCCTTGTGCTGGAGCTTCCCAGTTTCCTTCGGGCACTCAAGCCCGAACGGCGTTACGCCGCCCAGCCACTTGCCTTCAGCTTTGTGTGCGTCTACGCCATTTTTGGTACGCAGCGCAATGTCTTTTGCTTCGTCGCGCGCCCGTTCGCTGAGAATAGCGAACACCATGCGACTGCCTTTGCTGGAGTCGAGCCCTTCCGTGACGCTGACGATTCGCGCCGTACGCTTGTCGAACTCATCGAGCAACAAGCCAACGTGGCCCATACCGCGACGGCTGAGACGGTCCGTCTTCCAGATATACAGAGTTTTCGAAAGCCCAGCCTTCACAGCGGAAACGGCGTTGTCGAATTCCTCGCGCTTCACATACGCCTTCGAAGCGCTCTTCTGCTCAAACCACACATGCCGAATGCGCTTGCCTTCGCTGAGCGCCGTTCGGCAGATATCCCGTACGTGCGCACGCAGCGATGCAAGGTCGTCGCTGCGCTTGCTGCGCCGGATGTACGCGTCAGCAAGGTCTGTCGGGTCGCCCGTCGGTACGTCCCACAGTCCCAGCGTGCGAAGCTCCACGTCTTCGATGCCCAGTGTGCGCAGCGTCGGAAGGTCGTTGCGTTCCATCGTTCCCCTTCAGGCCGGTGTTCCGCTCGCCTGAAGGGTGTCGGTGACCTCACGGCCCGTTTCCCCAGGTGGGAGCGGTGTTGGACCGTTGGTTCACGGGTGGGCCTGGATGAACTTCACCTGGTTCGCCTCCGCGTACGACACCGACGACGTCCCGTACCGGCTGCTGACGCTCGTACAGATCACCGGCGCGCTCGTCCTCGCCGCGGGCGCGGCCGAGGCGCTGGAGCACGAGGACTTCACCGTCATCACCTGGGGCTACGTGATCATGCGGCTCGCCATGGTCACGCAGTGGCTGCGCGCCGCCCGCTCGGATCCGGAGCGTCGCCGCACCTGCCTGGGGTACGCCGCGGGGATCTTCCTGGTGCAGATCGGCTGGGTCGTACGGCTGGCCCTGCCCGAGGACACCGGCCTGGTGACGTTCGCGGTCCTCGTCGTCGGGGAAATCGCCGTTCCCGCCTTGGCGGAACGTAAAACCACCACCACCTGGCACCCGCACCACATCGCCGAACGCTACGGCCTGTTCACGCTGATCGTGCTCGGCGAGTCCATCACCGCGGCCACCGGTGCCGTACGCACCGCCCTGGACACACACGCGGCGCTCGGCGACCTCGCCGCACTGGTCGCGGGCGGACTCCTGACGGTGTTCGCCCTGTGGTGGCTGTACTTCGCGCAGAGCGCACCCCGGCTGCTGACCAGCCTGCGTACGGCGCTGCTGTGGGGGTACGGCCACTACCTCGTCTTCGCGTCGGCGGCGGCGGTCGGCGCCGGGCTCGCCCTCAACGTCGCGCACACCGCGGGCCACGGCCACCTCTCCGACCGCACGGCGGCGGCCGTCTACACCATCCCGGTCGCCGTGTTCATCACCCTCGTCTGGCTCCTGCACCACCGCACCTCGGGGCTTCGCCGCGCGGCCGACGTACTACACCCGGTGGCGGTGCTCGCGATCCTGGGGGCCACGTACGCCCCGTCCCCCATCCTGACCACGGGCGTCATCACCGCACTGCTCATCACGGGGACCCTGCTGCTCGCCGCCGGGGGCACGGACAGCCGTACCGAGCAGGCGCACTGACCTCAGCGCCCTGCCCGCACCGCCTGCCCGGGCAGGACGATCCCCTGCGCGTGGGCGGTCTTCCCCGGCCGCAGGGTCCACGGCACCGGCGGCGTGGAAGTCAGCCAGCCCTCGGCGATGAGGGTGTGCACGATGACCCCGCGCAGCTCCCGTCCGAGCTTCTTCCACCTCAGGCCCTTGCACAGCTGGCTGTACGACGGCC
Organism: Streptomyces sp. DT224; assembly: GCF_049844595.1. Classification (NCBI taxonomy): domain Bacteria; kingdom Bacillati; phylum Actinomycetota; class Actinomycetes; order Kitasatosporales; family Streptomycetaceae; genus Streptomyces; species Streptomyces sp. DT224. The sequence continues at coordinate 76,075 of NZ_JBNCLI010000019.1, forward strand.
CGTGGCCGTGCTCCGCCCGGAACTCGACGGTGAACAGGGCCGCCTCGCGCCCGCAGTCCGGGTGGGCGCCCCGCCATGACTCGTACGCGTCGAGAGCGGCCCGGGGCGCGGGCAGCGGGGACGGCCCGGACATGAACGCCGGGGCGACCCGCTCGAAGGGAAGACGGCAGAGCCCGCACGACTCGACCGCCTCCGCGTGCCGCAGCAGTGCGGGGCTGACGCCGGACTTCCAGGCGGCCCAGCTCTCCGGAGTGGGCTCGGCGGCGGCCGCCGCCTCCCGGTCCGCCCGGCGTTCCTCCTCGTCCCGCGCGATCGCCGCGAGCTCCTCCGGGGTACGGAACCGGCCCGCGAGGTGCCGTACCGACTCACCGAGCCGGTAGGTCTTCCCGGACACCTCCGCGAGGAACCCCTTCTCCAGAAGCACGGGCACCGCCCCGTAGCAGGCGGCGGGCAGCTCGGCCGGCGCCTGGCCGACCAGCTCGTCGGAGCAGTGGGCCGCCAGGAACAGCGCGGCGAGCCGGACCGCCGGCGCACCCTTGCGAACCGGCTTGGCCAGCCTCGTACGCATGGACCAGCCCGACACCCGCGACCGCGCGTCCTTGCCGAGGGTCAGTGCCCGGCCGGATCCCGGGGACATGTCCGGGACCACGATGCCGTACGGCACATCCGGTTCCCCGCCGATGAGCTGCCCGGGCACCTCCCACCCCGCCGCTGTCAGCTCGGCCAGGGCCCCCTCCGGGTCCTCCAGCCGCAACGACCGCAGATCCGTCCCCGTGAGGTTGCCCGCCCCCGTACGCGCGGCCCGGATGCCCACGACGACCGCGAGGAGCCGCGCGTCGACGGAGTCCACCGGCAGGCCGGCCACGTACGAGAGAAGCGCACGGGCGCCCTCCCCCTGGCGCGGTGTGAGCAGGAAGGGCGGCAGCGAGGCGGCGGCACCGGCTCCGGCGGAAGCGGTTGTCACGGGCGGCGCGGCGGACACGACAGGCTTGGGCACATCACATCTAACGGTGATCGGACCGCCGAAGTCACGCGCCAACGCGCCTTTCCCGCACGGACGCGTCCATCCCGCACGGACACCGGGCCATGCCCGGGCCGACGTCCTCCTTCGAGGGACGACAGCGGGACGTCAGGCAGGCGTTAGCAGAACATGAGCGGCGCGCGGGAGGCTTCCCATGTCAGACGGTCCGGAGGGGGAGCGGTTCGCCGCGGATCCGGACCCTGTCTGCACCGACCGATCCAACGACCGCCACACACTTCGGGGAATCCCATGCATACGCTCCGCAAGCGCACCGCCGTCCTCGGCGCCGCCGCCACCGCCGTGCTCGCCCTCGCCCTCACCGCCTGCGGCGGGGACGGCAGCGGGACGAAGGCGGCCGGCCCGGCCGACAACCCCGCCTCGGCCGACGCCACCGTGGCAGCGAAGGACACTGCCGTCGACGCCGCCCAGGACCAGGGCAGCACGGCCGGCGACGGCGCGAAGACGGGCGGCGGCGCCACGGACGCGGTCACCTCCAGCACCGGCAAGTCCAAGGGCGGCGCCGCGAAGACGGGCGGTTCCACGACCACGGCCGCCGGCGGTGACACCAGTGACGGCTACGCGTACAAGCACCCCTGCAGGAGCGGCGACCTGTCGGTGCGCGTGTACGCCCGCGAGGGTTCGGCCACCCAGCACGTGATCGAGGTCAACAACACCGGCAAGAACTCCTGCGGCCTGAGCTACTTCCCGCGCGTCAGCCTGGGCGCCGCGAACGCCACGGACCACAGCGGCGACATCCTCCCGCTGGTCCCGGGCGGCCTCGGCGGCGCACCGGCCTACCCGGTGAAGCCGAAGACCGCGGCAATCGCGGTGATCGACCTCAACCCGGGCGGCGGCAACGGTGTGACCTGGGTGAACGAGCTGAACGTACTCGCCGACGGCGACCACATGCCCAACGCCGAGCAGCTCAACTTCCCGCTCGGCCCCGACGTGAAGGTCGGCACCCCGAAGCTGGGCCTGTACGAGCGCACGGTCGCCGACGCGGTGGCCTCCATGAAGCAGGCGAACTCGAAGCCCTGACCCCGGACAGGCAGGCACTGACGGTGCCCTCGGGCGGACCACGCCGGTCTGTCCGAGGGCACCGCTACGATCCCCGGCATGCCCGCCTTCCGCGATTTCAACTTCAAGCTGCTCGTCATCGAACAGCTCATGTACAACGACGAGACGCTCACCCCGGTGTTCCGCATAGCCGACTGCCTCAAGGCCAAAGGCATCGACGAGGACCCGCAGACCTACGCCTATGAGAACGACCTCGCCTTCACCGTCCTCGACGAGGCCCGCGCCCACTTCGCAGCGCTGGAGATCAGCACGGAGCTGCTGGCCACCGTGGAGACGCTGCTCCTCGACGGCGGCCTCGAGGTGTACCAGGAGTGCGCCCCGGTCTGGGACGGAGAGGACGACCTCTTCGACGTGGGATCGCTCGAGGACCTGGACCTGCTGCCCAACCTCCGGCTGATCAGCGGCGTGGACGACTGCGGAATCGGCATGTCGTTCGACACCGACGTCCTCGCGCGCCGGGGCATCGCCACCGACTGACGGACCGACTGCCCGTCAGAGACGCTCCTCGCTCCGCCCGTACGTGTCCGGCGCACGCGCGGCGGGAATGATCAAACGCATGAAAGAGGACAACAGGGACACCGCAAGCGGCACACCGGGCGAAATCCTGCACTGGAACCTGTTCATAGGCGGCCACCTCAGCGCCTCCGTACCCGTACGCCTGGTCGAACGAACGGACGCGGGACAACTGGTGTGGATGAAATCGGGCACCCCGATGTGGCACACCGCCCTCCCGCGCGGCGTCACCCACCTGCGCGACATCGACCCCCACGAGCGCCCGGCCGAGGGCTTCCCCGTCGTGGCGGGCCGCTGGCCGATGGGCGACGCCCTCTTCTACCAGCCGACGGGGGCGGCCCACTCGGTGCTCTGGCTCTTCGGCCGCAGACACAAGTTCCGCGGCTGGTACGTCAACCTCGAACGACGCGTGCACCACGGCACGGACATCGACATCACCGACCACGAGCTGGACATCAACGTCGCCCCGGACCGCACGTGGAGCTGGAAGGACGAGCGGTCCTTCGCCGAGAAGACCGGACACCCCGCGTACTGGACGGCCGAGGAAGCACGCGCGATCCGGACCGAAGGAGCGACCGTCGCACAGCTCGCCGAGGCCGGAACCTTTCCCTTCGACGGCTCCTGGTGCGACTTCCGGCCACCGTCGTACTGGAAGACCCCCTCCCGCCCGCCGACTCCGCGCCACCCGCTGCTGCGCCCACTGGGCGCCCCGACCTCGCCTCCCCCGCCCTGAGGTGCACGATTCGGCCGCCGGGGAACATCCCGGCCAATCTGGCGCGATGACGATCATTGCCCGGCGTCACTCTGCGTGATACACAGAGTAACCATACGCATTTCGCCCACACACCGATTCGATCCGCAGGTCAGGGCGGTCAGACCGGTCAAATGTGCGAGATCCGGGTAAAGAGAGCCGTGAAGCCGTCATACGAAAGCAGTTTCATCAGCGAAGATAGAGAGTGACCCGTGCCATGCGGTACGGGCGCCGAACTACCCAACTGGGGCGGTGACTTACATGATCCTGGCAGCTGAAAAGGGCGATATCACCACCATCATCGGCGGAATCGCCCCGAACTGGGGGCCGTTCGGGACCCTCGGCAACGAGGCCCGCGTGATGATCGAGGTGGTGATGGCGATCGCCATCCTGCTGTGCCTCGGCATCGCGATCTGGGGAGCGGCCAAGCAGCGGATCGGCGCGACGGCTCTGCGCGACACGTTCAGCGCGGAACAGGGCAAGGGACTGATCGTGGCCGGCCTGACCGGGGTGTTCATCATCGGATCACTCGGCACCCTGTTCACCATTGTGTACGGGATGGCCGTCTGACCGGGCGTCGGTCCCGCCGCCGGGGCTCGCCCGCCCCACCCCTCCCATCCGTCCGTCGTGCCCACCGGCAGAGGTTGCGTACCCCTGATGTCGAGTCACCACACCGCGTCCACGCGGAGAGCAGCACGGCTACCGTCGTACTACGACGTGGTTCAAGCAACGGTTGAGGGGGCGTACGCGGCATGAGTCTCGGCGACGAGGACGGCTACGGCAACGACGCGGGACGCACGAGCGACGCCTACAGCACGATCGGCGGCACCCGCCAGACCCGCACCCGCCTGCCCGACGGCCCCACCGGCGACCCCTACGGCCCTCGCCGCCCGGCCCGCAGCTCCCGTTCCCTCATCACGTTCGCCGGCGTGGTGGTCCTCCTGCTGGGCGCCATCGCCTTCGCCAACATGGGCGGTGACGACAACGACTCGGGCGCCAAGTCGGGCACGACCTCCGGCAGCAAGGCGGACGCCGCTCCGACATCGCCCACGGGCACGAAGCCCGTGACGGGCAAGAACGGCACGATCCCTTCGGGCTTCGCCCACAACCAACAGGGCGCGGAGAGCGCGGCGGCCAACTACTCGGTGGTGCTCGTGTCTGCGGACATCCTCAAGCCGACGCAACGTGGACAGATCGTGCGCCAGGTCTTCGTCGCCAACAGAGTCGGAGAGCTCGAGAGCAAGTTCGACCAGGCGTACAGCAAGGACTTCCTCGACAAAGTCGGCCTCGACGAGAACGGCGACGCCGCAGACGGCATGACCTACGTCTCGAGAACAGCGCCCGTGGGAACAAGGGTCACGCAGTTCACCGACACCTCCGCCACCGTGGAGGTCTGGTGCACCGGCGTCTTCGGCACAGCCGGCATCGGCTCCACCAGCCCCGTGAGCAACGACTGGTTCACGATGACGCTCAAACTCCACTGGCAGAACAACGACTGGAAGGTCGACAGCTTCTCTCAGAAGGACGGCCCTGCACCCGTCAACGCCGACCGGACTGCTTCCGGCGCCGACGAAATCGCGAAGGCTGTCGAGGAGTACGGGGGGTTCACCTATGCCCGCTAGCGCAAAGCACGTTGTTCGACTGGGTGCGACCCTGGCGAGTATCCAGAGCACGCTGGTAGTCCTTGCAACGCACGTTGCAGCTGCTCCCAGCCCCTCGCCGTCCGACGACGGCAAGTGCTCGCTCATCGTCGGCCCCGCCAAGGACTACTGCGAAGGCGGAAGCGCCAGCTCTCCCAAGTCCACGCCACCCGCGAGCACCGACCCCGCGCTCGATCCGCTCACCTCGCTCGGGCGGGGCTGTGCCGACGCCGCCGCGTGGATCGTGGGCAAGCTCAGCGACGCAGTCAAAAGCACCGCCAACGTCGACTTCACGAACACCCGCTTCCTCCAGCAGTACGCCATCGTCTTCGCCGCCTCCACCGTCCTCACCCTTGTCCTCTGGCTCCTCGCCGTAGCCAAGCGCGCAATCCGCGGCGTCCCCCTCACCACGGCGATCTCCGAAGCCATCGGCTTCCTCTGGCTCACCGTCCTCGCCTCCGCCTTCACCCCCCTCATCCTCTACACCATCGTCTCCGCCACCGACGGCGTCACCGAAGTCATCGCCTCCTCCTCCGGCGGCCAGACCGACGTCTTCTTCGGGTCCTTCGCCCAAGCCCTCAAGAAGGACTCCGACATCGGCGGCGGCCCGATCATGCTGATCGTCGTCTCCCTCGTCTCCATCCTCGCCGCCGGCATCCTCTGGCTCGAACTCGTCATCCGCGCCGCCCTGCTCTACGTCGGCGCCCTCCTGGGCACAGCCGTCTACGCCGGACTCGTCGACAAGAACATGTGGGGCCACGTACGCCGCTGGGCAGGCATCATGATCGCCGTGATCATGGTCAAGCCCGTCATCGTCGTCGTACTCGGCCTCGCCGGCGCCCTGTCCTCCGACGACGGCCCCGACGCCTTCTCCGCCGTCGTCTCCGGCCTCGCCATCATCCTGCTGGCCATCTTCGCCTCCGCCATGATCTACCGCTTCGTCCCCGGCTTCGGCGACGAGATCCAAGGCGCCCGCACCAACCGCAAACAGGCCACCGACGGCTCCCAGGCCGCCGCCATGATCAGCTCCCCCGCCGCCCTCGTCTCCCAGGGCATCAAGACCCACAGCAGCCGCGGCGGCCAGAGCAGCGGCGACACCGGCAGCGGCGGCGGCCGCCCCGCGAACCCGGTCAGCGGCGGAGTCGCCGCCCACAGCTCCCGCAACACGGGCGGCGGATCCGGTCCTTCCGCCGCGCCACCGCCCCGCAGCGGCTCCGGCCCGACCGCCGGCACCCCTCACAGCAGCCGCGGCACCCGCGGCGGACCAGGCAGCACAGGTAACAACCGCACAGGAGGTGGCGGGCGTTGAGCACACAGTCCCATCCGATCGCGCCCCGCCGTACGTATCTCATCGGCCGTGCCCGGCCGAACGCGATCGTCGGCAAGAACCGTGAGACGGGCGAGATCGCCCTGATCATCGCCGGCGCGTTCCTCGGCATGATGAGCGGCCTGCTCGTCCCCGTCCTCTCCCTGCGCATCGTGCTGCTCACCGGCTTCCCGCTGCTCGCCATCGCCATGGTCTACGTCCCGTACCGGCACCGGACCTTCTACAAGTGGTTCGAGATCAACCGCAGCTACAAGCGCTCCCTGCGCCGCGGCACCACCTACCGCTCCACGGCCATGGAAGCCGGCACCGGCGCCGACGGTCGCGAGGTCGAGATCGGCCCGCCCCCCGGCATCGGCCGCATCAACTGGCTCTCCGCCCCCTTCGGCCCCGACGAGATCGCCGTCCTCCTCCACGCCGACCGGCGCACCGTCACCGCCGCCATCGAGATCGAGGGCCCCGGCGTCGGGCTCCGCGACAGCGAGGACCAGGAAGCCCTCGTCGACCGCTTCGGCACCCTCCTCAAGCACGTCGCCAACGGAGACGGCTTCGTCACCCGCCTCCAGATGCTCGCCCGCACCCTCCCCGCCGACCCCGACGCCCACGCCAAGGACGTCGCCCAGCGCGGCGCCCCGTCCTCCCCCCGCTGGCTCCAGGACTCCTACGACCAGCTCCAGTCCATGGTGTCCACCTCCAGCGAGCAGCACCGCGCCTACCTCGTCGCCTGCATGCACTTCAACCGCGAGCTCGCCGCCGAGGCCAACGCCATGGCCCGCGCCGCCCGCCCGCACACCGGCCGCAAGCTCGACCGCGACGCCGGACTCGCCGTCGTCATGGCCCGCGAGCTCACCGACATCTGCGCCCGCCTCGCCGAGGCCGACATCCGGGTCCGCCAGCCCCTCGGCCAGAGCCGGCTCGCCTCCCTCGTCCACTCCATGTACGACCCCGACCACCCCATCGACCACATCCAGGCCATGACGAAGCGCAACGCCTGGCCCGCCGAGCTCGACGCCGTCGAACCGACCTACCTCCAGGCCAAGACCCGCGAGTCGTCCACCCGCGCCCCCTGGTGCCACTCCACGGCCTGGGTGAAGGAGTGGCCGATGACCCCCGTCGGCGTCAACTTCCTGGCACCCCTCCTCGTCCACACCCCCGACGTCATCCGCACGGTCGCCGTCTGCATGGACCTGGAACCCACCGAGATCGCCATCGAGCGCATGCTCACCGAGAAGACCAACGACGACGCCGAGGCCAGCCGCCAGGCCAAGATGAACCGCACCGTCGACCCCCGCGACATCGCCGCCCACGGCCGTCTCGACCAACGGGGCGAAGACCTCGCCAGCGGCGCCGCCGGCGTCAACCTCGTCGGGTACATCACCGTGTCGTCCCGCTCCCCCGAAGCCCTCGCCCGCGACAAGCGGACCATCCGCGCCTCGGCCGGCAAGTCGTACCTGAAGCTCGAATGGTGCGACCGCGAGCACCACCGCGCCTTCGTCAACACTCTGCCGTTCGCCACCGGCATCCGCCGCTAACCGCCAGTCCGCGACACCGAGAGGGAGGTCAGTCACGCCATGCGAGATCCGCTGTCCGCGTTGTCGGACGCCTTTACCGCCTTCCTCTTCGGGAAGGTGGAGACGACCCGGCTGCCCGTCCGCACCTCGACGGGCCAGGCCCAGGCCGTCTACCTGCCCACCGCCGCCCCAGGCCTCGGCGACTCCGGTGTGATCATCGGCCGCGAGGTGTACTCCGGCAAGGGCTACATCTACGACCCCTTCCAGCTCTACGGACAGCAGCTCCCCGCCCCGCACTGGCTGGTCCTCGGCGAGTCCGGCAACGGCAAGTCCGCGCTGGAGAAGACCTACGTGCTCCGCCAGCTCCGCTTCCGCGACCGCCAGGTCGTCGTCCTGGACGCCCAGGGCGAGGACGGCGTCGGCGAGTGGAACCTCATCGCCCAGGAGCTGGGGCTCACCCCCATCCGCCTCGACCCGACCTCCGCACTCAACGGCGGGATCCGGCTCAACCCGCTCGACCCGGCCATCACCACCACCGGCCAGCTCGCCCTGCTGCGCACCATCATCGAAGTCGCCATGGGCCACGGCCTGGACGAACGCTCCGGCTTCGCCCTCAAGGTCGCCCACGCCTACGTCAACGCCACCACCACCGACCGGCAGCCCGTCCTCACCGACATCGTCGAGCAACTGCGCCACCCGGAACCGGAATCCGCCCAGGCGATGAACGTCGACATAGACGACGTACGCGCCTGGGGGCTGGACGTCGCCCTCGTCCTCGACCGGCTCGTGGACGGCGACCTGCGCGGCATGTTCGACGGCCCGACGTCCTTCGGAATCGACCTGGACGCCCCCCTGATCGTCTTCGACCTCTCGCACATCGACCGCAACTCCATCGCCATGCCCATCCTGATGGCGATCGTCGGCGTCTGGCTGGAACACACCTGGATCAGGCCCGACCGCAAGAAGCGCATCTTCCTGGTCGAAGAGGCCTGGCACATCATCAACTCGCCTTTCGTCGCCCAGCTCTTCCAGCGCCTGCTCAAGTTCGGCCGCCGCCTCGGCCTCTCCTTCGTCGCCGTCGTCCACCACCTCAGCGACGTGGTCGACGGCGCCGCCGCACGCGAAGCCGCCGCCATCCTCAAAATGGCCTCCACCCGCACGATCTACGCCCAGAAGGCCGACGAGGCCAGAGCCACCGGCCGCGTCCTCGGCCTGCCCCGCTGGGCCGTCGAAATCATCCCCACCCTCACCCCAGGCATCGCGGTCTGGGACGTGAACGGCAACGTACAGGTCGTCAAACACCTGATCACCGAGGCCGAACGGCCCCTCGTCTTCACCGACCGCGCCATGACCGAATCGTCCGTGAGCGACCTCCTCCCGGACGACGTAAGGGCCGCCGACCTCGAAGCGGAGGAACGCGCGGCCAGGATCGAGAACCAGCAGCGACTGAACGAGTCGTCCGAGTCAACGGTGGCGTGACATGGCAGGCAGCAACGGGGGACGGTCCGGCGAAGGCAAGGGGGGTGGCATCCCCGACGGCCTGCTCGTCGGACTGCTGGCCTTCCTCCTCGGGCTGACGCTGCTGGCCTGGACGGCCACCGGATTCGCCGGCCTCCTGGCCCACGGCGCCTGGCCCGACGGCGTCACGCCGACCGAAACACCACTGGCCCTCCGGCGCCTGCTGGAGGCCCCGCACGACCTGCCCGCCGCCTGGCCCCACACACCCCCGCGGGAGCTCTCCGGCTACGGCCTGTTCTGGGGCCTGCTCATCGGCGAACTGATGGTACTCGTGGTGCTGACGGTGTTCGTGATGGGCGTCATCGCCCGCTGGCGCGCCGTGCTGGCCCACCGCCGCGCGGAACGCACGGAGCGACTGGCCCTCCTCGAACAGGCGCACCGCGAGGAGCGCGCCCGCCGCCGACTGGCACACGGCAAGGGCCGCACCGGCCGACGGACCAACCGGCAGACGTACGCGCACGAGGCGGCGCTCCCCGCCCCCGGACCGACCCCGGATCCCACCCCCGGCGCCCTCCGCGAGACGCCCTCCGTGCCCGCGTCGGCCACCCCCGTTCCCGCCGAACACCTCACCGAAACGGCACCGCGGACGGCGGCCCTTCCCACCGAAGCCGCCCCCCAAGCACTCACCGGCGGAAGAGCCCACCCCGCACCGACCGAAACGCCACTCACGGAAGCGCCACTCACGGAGCCGGCCCCCACCGGCCCGCTCCCCGCGACCGTCCCCTCCCCACGCACCCCCCTCCTCCTCTACGGCCCCGCCCCCACCCGCCGGGCCACCGCCGTCCAGGCCGTCCGTGAGGCCGACGGCCCCGTTCTCGTCGTGACCGCCGACCCCACTCTCTGGGCCGAGACCAAGGACGCCCGAGCCAAGCTCGGCCCCGTCCTCGTCTACGACCCCGGCCACCTCTGCGACACCCCGGCCCGGCTGCACTGGACACCCACCACCGGCTGCGAACAGGCCGACCGGGCCGCGGCCCGCGCCGGCGCGCTGCTCGCCCCCGTCCGCCCCCAGGCCCGCATCGACGCGGCGACGGCCGACATCGCCGAAACCCTCCTGCGCTGCTGGCTGCACGCCGCCGCCATCGACGGCCGCCCCTTCCGCCAGGTCCACCGCTGGGCCATCGGCGGCAACGCCCACGAACCGGTCCGCCTCCTGCGCACCCACCCCAAAGCGGCCCCCGGTCTCGCCGGACTGCTGGAGTCCGCACTCACCGGCTACCCCGAACGCCGGGAGGCCGCCCAGGAACTGACGGTGCGCGCCTTCGGTGCCCTCTCCTCCGTCCACGTCCGGGACACCTGCACACCAAATCGAGCAGATGCGCTCGCACTGGATTCCTTTGCGAACGAAGGGGGCAGCCTCTATGTGGTGGGTGAAGCCATCGAGACACCACGATCCGGTCCAGGGACGATGCCCCTGCTCACCGCGCTCGCCTCAGACGTGGTCGAGCACGGCCGCCGCATGGCCGCACGGTCATCCGACGGCCGGCTCGACCCACCAATGACGCTGGTCCTCGACGACATCGCGGCCGTCGCCCCCCTGCCCCGGCTGCCGGAACTGCTGCGATCCGGCCAGACCCAGGGCCTGGCCACCATCGCCCTGCTCCGTTCCCCGGAACAGGCCCGCTCACACTGGACGCAACAGCTCCGGACACCCAGCACCCTGTGAGAGGCAGCGCTCAGGGCCGCGGCATCGAGTACTCCAGCTCACGCGCCGTCGGGTCGCCCGGCATCCGCACCGTCTCCCCGGTCGGCACGAAACCGAACCGTCGGTAGAACGCCGCGGCGCGCGGATTGTTCTCGTGCACATACAGCCGTACGCGCTCCAGCCGCGGCGCCCCCAACGACCAGGCCCAGTCCACGGCCGCCCGGAACAGCGCGTCCGCCACCCCCGCACCCCGCGCCTCCGGCCGTACGAACACACCGACCAGGTGCCCCTGGTTCACCGACGCCGCCTCACCGAACCGCGCCTCGGCATCCGGCCCCTCCACGAGCACCGTCACCGAGCCCGCCCAGGCACCGTCCGGGCCCTCCGCGACGAACTGCCGCACCTCGCCCGCACCGTCCTCGGAGGCATCGGCCGTCCGTTCCCGCCACGCCTCGTCGGACCGCTTCAGCCCCTGCTCGTACGTCTCCAGGAACGCGACCGGAGCGGCCGGGTCCTGCAAGGCGGCCAGCCGCAGCTCCTTCACCGACCGCCACTCGTCGGCGCGCACAGGCCGTATCGCGTAGTCCATGCACCGATCCTGACCTGCGCCCCCGCGACCACGCAAACGCATTCGACCCGGCCGCCCGGAGTCGTACCCCGGTACTACGCGCCCCCGAACGTCCCGCCCCCGGTCCGACGACCGGCCCGTGCCGGCTCCGTAACGTCGACCGCATGATCAGGGCACACGCACTCACCAAACGGTACGGGGACAACACCGTCGTCCAAGACCTCGACTTCACCGTCCGCCCGGGCACGGTCACCGGATTCCTCGGCCCCAACGGCGCCGGCAAGTCCACCACCATGCGCATGCTGCTCGGCCTGGACGCGCCCACCCGGGGCCGCGCCACGATCGGCGGCCGCGCGTACACCTCCCACAACGCCCCCCTCACCGAGGTCGGCGCCCTGCTGGAAGCGCGCTCCGTCCACCCCGGCCGCACCGCCTTCCACCACCTGATGGCGCTCGCCCACACCCACGGCATCCCGCGCACCCGCGTCGAACACGTCCTGGACCTCGCCGGTCTCACCGCCGTAGCCGGGAAACGCGTCAAGGGCTTCTCCCTCGGCATGGGCCAGCGCCTGGGCATCGCCGCCGCCCTCCTCGGCGACCCGGCCGTCGTCATCCTGGACGAACCCGTCAACGGCCTGGACCCGGAGGGCGTCCTCTGGATCCGCACCCTGCTCCGCGATCTCGCCGCGCAGGGCCGCACGGTCCTGGTCTCCTCGCACCTGATGAGCGAGATGGCCCTCACCGCCGACCACCTGGTCGTGATCGGCCGCGGCCGCCTCCTCGCCGACACCACCGTCACCGAGTTCACCGCCACGGCCGGCGGCGGCTCCGTCACCGTCCTCACCCCCCAGGCCGCCGCCCTGCGCGACCTGCTGCGCGGACCCGGCGTCGAAATCACCACCACGCCGGGCTCCGACCACCTGGTCGTACGCGGCACGGACGCCGAACACATCGGCCGCACCGCCGCCGCCCACGCCATCCCCCTCTACGAACTCACCCCGCACACCGCATCCCTGGAACAGGCGTTCATGGACCTCACCCAGGAGTCCGTCGACTACCGGACGACCACCGCCGCACCGACCGGAGCCCTCGCATGACCACCACGGCCCTTCCCCACTCCTACCGCGTCACACCTGCCCGGGTGCTGCGCTCCGAATGGCACAAGCTGCACACCCTGCGCTCCAGCTGGACCACCCTGGGCCTGGCCGTCGTCTTCGTCCTCGGCGTGGGCATCCTCATGGGCACGACCTACACCTCCGACGGCGGCGACTCGGACATGGACACCGTCATCCTCGTCCTCTACGGCTCGCTCCTCGCCTCGCTCTGCACGGTCGTCCTCGGCATTCTCGTCACGGCGGGCGAATACTCCACGGGGATGATCCGCGCCTCGCTGACCGCCGTCCCGCGCCGGCTCCCGGTGCTGTGGGCCAAGGCCGCGGTCTTCACGGTCACCGTATTCACCGTCATGTTCGCGACCTCGCTGGTCACCTTCGTCATCGCCCAGCTCTTCCTCCACGACACGGACCAGGCCGCTTCTCTCACCGACCCGGGTGTACTGCGTGCCGTAGCGGGGAACGCAGCCGGAACCACCTTCCTCGGCCTCATCGCCCTGGGCCTCGGCGCACTCCTGCGCTCGGTGCCCGGAGCGATCGGCGCTTTCATCGGCGGTGTGATGATCCTCCCCGAGGTGCTCACCACGCTCCCGTACGACGCGGTGGAGACCGCCGTCCGCTACTTCCCCACCCAGGCAGCCGGAGTCCTCGGCTCCGCCACCCCGCTCCCGGACGCCGCGTCCCCGGGCCCGGCCCTGCTCGCCCTGGTCCTGTGGGCCTCGGCCACACTGGTCTCGGCCGCCGTACTCCTGCGGCGCCGGGCCGCATGAGCCGTACGACGCGGCCGGGTACAGGGGAGCCACTGATGGCGGACACCGCCGAAGGCCGGGAACCGGCCCCGCTGTCCGCGCCGTCCCCGCTGACCGGGCACATACAGCGCCTGTTCCAGCGCATCCGCGCCTTCGACCGTCGCCGGCCGTCGGTCTGGAACGGCCTCCTCACCACGTTCTGGGTGCTGTTCGCCGTCCTCGACGTCTCCACCGGCGGCTGGCGCACGGTCGCCGTCGACCGGCACGTGCCGGAGGCGCTGGTGTTCACCATGAGCGCGGCGTTCTCCGCCCCACTGCTCTGGCGCCGCTCCCATCCCCTGGCCGTGCTCGCCTTCATGGCCCCGTTCTCCCTGGCCAACGTGTGGACAGGGGCGGTCATCCAGGCCTCCCTGCTCCAGGAGATCGTGGTCTTCAACATCGCGGTACGCCTCCCGCTGCGCACCCTCGCCTGGTCGGGAGCGCTGGTCGCGGCACCCCTGGTGATCGCCTCGGTCCGGTTTCCGGAGGTCTGGAGCCGACTTTTGCTCCCGCACGTGTGGATGTTCGCCATCGCCGCCCTGGCGGGGATCCTGGTGCGTACACGCAAGGAGTACACCGAGGCCCTTCTCGACCGGGCGGACCGGCTGGAACGCGAACGCGACCAGCAGGCCCGTCTGGCCGCCGCCGCCGAACGGACCCGGATCGCCCGGGAAATGCACGACATCATCGGCCACAACCTCTCCGTCATCACGGGCCTGGCCGACGGCGGTTCGTACGCGGCGGCCCGCAGCCCCGAGCGCGCGGCCCAGGCCCTGGAGGCCATCGGCACCACCAGTCGCCAGGCCCTCGCCGAGCTCCGCCGCCTCCTGGGGGTGCTGCGGGACCAGCCGGAAGACGCCGACCGCACCCCGCAACCGACTCTCGACGACGTCGACCGGCTTCTGGAGGGGGTACGCCGGGCCGGCCTGCCGGTTCAGCTGCTCGTACGGGGAACACCGCCGCCCCGTCCGCTCACCCCCGGACGCCAACTGACGGTCTACCGGGTGGTGCAGGAATCCCTGACGAACTCGCTGAAGCACGCGGGCACTTCACCGTCACTCGCGGCCGAGGTCACGTTGACCTACCGGCCTGGTGCACTGGAGACCCTCGTCACGGACAATGGCACCCCGCCCCAGGGCCGGTGGACATCCGCCGGCACAGGGCAGGGCATCACGGGGATGCGCGCACGCGCTTCCCTGTACGACGGCACACTCGAAGCCGGCCCCTCCGCCGAAGGCGGCTGGCAGGTCCGGCTCCGGCTCCCCCTGGAGGACTCCCCCTCGTGACGACCGTGCTCATCGCGGACGACCAGCCGATGCAACGCTTCGGCTTCCGCATGCTGCTGGAGAGCCAGGACGACATGACGGTCGTCGGCGAGGCCGCCAACGGCCACGAAGCGCTCCAGCTCATCGCCCGGCACCAGCCGGACGTGGCCCTGATGGACATCCGCATGCCGCTCCTGGACGGCATCGAGGCGACCCGCCGCATCGTCAGGGCCGGCTCCCCGACCCGCGTCCTGATCGTCACGACGTTCGACCTGGACCGGTACGCGTACGACGGTCTCCGCGCCGGCGCCAGCGGCTTCCTGATCAAGGACGCGTTGCCGGAGGAGCTGCTGTCCGGCATCCGGGCCGTGGCCCTCGGCGACGCGGTGGTCGCCCCGAGCCTCACCCGCCGTCTCCTCGACGCGTACGTACAGCACTTGCCGGCCGCCCCGGGCGAACCGGCCACCCAGGATCCGCGCATCGCCGGTCTTACCGGCCGGGAACTGGAGATCCTCACCGTCATCGGCCAGGGCTGGACCAATTCCGAAATCTCCGAACGGCTTCACCTCGCGGAATCAACGGTAAAGACACATGTCTCCCGCATTCTCGCCAAGACGGGCACCAGGGACCGAGTCCAAGCAGTGATCCTCGCCTACGACACCCACCTGGTCTCCCCGGGCTGAAACGCAGAAAAGCCCCGTGCCAGCGGCACGGGGCTTTCCCACAATGATTGTTCGGCGGCGTCCTACTCTCCCACA
>NZ_JBNCLI010000020.1:0-85748 GCF_049844595.1 Streptomyces sp. DT224
CCATGCTGGGCCGTGCAAGACATCGACGGATGTCGAAACAGTCAAGGAGTAGCCGTGAACGAGCCCGCCACCACCGACCTGCCCGCCCTCTGCCTGACGCAGATCGTGAGCTGGGGCATCGTCCACTACACCTTCCCCGTCTACTACAGTTCGGCGTGGGCCGTGACTGGCGCTGAGGTGGAGTACCACCGGGGAGCGGCCTGACGAGATGTCGGTGCCGTGCGCCTGGGCGAGTGGTCAGCAACGCCCGGAGGGCAAGGATGTCCGCGACTCGCACGGCACAGCTCATGGATGGCACCGGTCTCGCCCAACGCATCGTCGACGACGCTGCTGCCAGGGCGGCGGAGATCTCACGACGAGCGGGGGCCAGCCCCTGCCTGGCGACGGTGCTGGTGGGAGAGGATCCCGCGTCGGCCACGTACGTCCGCATGAAGCGGGCGCGGTGCGCGAAGGCAGGCATCCGGTCGCGGCACATCGGTCTGCCCGCCACCACCACGACCGCCGAGCTGGTCGACACCCTCGCGGGCCTGTCCAGCGATCCGGAAGTGCACGGGATCCTGCTCCAGCACCCCTGCGGCCCGCACATCGACGAGCGAGCGGCGTTCGAGGCCATCGCTCCGGAGAAGGACGTTGACGGGGTCACGATGCATTCCTTCGCCGCGATGAGCTTCGCGCTGCCGGGCTTCGTGTCCTGCACTCCGGGCGGAATCATGCGGTTGCTGGAAGCGTACGACGTCGAACTTGCCGGCAAGCACGCCGTTGTGGTGGGTCGCAGCGCGATTCTCGGCAAACCGGCCGGGATGCTTCTGCTCGCCAAGGACGCGACGGTGACGTACTGCCACTCCCGCACGGCTGATCTGTCGGCGATCGTCCGGGAAGCGGATGTCCTGGTAGCGGCCGTGGGGCGGCCTCGGTTGATCCGCGGTGAGGACATCAAACCTGGCGCGGTGGTGATTGACGCCGGCTACAACCCGGGCAACGTCGGAGACGTGGACCACGACACCGCCCTCACCCGAGCCCGACTGATCACTCCGGTTCCCGGTGGCGTTGGGCCGATGACCATCGCCGTCCTGCTCGCGCAGACCGTGGACGCCGCCGCGAAACAGCTCGGCATGCAGCATCGCTGACGCCTTGCCAGCCCGTTGATGCCGTGTCCGCCAGGTTGTCGCTCAGAGCGAGAGCCCGTATGTCGGCCTGGCGGGCGGTTCTGCGGTTGGCGGCTCACTGCCTGTTGGGCACGGTGAGCCGCCGAAGGGGAGGCCGGTCCGCGAAGGCGGCCGTGGACCGTTCGCGGCTGACCTGCCGCCGGGGCGAGCACGATGAAGACGATCACGCCGGTGACCAACCACCTGCCGGCAGTCTTTTTTCGCGTGCCGCGATTCGCCTTCCGGAGACGCGCGGCCTCGTGTGCCGGGCTTCGGGTGTGGTCGGTCAGCGATCGCCGCTTCGTGGCGGCTCCACTCGGACCTCGCGGTGCTGTCGGCAGACGGTCGGACTCTGAAGTGGGACGGCCTCCTCGCGGTGCCATCGGTCGCTTCTGGCGGCCGATGGCACCGTGGAGGTCGATGGCCCGACGACGGTCGGCGCGTCAGGCGTCGTAGCAGAGGCAGAAGGGGTGGCCGGCCGGGTCGAAGAGCACGCGGACGTTGTCCTGCGGCTGGGTTTCCGCCAGGGTGGCACCCAGGGCTACCGCCTCGGTGACTGCCGAGTCCAGGTCCCCGACCTGGAAGTCGAAGTGCATCATCGGGCGCTGTTCCCCGTCGACGGGGGGCCAGACCGGAGCGCGGTAGCCGTCCGCCTGCTGGAACACGAAGAAGGGGCCCTCGGGGGAGGCGGCGACGATGGCCGTTCCCGGCTCTTCGTGTCCGACTGCGGGCTCAGCCCGGTGAACGGGGCTGTCCAGGACGGTTCCGACGCCGTGATCACGCGAGGCACCGCAGGATCATCGCACCTTCGGGCGGCAGCCTTGGAGGCCACCTGGCCTCAGAACTCAAACCAGAGGCCGATGTTCGGGTGGACCCGTTCGCGCAGGCAGTTTGAGTGTGAATAGGCCTGCTGCCGCACGGTATCGCCTCGCACCAGGTCAACCGCACCGAGCCTGAGCTTGGTTGCTGCCCCGTCCTGGTCGAGATCGATGACCTGATAGCAGAAGCAGCAGATGGGGTTCGGGTTCAACGATGCCCTCTCAAGTTACTGAGACAACAGCTCCGGCCGCGCTGTCCTGCAGACCCTACGTCGAACAGGACGCCGAAAACGGGGCAGCCCTCAGGTACCTGGCAGGATTCTGGTTCCTGTTGCATACCTACAGTGAAACCGGCTGTGACCTGCGTCAATAGGCACTTTAGGCATCCCGGGGGTCGCGGAGGATACCGCTATGGCCGCTTCTGAGGCCGTCTACCGGGCCATTGCCGAGCACGGCGTGGTGTTTCGGGCCGACTGTCCGAGCCGGCCCATCCTCGATCAGATCGCCGACAAACGGTCGATGATGGTGATGGCAGTCCTGGTCGAACCACGCCGGTTCAACGAGATCAAGCGCCGCCTCGACGGCGTCACGCAACGTGTTCTCACGCAGACCCTGCGCCGCCTCGAATGCAACGGGATGGTCGAGCGCCGCGTGCTGCCGACCTGCCGGTCGGCGTCGAGTACGCGCTGACCCCTCTCGGTGAATCCCTGCGCGAGCCGTTCGCCCACCTCTACGACTGGACCGTGGCGGACGCCTCCGAGATCCAAGCTACGGCAGCAACATCCTGCTGCAGAACCAGTACGGCGGCGGCTCCTACCTCGACACCAACGGCGTTTCCAGCCAGTCCGGCGGCGCCAAGTACGACGTTGTCACAAGCCACTACACCGACCGCGGCACCGGCACGGGCTCCCGGAAGGTCCTGCCCTCCAGCTGAACCCCGCCGTCCGCGGCCTTTGTGTGACCTCGTCACTCCGCTGCCCTGGCCAGTTCGAGGTTGGCGAAGGCAGCGAGTTGCTCCGAGCTGAGCTGCTCGTGCTGTGCGCGGTGTCGGAGACCCACGCGTCCAGTTTCACCGGCCCTGGGTCCGCTTCACCGTCGACCGCGATTTCCACGACCCGCTGCGAGGGACGGGCCGCTGCCTTTCCTGCTCCACCCACCGGACCACAGCTGCGAGGCCGCACTGGGACGCGGCCTCGGCCTTGCTTCCGGCGTTGCTTCCGGCCTTGTGGGCCCCTTTGTCGTGGAGGGCGCCGTCGGGCCGCGAGACGGGCCCACGGAGGCGTGGATGCCCAGCGTGTCAACCGCTCGCGCTGTTCGAGCAGAAGCTGCGCTCAGGTGGCCGCCACGGCAAGTTCCCACCGCACCAACTGGCTGCCGTGGCACTCGAGTCCCTGCGCCGCCATGACGCGCTCTCCATATCGCCGTTGCCCTCGGGATGGCTGCGGCCGGCGTGGGACAGCCCCGTGCCGGAGAAGCACGCCGCACCTGTGTACCAATCAGGTGCCGATGTCCAGACGGCAGAGGTGACGCGGGTGTCCCGACGGGATGATCACCTTGTTCCGTACTTCTGCTTGTTTCTGAGTGCACTTCGGGGGACCTCATGTACCGCTTCACCCGCCGCACCGGCAGCGCTCTGACTGCCGTCGCGCTGATTACCGGCATGGCAGCCGCCTGCTCTGAGTCGCCTTCGGCGTCCGAGGCTTCGCAGCCCGAAAAGGCGGCGAGCTCCACGGCGGCTCCCCACGTGCAGTCTCCCTCCCAGTCCGGCAGGGAGCAGTTGAGCAAGAAAGCCGGCGACTTGCTCAATATGGAGGAGCGCCTGGAGTCGGACGACAAGGGCTTGGTTTCGGCCGGAACCCTCGCAGTGCCAGGGCAGAACGTCGACGAGACCATCGAGTCGCGCACGGTCCTGCGCGTGGAGGTGGCGTGTGCAGGGGAGGGCTCGGTGACCTTCACGGTCTCCTCAGGCGCCGCCAGGACCGCGGAGCACGTCGACTGTACGCAGCCTACGACGAGCGGTTTCGACTTCACCACGGCCGGGCCGAGTCTCGCGATCCAGGCGGACTCACCCGAGGAAGACAGGGTGGGCACGGCCTACATCGTGAGCCGCGCCTCCTGAATTGATACGGCCATTCGAAGCCGACGTGCTTCGTACCGGCCGCCGTCCGGGCATACCGCCGCCCGACCGTTCCGCACTGGCCGCGCCCACCGTGAGCGCCGTTCTTCCGACCCTCCCACCACGCGCACAGGAGGACGGGCGGCGACGGTCTGCGGAACGCCGCACGAGGGCGAAACGCGGTCGTCAGGGAGGAGTGAGGTCGTCGGTCCGGGCGGCCAGGTCGCCATGCGTACCGGTCAGGTGATGCCGCGTGGCGGCCAGCGGGGCGATGAGGTCGGCAGGGTCGTCGTGGGCCAGGGCCGCACGGAGCTCGCCGACAGGCCGGCGGGCCGCAGGGGGCAGGTCGGTGAGGGCGATGATCTGTCCGGCGAGACGGCGCAGGTCGGCCGCGTTGCGCCGCGCCCAGGCGGCGGTGTCGCGGTCGGCCGCCCGGGCCTGGCGGGTGGCTTGCACGCGCTGCTCGCCGGTCGTCCCCGCCGGGCCCGGGCGACCCCGCAGGTAGCGGCGCTCGGCGGCCTGCCGGCTGGCGACACCGAGGGGAGGGGCGAGGTCCGCCCAGCTCGCTCCCGCGTCACGGGCCGTTTCGATCAGACCGGTCTCCCACCCGGCGAGCTGTTCGCGTACCTGCCGCAGCAGCGACAGAGACGCCAGGGCCTGTTCCGGGCCGGGAGCCGGAGCGTCGGGACTTCCGTGCCGGGCTTCGCGAAGAGCGTCGTCAATGGCCCGCAGGGCCGCCGCGGCGGCGAGGAACGACACCGGACTGTGCGCGCCGGCGCTGGGCGAGGACGGCTGATCGGCCGCAGCCATGGGTCCCTCCTTCGAACGTCATCGATCGGATGACATCGCAGTTGTCATCATTTCGATGACATGTTACAACGGTGTCAGTGAGGCGCATTGGCAGCAACTGCCTGAACCCACTGGAGGTGTTTCCCCATGTTGATGCGCACTGACCCCTTCCGTGAGCTGGACCGGCTGGCGCAGCAGATGATGAGCACGGGCACCTGGTCGAGGCCGTCGGTGATGCCGATGGACGCCTATCGCGAGGGCGACCAGTACGTGGTGGCCTTCGATCTGCCCGGCGTCGCCTCGGACGCCATCGACATCGACGTCGAGCGCAACATGCTCACCGTCAAGGCCGAGCGTCGGCCGGTGGCGAAGTCCGACGACGTACAGGTCGAGCTTTCGGAGCGGCCGCTCGGCGTCTTTTCCCGGCAGATCGTGCTCGCCGACACCCTCGACACCGAGCACATCCAGGCCGACTACGACGCAGGAGTCCTCACCCTGCGCATCCCGATCGCCGAGCGCGCCAAGCCCCGCAAGATCGCGGTCGGCGTCGGCTCGGGACGCCAGGAGATCTCCGGCTGAGACCAGCCCGGCACCTGCGGAGAGCGGCTGCCTGACCGGGCACTTCCGCCCTCCGCACCCCCGGGACCGTCCGAAGGAATGGGGTGCGGCGAGATGACTTGGCGACGCGATGCGTTCCTCGACCACGTCAAGGAGCGCGGCGCTTACGAAACCCTGGAAGAGGCCGAGCGCGCGGCACGCGTGGTACTCGCCCTGCTGGGTGCGCACCTGGCCGGTACGGTCCGCGCCCAGCTCGCCGCACGCCTTCCCGACGAGTTCGCCCTGATCCTCCTCAATCCGCTGCAGAGCGCCGAACCGCTCCCACCGGAACGATTCGTCCGCGCTGCCGCGGCCTGGATCGAGGGCGCCACCGAGAAGACCGCGGCCTGGGATGTCAGCGCCGTGCTGTCGACGGCCGCCGACGCCGTCGGCGACGCCCTGCTGGAACAGATCCTGCTCCAGCTCCCCACCGGCTACGACCTCCTCTTCGGCCACCCCACCTGACCTGACGCACCACTCCACTCCGGCTTCGAGAAAGGCATGGACCGCAGTGACCACCGACGTACGCGCACCGCTCGGGCACCAGCAGCAGTACTCGACGGCGTACGAACAACTGCTGGAGAAAGTCCGCTACGAAGGCGCCTATCCCACCCGCGAGCGCGCCGAGGAAGCAGTCCGCCTGGTCCTCGCGGGGCTCGGGCGTCAGCTGACCGGCGACGAACGCGTGGAGCTGGCCCGCTGCCTGCCCACGGAGGCCGCACGGGTCCTGACCGCGCAGGTCCCCGGCCTCCAGCCGCTGACCGGCTGGGCGTTCGTCAAGGACCTGGCCACCCGCTCCGGCGCGGCCCTGGCTCCTACCCGCTGGGATACCGGATCCGTCTTCGCGGCCGTCGCCGCCCACGCGGGCCCCGACCTGATCACGCGTGTCCTGCGTCAACTCCCCACCGGCTACGCACTGCTCTTCGGCCGTGCCGAACTCGCCCGGGCCGCGTAACCGCAAGGGCCCTGCCCCTGCCTGGGAGCCGGCAGCGGGTTCACCCGGCCGTACAGGGAGCCCGGTCGCGGGGCCCCGGCAGGCGCGGGCCGTGCGCCGCGCGGATGCCGGTTCCGACGCTGCTTCGGAGGCCGGAACGGGGCCGGTGAGGGCGGGCCGCGCCCGCCCTCACGCCGGCTTCGAAAAACGCTGGGAATCCGGCCCCGTGCAAGGGGTCCGGATTCCGAGCCGGAGCCTCAGCTACTGGCCAGGGTGCGATCGAGAAGGGGGAACAGGCGGTCCCAGTGGCGCTGCAGCGCGGCGGGGTTGAAGGCGTCGGTGTCGGACATGGTGAAGCCGTGGACGGTGCCGGGGTAGATCTCGGAGGTGTAGCCGACCCCTGCGGCGTCCAGGGCCTGGCCGAGCTCAGCCAGGGTCTCGGGTGTCATGTCGCCTTCGGCGTGGCCGAGGTGGACCTGGGCGGTGAGCTTGGAGAAGAGGCCGGGGCCGTCGACGCCCACCGGGCCGTGGAAAGCGGCGAGGGCGGCCACTCGGCCGGGGTGGGCTGCGGCGGTGCGCATCGCGTAGAGGCCGCCGATGCAGTAGCCGGTCACCGCGACCGGTCCGGCGCTGACTTCGGGCTGGGCGGCGAGGAAGCTGAGGTAGGCGTCGGCGTCGCTCAGGACACGTTCGGCGGTGTGCGCCTCGATCAAGGGCATCAGCTGGGCGAAGACCGCGGGCCGGACCTCTTCTCCGATGTGCTCGGGAAGTTCGATCACCGGTGCCGGGCCGTGCCGGTAGAAGAGGTTGGGGACGAGCACGTAGTACCCGTGGCCGGCCAGTTCGCGGGCCATCTCCCGCAGCACGGGCCGGATGCCGAATCCGTCCGGGTACATCAACACCCCCGGGTGCTGCTCGCTGTTGTCGGGGAAGGCGGCGAACGCGTCGGCTTGGCCGTCCGCGGTGAAGATGTGCAGCGTCTTGGTGGGCATGATTTCTCCTGTCGTGGTTGACGTATTGAGTCGATGTCAATACGACAGGGGGCGGAGCCCGCGCAGCAGTGCCGGATTCTCGATCCCACAGCGGGCCGGCTCCGGCCCGTACGGCGCTCAGAGGAGAGCCGGGTCACCCATCCGTGTGTGGCGCAATGCCGTCCCGGTAGTCATCACCGCACAACGTAGCCCACCGGACAGGATGGTGCCAGCCCTCCAAGCCCACCGTGCTGTTCGCGGGTCTCGGGCAGCAGGGGGGCGGCGCCCCACGCTCGGTGCGGGCGCCGACGGGCAGTCGGCCGTGGGCGCACAGGAAGCGAAACGATTGGCTTCGGTCAGCAGGGGCTTCAAGGGCTGAGGGGTGTGTCCTCGAAGGGCAGGCGGATCACACGAGGTGGACCCGGGCCGACTCCCGGACGGCCAAGCTGCCGCCCTCGGCCCGAGGCCGGCAGCTCCCCGTGTGTCCGGGGTCAGGGGACGAGGACGAGCTTGCCGTCGATCTTGCCCGCCTCGCCGAGCCGGTGCGCTTCGGCGGCGCTCGACAGCGGGAGCGCCGAGTGGAGCGTCACCCGCAGTGCTCCCGTGGCGGCCATGCCGGCGATGGCCCGCATACCGGCGTGGTCGGACTGCACCATCATGCTGCGGTACCGCACGCCGCGTTCGCCGGCCAGGGCGAGGGCTTCGTCGTCGGCCCCGAGGAGGGAGACGAGCACGCCCCCACGGCGTACGGCACGCAGGGAGTCCAGCCGCGTCTGCCCGGTGAGCGGGACAAGCGCGGCATCGGCGTCGGTGAGGACGTCGCTGATGGTGGTGGTGCGGTAGTCGAAGACGTGGTCCGCGCCCAGGGAGCGTACGAACTCCGCGTCGGCGGCCGATGCCGTGGCCGTCACGTCGGCGCCGAGGTGGCGGGCGATCTGTACGGCGAGATGTCCCACGCCGCCGGCACCGCCCTGGATCAGCACCCGCTGCCCGGGACGGAGCCCAGCGGTGTCGTTCAGCGCCTGCCAGGCTGTGAGCGAGGCCAGGGGCAGCGCCGCGGCCTGCGTGAAGTCGATGCTGTCGGGCTTGGCGGCGAAGGCCCGGGCCGGGCCCGTGGCGTACTCGGCGTAGCCGCCGGGTTCGTACGGATACGGCAGCATCCCGAAGACAGCGTCGCCCTCATCGAAGATCGTGACACCGACGCCGACCTTGTCGACGACACCGGCCACGTCCCAGCCGGTCGTGGCGGGCAGGCCGTGGTCGTAGGGAATCGTGCCGTCGCGGTGCTTCCAGTCGGTCGGGTTCACGCCCGCTGCGGCGACCCGGACACGGATCTCGCCCACGCCCGGCTCGGGAAGCGGCCGTTCGGTCTCGGTGAGGACCTCGGGCCCTCCGTAGGTGTGCTGAATGATCGCGCGCATGCGTGCGGCTCCTTGTGACGGGCGGTGGGCAGTGAAGGGACCGGGATCAGGGCGCGTCGGTGCAGTGAGCGACGCTGACCGCCATCTTGGCGGTCCGCGCCTTGGATTCCGTGTAACGGCGGGCGTCGGCGACGTCCTCGGTGCATGGGCCCTCGAAACCTCGAACGTCTCCTGTCAGTGCCCATGGGTAGCGTGCTTCGTCCAGCCGGGAAGTGCGTGAAGGGACGGGGTACGTGCGGGACGTGGCAGCACATCAGGTCGGCGAGCAGCGGTTGGCCGAGGCGCTCGACGACATCCACGGGCGGGCCTACAAGCGGTGGCATTCGCTGCGGTACTCCAGCGTCTCGCCGACGCTGATCCGGGCCATGGCGGACGAACTGCTCGACCATGTCGCCGCTCGAACGGTGACGGAGCCGGGGCTCGACGCCGCGGCCCGCACGGTCGCCGTCACCGCCGCGGAGTGCGTGCACGGAGTGCTGAGCATCCTGTGCTTCCCGGACGGGGACCAGGAACTCCGGTTCCCCCTCGTCGGGGAGCGGATCGGCACAGACCCGGACGACGACGAGTTCGGCGACGGGCCCGTCACCTTCCGGGACGTGGTCAAGGAGGCGCCCACCGCGCGGACATGGCTCGACACGTTCGAAGTGTGCGTCGTCAGCGGCCACATCTGGGACTGGGAGCGCGTCACCGGTCTCCTGCTGCGCGACGACTACGCGCCCGCCATACGTGACGGCGCGCCCTACAACCGGTACACCTCCGTCTCCGCTCCCGCCGACCTCGCCGCAATGGACGCCCTGTGCTCCTACCTCACCGAGGCGACCGGACATCTGCCCCGTGACTGGCCCACGGTTCCGCTGCGCAAGCCGCACGCGGGGGAGCGCGCGGAAGCAGCCCGGCGGCTCGACGAGGCCGGCGACGCGCTGAGCGCGGATCAGCGGCTGCTCCGCGTACTCCTCGACGACGACCGGCATGCCTTCGAGGACGCCCTCGCCGCCCGGCTGGTCGCGTACCGCGAGCGCGCCGAGCCCGACGCCGCCGACACCGCGCCCCGGTCCCTGCTTCCCCTCGGGACCCTTGCCCTGGCCTGCCTGGCCGTCCAGGTGCATGGGTGGGAACTCGGCGTGCGGTCCGGGTACCTGCCGTACGGTCTGCTCGCGAGGCCGGCGCCGAGCAGGGTCGTCGGTCCGTAACGCGAAGTCCTTCGCAGGACATGCGCAGCGCGTCACTGTCGTACCTGGACCGGGTTGTGCCGGCGCGCGCGTCGTTCCGGACCGGTTTCGCTGACCGGCGCGGGTCCGCTCCCTGCGCCGCCTCGGCCGTCGGCAGGCGAGACCGGCCGTTGCGGCTCAGCCGGCCCGGTAGCGCGTGTAGATCAGTCCGCTGTCGAACGCACGCTCCTCGACCAGGTCGAGATCGAGGCGCACGCCGTCGGGGAAGAACCGCTTGCCACCGCCGACCACGCTCGTGGTGATGAACAGGTGGTACTCGTCCACCAGCCCGGCCTCGATCGCCTGGGCCGCGAGGTTCGGACCGTCGACGGTGATGTCGTGATCGGCCGCGGCCTTGAGCTCACGCACCGCATCCGGGTCAAAGGTTCGCTCGATCCGGGTCTTCGCGCTGGACACCGACTCAAGGGTCGTGGAGTACACGATCTTCTCCGCGGCCTGCCAGTCGCGGGCGTACTGCAGGATGTGCGGCGGCTGGTCGGGCTCGGCGTGCGCGGTTTCCCAGTAGACCATCGTCTCGTACATCCGGCGGCCGTAGAGGTACGTGCCGACGGGGCGGAAGAGGTCGTTGATGAAGGTGTGCACCTCCTGGTCGTCGGCCCCGGTGCCGAGGCCGCCCTCCGCCTCGGCGTAGCCGTCGAGTGAGGTGACCATCGAGTAGATGAGCTGTGCCATGTGTCTCCTTCGGGCACGGGGGCGTCTGCCTGTGAGCGGCCGTGCGGTCATGACCGCCGCACGCCCCGGAACTCATCGGTCTCTCGACCGCCCACCCCCTGCACAGATGTGGCAGAGGGAGGAGCCCACAGCGGCCGACGGGCCTCAACTCCCTCACACGATCGCCTACGCCAGGCCGAAAACGTCCGCCGGCATGCCGTTCGAGCCGCGAGCAGGACCTCCCCGTCGTGCCCCGTACCGGCGGACTGCCCCGCCACCTTCAGGGCCACCGCGACCGTCGCCGCAGGAATCGCCCTTGCCTCCCGGTCACCGTAACCGTGCCAGGGCGCGCCCTTGTTGTCGCCACAGGCCGCCGAGGGAGAGCGCCGCGGGGGCGTACCCGCGGGGCGTCTCCCTCGTGGAGGGCGGGGTGCCGTCAGTGAGCGGCGCGGCCCTGCAGGGCCGAGGTAACGAGATCGCTCCTGGCGGATCGCTCTCCGTCGGCGACGGCCGATGCCCAGCCGTCGGTGGTGGTGACCGCCGCCCAGTTCGAGTGCAACAGCGTCATCAGGGTTTCGTGGACCTGCTGCGCGGACGCGGCCCCCGCCTCGTTGGCGAGGTGCACCGCGCCGGTCGCGTCGGAGAGGACCTCGACCGTGAGACCGAGAGGCTCGGCGGCGGCGGACGTGGCCAGGACACAGTTGTTCGTCATGTAGCCGACCAAGGTCAGCGTGTCGATCTCGTTCTGCCGGAACCATTCGGCGAGACCGGTGGAACTGAAGATGTCGGAAAAGCTCTTGGTCACCCGCTTGGCTGTGGAGCCGAGGCGGCGCTCCACCTCGGGGTGGAGTTCCCAGCCGGGGGAGCCCGCCGCGAAGACCGGGACCCCTTCCGGGGACTCGTGCCGGAGGGCGACCACGGGCATGCCCGCCCGCGCGGCGGTGTCCAGGGCGCGCAGGATGTTCGCCAGCGACGCGTCGCGGGGCGGGTACTGGATGCTCAGCGGTCCGTCGAAGTACTCCTGCTGCACGTCGATGAGGACAAGGGCGCGGCGTGGGGCGGTCAACGTTCTCTCCTGTTCCTGGGCGGATGCGGCGCGGAGGGCGCCGCGGACTCCATCCTCCTGGGGCCGTCGGCGCTACAGTGAGTGGCAGAAAAGCAATAATCGATGGGATCAGGACAGGCATGCGCATCGCCCTTCACGCCTTCGACGGGATCACCGCGTTCCATCTCGCCGCGCCCCTGCTCGTGTTCGGTGAAGTGGCCCGGCAGGGCCTGGCCCAGGGCTGGACCACCACGGTGTGGAGCGCGGGCGCGCGCCCGGTCCGCACCTTGGAGGGGATCCTGATCGGCGACCTCGCAGGGCCCGCGGCGGCGGAGACGGCCGACCTGCTCGTCTTCCCTTCCTGGCCGACCGACCTCCCGGAACCGGACGGCGAGTGCGTCGCCCTGATCCGCAACGCGCATGCCCGCGGGGCGGGGATCACCGGGCTCTGCCTCGGCGCGTTCCCCGTGGCGGGCAGCGGCGTGCTCGACGGTCGCACCGTGGCCACCCACTGGGCTGCGGCGGAACAACTGGCCGAACGGTATCCCGCCGTGGACGTGCACGCGGACGCCCTCTACCTGGACCACGGTGACGTGCTCACCTCAGCCGGCACTGCCTCCGGGCTGGACGCCTGCCTCCACATCGTCCGCAACCGGCTGGGATCCGCGGCGGCCGCCACCGTGGCGCGCCATCTCGTCATCGCGCCCCACCGGGAAGGAGACCAGGCCCAGTACATCGACCGGCCCGTGCCCGACGACGCCGCGGGGCCCATCGGCGACACGATCACCTGGGCCCTGGCCAACCTCGACCAGCGGCTGTCCGTCACCGAACTCGCCGCCCACGCGCACATGAGCACCCGCAACTTCTCCCGCCGCTTCTACGAGACGACCGGCATGAGCCCGGCCAAGTGGATCCTCACCCGCAGGCTCGACGAGGCCCGCAGACTGCTGGAGACGACCACCTGGAGCATCGCCCGCATCTCGGCAGCATGTGGATTCGCCAGCGCCGTGACCTTCCGGCAGAACTTCTCCGCGCACTACGCGACCACACCGACGTCGTACCGCCACCGCTTCACCCACCACACGGATGCGGCATCTGCCCAGGCGGGACCGTTGACGGGCCTTGACCCCTGGACGACGGCGCCGGCGCAGGTCCGGCGCCCTTGAGGAGCACCTCCTGTCCGGCAACGGATGCGTCGGCACCATCGGCGCCCTCGGCATGGCCCTGGGCATCGGCCGTGAGGGCAGACGCCCGCCCCTGCGACGCGATGAGTCAGACCGAAGTGACCCGAGGGCAAGGGTGGTCCGCGCGGCACAGTGTGTTCAAATGACTCTGGCCAGAGCGTTGTTATGTGAACCGAACGTGCCATAGCGCGAAGGAGATCGTGTGTTCCCCAACGGGTCGTTCGAACAGGGAAAGCCGCACCCGGCGCGCGTCTACGACAGCCTTCTCGGTGGCAAGGACAACTACCCCGTGGACCAAGCCGTCGCGGAGGGCATCGCCCAGCGCTGGCCGGAAATCCAGCGCAGTGCGCGGCAGAACCGGGCATGGATGGCGCGCGCTGTACGGCACATGGTGAAAGAGGGCGGTGTCACACAGTTCCTGGACATCGGCACCGGCATCCCCACCCGGCCCAACCTGCACGAGATCGCTCAAGGCATGGTGCCCTCGGCTCGGATCGTCTACGTGGACAACGACCCCGTGGTGCTCCGGCACGCCGAGGCGCTGCTCACCCCGATATCATCCGAGGGCCGATCGACCTACCTGCAAGCCGACCTGCGTGACCCGCGTGCGGTACTGGAATCGCCCGAGGTGACCGGGACACTCGACATGACACGTCCGGTGGGCCTGGTCCTGGCCGCGATCCTTCACTTCCTCGACGACGACGAGGACCCGGCGGGCGTCCTGCGGGTTCTCGTGGACGCTCTTCCGGCCGGCTCGTATGTCGCGTTGTCCCATGCCTGTGGTGACGCAGATCCCGTCAGGGCAGCGGAGGCATCGGCCTTCTACCGGCAGAACAAAGTCTCCAAGCCCGTGGTGCTGCGCACACAGAAGCAGATCGAGGAATTCTTCACCGGACTGGAACTGCTGGAACCGGGCGTAGTAACCGTCGACCGCTGGCGCCCGGACGCATCGGTGTCCGAGGGGGAGGGGCCTGACGACATGGGGTTCCGTGGCGGCCTGGGCCTCAAGCACGGAACTGCCTGAGGGGGAGCCCCCCGGGGCCTGGCCGCGTTCCTGGACGGACGGCAGACCGAGGGCTCGCGTTGCCGCGACCAAGCACCGGCCCCTGCTGCCGCAGGCCTGTCAGTGGGTCTGGACGATGCCCGTGCCCGCGTCGACGACGCGCTCGCTGCCGCCGGTGCCCGAGGCAGCGGCAACAGCACTGCGGCGGCCGTGTCGAGCAGCTGATGCCGCGTGGCCTCCCACGACGAAGGGGCCGGACCGGGCGGCATCAGCGGCTCGGTCCGGCCCCCGGCGCATCAGCGGTCTCGGACCGGGCGGGTGCGTCCGGTCAGGCCGTCCGGCGGTCCCGGTGGCGCCTGTCGGTCAGTGGTCGTTGAACCACTTGACCGTGTAGTGCGTGGTGGTGTGGGGGTCGAGCTGGAAGTACACGTAGTGGTTCTCCAGCGGGTTGTACCTCGCGCCGTCGCTCGCACGGTGCGACTTGCAGTCTCCGTAGCCCGTGGAGACGGTCATGTCGTAGCCGACGTCGCCGGGGCTGTCCTCGTAGACGATGACCGTCGCCGAACGGCCGTTCTTCTTCGAGTCGCACACCTTGACGATGTCGCCGTGCTCCTCGAAGTAGACGGTCACGCCGTCGTAGGACTTGGTGTGGTCCCAGTCGATGGCGGAGGCGCTGCCGGCGTTCAGTGTCAGCGCGGCGGCGGCGAGCATGATCGTGCCTGCGGCGGTGCCGGTCTTGCGGAACTTCATATGGCTCCCTTGCATCGGTGAGGACTTCCTTTCGGGGTAGCACGCTAGTCCCAGGAAGTTGGCAGGTGCATGGATCGCCGTCTTGGTGACGTAGTTGAGACGGTCCCGGGAAATTTGAGACAGCGAGGGGTGCGTCCCGCTCGCGGGCGAGCGGTTCGGCCCGCCGTTGGCGGCCGGCCCCGGAACAGGCAGTGGCGCCCGGAGGGCACGGCGGGACTTCCCGCGGTCGGGGGGCGACCGGGAGGCCGGGCGTTTCCGGGGCCCTGCGTGCGGCTCCCGCGGCAGGTCAGGGGTCGGCAGGGGGGTGGCCGCCTCGGATCCAAGCGGATTTTTAGGACGGCCACCGAGCATGGGTCCGACCGGGGCCGGACACACGGGGTCCCCGGCGGTCCGATCAGCGGCGCGAGGGGGAACGATGCCGAACCCGACCACATTCACCGAGCTCGTACGGGAACGAACCGAGGCGCTGGCCGGTGCCGACGTCCACATCGAGCTCTCCCACCGGGGCGGGGGAGTCGCGGCCCGGCACATGACGTACGCGGAGCTGGACCGGCGGGCCCGCGGCATCGCCTCGGTGCTCCAGGACCGGGGCGCCGCGGGAACGCCGGCGCTCCTGCTGTACTCCTCGACGGCCGACTTCCTGGCGGCCTATGCCGGCTGCCTGTACGCGGGAGTGGTCGCCGTGCCGGCGCCGCTGCCCGGCGGCGGTCCGCGGGGCGGCCGGACCGACCGGGTGACCTCCGTCCTGCGGGACACCGGCGCGCGCCTGGTCCTGACCGGCTCGGCGACCGCACCGGAGGTGTCGCAGTGGCTCGCCGGCTCGCTCCTCGACGGTGTCACCTGCCTGGCGACCGATCTGTCCGGCCTGGGGGACCCGGACGCGTGGCGGCCGACGCGGACCCGCCCCGACGACCTGGCCTTCCTCCAGTACACCTCGGGCTCGGTGTCCGATCCGCGCGGCGTCATGGTCTCCCACCGCAACCTGATGGCCAATCAGTTGCTGTTGCAGCAGGTGCTCGGCACCACGCAGGCGGACCGCTTCGGCGGATGCTCCCGCACTTCCACGACATGGGGTTCCATCGCCCACCTCCTCCACCCGGTCTGGCTGGGCAGCCACTCCGTCCAGATGTCCCCGGTCTCGTTCGTGCAGCGACCGCTGCGCTGGCTCCAGGCCGTCGACGCGTACGGCGTGACCGTCGGGGGCGGCCCCAACTTCTGCTACGACCTGTGCACCACGCGGGTCACGGACGAGGAGATCGCCGGCCTCGACCTCTCCCGCTGGCGACTGGCGCTCAACGGTGCCGAACCGGTGCGCCCGGCGACCCTCGACGCCTTCGCGAAGCGCTTCGCCCCGGCGGGACTGCGGGCAGAGGCGCTCTACCCCTGCTACGGCCTGGCCGAGGCCACCCTCCTGGTCTCCGCCGGCGCGCCCGGCGCTCCGTCCGCCACCCTGACCGCCGACCCGGCCGTGCTGGAACAGGGCAGGCTCGCCCCGGCCCCGGAGCCCGCCGCCGGGCGCGCCCGACGTTCCGCGCCGTCCTGGAAGGCGGCGAGACCGGTTTCCTGCGCACCGGGGACCTCGGAGTGGTCGAGGACGGAGACCTGTATGTCACGGGCCGGCTCAAGGAACTGATCATTCTCAACGGCCGCAACCTCTTCCCCCAGGACGTCGAGTACGCGGTGCGCGGCATTGCTCCGGCCCTGAACTCCGGCGTCGGGGCGGCCTTCTCCGTCGACGCGGGCGGGCGGGCGGGCGTGAGCAGCTGGTCCTTGTGCAGGAGGTCCGGGACACGCCGCCGGACCGGGCCGGGGAGGCCGTGGACCGGCGCGCGCTGGTCCGCCGGATCCAGGAGACGGTCGGCGCCGAGTGCAACGTGCCGCTCGCCAACATCCTGCTCGTCCCCGCCGGCACCGTGCGGCGCACCACCAGCGGGAAGATCCAGCGGGCCCTGATGCGCACGCTCTTCCTGAAGGGCTCCCTGCCGGCCTGCCACGAGGTGCTCGATCCCGCCGTCGCGGCCCGCGTCGGGCGCCGCGGTGGCGAGTGCGCCGACCTCGGCGAGGACCTGCTGACTCCTGAACCGGCCGGGGGCGGGGGCGGCCGGTGGTGACCCCGCTCGCCATCGGCGACGCCCGGACCTGCGCGCAGGGCCTCGAGTTCGCGCTGGGCGACCCCGCCGATCCGGCCAACGCCGTCGGGTACGCGTCGCTGCTGACCGCCGACCGGGCCGCGGAGCGGTTCGCGCAGGGGGAGGAACTGCTCGACGGGCGAGGGGTGTCCGCCGAGTTCGTGCCCACGGAGCTCGGCGGCCGCCTCGACTCGTACGAGGACCTCGTCGCCGTCCTGCGCCCCGTCTTCCGCCGGGACGTCGGTCTCGCCATGGGCTACGGGATGACGAGCTGGATGGCCGCCTCCGACGTGTGGCTGGCGGGGACGCCGGAGCAGCGGGAATGGCTGGCCTGCCTGATGCTGTCCGGCGGCAAGGCCGCCATCGCGCAGCACGAGACCGCGCACAGCAACCACTACGTGCGCAGCCGGGTGACCGCCCGGCCCTCGGGCGGCGGCCTGCTGCTGAGCGGTGCCAAGCCACTGATCAACAACCTGGAGCGGGCCCGGGCGCTCGTCCTCTTCTGCCGCACGGACACCGCCGGCAGCCGCAGTCACTCGGCCCTGCTGCTCGACCCCGGCGCCCTCCCCGTGGACCGCGCCGTGCTGCTGCCCCGTCATGTCGCCGTAGGACTGCGCGGCTGCCGCTTCGCGGGGATCGACTTCGACGACTGCCCCGTTCCCGCCTCGGCCCTGCTCGGTCCCCTCCGCAGCGGGGTGACAACGGCCCTGAGCTGTCGAGCCCGGGCCCCTGGTCCAGCGCCTGGCCCGGAGGGGCACCGTCAGGAACCACCCCGGCCAGGGCAAGGTCCTCCTCGCGTGCTGGCCCGCTGACCTGCGCAACCGTCACCCAATGGGCGTTGACCCGCGCCCCGGTCACCGGCGATAGTGACGCGTCCGGCCGTCGCCGGTCGCTTCACAGGGTGGGGATCTTCATGCAGGACACCGGGCACGCGAACACGCCCGACAAGGCACAGCCGGCAGAGCCGGAGGCGGAGCAGCGGTCACCGGAGGCCGCCGCCGCGCTGGAAGCCGTACGGGACGCGCTCGCGGCCAAGCGCCGCGGCGAGGCCCGCGAGCGGGCCACCGCCGCACTGGAGGAGTACGGCCCCGACCCGGAGCTGTACGCACTGCTGGGCCGGGCGCATGTCGCCGAGGACGAGGACGACCACGACGACGAGGCCGAGCGCGTCTACCGCCGGGGCCTCGACGCCTTCCCCGACAACCTGGTCCTGCTCGCCGCGTACGCCGAGCTCTGCCGGGCCGCCGACGGACTGGAGCGCCCCGGCCGCGCCGCCCGCGCCGCGCAGCTCATGGCGCGGGTCGAGGAGCTGGCCCCCGGCTCGCCGGAGGCCCAGCGGCTCCGCGACCCGGCTCCGCTCTGGACGACGCAGAGCGCGACGCCCCAGCACTCCCTCGCCCACACCCAGCGCCACGACGTCCGCCAGGCCCTGGCCGCCGCCCCCGGCCTGGCCGAGGCGGCCCGACTCGCCGAGGAAGAGGCGGGGCAGCGCCCGTACAGCCTGCGCCTGGCCATCCGCGCCGAGACGCTCACCGCGTTCACCCGGCCCGGCCGCCCGCTGCTCCTGTGGCTGATCAGAGCACCGTATCTGAGCATCCTCGCCGTCCTGGCGGTGGGCGCCCTGACGCTCGTCCTCGACGCGTCGGCGCGCTGGTCGGTGTGGGCGGGTGCCGGCGCCGTGCTGGCCCTCGTCCCGTACCGGCTGCTCACCGTGCTGGAGAGCGGCGCCCGCATCCGTGCCATGGACCGCGTTGTGCCGCTCCCGGCCGGCACGCCCGAACCGGCGAGTCCGCCGGCCCCGCCGGGGCTGCGTGACTTCGCGGTGCTGGGCGCGGCGCTCACCCTCGCGGTGTTCGCGTTGGTCTCGCCGATGGCACTCAAGACCGTGCCGGCCGAGCCCAGGGACTACCCGCGCTACACGGTCACGCCGCCGCAGGAGTTCCGGGGTGAGTCGCTGGCCTCCGCCGTTCCGGTGGTGGACGGTGTCGGCTCCGATCTCGCGTCGCTGTGGACGGAGACCCTGGACGTCGAGGGCGCGTTCGCCTACCTCTACGGCGACCTGTCGGTCCTGGGCGACAGGAGCGGCCCGGGCGCCGTCATCGTCGGCGTGACCGGTGACTTCCGGGGCACCCCCGACGCGGTCCTGAAGGGATATGAGTTGGGGCTGTCGGAGTCGGACTCGACCATCAACGAGATCTGGCAGCCGGATGCCGGTCCGGGCGGGGGCAGGCTTCGCTGCGTCTCGTTCGCGGAGGACAGGGAGGCGACCGGCGCACATGTGGCGTGCAGTTGGGTGGACGACGGCAGTTACGGCACGGTCGTTATGAACGAACGCCTCGACCACGACGCCGCGGCGGAGGCCGCCCGCACGGCGCGGGACGCGGTGCTGCACGGTGGCGTACGCGCCTAGAAGACTGATGAAGATCTTGGGGCGGGGTGGTCCGGCTGTGAGGTCGGACCACCCCGCCGGTCATGCGCTGACGGTGGCGAGGTGCCAGGTGCCTTGGGTGTGGGTGAGTCCGAGGTTGATCAGTCGGCGGAGGTTGAGGGCGGCGGCTCGGGTGTGGAGCCAGAGGTCGTTCTTGATGGTTCCGCGGTAGCGGAGTCTGCGGTTGCCGTGGTGGACGATCCAGGCGACGGCGCGTTCGACCGGTGGCCGCCGGCGGCGGTAATCGGCCTGCCAGGCGGGGTCGGTGGCGGCCTGACGTCGGGCGGCTGCCTGGGTGTCGTGGTGCGGGCGGATGGTCAGGATGCGTCCGGCCCTGGCTGTGGTGCACCGTCCGCGCAAGGGGCATCCGATGCACAGATTCGTGAACTTGGCTGTGCGCTGCTGTCGTTGTCCCCCGGGCCTGGACAGGGGAACGGTGTGTCCGGCGGGGCAGGTCACCGTGCCGGTGGTGGTGTCGATGGTGAAGTCGTCGAGGGTGAAGCCGCCCGGGACAGCGGGCCGTAGTGGTGCGGGTTTGAGGAACAGCCGGTGTCCCGCCCGGTGCAGGGCCTGACGGGTCGGCCCGGTGGAATAGGCGGTGTCGCCGAAGGTGGCACGCACTCTCGCCGCACCGGCCGAGATCCCTCGTACGTCCAGTACGAGGGTCGCGGCCGGCACGCCGAGAGGCGGAGCTCCCCTGTTCGAGCGAAGCCGAGAACGTGGGGATGATGCACCGGACGCCCGGCGGCCGCCCTCCGGGCGACGAGGGGAGTTTGACGACAGTCCCCAGGCCGTAGTGCCCGCGAGCCGCGTCGCCGTCGCCCCCTCGATCGCGAAGGCGGTGGAGGCAGACCGGGGCGGTGTGGGCGGTCAGCCTCCGGGTGCTCCCCGAGCCGCAGGTGACGGCCACGACCGGATGGCCCGATCGAGCAGGCCCGCATCGAGCACCGCCATCAGGTCGACGTCTCCCGCTCTGAGGCCCTGCGCCGGGCCTGGGCTGAACACGCTG
Organism: Streptomyces sp. DT224; assembly: GCF_049844595.1. NCBI lineage: Bacteria > Bacillati > Actinomycetota > Actinomycetes > Kitasatosporales > Streptomycetaceae > Streptomyces > Streptomyces sp. DT224. The sequence goes on from NZ_JBNCLI010000020.1 coordinate 20,220, forward strand.
CCCGCCGGAGCGGGCGAGGGCGGTGTCGGCTGTCGTGGCACTGGCCGTCACCGCCCTGCTCGCCGTCGGTCTCAACCGGCCGGCGCCCTGAGCGGGCGCCGGCTCATGGTGCCGCTCAGCGGCTGCATCCGACGCGTTCCGTGGACAGCGCCAAGTCGTCCAGGCGCAGGTCGTAGGAGTCCGGGGTGGGATTGCCTTGGTAGAGCTGCCAGCCGATGCGGACGGTGTCGAAGGCGGGCAGGACGAAGTCCACCGGATTGCCTCCGTGCCGGGTGGTGGTGACGGTCATGTCGGGCTGGGGCTCGCCGTCGATCCATACCGCCACCCGGTTGTCCGAGGCGTCCACCTGCCATTCCAGGCACGTCCACTTCCCCGGTTCGGCCGGGGCGGACTCGCGCCAGTCGGTCCAGTCGCCGGTGGGACCGCCGTCGGAGCCGATGCCCCACAGCTGCACCCCGTTGCCGACGGCCGGTACGTACTGGCCGCCGATCGGTCGGACCACGCTGCCGTCGCCCCGGCCGGTGGCTTCCACCAGGGTGAAGTGGGCCCAGTCCGGAGCGGTGGGGAAGGCGTCGACCTTCACCCGCATCCGGCCGAAGAAGCTGTTGTCCGGGGCGGAGAACTCGTCGACCTCCAGGAACGCGTACCCGTTGCCCTCGGTGCGCACCCGGAGTACTTGGTCCGCGCCGCGCTCCCCGCCGTGTCCCCGGCCCCGCTCGCGTTCGACGGACAGTGCGCCGTTGCGGGTGTCCACGCCCCAGCGCAGGCTGGTGCCCGCGCCCCGCGGCAGCTCCTCGAAGTCCTCGCAGAACAGTAACGCCGGGTCGGGGGAACAACCGCCAATCGGCCGGCCGCCGTGGCGGTCGTGTGCCGGAGCGCCGCCGGTGGCGGTCACCACCGTGACGCCGGCCAGGGCGACGGCGATGAGCAGCCGGTGCAGCCGCCGGACGGAGAGGAGGTAGCGCATGCGAAGTTCTCCAATCGGGTGAGGCCGGAGGGACGCATGGGAGCGCTCGACGCATGGGAGCGCTCCCATGGATCGTCCGGCACCCTACGGCAACTGCTGCCCCCGCACCAGACGACTGCCGATACTGCGCCGGCACCGCCCGAGGCGACGGGGGCGGTGCCGCCTTCGAGGCTTTCTCGGGGAGCGTGGCCCCAGGGTCCCGCCCGCTATCACCGGCAGGCCCCGGGCACGAGCACCGGGCTCGACTGATCCCGCGCGGCGACAGCTGCCCCCGGGGAGGCGGAAGCCCGCTCAGCGGACGTGCCGCTGAGTACGACCCGGCAAACGATCCTCACCGCGGCCCGCGCCCGTTTCGCGGGCGACGGCTTCACCGGGACCCCGATCCGGCGGGTCGCGGCCGACGCCGGGGTGGACGCGTCACTGGTGATGCAGATCTTCCGGTCGAAGAACAAGCTGTTCGCCGCAGTCGTGTCCGTTCCTGCGGATGCTTTGATGCGCTTCAGCGAGGCGTTCGACGGGGCCGACGCCACACGTTCATTGCCGCCGCCGGCTGTGACCGGCCGTTCTGCCCAGAGGTGGGCCGGGCGCACAGCCACGGGCGGGGCCCCGGCGGTCAGGCGTGAGGAGGTAGGCGACCGCCATGTCGCTGAGTTCGTCCGCGTAGCGGCGCTGGGCCGTCTCGCCGGTCGCCGGGTCGGGGCGTACGGAGTTGTGGAAGCAGGCGCCGCGGTCCGAGGGCTTGGCGCCTCGTGCGCGCAGCAGTTCGGGCAACAGGTTGTTGCTGTCGGCGAAGGACTGCAGCTGGGCGTGCGCGTAGGCGTTCACGATGCCGGACAGCGACGACTCGCGCCCCGCTGCTCGCGGCGCACCCCGAGCGCTACGTGAGGGGCACCGACGACACCGGCGCGCTCGTGGGGGAAAACATCGGCCCCCACGTCTGCTCCTTCTACACGGGCGGCTGGGGCACGGCCGCGATGGCCTGGGCCGACGACGGGGCCGGTCGTCGGGCGGGCGGCTGATCCAGTTCGGCGACACCGCCGAAGGGTTCACCGCGAACCTCACGGTCTACGTCCCCACGTCCTGCCCGAAGGACGTCCTGGACCACCACCTGCGCCACTACGCCGTCGAGTGCACGAACTGGATCGTCGCTGCGGCGGCGGCCCACGCCTGAGCGGCGCGGGTGGCGCTCATCGCCGGTCGACGTCAACGACCGGATGCCGGGCGGCTCCGGTCTCGACGAAGCCACAGCCGCCCGTCATGCCCGAGCGATACACGTCGGGAATGTCGACGGACCGGAGTGGGACGTCCGTGTCTACGCGACGGGATCTTCACCGCCGTGATTCTCGGCAACCTTCCCAGGCCGTCGCGGACTGCGGGTTCTCCTGGTGGGAGCCTGACTTTCTCCGTCGTGGCGGATGCGGCCGTCGCCGCTGTCCTGAAGTTCGGCACGCACTCGATCGGGGGCGGCTACGGACTCACCGCGCTCGGGGTCATCCGCGGCATGCCCGCCCTCGGCTTGGACGGGGAACTGCCCTCCTCGTCCGTCGCCGACGTCGTCTCCGGGCGCATGCCCGAGAAGTGGGGTCGCCCCAGTTCGAGCGGAGCCGAGAGCTCGAAGACGCACCGGACACCGCGGACTGATGCACGAAGATGGGCTGGCGTCGCCGGTGCGGTTACAGGGTCAGTGGGCCGAGGTCTGCTGCCGTGGAGGCGAGTGTGCGGATGGTGTCGGTCTCTGTGTCGCTGCGCCAGCAGAATGCCCAGTGGCTGAGGGGTGCGTCGTGGATCGGGACGTAGGCGATGTCCGGGCGGGCGTAGTAGCGGGTTCCGTGTGCGAAGGCCGGGCAGACTGCCTCGCCGGTCGCGACGACGGCGAACAGTTGGGTGCCGTCCGACACGGACGGGCCGGCGGGGATGGGGCGGCCGCTCGGGGTCAGGGCGGGGATCAGGGCCTGACGCCAGTACGCGGGGGACGCTCCGGTGACCACGGCTTCGTCGGCCAGGTCCTCGTACGAGACCGAGGCACGGGCGGCCAGCCGGTGGGTGGCGGAGACGACGAGCACGACGGGCTCGGTGCATACGACCGGGCCGACGGTCAGGTCGGGCTCCTCGATGGGCAGCCAGACGAGCAGGACGTCGACGGTTGCGTCGCGCAACCGGGCGAAGGGGTCGTCGTAGGCCACGGCCCGGATCTGTACGGTGCAGCCCGGGCGCCGGGCGGCGAACTCGTCGAGTACCGGCCGCAGGTCACCGGTGTTGCTGGAGATCATGCCGAGCCGCAGCACATCTGGTGCGCCGCGGGCGGTCTGCGCGGCGCGCTCCAGGCCGTGACGCAGTGCCTGGTATGCGGGGAGAAGGTCGTCATGGAGCTGCTGTCCGAGCGGGGTCAGACGGACGTGGTGGCTGGTCCGTTCGAAGAGGGCGCCGCCGATGCCGCGTTCCTGCTTCTTGACCGCCTGGCTGACGCGGGCCGGTGTCACGTACAGGCGCTCGGCGGTGCGGCCGAAGTGCAGTTCCCGCGCCAGCGTCAGGAAGATCTCGATGTCCCTGAGTTCCACGCTCTCCTCCTCTGCGTTAACCCGCAGGTTAACGTGCCTGTCCCAGAGAGGCGTTGCCCGGAACGGGCCGCCGGCCGGAGGCTGGGGCAGCGCCCTGCCGGGCGCCTCGTAGTGGATCGTGGGAAGAACTCGGCATGCGACACCTCCAGACCGGCACGATGCTGCCTGCGGCTGCGGGGCCGGGTGGCGGCCGCCGGCTGCACCACCCCGATCACCCCGGAGATCATGCCGGCCACCGACGTCCGGCACGGCGCCCTGGAGCTGTGGCGCGGCCCGGCGCTCCAGGACTGCCGCGGGGGGCCGGTGCCCCGAGGCGTCGTACTTCAACGCGGGCCGAGCCCGAGGCGGCCAGTGACCCTCGTCAGCGCGGCGAACGCGTCGGTCACCGTCATGTGCAGCGAACCGGTGATCCGGGCACCCGCGCTCGGCGCGCAGGTGCGCTGGGCCTCCTGCGACATCTTCTCGACCCTGTCCAGGCCGAAGGCCCGTACAAGCCCGACCACTACCGCTACTGACCCGCCACCGTACGAGGTGACCGCCCAGAGTCCCCCTGGAGAACCGCTGGAGACAAGGCCCGGTGACATGGCTCGTCCGGCGAAGGGCTGCCTACGCTGCGGATGAAGGCCGTACCCGACGGTCCTTCCCCAGCCGCCCCCACCGGACAGCGCCGCCACCGCCGCCACCGTGCGGACCCCACCACCCTCCGCACGCGACCACTGCCTCACGACGAGAACCACACCACCACGCAGGCCACGACAGACGGGACGAACATGACGAACACGACCCTTGTGATCGGCGGCACGGGCAAAACCGGGCGGCGGGTCGCCGAGCGGCTGTCCGCCAAAGGGCTCCCCGTACGCATCGGATCGCGCTCCGGCACGCCCCCCTTCGTCTGGGAGGACCCCGCGACCTGGGACGCCGCCCTCGACGGGGTGAGCGCCGTCTACATCACCTACTACCCCGACCTCGCCTTCCCGGGGGCCGCCGAGACCGTCGGCGCGTTCGCCAAGGCCGCTGTCGCCAAGGGGGCGCGCCGCCTAGTGCTGCTGTCCGGGCGCGGCGAGGAGGGCGCGGTCATCAGCGAGGACAAGGTGAAGGAGTCCGGCGCGGACTGGACCGTCGTCCGCGCCAGCTGGTTCAACCAGAACTTCAGCGAGAGCTTCTTCCACGACCTGGTCATGGCCGGCGAGATCGTCCTGCCGACCGGGGACGCGGTGGAGCCCTTCGTGGACGCCGACGACATCGCGGACGTCGCCGTCGCCGCGCTCACCGACGACGAGCACATCGGCAAGACGTACGAGCTGTCCGGCCCGCGCCTGCTCAGCTTCGGCGACATCGCCCAGGAGCTGGGCAAGGCCACCGGCCGCACCATCACGTACATCCCCGTCAGCGTGGACGAGTACCGCCAGGCCCTGGAGGAGAACGGGCTCCCCGTCGAGTTCGCCGACCTGTTCGGGCTGATCCTCGACGGCCGCAACGCCCACCTCGTGCACGGGGTCGAGGAGGCCACCGGCCGCAAGCCGAAGGACTTCGCAGACTTCGCCCGGGACGCCGCCGCCAGCGGCGTCTGGAACGCCTGACCGACACCGGGACCCGCGGGGCGGGCGGCCGCACACCGCGGCCGCCCGTCCCCGTCCCACCCCCCCCGCGTGAGGAGGCACCCATGACCGGTACCGAACCGATGACGAGCGAACACCTCCCGTCGCTGCCCGGGCACTTCCACGGATTCGCGCTGATGCACATCGCGATGCGCCGCGACGCCGCCCGGCTCGTCGACGTCGCACACTCCGGGCCCGGCACCCCCACCGGCGGTGTGGTCACCTGGTGGCACAGCCTGCGCGAGGTGATCGACTGGCACCACCACAGCGAGGACGCCGTCCTGTGGCCCGGGCTGCGGCGCACCGTCCCCGGCTTCGCACAGGCCGCCGACGCCATCGACGGCGACCACCAACGCCTCGACGCGGCGATGGACGCCGTCGGCGCAGCCCTCCGCCCGGGCACCGGCCCCGCAGCGCTGCGCCCCGCCGCCGACGCTTTCGCCGCCGTCCTGCGCGACCACCTCGCCGCCGAGGAACGCATCGCCTTTCCCGCCTTCACCGCGCTCGGCGCCGCCCGCTACGCCTCCCTGGAACGGCGGTTGCTGCGCACCGCCCCGCCCGGCGTGCTCGGCCGGCTCCAGCCCTGGATGTTCGACGGGGCCGGCCCCGCCGCCGCGGCCCAGGTCGCCGCGACCATCCCGCCGCCGGTACGGCTGCTCGGCCGCACGGTGCTGCGCCGCCGCTACGAACGCCTGCTCGCCCCCGTACTGCGTACCGCCGAGGAGAAGCCATGACCGCCACCGCGCCGACCACCTCGCTCCCGGCCCGGCCGGGCGGACGCACCGAAGCCTCGCTCTACGCGGCCACCATCGCCATGGGGCTGAGCGCGGGCCTGTACTTCGCGTTCGACGTGTCCGTCATGCCCGGGCTCGACCGTACCGACGACGCGGCCTTCGCGAGCGCCATGGGACACATCAACGACGCCATCGAGAACGGCTTGTTCGGGCTTGTCTTCTTCGGCGCGTTCCTGGCCACCGGGGTCTCGGGCGTCTCCCTGCGCCGCCTCGGCCACACCCGCGCCGCCCGCTGGACCTGGGCGGCGCTCGCCCTGTACTCGGCGGCCGTCGCCGTCACGATGAAGGTCAACATCCCCCTCAACCGGCAGCTCGCCCGGCTGACCGCGGAGGCGTCCGGACCCGAGATCGCCGTGATCCGCGACCGGTTCCGCGGCGCCTGGACGCCGGCCAACGCCGCCCGCACCCTGGCCTGCACGGCGGCCCTCGGCTGCCTGGGCCGGGCGCTCACGCTGCGGGCCCGCGCCTGATCCCTACGTGGAAGGGCGGCCGGCCCCCGCCCGGGACCGGCCTCACCGAGTGGTTCACTCTGCTGTTGTGGCTTGTCGGCGGACTCGTCCGGGCTGGCCGGTGTGGGTGGGAAGGGGTTTTGTCGCCTCTGGCTGCGTGGTGTCGGTGTGGGCATTGCGGTCTGTGGCGGCGAGGGCTGTTTCGGCGCCCCTGTGGTGGCCGGATGGGCCCGGGCCTGGCTCACCGGGCCTGGCCGCCCGGGCCCCTCGCACTTTTTCTGTCACGGATGCCGCTTCTTCCGTGGCGGGGCTTGGCTTGCGGCAGGTGGGGATTGTTCGGGTTCGTGTGGTCGTGGTCTGCGTGCACTGTCAGCGGGGCGGGGAGGGTTCCTGTTCGTTTTCCGTCGGCTGTTTGTGCCGGGTGCGTAGCGCGTCCATGGTGCGGGGCAGGGCGGCCGGGGTGTTCCGGGTGGGGTGCGGCGAGCGGGAGCCGGTCGGTGTGCAGTGAGGGCTGGGTGTACGGGCACACCGGACCGCTGCGCCCCAGCCGGCCCGTCGCACCCGGGCACGCCCGTTCGAGTATCACTCGGTGTTCGCTGGAGGAACGCTCGTGATCCTGTCGGGGGCGGCCTCCGCGCCCGCGGCGGGGCAGGAGCGCCTCTATCCTCGTCAACAGCGCGCCTCGGCACCCCACTTACGAACCGGACAAGAGCGAGGACGTACCGATGACACCCAATCCGTATCCGCAGCAGGGCCCCGCCGGCGCGCAGGCGCCGTACCAGCAGCCGTGGGGTCAGCCCGCCGCGCCCGTGCCGCCGCGGGCCGACCGCCCCAACAAGGCCGTGGGCTGGCTGCACATGATCTCGGTGATCACGCTCGGGCTCATGGCGGGCCTGTTCTTCGCCTTCGACGTCTCGGTCATGCCCGGCCTCGCCAAGACCGACGACCGCACCTACGTGGCCGCGATGCAGCAGTTCAACGCGGAGATCGACGGCAACGGCCTGTTCGTGCTCATCTTCATGGGGGCCATCGTCGCCGCGGGCCTCGCCGCGTTCCTGGAGTTCCGCCGGGGACGAAAGACGATCGCCCTGTGGGCCGGTCTCGCCGCCGTCCTCTACCTCGTCGTCCTGATGCTGACGATGGGCGTCGAGATCCCGCTCAACAACCAGCTCGCCGACCTCGGCGACCCGGCCGGGATCCACGATTTCTCCCTGGTCGACAAGTTCAAGGGGACCTGGGAGACCGTCAACATCTTCCGTACGCTCCTGAACACGGCGGCCCTGGGCTGCGCGGCGTACGCCGCCAGGCTGCACGGCCGCGCGGAGGCGCTGCTGTCCGCCGGCCGCTGAGCCGACGGGCCCCGGGGAGGGCGGGTACGGGCGCGGGCCCCGTACCCGCCCTCCCGTGTGTTCAGCTGCCGCCGTGCAGGACGAGAGCCCAGCACAGCAGCCCGGTGGCGGCGGTGCACAGCAGTGTGCGCAGCACGTTCCCGCGTGCCCAGCCCTCCTCGAACGCCGCCCGCACCGTCTCGGGCCGCGCGATTGCGTCCACCGGGCCCGCGGTCTCCAGCGCGTTGTTCAGCGGGATGTTCAGGCGGCTGGTGACACCCATCGACGCGATGTAGCAGACGAGCGCCGCGACGGTCGGCACCACCGCGTCCCGGTCCCCGCCGCCGAACTGGAGCCCGACCGCGAGCCCCGTGAACACCAGGGCCCCGATGTAGCCGAGCACGAACCACCCGTTGAGGATGGCCACGTTGACCCGCTGCATCACATCGATGAACGTACGGTCCCCCGCACCGCGCAGCGCCGGCATCACGGAGATCGCGAAGCCGTAGAACAGCCCGCTGACCAGCCCCGTCGTCACGGTGGCCGCGATGAGCGCGAGCGTTTGTGCGATCTGCATTGCCTGACCCTTCAGCTTCTGCCGGTGCGGCGGTGCTTGCGCAAGTCAACTCTCCTCTGCGCAAAGGGAATGCAACAGGAAGGTCAAGGACAACAGGGTACGGGGGCGGCCGTGGCGGCGGGGGCCTGTTGTGACACCCTGCGCGGGTGGAAGACGATCTCGTCGGTACGCAGGCCCCCGCCCGCCGCCTCACCGACCCCGCCGGGGCGCTCGCGGAACTCGAACGCGTGCTGCCCGCTCTCGCGGCGCACCGCCTTCCGGCCCCGCCGGGGGTCGACTGGCCCCGCCTGGAAGCCGCCCTGGGGACGGCGCTGCCCGCCGACTACAAGCTCCTGTGCGACCGCTACCCGACGTTCGTGCTGAGCGACTTCCTGCATGTGGGCGGCCCGGTCCCGGGCAGCGAAGCGGTCTGGGCCGAGGACACCGACGACCTGGAGACCCTGGCCGAGTGGTGCGAGGACGCCGACCTGACCGTCCCCCTGCACCCGTACCCCGCCCCCGGCGGCCTGCTGCCCTGGTCGTCCTCGTACGACGGCGACTACTTCCTCTGGTCCACCAGCCCGTCGGGCCCGCAGGAATGGACGGTGACCGTCGCCTCGCGCAACGGCGCCTGGTGGCACTACACCGGCGGTGCGGTGCAGTTCCTGGCCGACCTGGCCGGCGGCGCTCTGGAGTGCTGGGGTCTGCCGAGGATCCGGCCGGAGATCACCTGGGTCCGGCGGCCGTAGCGCGTCAGGGCCGCAAGCGGGTCTGGCTGAACGCCTCGCCCCGGCCGAACGCGAGGACCTTCACCGGCCGGACGGCGAACACCGGGACGACCGCACCCGGCTCCCGGGGGGGTCTCCGGCCGGAGATCACCTGGGTCCGGCGGCCGTAGCGCGTCAGGGCCGCAAGCGGGTCCGGCTGAACGCCTCGCCCCGGCCGAACGCGAGGACCTTCACCGGCCGGACGGCGAACACCGGGACGACCGCGCCCGGCTCCCGGGGGGGGGCTCCGGCCGGAGATCACCTGGGTCCGGCGGCCGTAGCGCGTCAGGGCCGCAAGCGGGTCCGGCTGAACACCTCGCCCCGGCCGAACGCGAGGACCTTCACCGGCCGGACGGCGAACACCGGGACGACCGCACCCGGCTCCCCGGAGCTCTCCGGCTGGGGACCCTCCGGCCGGTGCCGGAAACCGCCCTCGGCCACGTCGTACGGCCACCGGATCTTCGCCATCCACAGCTCCGCGAGCCGCTCCAGCACCGCGCGCTCGGCGACCCGCACCGCCGGCCCCTCGACGACCACGTCGAGCCCGCGCTCGTACACGTTGTTGCCCGTCGTCAGGACGCAGTTCGGATTGCGGGTGAGGTTGCGGCCCTTCTGCTCCTCCAGCCCCGTCGAGAAGTACAGCGCCCCGTCGAGCCGCACCGCCGGCAGCGGCGTCACATGCGGACGCCCGTCCGGCCGGACCGTCGAGAGCCAGAACATCTGCGCCCGCTCCAGGACGGCCACCACCTCGGTCCACGGGGTCGCCGTGGCACCGGCACTGCTGTAGTCGGGATGCAGCTCGGCCACCGGTTCGCTCATCACGGCTCCGCCCTCGACGCGCTCCTGGGAAACCCCCGGTCTGCGCGGCGGCCACGGCCCCCGCCCGCCCGCGGGGCCGCCCGCGGCCCCGGGGTTTCCCCGGAACAGTCCAGAACAGGCCCGGCGCCGGGGCGTGGGCCACCGGCTGCTGGAAGCCGTGACGGCCCTGTGCACCTCCCCGAAGCTGTTCACCTCGGCCAACGTCTCCAACCACCCGATGCAACGCCTGCTCCAACGCGCCGGCTGGACCCCGGCGGGCCTCCTCCATGGTCTGGACGAGGGCGACCCGGAGCTCTTCTACCGCTACGGGCCGCGCCCTACCCCACCTTTGCCGATTCCCGCTCGTCCCGGGCGCCCGCCGTCCCGCCCGCACCCCGCAGCCGGGTGAGCGACAGCAGACCGGCCCCGGCCATGACGGCGGCCGCACCGAAGGCCGCGACGCTCATCCCGTGCGTGAAGGCGTCGCGCGCGGCCCTCAGCACGGCGTCGGCGGACGCGCGCGGCAGCTGCGCCGCGACGGCCATGGCACCGCCCAGCGTCTCGCGTACGGCGTCGGCCTGCGGCACGCCGGAGGGCAGCGCGTCCGCCATGTCCCGGCTGTAGGTTGCCGCGCCGACGGAGCCCAGGATCGCCATGCCCAGCGCGCCGCCCAGCTCCTGGCCCGACTCCAGCACGGCCGCCGCCGACCCCGCGCGCTGCGGCGGGGCCGCGCCCAGGGCGAGTTCGTTGGCCAGTGTCATCGCGGCCACCAGGCCGCCCGCGTACAGGGAGGCGCCGGTGAGGGTGAACCAGAGCGCCGAGTCCGTCCGGACCTGGGACAGCCAGAGGAACCCGCACGCGGAGACGAGGAATCCGCCGCCCATCACATACGCCCGGTCGGCCCGTTGCGCGAGGGCCGCCCCGGCCGGGGCCGCGACCGCAACCCCGGCGGCCGGCACCAGGCTCCACAGCGCGGCGCGGAACGGGCTCAGACCGAGGACCGACTGCAGGTACTGGGTGAGGAAGACGGCCATCCCGACCGTGGCGAACATCGCGAGGAGGTTGGCGAGCACCGGCCCGCCGAAGGACCGCCGGCCGAGCAGCCCGAGGTCGACCATCGGATGCGGGAGGCGACTTTGCCGGCGTACGAACACGGCACCGAGCACCAGCCCCGCACCGACGGCCGACGCGGGCAGCGGCTCGTAGCCGTGCCGGGCCCACTCCTTGATCCCGTAGATGACCGGCAGCAGGGCACCGAGGGACAGCGCCGCGCTCAGCGGGTCGAAGCGCGCGCTCCTCGCCGGCCGGGACTCCGGCACCAGGAACGGCACCAGCACGAGCAGCAGTGCCATGGCGGGCACGTTGACCAGGAAGACCGAGCCCCACCAGAAGTGCTCCAGCAGCAGACCGCTGACGACGGGGCCGAGCGAGATGCCCGTCGTCATGACGGCGGTCCACAGGCCCACCGCCCGGCCGCGCTGCCGGCCGTCGTGGAAGAGGTTGCGGATCACGCCGAGCGTCGACGGCATCAGCGCGGCGCCACCGACCCCCAGCAGCGCACGTACGGCGATGAGCACCTGCGCCGTATGCGCGTACGCCGCAGCCGCCGAGGCCACCGCGAAGACGGCCGCCCCCACGAGCACCAGCCTGCGCCGGCCGAGCCGGTCACCGAGCGCGCCCATCGGGACGAGCAGCCCGGCGAGCACGAAACCGTACATGTCGAGGACCCACAACTGCTGGGTGGCGCTGGGTTCCAGGTCCTGGCTGATGGAGGGGATCGCGAAGTACAGGACGGAGACGTCCATCGAGACGAGAGCCACGGGGAGCATCAGGACGCCGAGGGCGGTCCATTCCTTGCGCCCCGCGCGGGGGCCGGGTGTGTTGTTCTCCATGGGCAAAAGAGAAGCGAGGCACCGGCGTACACCGCAAGCGGCGGCCTAGTGCACCTGTCAATACGCCTGGTGCCCTGCCCTGTTGACCCGTGCGGTGCACTAGTACAGTACGCCCATGGCCAAGGAACCGCCCTACCTCCGCATCGCCGGGGACATCCGGCGCCGCATCGCCTCCGGCGAGCTGGCGCCCGGGGACCGTGTCCCCTCCACCCGGCGCATCACGCAGGAGTGGGGCGTCGCCATGGCGACCGCGACGAAGGCGCTCGCCGCCCTGAACCAGGAGGGCCTGGTGTGCGCGGTGCCCGGCGTCGGCACCGTGGTGGCCGAGACCGGACGCACCCGCCCCCCGGCCCCGGCGCACGGCCTCACCCGCGACCGCATCGTGCACGCCGCGATCGCCCTCGCCGACGCCGAAGGGCTGCCCGCGCTCTCCATGCGCCGGATCGCCACCGACTTCGGGGTGTCCACCATGGCGCTCTACCGCCACGTCCCGAGCAAGGGAGAACTCGTACGCCTGATGTCGGAGACGGTGTTCGAGGGCGAACCGCCGGGCCCGCGCCCGTCCGGCTGGCGGGCCCGGCTGGAGCGTGAGGTGCGATGGCTGTGGAGCCTGTACCTGCGCCACCCGTGGATGGCGCGCGCCCTGTCCGCCCTCACCCGCCCGTCGGCCTCGCCGCACGCGATGCGCTACACCGAGCGGATCCTCAGCACCCTCAAGGGCCTGGGCCTGACCCCGACCCAGATGATCCACGTGCACCTGGCTCTCCTCGGTTACGCGCAGGGCATCGCCGCGGCCGTCGAGCTGGAGTCGCAGGCATGGCAGGAGACCGGGATGACCCCCGAGGAGTGGCTGGCCACCCACGAGACCCGGATGGAGACGATCCAGATCACCGGCTCCTATCCGACCCTGTCCACGCTCTTCGGCGACGAGGGCTTCGACCTCGAACTCGACACGCTCTTCTCCTTCGGCCTCGAACGGCTGCTGGACGGGGTGGCCGTACTCGTCGAGCGGTCCCGGGGCGCCCGAGCAGACCCGTAGGCTCGGCTCCATGCCGGACCCCCTTTTGCTCACCGACCCCCTGCTCTGCGCCCTGGGCGGCATCCCCGCACAGGCCGAGCCCCTGGACAGCAGCCCCCGCTCCCGGGTGTGGCGGGTGCGGGCGGGGGACGGGCGGCCCGTGATCGTCAAGCAGATCACCGACGACGGGGACACCACCGCCGACGCGGACGCGCGCTTCGCCCGGGAGACCGCCGGACTGCGCCTCGCGGGACGCGGCTCCGCGGCCCCCGCGCTGCTCGCCACGGACCCGGCCGCGCGGATCATGCTCCTGGAATACGTGGACGACCTCGGCCGCACCGACGACTGGATGCCGGGGTACGCCGACGCGCTCGCCCGGCTGCACGCCCTGACCGGGCCCGCCGACGCGGGCGCGCTCCCGGCCTGGTCCGGCCCCACGGCCGCCGACGCGGACTCCTTCCTCGCCCTCGCCCGCGCGCTCGACGTGCCCGTGCCGGCCGCCGTCCCGGACGAACTCGCCGGGCTCCTGGAACGGCTCGACCCCGCCGGGCACCACGCCCTGCTCCACGGCGACCCCTGCCCCGGCAACGACCTGCGCACCCCGGACGGCGTCCGCTTCGTCGACTTCGAGCGGGCCGCGCTCGGCAACGGCCTGGTCGAGCTCGCGTACTTCCGCATCGGCTTCCCCACCTGCTGGTGCGCCCTGTCGGTCACCGCCGCGCCGCTCACGGAGGCCGAGGCCGTCTACCGGACCACCTGGCGCGACCTCACCGGCCGGGACGTGCCGGGCGACCTCGCCGACGCGTGCGCCGGCTGGCTCATCCAGGGCGACGCGCTGGTCGAACGGGCCCGGCGGGGGACGGCCGACCAGCTCGCCCGGGTGCCCGCCGAGGACTTCGAGTGGGGGTACGTCTCCGCCCGCGAACGCCTCGTGCACCGCCTGGGCGCCGTCGCGGACCTGGCCCGCGACCACGACCGTCTGCACGCGCTCGGCGGTCTCGCCTCCTCCCTGGCCGCCCGCCTGCTGGAGAACTGGCCGGCCCTGCGTCCGCTGCCCACGCCGGAGGCGCGGCCCTGGTACTGAACGGGCTGTCACCCGTACGGGCCGATTCCGCTCGCGCGGGGTGCGGGTAAGGAGGGCCCGTCCACCCCCGAGCAGCCTCCCGGAGGCACCCGTGCCCGAAATGAACGACCCCTACCGGCCCGGCACCCCCTGCTGGATCGACCTGATGGTCCCCGACCAGCAGGCGGCCATCGACTTCTACTGCGACCTCTTCGGCTGGCAGGGCGAGGCGGGCCCGGCCGAACACGGCGGCTACGCCGTCTGCACCCTCAAGGGCAAGCCGGTCGCCGGGATCATGAAGGCGATGAACCAGGACGGCACGGTGCCGGACCCGATGCCTCCGGCGGAGTGGACCACGTACCTGTCGACCGACGCCGTCGACGCCACGCTCACGTCCGTCACCGACGCCGGCGGCACGGTCGTCGTGCCCCCGATGGACGTCATGGACCTCGGCCGCATGGCCGTGTTCGCCGACCCGGCGGGCGCCGTCCTCGGCCTCTGGCAGCCCGGCACCTTCGGCGGCGCGGGCATCGTCAACGAGCACGGCGCGCTGGTCTGGAGCGAGCTGACCACCCCCGACCCGGACGCGGCGTCCGCGTTCTACTCCGCCGCCCTGCCGGTGACGGCGACCCCCTCCGAGATGGAGGGCGCCGACGGCTACGTCGAGTTCCAGGTCGAGGGGCGGGCGGTAGGCGGCATGATGGACATGAGCAAGGTGCCGCCCGGTGTCTCGCCGCACTGGCAGCCCTACTTCGCGGTGGACAGCGTGGACGACATCCAGTCGGCCGCCGTCCGCGCCGGCGGCACGGTCCTGGCCCCCGCCTTCGACATGGTCGCCGGCCGCATGGCGGTCCTGGCCGACCCGCAGGGCGGGGCTTTCTCGGTCATCGCGCCGAAGATGTCGTAGTAATCGGCCCGACGGGGCGCGGGGAGAACGTCGGTCCCCCGCGCCCGACGCCGTATGCGTACGCGCGTGCGAGGATCGTGGCGTGAAGGACCTGAGCCCGACCGACCTGCGCCTGCGCCCCGCCGGTGAAGCCGACCTCGCCTCCGTCGTACGGCTGCGGGACGACGCGGCCCGTTGGATGCTCGCCCGGGGCGTCACCGGCCAGTGGCAGCCCGGCGAACTCGCCGAGGACCACTTCCGCCGGATCATGGCGACGGGGGAGGTGTGGCTCGCCGAGGCCGCCGGACGTGTGGTCGGCGCCTGGGAGCTGTGGTGGGAGGACGAGGACGCCTGGGGCCCGCAGCCGGCGACGGCCGGTTACGTGCACCGGCTGATGGTGGACCGCACCGCCGTCCCGCCCGGCACGGGGCGCCGGCTCCTGCGGGCCGCCGAGCACCGCGTGGCCGAGGCGGGCCGGACGCTCGTACGCCTGGACTGCCTGGCGGGCAACGAGCCCCTGACCGCGTACTACCTCGGCGCCGGCTACCGGGTCGTCGGCCGCAAGGAGGGCAAGCCGCAGCCGGGCGGCACGCCGAAGTCGTTCACGCTGCTCGAAAAGGAGACGGCGGCGGGCTGACCGGCGCCGGTGCGGTCAGCCCGCGACGACCTGCGTGTTCTGACCGGCGGTCAGCAGCCACCGCCCGTCGTCGCCCCGGCTCATCACATACAGCGGAGCGCCCTCGCTCTCCTCCTCCGGCGCCAGGTAGCGCTGCCGGACCTTGACCGCCGCGACGTCCGGGCGGATGAAGAGGACGTGCGCCACGTCGTAGGTGACCCGCCCTGCCCAGTCGGCGGCGGGCAGCACGGTCCGGGTGAACGCGGAGATCGCGTCGATGCCGATGAGCACCTTGCCGTGGGCCGTCGTCCAGACCGCGTCGGGCCGGAAGAGGGCCAGGAACTCGTCGGGGTCCTTGCGCTGCTGGGAGCGCTCGACGGTGGCGACGACCGCGCGGATGGCTTCGAGGTCGGCGGCGTGTGCGGGGGTGTGTGTTTCGGTATCCATGCCCGGCATCCTGCGACCTCAAGTCCGGTTGAGATCAAGTCCGGTTGAGGTCGAGGGCGGCCGTCCGGGGCGCCCGCCCCCGCCCAGGGAGCAGGAACGGGGTGCCCAGGATCAGCACCCCGGCCACCGCGAGGGCGGCGCGCGGCCCGGTGACGTCGGCGAGCAGCCCGGCGAGCGCGGTGAGCACGGCGATGCACGCCTGCTGCCCGATCGACCAGGCGGTGAGCATACGGGCGACGAGGTGCTCGGGCGTGTGTTCCAGCCGGTACGCGGAGAGCACCGGCCCGTACAGGCTCATGTTGACGATGATGGCCAGCTCGACGGCCATCACCGTGACGAGCCCGAGGACACCCGGCCGTACGAAGACCAGCCCGATCAGCCAGACCGCGCGCAGGGTGCCCACCGTCCGCAAGACCCGGTCGCGGCCGTAGCGGGCGACGACCCGGCGGGCCAGCCGCGAGCCGATGAGCCCGCCGAGACACGGAGCGGCGAAGGCGAGACCGTACTGCCAGGGCGGGAACCCGAGGCGGCGCAGCAGGAGCACCGCCAGCAACGGTTCGGTGGCCATGATCAGGCCGCCGACGAGGACCTGGTTGAGGTAGAGCGCCCGCAGCACGGGGTGCCCCAGGATGTGCCGCCATCCGGCGAGCAGCGCACCCGCCCGCAGCGGGCTCCGGCCCGCCGGGCCCGGGGCGTCCTCCTTGCCCCGGATCGCGGTGATGCCGAGCGCGGAGAGCAGATAGCTGAGCGCGTCGGCCACCACGGTGGTGACCGGCCCGAAGACCCCGATCGCCGCGCCGCCGAGGGGCGGGCCGACCGCGATGGAGCTCCAGTTCGCGGCCTCGAACCGCGCGTTGGCGACGAGCAGGTCCTCCTGGCGGACGAGCGCCTTCAGATACGCGCCGCTCGCCGCCCCGAACGCGATCTTCGCCGCGGCGGCCACGGCCGACACGACCAGCAGCTGGACGAACCCGAGCAGCCCGAAGGCGTACGCGGCCGGGATCGACGCCATGGCCGCGAACCGGACCAGGTCCATCCCGATCATCACGGGCCGCTTGCGCCGGAACTCCACCCACGGCGCGAGCGGCACCGCGATCAGCGCCCCCACGGCGGGCCCGACCGCCGACAGCGCGGACACCTCGCCGGGCCCGGCGTCCAGCACCAGCACGGCGAGCAGCGGCAGCGCTCCGAACCCGAGCCCCGACCCGTACGCGCTCACGGCGTAGGCGGCCCACAACCAGCTGAACGGCCGCCCCCACGCTCTTCTGCCCATGCCGCCTCACCCATACAACCCGAAATAGCCGGGTGAGAGCTAACCGCTCGACGGAACCGCAGGTCAAACAACCGACGTGCGGTTTCCCCACAACCATTGGTTGTCGGAAGCTCGGCCTCGGTCCCACCCCGTCCGCCGCCGACTGAGGGCAGATCCTCTACGTGACTCCTCCCCGCCCCGGGGGGCGGGGCTTCTCGCTATGCCGTGTTGGCGTTGCGGCGGACCAGCCCGGCCCGTAGAACGTTGAGTGCCCCGACCTCGTCGGCATGCGCCTGGTGGCCGCAGTCGACGCAGTGGAACTTCTCCTGGGTGGGCCGGTTCTCCTGCGCGGTGTGCCCGCATGCGGGACACGTACGGGAGGTGTTGCGGGGGTCCACGGCCATCACTTCCCGCCCGGCACTCTCAGCCTTCGCGTTCAGGATCGTCAGGAACACCCCCCAACCGGCATCAGCGATCGAACGGTTCAGCCCCGCCCTGGCCCCTGCCCCGTTCGGCAGAAAGATCCCCGGTGCATCGGGGTCGGGTTTCGGTACAGGGGCCTTGGTCATGTTGCGGATCTTGAGGTCTTCGTGCGCGATGAAGTCGTGCTCCCGGACCAGAGTGAGCGCGGTCTTGTGTGCGTGGTCGAGCCGTCGGCGCCGCACTCTGCGGTGCAGGGCCTGCGACCTTCTCCACCGCCCGCTGATGGTTACGGGTGCGGTCCTTTGCCCCGCACCGGGGGAACCGGGACAGCGCCCGCTGCGCAGCCTCCAGCCTGGCGGCGGCCCTGCGGGCGTGACGCGGGTTGGGGATGTGGACGCCGTTGGAGTCGGTGAGGAACGACGCGATACCAAGGTCGATACCGATACCGATACCGATACCGATACCGATACCGATGCCGGAGCCGGTCGCGGGCAGTGGCTCGGGCACGGCCCGTTCGGCTGTGAGCACGACGAACCACTTACGGCCCTCACGCTTCACGCTGACGGTCTTGACCGTGCCGACCACCGGGCGGTGCCGGTGGACCCTGACATGCCCGACGCCCTGGAGACGGACCCGGGTGACCGGGTCGTGCGGGGTGGAGTCCCAACGGCAGCCGTCCCCGTCCTTGGGGAAGTCCACTGTGTCGAACCAGTTCACCCCGCGAAAGCGCGGGTAGCCGGGCTTGTCCCCGATCTTGACCCGGCGGAAGAACGCGGCGAACGCCTTGTCGAGTCGCCGCAGCGTGGCCTGCTGGGAGCTGAACGACCAGCGGCCCTGACGCTCGGGGCCGAAGGCCCGGATGTCCTTGAGCTGCCCGGACTGCGTCCCGTACTTGATGCTCGTCCTCGACGGATGCCGGTAGGCGTCGCGGCGTTCCTGCAACGCACCGTTGTAGAGCGAGCAGTGATCACGCAGCATCTCACCGAGCGCGATCGCCTGGCTCACGGTGGGCCGTAACAGAAACTTGTACGCACGAATCAACCAGCCCACCCCCTTCGTCCGGCTTGCCCAAGACTCTCCCCTTGGTGGATGTCACCGCGCTGGGAAACCGATCCCGAAGTCCGCAGGGGAAATCATGTCGTTTTCAACTTGCACGTGCACTTGGTGTTTGTCACCAGGTATCGGCACGGTGTCTTCAACGACGACATGCTGACCCGCTGCGAAGAGATCATGCGGGACGTCTGCCAGTCCTTCGAGGCAGAGCTGCGTGAGTTCAACGGCGAAGATGATCACGTCCACCTTCTGGTGCACTACCCACCGAAGGTCCAGCTGTCCAAACTGGTCAACTCCCTCAAAGGGGTCTCCTCCCGATACTTGCGCCAGGAGTTCACCGGCCGCGCAGTCACGCACGGCCGTTTCTGGTCCCCGTCCTACTTCGCAGGGTCCTGCGACGGAGCACCGTTGAGCAGTACATCGAGCAGCAGAAACGTCCGCTTTGACCATCACGTCAGAACAGCCACGAGATCGCATTCCCGCCCCAGCCCGAAGGCCAAGATCCCTGCGAAGATCAGGGGCGGCCGTCCCCGCCACCGCCGTCGCGATCCTCGCCTTCAACCACGCGACGCGTACCCTCGGCCCGGCCAACGGCGTCCTGTTCATCAACCTCGTCCCGATCACGGCCTTCGCGATCGAAGCCGTACGCGGCCACCGGCCGACCACCGCCGAACTCGCCGGCGTCGCGCCGACCCTGGCGGCCGTCATCGCCAACAACGTCTACGGCCGCCGTGCGGCGGGGCGGGCGCGGGCCGCCGACACCAGGAAGACGCTCACGACGGCCGCGTGACGTTCCCTAAGGTAGGGCGACGTGGACCTCCAAGCAGTACGCACCTTCGTCGCCGTCACGGAAGCGGGCGGGTTCCAGAAGGCCGCCGCGGACCTCTCGGTCACCCAGCAGGCCGTCTCCAAGCGCATCGCCGCACTGGAGGCGGCCCTCGGCGTCCGGTTGTTCACACGCGCCCCGCGTGGCGCCGAGCTCACCATCGACGGCCGGGCGTTTTTGCCCCACGCGCGCGAACTGCTGCGCGCGGCCGAGCGCGCGACCGCGTCCGTACGCCCCGGCAGCCGCCCGCTGCGCGTCGACGTGCTCGCGTCCCGCACCGCGCAGTCGAACCTGATGCGCGCCTTCCACCGCGCACACCCCGGGATCGCCCTCGACGTGATGATGCTGGTCAGCATGGACACGGCCGTCGCCGCGCTGCGCTCCGGCGAACTCGACGCGACCTTCCGCGCCGTCACGGCCCCCGGCCGCCCCCTGCCCGACGACATCGCGTCCGCCCGCGTCCTGGACGAACCCCTCCAGCTCCTCACCGGCCCCGCCCACACCCTGGCCGACGCCCCCTCGGTGACCCTCACCGGTCTGGCCGGCCACCGCATCTGGATGCCGGGCATCGCCCCCGGCACCGAGTGGGGCGCCTACTACGACGACCTGGCCGCGGAGTTCGACCTGACCATCGAGGCGACGGGCCCGAACTTCGGCTCGGACGTCCTGCTCGACACCATCGCGGACACCCCGTCCCTGGCCACGTTCATGGGCGAACACTCCCGCCTCATCTGGCCCAGGACCCACGACCTGCGCCGTATCCCGGTCACGGACCCGACCCCGGTCTACCCCCACTCCCTCCTCTGGCACCGCGACAACCCGCACCCGGGACTGGCGACGCTGCGGACGCACCTGGCGACGGCGGGGGATTACGGGGCGGCGGGAACCTGGGTGCCGGGGTGGGCGGTCGAAAAGTGAACACGGGAGTTGTGCGACCTGTAGTGAGCGAGGTTCGCAAGCTCCGCGAAGGCGTGGGCCTGCCTCCATCCGGCGGAACGCCAGGCGGCCTCACCTTCAGCACCCACGTGAATGCTGTGCTTGGACGTTCCCTCGACCGGAGCGGAGACCCGGTCGTCGTATGGATGTCCTACGATCGGTTCGCCACGACCGCAGACGAGGGGGTCGACGGCGACCCGCTTCGGGACGAGACCACCCACCTGATCCTCACCCGGAAGGGCGGCGACTGGAAGGTGACCACCGACCCGGCGCTCGAGGCCAAGGCCAAGGGGCCGCACGCGTATGACCCTGCCGGCACGTACGCCTGGGCGGACGGATGGCGGCGGGTTACCGACGCCGGGTAGGGCCCGCCGGATCGGAGCCCCCACCGCATTCGCGCCGGCCGCTTCGAGGCACTTTGCACCTTCCGCCGACAGGCGGCTGAACGGCGACTCACCGTCGTATCGTGGTGGGACCGAGCCCATGAAAGGCGAATCAGCGGTGTGGACCGAAGTCGTCACAGCACTACCTCCTACGGCAGTCCTCCGGCCCCCCGCGTCGGAGTCGTCGTTGGCCCACTGCGCCACGGTCCTCGGCCATCCGCTGCCCGCAGACCTCGTCGCCCTCCTACGGGAGACCGACGGCATCGAGGACGAGTACGGAGACGGCCTCGTCTGGCCGACCGAGAACGTGGCCTCCACGAATCAGAGCCTCCGCGAGGACTCCGCGTTCCCCGCCCTCTACATGCCGTTCGCCCCGCTCCTCTTCTTCGCGGACGCGGGCAACGGCGACCTGTTCGCGCTTCTCGCCACGATCGACCGCCCCGACGTCTTCGCCTGGAACCACGAGAACGACAGCCGCACCTGGGTGGCCCCCGACCTGGCCACGTACCTCGACTGGCGGCTGACCGGACGGATCGATCCGTAGCGCCAGACCCGGCGCCCCTGCAACACCGCCGTCCACCCTCCACGCCTCAGCGTTGTCCCACCCCCCGGCGTGACAGTGACCTCCGCCCCGTACACCGGCAGTTCACCCTCCTCGATCCACCGCCACCGCACCCCGTCGAGCAGGTCGTACAGGCGGCGCGGGCCGCCTTGGTGGACGGTGGCGGTGCGGTCGCCGGGGCGGGTGGCGGCGCGGGCCGGCTGATCACCCGCTCCGAAGACCCTCTGGAGCTTCGCGTCATCATGGACGAGACGACCGTCCGGAGGATGGTCGGCAGTCAGGAGGTCATGCTCGACCAGTTCAAGGAGATCGCGGATCTCGGCGAGCTGGACAACGTGACCATCCAGATCCTGACGCACGACGTGGTCACTTATCGGCCGGAGAGCAACTTCATCCTGTTCGACACCATCGCGGACACCCCGTCCCTGGCCCCGTTCATGGGCGAACACTCCCGCCTCGTCCGGCCCACCGGCCACGACCTGCGCCGCATCCCGGTCACGGACCCGACCCCCGGTCCACCCCCCCTCCCTCCTCTGGCACCGCGACAACCCGCACCCGGGGCTGGAGGCGCTGCGGACGCACCTGGCGACGGCGGGGGATTACGGGGCGGCGGGAACCTGGGTGCCGGGGTGGGCGATCGGGCAGTGAACGAGAGGCGATCCGTCGCACGCGAACGGCATCCGGGCTGATATCAGCGGACGGCTCATGCGCTCACGGCGGCCTGGGCGCTCAACGGCTCCGGGTCTCGGGCAGCCACTTGTCGAAGCCCCAGCCCGGGAAGGAGGAGCCGAGGTACGGCAGGTGCCCGGCCCAGTCCTCAGCCGTCAGAGCCTGAACCCCTTGCAACGCGATCTCACCGGCCGCGTCGATGTCGAACCCCCACGAGAAGCCGGCCAGCGGCACGACGCGCCGTTCGGTGTCGTCCATCGGCGTCCAGGCCAGAAAGCTGTGTGCCGTCCAGTCCAGGACGGCCCGTTCAGCCCGTGACGGGGCATCGAACAGCGTCGGGTTGAGGCCGAAGAACGCGTAGGGCGACGGTGCGTCCTCGAAAAGGTAGAACGGGTCCATGTCGAACGCGGATCCCGCGGAGGAGTTGTCCGTCGAACGCACCAGCTGGACCCAGCCGAACATGGCCCGGTACCCCTTGCCCGGGTAGTCCACCACAGCCGTGCAACTCGGGAAACCGGCGGAGGACGGGTGCTTGCCCACGGCAACGGGATCGTCGACGCGCTCCAGCGTCACGGTCACGCGCCCTGCAATGTCGTCACGTAAGAAGGGAATGCCCATGGCCCTCACCCTGCCGTTCGGCCAGATCGGTGACAAGGTCCACTGAGCCCGGGTTCAGAACGGGGAGGGCGGCCCGCCGGGGGCGCCGGTGTGGGGCGGCTGCTGCGGGGTGCCGTGCGGCGGTGGGCCCGGGGGGACGGGTGCGGGGGTGGGCCGCGGTGCCGCGCGGCCCGGGCGGCGGCGTACGGCGCCGAGGGCGAGTGCGGCGACCACGCCTCCGGCCAGCGCGGCGGGCAGCGCCCACGGCGGCAGGCCCTTGCCGGCCGCCGCGGCGGCGGCCGGGTCCGGGTCCGGGTCCGCCGCAGTCTCGGGCGGCGTGGTCGCGGCGGCGGGTTCCGGCTCGGCGGGGACGGCGCCGGCCGGAGTGCCGGGCTTCCAGGATGCGACGGGCCGGGGCGTGACGCCGGTGCCGGTGGCGGCGGACACCGTGAGGGGAAGCGTGTCGCCCTTGGTTTGGGTGGCTCCGCCGATGCCGACCTGGACGTAGTAGGTTCCGGCTCGCTCGACGGGCTTGTAGTCGACGGTTCCCACGGTGCACTCGGCGGTGAAGGTGCCGCCGCTTCGGGCCGTGGCGTGTCCGCGGTAGATCATCTCGGTGCCGTTCGAGGAGCCGTCGCACAGGATGGGCCGGCGGGTGGGGTCGTAGATCCGGACACCGAGCCGCTCGTAGTGGGGTGAGGGGCCGGGGTCGTAGCCGCCGGGCACCTCGACCGATGCCTTGACGTCCAGGCGCTGGCCGGGCTTGAGGGTGATCTTCCAGAAGTGGAAGTCGCCGACGGTGAGCCGGCGCTGAGCGCCCTCGTCGAGGGGGGTGCTGCTGTTGAACGAGTAGCCCCCCGCCGATCCCGTGGCGCCGTCGGCGGCGTGCGCGGTGCCGGCGGCGAGGAGGCCGAATGCCGCGGTGGTCATGAGTGCGGTGCGTACGCGCATGTCAGGCTCCCCTGCGGCGGTTGCGGGCGATGGCGAATCGAAGGGCCAGGGTGAGCAGGAACGCGGCCGGGGCGGCGATGGCGAGGGCTGCCGGGCGGTCCAGGAAGGGCGTGGCGGCCGCGCTTGTCCCGGTGGTGCCGGCGCGGTGGTGGCCGGTGTTCGGGGGCGTGCTGCCGGTGTTCGGGGGTGTGGTGGGCTGTCCGGCCTCGGCGCCCGCGCCGGTGACCCGTTCGTCGGGTGTTCCGTCGGGGCGGACGGCCCGGTCGGCGATGCCGACGGCGACCTCGACCGGCTCGGCCCGCCCTGTCCGGACCTTGCTGTGGATCCGGGCGCAGACCTCGGTGCTGTCGGTTCCGGCGGGAATCCTGTCCCAGGACAGGCGTTCGGACTGGACGCCGATGGACATGACGTTGGACCAGCGGTCCTCGACCGCCGTCTCCGTGGCCCACACCCCGGCCTGGCCGGGCAGCGACAGCTGGGCGTTGACCGAGGTCGGGGTCTCCCACGCGCCGGCCGGGACGACGGAGCCGGAGAACCGGAGCGACTGCCCCGGGCGCAGCGTGACCTTGTACCAGCGGGACTCGCCCTCCCGGATCCTGTCGAGGTACTGGCCGGGGACGAGGACGGGGGCGCTGGGGCAGTCCTTGCCGCCGCTGACCCTGGTGCCGCTTCGCGCGTACGGGGTGAGGGCGCGTTTCACGGACTGGTCGAGCCGGTCGGCCAGTTCGTCCGCGTCACCCGCGTCCACGTACGTCCCCTTCGTGGCGTTCGCGATGCACGTCAGCTCGCGTTTGGCGGCGGCGTTGACCCTCAGGCCGACGGTGTCGACGACCAGGTCGATCCCGGCCCCCTTGAGTTCACGGGCGACCTGGCACGGGCTCGGGGGAGCGCAGGTGTCCTCCCCGTCGCTGACGAGGATGATCCGGCGCGGTCCGGTGTCCCCGAGGTCGGCGGCCGCGGCCCGCAGGCTGCGGCCGATCGGCGTCATCCCGACCGGCTTCAGCGCCTGCACCCGGGCCAGCGCGGACGCCTTCGAGGCGGAGTCCATCGGGGCGACCGGGGCGAGGAGTCCGGTGTCCTTGCATCCGGGGCCCTTGGCCTCACCGGCGTACTCGGACCCGTACACCCGCAGCCCCATGGCCGTGCCGTCGGGTGTTTTGTCGAGGAGGCGGCGGACGGCGGTCTTGGCGGCGTCGAGCCTGGTCTGCCCGCCCGCGTCCTCGGTCGCCATCGACCCCGACACATCGAGCACCGTCTCGATGCGGGGCGGCGCCTGCTCCGCGGCGGGTGCGGCCCCGGCCGGGGCGCCCGCCAGCACGGCAGCGACGAGAGCCAGGGCGAAGCAGGCCCGCGAACGGGCCGCCGCGCTCACCGGGCGCCCCCCTCGGCCCGGGCCGCCCGTACGACGATCCCCGAGCCGCCATCCATATGCGCTGCGGATTGCACTGTGCGAACCTCTGTAGGCAATCGAGGCATGCAAGTATCCCCCATCTCATGCAAAACCAAAGAGCTTTGACCCACCGCCGTGGCGCTCACGAGGGAAAACTATAGCGTTGCTTTCGCAAAGGCAAGAGGGGGTTTCGGATCGTGGGCGCCGCGTGCCGGCCGGGCTCGTTCCGAGAGGGGCCGCACCGGGCCCGCCGCACCGGCAACACCCCCGGCCACCGCGCTTTTGTGACGGTCAGCGTTCGAGAAGGGCGATGCGGACGGCCCGCTCGACGTGGGCCGCCATGTCGGCGTGGCCCTCGGCGTTGGGGTGGACCAGGGTGGCCTTCTTGCCGATGGCACCGCAGTCCAGCGCCGTGCCCGGGAGTCCGGCGGGCCAGTAGTCCTCGGCGTCACCGCAGATGCCCTCGACCCACTTGGTGTCCGCCGGCCGGCAGGCGTCGTGGCCCACGCTGGAGGAGTAGACGTCCACGTAGCGGTCGCCGAAGAAGCCGCTCACCTGCTGGATGGTGCTGTTCAGCGGCTTGAGGA
This sequence comes from Streptomyces sp. DT224, assembly GCF_049844595.1. Classification (NCBI taxonomy): domain Bacteria; kingdom Bacillati; phylum Actinomycetota; class Actinomycetes; order Kitasatosporales; family Streptomycetaceae; genus Streptomyces; species Streptomyces sp. DT224. The sequence continues at coordinate 45,586 of NZ_JBNCLI010000020.1, forward strand.
CTTCGTCGCGGAGCCAGTCGACGTCGGCGTGGCCGATGAGGCTCAGCCCGGTGAGGGACTGACGGTCGCAGGCGCCGCCGTCCTCGGGGAAGGCGGCCGGGTAGCCCACCGTGACGACCTTGGCGTGGGGCGCCGCCCGGTGCACCCGGGCCAGCATCTCGATGTATTCGCCCCGGACCCGGGCGAGCTTGTCCTGAAGGCTCTCCTCTCCCTCGGGCGGGCTGGTGTAGTGGTCGCGGCAGGACCGGCCGGCCGCGCCCATCTCCAGGCACCTGGTCAGGATGCCGGCGAAGGGCAGGCTGTTGCCGCCGACGCCGATGGTGACGACGTCCGTCCCGTCACCGAGTCCGGCCCGCTCGGTCTGCGGGGCCACCGACGGCCAGCCGGCGGCGGGCGGCTGGACCGGGCTGACCGGGGTCTGCCGGGTCGTGGCGATGTCGGAGATCGCCGCGCCGCCGCAGCTGACGTCGGTCAGGCTGACGGGCCTGCCGGGCGGGAACCCGGCGAGTTCCCGTTCCACGAGATCCGGGTAGGCATCCGCGGTGCGGGCGCAGCCGTCGCGCGACGCGTCGCCCAGCGGCGGCTGCGGGGCTCCGACGAAGACGCCGGCGGTGTACGAGTCGCCCAGGGCGGCCCACTGGTAGGAGTCGGCCGCACCGGCGGAGCCGGAGGGCAGCAGCGCGGATGCCGCGAGGGCGAGCCCGACGGCCAGGGCGCGCGTGCGCAGGAGGGAGACACGGTGTCGCATGGATGCTCCAGGTGGGGGGAAGGGCGCCCGGGGGCCGGCCGGCTCCTCCGGGGTGGGGGCAGCTCGTCCAGGATCATCCACGGTGCCCGGCCGGCATTCCGGTACGTCGGGCGGACATGCCCCGATCGGGGTAAGACATCGGGGATCCGGCGCTGCCCGCGCGGGCCTGACGATCCGTACCGGTCGATAGGCTGACCCCATGGGCGTCGACCTCACCACCCTCATCGCCGACTGGTCCTGGCTGGCCGAGGTCCCGCCCCCCGAGCGGCTGGAGCGGCTGCGGGACGCCTGGTACGACGAGGCGACCGGGCTGTGGGACGCCATGTCGGTGACGTACGGGTGGGAGTGGCCGCGCGGGCCGCACAGCGCGTACTTCGGCGTGTACGAGTTCCCCGGCACCCTCGGCTCGTACAAGCCGCACTTCTGGGCGGGGGAGGCATGGGAGAAGGCGCGCGACCACGTCGGCCCGGCCGTGCGGGCGGACCTGGACGCGCTGCTCGGCGGGCTGATCTGGAACGGGCCGGACTTCGATGACGAGGGGCCGGACGAGGGCTACGACTTCTTCTCCGGGGGCTCCGGCCTGCTGGTCGCTCAGTCCCCAAAGGGCGTACGGGAACTGCTCGCGGCCTGGGAGCGCGTACGGGCCCGGCTCGATGAGCTCCGCGCGCCCTTCGAGGAGCACTCCACCGCGTTCCGGTTCAGCGACTTCGACGCCTTCGTGCGCCTCCTGGCCAACTGGGGGGAAGTCCTGGCCGAGGCCGCCCGCAGGGGCTGGGGGATCGCGGGCGTGAACGGGTAGCGGTCACCGCCTGCGAAAGACCCCGGCCCGATCCGGTGCCGCTTCTCCACCCGGCCCCCGCACCGCCCGTCGACCAGCTCCGCGACGGACTCCGGCAGCCCGCGCCGGGCGGCCTCCGGAAGCGCCCGGTGCCCGCAGTACGTGCGCAGCACGGCCAGGTACTGCGCCGTGGTGTACGTGACGTCGTGCTCCTCCCGCCGGAAGACCGCAGGGCCGAAGCGGCCGGTGCGCGCCACCTCCTCCGCGTCCGCCCGGCGCCCGCCCGGCGCCCCACCCATGAGCGGCGAACGGGCCGGGCGCGGACCGGCAGCCGGGAGCGGATCAGCCGGGGCGGCCGGTCGCCTCCGCGAGGCGACGGGCCAGGAAGGCGCGCTCCACCTCGTTGCCGGTCATGGCCAGGGCCTCCTCGTACGATGTGGCCGCCTCCGCCCACCGGCCCAGGGCGCGCAGGAAGCCGGCGCGGGCCGCGCTCAGGTACGCGTAGGTCCCCAGCGCCGGATCGTCCAGCAGGGGGGTGAGCGCGGCCAGGCCCGCCCGGGGGCCGTCCCGGAATCCCACGGCGATCGCGAGGTTGAGCAGGACCACCGACGACGGCCACAGGCGGTGCAGTTCCCGGTAGAGCCCGATCACTTCCGTCCAGTCGGTCTCCTCCCACGTCGCGGCTTTTGCGTGCACCGCCGCGATGGCCGCCTGGAGCGAGTACCGGGTGGGGCCCCCGCGGCGCAGCGACTCGGTCAGCAGCGTGCAACCCTCCTCGATCCGCCGGGTGTCCCATCGCGCCCGGTCCTGTTCGCAGAGCAGGACCAGCTCCCCGGCCTTCGATACGCGGGTCTCCCGGCGCGAGTCGGTGAGCAGGACCAGCGCGAGCAGGCCGGCGACCTCGCTGTTGCCCGGCAGCAGGCGGTGGAGGGTGCGGGCGAGGTGGAGGGCACCGTCCACCAGGTCCTGCCGTACGAGCCGGCTGCCGACGGGCGCGGCGTGGCCGGTGGTGAACACCAGGTGCACGACGTCGAGCACGGAGCCCAGGCGCCCGGGAAGGTCCTCGGGGCCGGGCACCCGGTAGGCGATCCTGGCACCGCTGATCTTCTTCTTCGCCCGGGTGATCCGCGCCGCCATCGCGGTCTCCTGGACCAGGAAGGCCCGGGCCACCTCGGCCGTGGACAAGCCGCACACCAGCCGCAGGGTCAGCGCCACCCGGGCGTCACGCGAGAGGGCGGGATGGCAGCACGTGAAGATGAGCCGCAACCAGTCGTCGTCGACCGCCCGGGGCTCCTCCCCGTCCTGCGGCCCGGCCACCACGTCGTCCATGACCAGCAGCGGCAGCGCCGAGCGCAGGACGGACTCCCGGCGCAGGATGTCCTTCGCGCGGTTGCGCGCGACGGTGGTCAGCCACGCGCCCGGCCGCTGCGGGACACCGTTCTGCGTCCACTTCCGCAGCGCCTGGGCGTACGCGTCCTGGGCACACTCCTCGGCGAGGCCGAGATCGCGGGTGACGCGCACCGTCGCGGCGAGCACTCCGGCCCACTCGCGCCGGTGCGCCCGCGCGACGGCCTCCCTGACATCGGCGCCGCCGGTGTTCTCCGTCACGACACGCCGGTCCCGCTGGGGCCCGGGTCGTTGACCGGGCGGATCTCGACCCCGCTGTGCCCCACCGCCACCTCGGGCAGCCGCTCGGCGAGCGCGATGGCCGCGTCCAGGTCGGGCGCCTCCACCACGTAGTAGCCGCCCAGGGCCTCCTTGGCCTCCAGGAACGGCCCGTCGGTCAGCGCCGGCCGGCCGCTCACGCTGCCGCGCAGGGTCGTCGCGGTCGTCGTCGGCAGGAGCTCGTGACCGGAGAGGACCGCGGCACCGGCCGCGGCGGTGAAGGCGGCGTGGGCGGCCCCGAGCTCCCTCTGGTCCTGCTCGGACATCGATTCCCAGGTCTGCTCGTCCCCGTAGATGAGGAGCAGGTACTTCGCCATCTCGTGCATCCCGTCGCCATGGGGCCTGTTGCGGCCCTCCTGCATCCACGACGAACGAGCCGGCCGCAGATCGACGTTCACCGCCGCGGCAGAGGATAGGACTTCGACGGACGCCCTGAACCCGCGGCCCCGTCGCCCGTTCCCGCTGACCGCGTGCCGGTGGGCCCGTAGTACGACACACATCCCGTCCATGCGACCAGAGAGGTACGAAAACGCGTACCGCGGGCGGACGTTGACGCGCCCGGCCCCCGCCTAGCGTTCGGGTCATGAGAACTCGTCACCGCGCCACGGCCGCCGCGCTCCTCGTCCTCGCCCTGGGCGCGACGGCCGTCCCCCCGGCCCTCGCCTCCCCCCGTCCCGCCCCCTCCACCCCCGTCGCCGACGTCCCCGCCCCCCGGCTGCGGCTCCCCGCCCCGTCCGGGCCGTACGCCGTCGGCGAGGACACCCTCCACCTGCGGGACACCGGGCGCGCCGACCCGTACGTACCGGAGGCGGGGGCGCGTGAGCTGCTGGTGTCCGTCTTCTACCCGGCGCGGGCCGGGACCGGGGCCCGTGCCCCGTACATGAGCACGGAGGAGGCGGAACTGCTGCTGGAATCCCGGGGGTTGGGCGGGGTCGCCGCGCCCGGGGCGGTCGCGGCCACCGAGACGTACGCGCGTACCGGCGCCGCGCCCGCGCGCGGGAGGTTTCCGCTCGTCGTGCTGTCGCCCGGGTTCGGGCAGAGCCGTTTCACGCTGACGTCCCTCGCGGCGGACCTGGCCTCCCGGGGGTACGTCGTCGCGGCGGTGGACCACGCCCACGAGTCCGTCGCCACCGTCTTCCCGGGCGGGCGCGTCCTGCCCTGCGCCGCCTGCGCGTACGTGGAGCGCGTCGGTGACGCGGGGCTCGCGGAGGTCGCGCGGGGCCGGGCCGAGGACGTCTCGTTCCTGCTGGACCGGCTGACGGGCCATCACCCCGCCTGGCGGCATGCCCCGATGATCGACCGGGGGAGCATCGGCATGGCCGGGCACTCCATCGGCGGCGACTGCGCCGCGTCCACGATGGCCGCCGACCGGCGGGTGCGCGCGGGCGTGAACATGGACGGCACCTTCTACGACCCGGTTCCCGCCGCGGGGCTCAAGGGCCGGCCGTTCCTGATGCTCGGCACCGAGGCCGACCACGCTTCCGGCGGCACCTTCGACACCACGTGGGACCGCGACTGGAAGCGCCTCGACGGCTGGAAGAGGTGGCTCACGGTCGCCGGAGCCGGCCACTTCACCTTCACCGACCTGCCGCTGCTCGGGGCGGAGCTGGGCATCGCCGACCCCTCGGCCCCGCTGCCCGCCGGCCGTTCCGGCGACATCACCCGCGACTACGTCGCCGCCTTCTTCGACCTCCACCTCAAGGGCGTACCGCAGCGTCTGCTCGCCGGCCCGACGCCGGGCAATCCCGAGGTGACGTTCCAGGCGCCCGCGCGGTAGCGGGGCGGACGCACGACGGGGGGCCTCGATCATTACGGCGTAATGATCGAGGCCCCCCGCATGCGGGGTCAGACGGCGCCCGCGGTCTGTGCGGTCGGCTCGTCCGGAGTGGCGGCCGGCTTGACGTGCTCGTTGACGCGCTTGCCGAGCAGGATGAAGAGCAGGACCAGCCCCACGGTCAGCAGGATGTGGCCGAGTCCGGCGGTCAGCGGCACGGCCTCCGCGATGTGGTCCTCGTCGCGGCCGAGCACGGTCAGGATGCCGTGGACGCCCATCATCGCCGTCGAGATGGCGATGCCGGTGTTGTAGAACCAGAAGAACGCGGTGAACAGCTTCGAGCCGGACAGCCCGAAGACCTTGTCCAGGGCGAGGACGATCAGGAAGACGAGCATGCCCAGCGCCAGAAGATGGGTGTGCATGAGCGCCAGCTGGGTGTCGCCGTGGAAGTCCTTGATCTTGGTGAACTCCCGGTAGAAGAGCCCCGAGACCACTCCGACGATCATGTAGACGTGTGCTGCGTAATACGACTTCCGCATGGCGGAGCTCGCCCCCTGAGTCAAGTACCTTACCGATCAAGGGTATTCAAGCACCCGCCGCCGCGCGTACGGGTGCTTCCCCAGGAGATGGGGGGACTTCGTGAGCGCGCTTCGAGCCGGTTCCGAGCGCGTCCCGTGCGCGGCGGGGGCACCGGTCGAGCCCCGCCCCGGGGTCAGAAGTGCGTACGGATCCCGAACGCCTCGCGGAGCCGGGCCATGTCATGGAGATCCCGGTCCCTGGGCTCGTAACCCTGGTGGAAGGAGACCTGCTGCGCGGCCGACAGGCAGGGCACGGTGCGGCCCCGGACACGGCCCGTGACGAAGCAGCCCGCCGGATAGACGAACGGCTTCCCGGGCTCCAGCGACTCCTGGAGGGCGCCTCCACCGGGGCCGAACACGAGCGGGTGCAGATCGATCTGACGTCCCGCCGCGTCCGAGACGACGAACCGTGCGGGCCGCCAGTCGAGCGTTTCGGTGAACCCGGCCGCGGCAAGAGCGGCGACGACCGCCGGCTCCTGCTCCAGGCGGTGCATCAGGTCCAGATCCTCGTGCTCCCGGGTCTGCCGCCCCACCAGGGCGTCGATGCCCCAGCCCCCGCCGACCCAGACCTCCGTACCGGCCTCCCGCAGCAGGTCCAGGACCTCCAGCACATCGTCGCCCGTCACGCGGTCGCGTCCCCTTCCCGAGGAGTGGCGGTGACGAGCCCCGACTCATAGGCGCTGATCACCAGTTGGGCCCGGTCCCGGGCACGCAGCTTGCTCAGCAGCCGGCCGATGTAGGTCTTCACGGTGCCGCTGCTGAGATGAAGGTACGTGGAGATGTCGGCGTTGGAGAGGCCCCGGGCCACCAGCACGAGGACTTCGCGCTCGCGGTCCGTGAGCTCCCCGAGCGAGGGCGCCGGCCCGGGGCGGGCCCCGGGGAGACGGGCGAACTCGGCGATCAGCCGCCGGGTCACCGAGGGCGCGAGCAGGGACTCACCGGCGGCGACCGTACGGATGCCCGCGAGCAGCACCTCGGGAGAGGTGTCCTTGAGCAGGAACCCCGCCGCTCCGGCGCGCAGCGCGCCGTACACGTACTCGTCGAGGTCGAAGGTGGTGAGGATCAGCACGCGTGCCGTGGCCGTCCCGGGGGAACCGGCGATGTGCCGGGTCGCCTCGATGCCGTCCATGCCGGGCATCCGGATGTCCATCAGCACCACGTCCGGGCGCAGTCGCCGCGCGCCCTCGACGGCCTCGGCCCCGGTCCCGGCCTCGCCCACCGCCCTCAGCCCGGGAGCGGTGTCGATGAGCACCCGGAAACTCCCCCGGAGCAGCGACTGGTCGTCGGCGACGAGTACCCGGACGGGCTCGGTCACGTCATCGGCTCCTCGCTGCTCGGGGCCGGGCCGTGGGCCGGTCCGGACAGGAGCCGGGCGGACACGGCGAATCCTCCGCCGGGCCTGGGGCCGGCGGTCAGCGTCCCGTTGTACATCATCACCCGCTCACGCATCCCCACGAGCCCGTGGCCGCCGCCGGGCGCGCTTCGGCCGGGCGTGCCCGGGCTCCCCTTCCCGTCGTCCACGACCTCGACGCAGACCTCCCCTCCCGGACCGGTGGTGACCGCGACCTGGCAGTGGGCGCCGGTGCCGGCGTGCTTGACCACGTTCGTCAGGGCCTCCTGGACGATCCGGTAGACGGCCAGCGCCGCCCCCGCCGGAACGCCGCCGGCCGGGCGGGCGCGCAGTTCGGTACGGACCCCGGCCCGCTCGGCGCGCCGGACGAGGGCCGGAAGGTCGTCCAGGCCGGGTGGGGGAGCGGTCTGCGCCCGACCGGTGCCGCCGCGCAGTACCCCCAGGGCCCGCCGCATCTCGGTGAGCGCCTCCCGGCCGGTCTGCTCGATGGCCCGGACCGCGTCCCGCGTCTCCTGGGGACGCGACCCGGCGACATGGTTGGCCACGGCCGCCTTGACGACGATCACACTCAGGCTGTGCGAGACGATGTCGTGCAACTCCCGGGCGATGCGCAGCCGTTCCTCGGCCAGCGCCTCCTCCGCGAGGCGGCGCTCCCGCCGCGCCGACCGCTTCCGCCGCTCCCGTACGACGCGGCCCGCCGACCACGCGGCCCCGAGGACCAGCCAGACAAGGGCGGCGGTTGCGACCGCTTCCGCCCACGGGCCGGAGGGCGTCACGGCCGCCTCACCGGTGACGACGGCGGCGGCCGCGACGAGCAGGGCCAGGGCGCCCGCCACGGCCGCCCGGCGCGCCGGTCCGGCGAGCGCGACCGCGTAGAGCGCCAGGGCGGGGGAGACGTAGGGGTCCCGGGTGATGTCGAGCAGCGTCGCGGCCGCCGAAGCGCCCAGCACCGTGCCCAGGACGGGCAGGGGCCACAGGCGCCGGACCGCCAGTGGCACCCCGACCCCGCCGGCCACCAGGAGGCCCAGCCACCACGGACCCGTGAACCGGGGGAGGCCGTCCGTGTCGCCCTGCCCGGCCAGCGCCGCGTAGCCGGCCGTCACCACGGCCGCCGCGCAGGCGTCGAGCACCAGCAGATGCGCCCCGGCCCCGGCACGCCGCCTCATGAAGTGCACCGGCCGACGATATCCGAGGCCGCTCATCCGGCCCGTCCGAAGAAGAACATGCCGGTCGCCACGGCGCCCACCAGAAGAAACCTTCCGGCGACGGTGGCCGAGACCGGGGTCCGGCCCCCGCGCCCCACGGCCACACCCAGCGGGACGAGCGCGACGCACAGCCCCACGGCGGCGGCCACCGACAGCGGGGTTGTCCCCTTGAGCACCCCCAGCGGCATCCCCGCAGCCATGGCCAGCGCCACGGCACGCAACGGCCCGAGCACCCGGGCCCGGTACGCGCCGACGGCCAGCAGGAGCCAGCCGCCCATGATCGCCGCGTTGAGCGTGCTGAAGACGTGGAACGAACCGTACGCCCCGCCCACCGTGCGCGTCGCCGCCGCGGCCCCCTGGGCGGCGACCAGCTGGAAGGCCAGGTGGTCCACCCCGGCGTGGAACGCACGGGCGAAGAGGCCGAGGACGGTGAACACACCCCCCCACAGGGCGAGTTCCCGGTGCTTCTCGCCGACCCTGGCGGCCAGCAGCACGACCCCCGGCCACAGCAGCACCCACCCGGCGGACACCAGGCTGTACGCGGCCGTCATCAGCCCCGGATGATGTTCGTACGCGCTCAGCTGCGCCGGGAAGAAGAAGTCGAAGCGCAGGCGCAGCAGCACACCGGCGAGCAGCAGCGACGGGCCCAGAACGAGGGAGGCGCCGCCCACCCAGCGCCCCGGAAAGGCGGGGCGGGGCACGGGGTCCGGCACAGGGGTGAAGGTCATGGGGCCACGATCCCGCCGTCGGGCGGGGCGCGTCGTCGGAGCACGGGCCACACTTCCGCGTCGGCCCCTGGTCGTATCAGAGGTGTGCGGTCCCGCCCCAGAGCCGCAGGGTCAGGCGGTCGCCGTCGCCCTGCCAGTGGGACAGCGAGGCGTTGGGCACCGGCGGCACGGCCTCGGGGGCCGGTGCGCCGAGGCCCGCCAGGGCGAAGCGGACGGCGACGACCGCCGCGTCATGGGCGACGAGCAGCACCCGCCGCCCGGGCGCGGCCCGCTCCAGATCCGCCACGCAGCCGCGCACCCGCAGGGCGACATCGGCGAGCGATTCCCCGCCCGGCGGGCGGTAGAACCACTCGCCCAGGCGGTCGCGGCGCGCGGCCTCCTCCGGGTCCCGCGCCGCCAGTGCGGCCGGCGGATACAGCTCGAAGACGCCCATCTCCCGGTCCCGCAGCCGCTCGTCCACCAGAAGCGGAAACGGGGCGACGCCCTCACCGGCCGCGTACCCGGCCATCAACTGCCAGGTCTGCCGGGCCCGTACGTACGGTGAGCAGACGACGAGGTCCAGCTCCCCGGCGTACTGGACGAGCCAGCGCCCGAGCGCCCGCGCCTGTGCCTGCCCGAGGGCGGACAGCGGAACGTCCCGGTCGCGTCCTTCCAGGCGCACCGCGCCCGCCCCGGCGAAGGCGGCGTTGGCGGTGCTCTGCCCGTGCCGGACCGCCCACAGCGCGCCGAGCGCGTTCGGCACGGCGAGGGGCGCCCCGCCCGGATCCCCTTCGGGACGCCAGGGCGCCGCCCCGCCGCTTCCCCCTGCCGCGTCTGTCATGCCGTCAGGGTAGGGCCACCGCCCCGGTCAGGCCGTGGCCGACGGCTTCTCGCGCAGGGCGCCGACCACCGCGCGTTCCAGGACCGCCGAGGTGCCCGTGACGGTTCCCTTCGGGCCCATGGAGCTGTCCCGGATGAGGTAGGTCCGCTCGCCCAGGTACGCCAGGGTCTTCGCGTCGAAGATCCAGGCGGTGCGCCGGCCGGCGCGCTCGTTGTCACGGGCCACGCCGATGCCGTGCCGCCCGGCCGCGTCCACCGCGTCGGCGTCCACGCTCACGCCCGGAATCCTCGCCGCGGCCTTGTACAGGGCGGCCGCGGTCCTCGGCGGCATCAGGGTCTCCCGCAGCAGCTCGCCGATGGCCTCGAAGGCGTCCTGGTCCGGGTCCCGCTCGCCGGCCGGGGTGTCGCGCGCGTCCTGGTCCGCGGAGATCTCGGCGGCGAGGCGGCGGAGCAGGGCGCCGGGGTCGGTGGGCAGGGAGGCGAGCCAGGTGTACGTCGGCCGGTTGAGGCCCGCCGGGTAGCCGACGGGCTTCTCGCCGTCCGGGACACCGACCGTGATCGGGAAGTACCTGCCGTCCTGGTGGATCAGCCCCTCGTCGATCACCGGACCGGACTTCTGCGTCATCCAGACCTCGCGCTCACCGGGCTTCCCCAGCTTCACCGGACCGCCGTACGCGCCCGTGTTCTCGGCCTGCAACGTCCTGACGTACACGTACTGGGCGTCGGTGACCTCGATCGCGCCGCTCTTCGAGGCGACCGTGGCGATCCGGTCCAGCAGCACGGTCGCGCCACGGGGCGCCGTGGCCGTGGCGGCGGTGCGGGGGGCCTCGTCCCGGCCGGTCACGGCGAGCGTGGTGAACAGGATGCCGCCCAGGGCCAGTCCGGCGGCGGGCAGCAGGACGGCGGGGCGCAGGAGGCGGGGCCGGGGGCGGGCGGTGGCGCGGTCGCCGTCCTGGTCGATCAGCTGCATCAGGGTTTCCTTGTGGTGGAGATGACGCCCCGGGGGGAGGTCCCGTCCGGCCGGGGCCGGCAGCAGCCGGGCCAGTTCCTCGCGTTCGGCCCCGGTGGGGCCGCAGGTGCGGTCGTTCATCGGGCTTCCTCCTGGAGGGGCAGGGCCACGAACGCGGCCCTGCCCTGTACCTCTCCGCGACGGGGGCGGGGTTCCGTGCCGTTGTCGTTCCGTTCCCGGGCCAGCCGCTCGTCCGTGAGCCGCCTCAGCCGCTCGCGGGCGCGGGAGAGCCGGGAGCGCACCGTGCCCACGGGGACGCCGAGCGCCTCGGCGGCCTCCGCGTAGTCGAGACCCGACCAGACGCACAGGGCCAGCACCTCGCGGTCCTGGCGGCGCAGTCCGTCCAGCACCTGCCGGACCGCGGCGAGCCGCCGGGCGTCGTCCACCTGCCCGGCCGCGGCGTCCGCGATGTCCGCGACGGGCTCGGGGGCGGGGCGGCGGGCCAGGAACGCGAGGCGCCGGCCGGTGCCCCGGTTGGCGCCTCGCGCCTTGTTCGTGGCGATGCCGAGCAGCCACGGCAGCAGCGATTCGCCCTCCGGCTCGACGGCGTGCCGGGTGCGCCAGGCGGCGAGGAAGGTCTCGGACATGACCTCCTCGGCCGTCGACCAGTCGCCCGTCAGCCGGTAGGCATGGTTGTAGACCGGCCGCGCGTACTCCTCGTAGAGTGCGGCGAACGCCTGGCGGTCGCCCGCCCTGATGCGTGTGCGCATGCTCTCCCGGTCTTCCTGATCATCACATCTCACACCTCTACCTCTCCGGCCGCCCCGGCGGGTTCCGGTGACCCCCGCCACACCGGGCGTGCGTCAGGCGGTGGTGGCCGGAGCGAACTCCTCCGGCAGGCGCGGCGGAGTCCCCCAGGTCCATGCGATCCGCAGCGCGGTGGCGGAGATCCGCCAGCCGTCGGCCGTCCTGACCAGGTCGGCTTCCGTATGCCCGGCGGAGACGAAGAGGTCGTCCCGGCCGCCCGCGAGGACATGGGTGCTCAGCTGGGCGCCACGCGCCGTGGCCCTGTCACCGTCGACCTCGATCACGCTGTTCGTACCGAAATGCGCGGTCCGGTCGAACAGTGCCATGCCCTGCCGCACACGGTCCAGCACGGCATCGCGGCCGTGGACGGTGCCCACGGGCATCTCGGCGGTGACGTCCTCGGTGTGGAACGCGCGAGCCCACTCGTCGTCGAGGACTCCGCGGTCCAGGGAATGGAGGTAGCGATTCAGGAGGTCGGTGATCTCGGCACGGTCGGTCAGGTACCGCAGCTGTCGCTGCGCTTCTTCGGTATCCATGGCGCAAGCCTCATCCCTCAAGTTGACTTGAGGTCAAGGCGGTCTCTCCGGCCCTGTCAGACCCGTCTGGGATGCTCCGATGATGGAGACGGAGACCGGGATGACGGTGCAGCTGACGATCGACTGTGCCGATCCGCAGCGGATGGTGGCCTTTTGGGCCGAGGCCCTGGGGTACGTCCCCGAGCCGCCGCCGGAGGGGCATGCGAGCTGGCGCGCCTACTGGCAGGACATGGGGGTGCCCGAGGAGGAGCTGCCGCTGGGAGCGGGGGACGTACCGGAGTCGATCGTGGATCCCGCCGGGCGGGGGCCGCGGGTGTGGTTCCAGAAGGTTCCGGAGGCGAAGACGCTCAAGAACCGGTGGCACTTCGACCTCAAGGCCGGCGGGGGGCGTGCCGTGCCGCTGGAGGTCCGCAAGCAGCGGGTCGACGCCGAGGTGGCGCGGCTGGTCGGTGCCGGGGCCACGGTGGCGGAGGTCAGGGAGCTGCCCGACATGGACTTCTACGCCACGGCCATGCTGGATCCCGAGGGCAACGAGTTCGACGTGGTCTGACGGCCACGGTCACCGCCGTTCGTGCACGGCGGTGACCGGCTTCGACGTGGTCTGGCGGTCACGGTCACCGCCGTTCGTGCACGGTGGTGACCGGCGGTTCACTCCAGGGCGCTCAGAGGATCTGGATGCTCTTGATCCGGGGCGGGTTGTTCGGGAACGTGATGTCCGTCCAGCGGTTGATCCGGACCGAGTCGCCGTTGACGTCGTAGTAGACGAGGTCGTTGTTGCCGGTGACGATCCGGTCGGCCCACCAGCCGCCGAAGTCGGTCCTGCCCGCGTTGGCGTAGCAGTCGACGCTCTGACGGCCGTCGAGGTGGGAGTAGATCTTCAGGAAGTCCGCGCCGCCGACGCACTCCACGTGGTCGATGGCGTAGGCGGATCCTACGGGTACGGCGACGGTCAGCGAGGCCGCGGCGGCGAATGCCATGGCCAGGGAGCCGAGGATCCGCTTGCCCTGTGCGATCACGGGATCTCCTTCGTACGAGCCCGGCGTCGCGCGGCCGGGCGGGAGTTCGGGGACGCGGCCGGGGCCCGGCCGTGTCGGTGACGTGGCGCCACGACATGCCCGGGCGCGCTCCGCCGAGCCGCTGGCGACTCGTTGACGATCTTGTAGCCGTCGCACCGGCATATGCGGAAGGCGGAGCGGCGCCGCCGGTTTTCGACCCGATCGGGCGAGGACTACGGCTACCGTGCCCCGAGGTCGTACGCGATCCCCTCGGCGACCGCCCGCAGCTTGTCCGGGTTGGCCACGTTGTGGATCGCGGTGATGCGCCCCCGCGCGTCGAAGTCGAAGGTCACGGTGGCGATGACGCGGTCCGGGCCGCTGAACACCATGCCCGGACCGCCGTTGATCTCGGCGAGCTCCGCCTTCATGTCGGCCGGCTCGACGCCCTGGTAGGCGACCGTGCCGATCGCCGAGAACCAGCCGGCCACCGTGGCCGCGCCGGTCACCGGGCGCAGGGCCTGACGGACCTTGCCGCCGCCGTCGGTCCACAGGGTGACGTCGGGGGAGAGGAGTTCGAGGAGCGCGTTGACGTCACCGCCCGTCGCGGCGGCGTGGAAACGTTGCGCCGCCTCGCGCTGCCTGGCCCGGTCCGCCTCGAAGCGCGGGCGCCGGGCCCGCACGTGCTCACGGGCGCGGTGCGCGGCCTGCCGTACCGCCGCCTCGGAGCGTTCCACCGCCTCGGCGATCTCGGCGTGGCTGAAGGCGAACACCTCCTTCAGCACGAACACCGCGCGCTCCAGCGGACTGAGCGTCTCGAGCACCACCAGCATGGCCATCGACACCGACTCGGCGTCCAGCGCGGCCGATTCGGCGTCCGGGACGGCCTCCGGGGCGCCCCCGCCGGTCAGGATGGGCTCCGGCAGCCACGGCCCGACGTACGTCTCCCGCTGGTACCGGGCGGACCGCAGCCGCTCCAGCGCCAGGTTCGTCACGATCCTGGTCAGGTACGCCTTGGGGTCGGCCACATGCGAGCGGTCCGCGGCGGACCACTTGAGCCAGGCGTCCTGGACGCAGTCCTCGGCATCGGCCGCGGTGCCGAGGACGCGGTACGCCACGGAGAACAGCAGCCGCCGGAATTCCAGGAACACCTGCTGGCCGGGCTGGGCGAAACGGTCGGTGGTGCCGGTCACTTGTCTCCTCGGACGCGGGTGAAGCGTCCTCCGCGCGGCCAGAACGCGCCCGACGCGGGCATCTTCTTCATACGGCCGTACGTCGGCCAGGGCGAGGCGGTCACGGTCTCCTTGTACCGGACGGCCACCGCTCCCACCAGGCAGATCCGGCGCGGGCTGTCGTCGGGCCGGGTGAACTGCACGACCGCGTCGCCCCGGCCCAGGCTCACCGGCGTGTGGTAGTAGCCGAACCGGAAGGGCTTCGGCTCCTTGCCCCTGAGGACCCGGTCGACCGACAGCGCCGCGTGCACCCCGGTCGGCATGCCGCCCTGGCAGGTCCCGTGCATGACCCCGTAGCCCTGGCGGATCGCGGCCGCGTCGCCCACCGCGTACACCTCGGGGTGCGAAACCGAGCGCAGCGAACGGTCGGTGACGATGCGTCCGCGCTCGTCCACCTCCAGGCCGGCGGCGGCCGCCAGCGGTGCCACCCGGGTGCCGCCCGTCCACAGGACCGCGTCGGCCGCGACGCTCTCGCCGCCCTCCAGCTCCACCGAACCGGCGAGCACCTTCGCCACCCGGACGCCGGCGCGGACCCGCACGCCGAGGCGGCCGAGGGCGGCCCGCACATGCGCCCGGGCCTTGTCGTTCATGGCCGCGCCGGGCTCCTCGCCGCCCAGCAGGACGACGTCGAGGCGGGGGTAGCGCTCGGCGATCTCCGCCGCCGACTCGACGCCGGTGAGGCCGGTGCCGACGACGACCACGGTGCCTTCGCCGCCTTCGCCGTCGAGGGCCTTCAGCCGTTCGGCGAGCAGTTGCGCGTCCTCGGCGCTGTCCAGCGTGTACGCGTGGTCGTCGGCGCCGGGCACCGCCGAGGTGCCGGCGACCCCGCCCAGCGCGTACACCAGCGTGTCGTAGGACAGGACGCGCTCGTCGTCGACGCGTACGGTCCTGGCCCCGGCGTCCACCGCCGTCACCCAGCCCCGCGTGAACCGCGCGCCCGTGCCCTCCAGCATCTCCGGGACGCTCATCGTGCCGAGGGGGCGGCCGGCGGCGGTCATGTGCAGCCGCATCCGCTCGGTGAACCGTTCCCCCGCGTTCACCACGGTCACCCGCACGGTGTCCCGCCGCTTCCCGGTCCGGGCAGCCAGCTGCACGGCGGCGGCCATGCCCGCGTACCCGGCCCCCAGAACCACCACGTGGTGCGTGCCGCCCGTACGAGTCTCCCGCTGCGTGCTCATGATCGGTCCTTCCTCCATCGGCTGCTGACAACCAGGGGATGGGAGCGGGGCCTTCGGATGTGACATGACGCCAATGTGGCGTGCGTCATACGTAACCGCTTATAGTGGTTACATGAATTCCGGGCCCTTCGGGCTGACCCTGCGGTCCACCACCGGTGCCGCCTACCGGTTCGACCCGGGCGCCCTGTGCCTGGAGCTGCTGACGACCGGCGGCCCCGGGCCCTACCAGCGCTACGAGGTCCTGCACGGGCCCGCCGACGTGACCGCCTGGGCGCAACGCTCCCGGCTGACACCCACCCCCGAACTGGCCGTTACCGCGACGGAGGCCGCGGCGGTACGGATGCTGCGCGACGCGCTGTTCCGGGTGGTCATCGCCCACACGCGCGGCCAACCGCACCCGCCCGGCGACCTGGCGTTCATCAACGAGGCCGCCGCACGCCCCGCCCTGGCACCCGCCATCGCCCCGGACGGCAGCCGCCGCTGGGCCGGCACCCCCAGCGGGACGGCGCTGGCCGCCACCGTCGCGCGCGACGCCGTCGAACTGCTGACCGGCGCCCACGCGCACCGCATCCGCACCTGTGCCGCCGAGGACTGCCACCTGATCTACGTGGACACCTCGCGCCCCGGCCGCCGCCGCTGGTGCTCGATGGAGCACTGCGGCAACCGTCACAAGGTCAGGGCGCTGCGCGCCCGCCACTTCGAGGAAGGATGACCGATGCCCACCGGACTCACCAGGGACGCGGGCTGGCAGATCGGCGTGTCCCGCACGCTGCCCCACCCCCCGTCCGCCGTCTGGGACTTCATCAGCGGCCCCGAAGGACTCGCCCTCTGGCTCGGCTCGGACACGGACCTGACCCCGGAGCGCGGCGCGCCCTACCGGACGGCGGCGGGGGTGGCCGGCGAAGTACGCGGCTACCGCCCGGCGGACCGCATCCGCGTCACCCACGGCACCACCACCCTCCAGGTGGCCATGACCCCGGCCGCCGGCGGCGCCCGCACGATGCTCCGCTTCCACCAGGAACACCTGGCGAGCGCGCAGGACCGCGAGCGCCGGCGCACCCACTGGCAGCGGGTGATGGATCAGGTGGAGGCCGCGCTGGACCGGCCGTAGGAGGCCCCGGCCCCTGAGACGGGAATCCGCACGACGTCTTTCCGTCAGCGATGCAGGGCGGCGAAGTCCAGCAGGGGCGCGGCGACCCGGGGCGGGTCCTCCAGGATCGGCGAGTGCCCAAGACCCGGCAGCAGTTCCACCCGGGCGCCCGGCACGGCGCGGTAGCCGGCGGCGGACGAGGAGCGCCAGCGTCGGTCGTCCTCGCCGAAGAGCACCAGCAGCGGCTCGCCGAGCACCGCCAGCCGCTCCGGCAGCGCCCGCTCCTCCAGATACGCGCGGGTGGCCCGCATGGTGGCCGTGAAGGAGTGCGACGTCATGGCGCGGACCTCGTCCAGCAGCGCGTCCGGCACCCGGTAGCCGGGGCGGCTGAAGCCCGTGCTCGCGAGCTGCCGGATCTGCTCGTCGCTCGGCGGCCACTGGGCGGGAGCGCCGGAGCCGGAGCCGGAGCCGGTGGCGATGAAAGCGCCCAGGTCCGGCCCGGTGTTGACGAGCACCAGCGCGGACACCAGCCCGGGGCGCTCCTCGGCGAGGGCCGTCGCGGTCACCCCGCCACTGGAATGCCCCACCACCACGGCCCGCCCGGCACCGAGCCGGTCCAGCACCTCACCGACCCGCCGGGCCTGGTCGGCAATGGCGTAACGGCCGCCTTCCGGCTTGTCCGAGCCGCCGTGCCCGAGCAGATCGACGCGCACGACGCGGTGGGTCCCGGGCGCCGTCAGCAGGGGCACCAGCGCGTCCCACGAGCGCGCCGAGGACGCGGAGCCGTGGATCAGCAGGAGCACGGGGGCCTCGCGCGGCCCGTCCTGGCACACATGGATGGTGTCGCCGTCGTCCAGGGTGAGGAGCGACGACCCGGTGGTCTCGGAAGCAGTCATGGCTCCACTCTCACGACCGGTCCCGCCCGCGTATTGAACGAATGTTCCGGCAGGTCCTCGTAGCATGGAGGGGTGCCCACGTTCATGCACGGCACGGCTGTGTGGGACGTCGCCCGTCCGCAGCGGCCGAGCCGGGTGGCCGGAGTCACCATGGCCGGGTTCGGCGTGCACGACCTGGACGCGTTGCGCATGGTCCCGCACCCGGCGGTCACGCTGCTCCTCGAATTCGGCGCCGGTACGCCCGTGCTCGACCGCGCCACCGGTGAGCAGCAGCGCGGCTGCCTCGCCGCCGGACCCGGGCTCGGGTCCGGCGGAGCGGTGCGGGTGCACGGGCAGAACGTGGAGTGCGTGCAGGTGCGGCTGTCCCCGCTGATCGCCCGCGCGGTCCTCGGTGTGCCGCCCTCCGAGCTCGACGGTGCCGTCGTCCCGCTGGACGCCCTGTGGGGCCGCGAGGCGTCCCGGATCCGCGAACAGCTCGGCGAAGCCCCGTCCTGGCAGGCCCGCTTCGCGCTCGCGGACGCCCTGATCACCCGCCGGTACGCGGCCGGGGCCCCGGTGGACCCGGAGGTGGCCCGGGCCTGGCGGCGGCTCACCGACGGGCACGGCCTGCCCAGGGTCGAGGAGCTTGCCGCCGAGGTCGGCTGGAGCCGCGCGCGGTTGTGGTCCCGCTTCCGCACCCAGCTCGGCCTGCCGCCCAAGCGCGCGGCGACCCTGGTCCGCTTCGACCACGCCGCCCACCGCCTGGTCGCGGGCGAGGGCCCGGCCCGGGTGGCCGCCGGCACCGGCTACGCCGACCAGTCCCACCTGCACCGCGACGTCATGGCGTTCACCGGGGCCACCCCGGCGGCACTGGCCGCCGAACCCTTCCTCGCCGTCGACGACCTCGCCTGGCCGGGGCGCTGAGAGGGCCCGAGGACGCGGCGGGCGGCCGTCAGAGCATGAGGTCCGGGTGGACCTTCGGGTCGGGGGAGGGCCCGGCGGCGTAACCCGCCAGCGGTTCCTCCAGCATCCCGAACGCGTAGTCGGCGGCCGCCGCCGGCTCGTTGCCGATCCGGGCGTTGGTCCAGCCGGCCAGGGTCAGTTCCTGGATGCGGGCGAAGAGCATGCGGTAGACGCTGCCGAGCAGGGCGGTGGCGGTGCGCACGGCCATGTCGTCGGGGGCGGCGCCGGTGGTCTCGGCCAGGGCCTCGGCGAGCCGGACCTCGCGCAGGTCGTGCAGGTCACGCAGCCGGGCCGTCAGCGTGGGCTGTCGGCGACCATCCGGGCGAACTCGGGGCCGGAGAAGCCCGCGACCGGGTCGGTGGCCGCGACCGCCTCGGTGAACGCCTGGAGCAGGGCTGTCAGCGCGGACTCGCCCGGCGCACGGTCCGCGACCGTGGCGGCCAGCGAGCCGGTGAAGGCGTCCTGGTGATCGAGGGCCAGATCCTCCTTGTGCGCGAAGGAGTTGGTCACCGTCTTCTTCGCCACGCGGGCCGCCGGCATCGAGGAGGAGGAGGAGCGGCGGCTGCGCGAGGAGGGCGTGCGGATCACGATGCCGCTGCGCGAGGAGCCCTGGGGCGAACGCCTCTTCCAGGTCACCGACCCCAATGGTGTGGTCGTCCAGTTCGTGGAGTGGGCCGCCCCGCAGGAGGCATGAGGCCCCAACACCCCGACAGGAAAGGGGATTAGGGTGTGGGCGGCCCGCAGCACACGGGGCCGCCGGGGCCACGGACGACACCCCGGGACACCGGCACCGGGGGGACGGACGAGATGCCCGACAAGACGGACACCACCCCTCGCCCCCTCGCCCCGCCCGACCGCCGCGTGCTCCTCGTCGCCGCCGGGGTCTTCGTCCTCCTCATGGCGCTGTCCACCCGGTACGGCTTCCACATCGACGAGCTGTACTTCCTCGACTCCGCACGGCACCTGCAGGCGAGCTACGTGGACCAGCCGCTGCTCGCCCCGCTGCTGGCACGCGTCTCGCTGGAGCTGTTCGGCGTATCGGAGGCCGGGCTGCGGCTCTGGCCCGCGCTCGCCGCCGCCGGCACGGTCGTCGTGGGCGGGCTGACGGCGCGCGAGCTCGGCGGCGCCCGGCGCACGCAGCTCCTCGCGGCGGCCGCGACCGCCGCCATGCCCGTGCTCCTGGGCGGCGCGCACCTCGCCAACACCACGTCGTACGAGGTGCTGGCCTGGGCGGCGATCGCGCTCGCGGTCGTACGTATCGGCCGCACCGGCGACACCCGCTGGTGGCTCGCGGCCGGGGCGCTCGCCGGGATCGGGGCCGAGTTCAACCACCTCGCCGGGATCTTCGGAGTCGTGCTGGTGGCCACCGTCCTGCTCGGCCCGGCCCGGCGCACGGTGGCCGACCGGTGGCTGCTTGCGGGGGCCGCGCTCGCCGTGCTGCTCGTGCTGCCGGACCTGTGGTGGCAGGCGCACCACGACTGGGCCATGTTCGAGATGACCCGGGCGCTCCACGAGAAGAACGGGGGCCCCGGGCAGATCCCCACCTGGATCGTCGGGCAGCTCGCCACGGCCGGGTTCGCCACGGCGGTCCTGTGGTTCGGGGGCCTGCGCTTCCTCTGGCGCTCGGGGCGGCCCCTGTGGCAGTGCCTGGTCGCCGCGTACGCCGTGCTGTTCGTGGTGTTCGCCGTGACGACGGGCGCCCAGATCTACTACCTGGGCGGTCTGTACGTGTGCCTGCTGGCGGCCGGTGCCGTCGGGCTCGACGGGTGGCTGCGCGCCCGCCGCGACCGCCTGCGCTCCCTCACGATCGCGGCCGCGGTCTCCACCGCGGTGCTCGCCGTCATCGTCCTGCCCGTCCTGCCCCCGGGCGCGGTCGCCTGGACGTACGGCGTCAGCACGAACACCGGGGAGACCCTGGGCTGGCCCCAACTCGTCAGCACCGTGAGCCGGGTGTGGGACGGCCTCCCCCAGGAGCAGCGCGCCCACGCGGTGATCTACACGGCCGACTACGGAGAGGCCGGCGCCATCAACGAACTCGGGCGCGGCACCGGCCTGCCGCACGCCGTGAGCGCCCACAACACCGACTGGTGGTGGGGCCCCGGCGACCCGGCCGCCACCACCGTCCTGGCGGTCGCCCCCGGCCCGGAGCACGCCCCCGGCTACGAGGCCCAGTTGCACCGCTACTTCCGGCACGTCACCGTGGCCGCCGGCCTCACCAACCCGTACGGCATGCACAACGTGGAATGGGGCGGTCACGTCTACGTCTGCACGGGCCCGCGTCACCCCTGGGCCGAAACGTGGCCGCAGTTGCGCCACTACGGATGAGGCGCGCACGGCCTAGTGCCGCATCAGCCGAGGTTCGCCCCGTCGCGACGCCATGCACGCACTCTCGCCGCACCGGCCGGAAGCCCGAGTACGTCCAGTACGAGGGCTTCCGGCCGGCACGCCGAGAGCACGCACCTGACTCCGCTCCTCACCGGGCAAACCTTGGCTGACGCGGCACTAGCGTGGGCCCATGCATCCCTTCTCGCGTTCCTGGACAGCGCTGCTCGACGCCGTCGCCGGTCTTCCCGACGAGGACTTCGCGAAACCCTCGGGCTGCAGGGGGTGGCTCGTCCGGGACCTGGTGTGCCACCTGGTCATCGACGCACAGGACGTCCTGATCACCCTCGTCACCCCCGCCGACGGGCCCGCCACGACCGACGCACCCGGTTACTGGGACCTCCTGCCCGAACCCCCGGCGGGCGACGACCCGCTCGACGCGCTGATCCCGCGGCTGGCGGCGGCGTACGGCGAACCGCGCCTGCTCAAGCACCACATCGACGACGTCGGCACGGCGGCCGTCCGCGCCGCCGGTCTCGCGGACCCGGCCGCCCGGGTCCGCACGCAGGACATGGTCCTCACGGTCGCCGACTACCTCTCGGCGTACGTCCTCGAAGGCACCCTGCACCACCTCGACCTGGTGGCCCGCCTCCCCGACGCCCCCGGGCCGCCCGCCGAGACCCTGGCCGTGGCCCGCACCGCGCTGGAGGCCGTCGCGGGCACCGCGTTCCCCGCCTCGCTGGCGGACGCCGACGCGCTGCGGATCGCCACCGGGCGCCGCACACCGACCTCCGCGCAGACAGCGGAACTGGGCGGCCTGGCGGCACGGCTGCCGCTCGTCCTCGGCTGACCCGCACCGCTGCCGGCGCCGCGCAGCTGCTCGGCGCCGGCCCCGCGCGAGGAGGACGGGCCGGCCACGGTGCCGGAGCACCCCGGGACGGTGGTGCAGGCTTCACCCCGGTCCGGGTGCGCGGTGTACTGACCCGCACCCCCCCGGCCGGGCAGCATGGAGGGGACGGCGCGGGGGACCGCGTGACGAGCACGGAGCGAAACAGGAGTTCTCATGGCACGTTCGGCCGACTACGACGAGGACCGCGCCCCCCGCAAAGCCAGGGGAGCGTGGTACGTGCCGCCACTGCTGGTGTTCTTCGCGGGCGCCATGCTCACCTCCGTGATCTCCCACGCCGTGGACGACGGGGCCTACACCGCCGTGATGAGCGCGGGCTTCGCCCTCGACGCGATCGCGGTGATCTGGGCGGTCGTCCGCCGGCGCCGGTCCGCGCGCTGACCACGTACTCGGGGAGAGGAAGCTCCATGAAGTCGTCACCGGGCAGACGGACGCGCTCACCGCTACGGCACCGGAGGCGGACCGGACTCCTGGCCGGCGGAATCATCGCCGTGCCGGCCGCACTCGGACTGACCGCCTGCGATGCCGCGCAGGACGCGCTGGACCGGGGCGACCTGTGCCTCGGCATCCTCGACGTCGCGCTCTTCGACCCGAACCCGTCCAGCGCGGACCGGGCCCGCGAGGACGTAGGGGACCGGGCCGACAGGATCGACGAGATCGCCGGCAAGGCATCCGACGACGAACTGCGCGACGCCGCCGAGAAGACCGCGGAGGAACTACGCTCCGCCGCCGGCAAGGACCTGAAGGCCGGGTCGGTCCCGGAGTACGTGTCGCAGCAGAACGGCCGCCTGAAGGCGCTGCGCAAGACGTGCACCGACCTCGGTGACTTCGGCTGACACCACCACAGAGGCGTCTGCGGTCTACCGCGACGCCTCGCCCGTGATGTCGTTGCCCAGATACGCGAGGACCGCCAGCACACGGCGGTGGACGCTGGTGCCCTCCGCCGGCAGGTTCAGCTTGTCGAAGATCCCCCGGATGTGTTTGCTGACCGCCCGCTCCGTGACGAACAGCCGTTCCGCGATGGTCGCGTTGGCCAGCCCCTGGGCCATCAGCTCCAGCACCTCGTGCTCACGCGCCGTCAGCCCCTCCAGCGACCGCGCCGCCGCCCGCTGCCGGATGACCTCGTTGACCACCTCCGGGTCCAGCGCCGTGCCGCCCTCGGCGATACGCTCCAGGGCCTCCAGGAACTGCTCGACCCGGCCCACCCGGTCCTTGAGCAGATAGCCGATCCCGCGCGCACCGAGGGCCAGCAGCTCTGCCGCGTAAGCCTGTTCGACGTACTGCGACAGTACGAGAACGGGCAGATCCGGGAACTCCTGCCGGGCCGCGACCGCCGCGCGCAGCCCCTCGTCGCGGAAGCTCGGCGGCAGCCGCACGTCCAGGACCGCCGCGTCCGGCCGGGTGCGGTGCAGCATCGGCATGATCTCCGGCCCCGACACACACGCCGCCACCACCTCGTGGCCGTTGTGCGTCAGCAGCAGCGTCATCCCCTCCCGGAGCAACGCGTTGTCCTCCGCGATCAAGATCCGCATGGCAGCTCCACCTTCGTCCTCGTCGGCCCCCCGGCAGGGCTCGTGATCTCGGTCGTACCGTCGAGCGCCGCGATCCGGCGGCGTATGCCGAGCAGCCCGCTCCCGCCGTGCTCCCCGGCCCCGCCGCGCCCGTTGTCGGTGACGACGACCTGGAGGGACCCGCCGGCCCTGGTGAAGCGTACTGAGGCATGGGTCGCCCCACTGTGCTTACGGATGTTCGTCAGACACTCCGCGATCACGAAATAGACCGCGGCCTCCACGGCCGCCGGCAGCCGGTGACCGTTCTCCACGGCCGCCAGGTTCATCTCCACCGGGATGTCCGCGGAGACCGCGAGCGCGCGCACCGCCCCGGCCAGGCCGCGGTCGGTGAGAACCGGGGGATGCACCGTACGGACGATGCCCCGCAGCGCCGCGAGCGTGGCGTCGATCTCCTCCTGGGCCTCGGCCAGCCACCGCGTCGCCGCGTCCGGATCCCTCCCGACCTGCTGGCGCGCCAGCCCGACCCGCATGGACAGCGCCACGAGCTGGGCCTGCACCCCGTCGTGCAGGTCGCGTTCGATACGGCGCAGCTCGGCGCTGTGCGACTCCATGGCCCCGGCCCGGGACTCGGAGAGCTCCGCGACACGCTGGCCGAGTTTCGCCGATGGCGACGGCTTCAGCAGCGCGGCGGTCCACCGGGCCTGGACATCCGCCAGGTTCTCGAACACCGGCAGCGCGCGGGGCCGCCGGCCGAACACGGCCGCCGTGCCGTCGACGAGCAGTGCCACCGGCCACAGCACCAGCACGGCCGCGCTGAAACCGAGGATGCTGAGCGTCGCGTACGGCAGCCAGAGCGCGTCCCGCCACGTGCCGGGATCGGTGAGCGCCAGGCGGACCCGGTCGCTCGGCGAGCCGTCCAGCGGCAGATACAGCTCCGCAACCGGCTTCCCCAGCCACCCGCCGGCCCGCACCCGCTCGTATCCGGCGAACCGGCGCAGCACACGCACGATCTCCGGCCAGGCCGGAGCGCCGACCAGGACCAGCGTGAAGAACACCCCGGCCGGAACCGCGAAGCAGCCCAGGAACGCGGCCATGGCCACCGGCAGCCCGAAGAACAGGTGGCAGGACGCCTGCCAGGAACGCTGGAGCTGGGAGGAGAGATACGCCATGAAAAGCACCGTAGTTGGCGGTGGGGCCCCGGTCAGTGGACTCATCCGCCCGGAGCCGGGTGGTGCTGGCTGAACCCGTACACGGGTGAGTGCTCCATCGTGCCGGCCCTGGTCGCGGACCTACCGTCGCCACGGAGACGAGGCAGAGCACGACCCGGAAGGCGAACCCATGGCACTGCGCAAGACACTGCGCATGAAGAGAAGGACCCCCGGGCCCGCAGGCCCGGCGGGCCACGACCCGGCGGGCCACGACCCGGCGGGCACCGGCGCGCTCACCTTCGAATCCGTCACCCGCCGCTACCGGCGCGGCGGGAGGGACTTCCACGCCCTGGACAACGTGAGCATGGCAGTGCCGCCCGGCCGCTTCCTGGCCGTCATGGGCCGCTCCGGCTCCGGCAAGACCACCTTCCTGCAGTGCGCCGCCGGGCTCGACCAGCCCACCTCCGGCACCGTACGGGTCGGCGGCACCGACCTCTCCCGGCTCTCCGAGGCCGCGCTCACCCGGCTGCGCAGGGACCGGATCGGCTTCGTCTTCCAGTCCCTCAACCTCGTACCGTCGCTCACCGTCGGCGAGAACACCGCCCTGCCGCTGCTGCTGCGCGGCATGAACCCCCAGGACCCCGCCGTGCGCGAGCGCGCCCTCACGGTGCTGGCGGCCGTCGGCCTCGGCGACCGCGCCGGCGACTGCCCGCTCCGCCTCTCCGGCGGCCAGCAGCAGCGCGTCGCCATCGCCCGGGCCCTGGTCACCGACCCCGCCGTGATCTTCGCCGACGAACCGACCGGGGCCCTCGACCCCGTCACCGCCCGCGAGGTGCTGCGGCTGCTGCGCGACGCCGTGGACGGCTCGGGCCACACCGTGGTCATGGTCACCCACGACCCGCAGGCCGCCGCCTGGACCGACGAGGCGATCTTCATCGAAGCCGGACACATCGTCGCCCACGAGGACCGCCCCGAGCCGGAGACCGTGGCCCGGCGGCTCGCCGGGCTCGCAGAGCGATGACCATGGCCGCCGGCACCCGGCCGCCCGCCGGCCGCACCGGACCCCGGAAACGGCACGACGGGCCGGCCGGAAGCGGCCGGCGCACCGCCCGCTTCCTCGCCCGCCGCTCCCTGCGGCTGCACCGCAAGGCGTGGACCGCCGTCTTCGCCGCCCTCGTGCTCACCGCCCTCCTCCTCGGCAGCTTCGCCCTGGCCACCCTGTCGGCGTTCCTGGGCCACGCCCACGTCGAGCGGTACGCGGCGACCACCGCCCTCGTCACCGCCGACCAGACCACCCGCTACCGGGCCAAGCCCTGGGGCGACCCGATGACCACGGTCACCCAGTCCCTCACCGAACGCGTCCGCGTCCCCGCCGCCGTCGTGGACCGGCTCGCCGACGTGCCCGGTGTACGCGCCGCCGTCCCGGACAGCACCTTCCCGGTCGCCCTCACCGCCCCCGACGGCCGGGGCGTGCCCGGACCGGACAGCGAATCCGGGACCGCCCCCGTCTACGGCCACGGCTGGCCGGCGGCGGCACTCGCCCCGTTCACCCTGCGCGCCGGCAAGGCGCCCGCGGGGGCCCGCCAGGTGGCCGTCGACGGCGATCTGGCCGCCCGCGCGGGCGTACGCCCCGGCGACCGGCTCCGGCTCCGGATGCTCGACGCACCCGCCGAGTACGTCGTCTCCGGCATCGTCGCCCCCAAGGGCGAGGCCGACGACACCGGACTCGCCCACCAGGGCGCCGTCTTCTTCACCGAGGGCGAGGCCGTCCGGCTGTCCGGCCACCCCGGAACCGTCGACGCCATCGGCGTGATCGCCGACGACGGCGTCAGCGTGCACGACCTCCATCCCGCCCTGCGCAAGGCCCTGGCCGGCGAACATCCCGCCCGTGACGCCGCCGCCGGCAGCCGGGACCCGCAGGACAGCTCCCTGCTGCGGGTCCTGACCGGCAACGGGCGCGGCCAGGCGGAGTTCCTGGACGCGGCGCCGAGCCGGGCCGGCCTGCTCGGCCTGCTGGCCACGCTGTGCGCGACCGTCATCATGATCGCCGTGCTCGTGGTGGCCGGCACGGTCACCCAGGCGGTCCACCAGCGGGCCCGTGAGCTGGCGCTGCTGCGCGCGGTCGGGGCGACCCCCTGGCAGCTGCGGGTGACGGTCGGCCGCGAGGTGACCGGCACCGCCACCACGGCGGCCGTGGCCGGCGCGGCCGGCGCCGTCCCGGTCTTCCTGCTGCTGCTGCGGATGCTGCGCGACCGCGGCGCCGTCCCCGTCGGGCTCGGCCTCCCGGTCCTGCCCTGGATGTTCGCGACCCCGGTCCTGACGGCCGTCCTGACCCTGGCCGTGGCCCGGTTCGCGGCCGCCCTGGCCTGCGGCCGCATCGCCAGGATCCGTCCCGCCCAGGCACTCGGCGAGGCCCAGAGCGAACCGGGCCGGCCCGGCCGGGGCCGCACCGTGACCGGCCTCGTCGTGCTCTTCGCGGGCCTCAGCTCCGCGGGCACCGCGGCGTTGCAGCCGGGAGAGCTCGCGGCCATGGCGGCGGGCAGCGCGGCTCTCGCCCTGGTGATCGCCTGCGCGCTCCTCGGCCCCTGGATCGCCCGGGGCGCCATGCGCCTGCTCGCACCGCCCGCCCGGAGGCTCGGCGGCGCCGGGGGCTACCTCGCCGCCGCCTCCACCACCGCGAACTCGCGCCGGCTGGGGGCGGCCATCACCCCGGTCGCCCTGGTCGTCGCCTTCGTGGGCGTCCAGCTCGCGGCGGGCGCCACCATGGACCACGAGGGCAGCGCCCAGGCACGGCGCGCGATGCGCGCGGACCTCGTCGTGACCGCCGAGGACGCCGCACTGCCCGCCGGGGCCGCCCGCCGCGTGGCCGCCGTACCGGGCGTCGACGCCGCCACGGGCACCCTCCACAGCACGGTCGTCCTCGCCAGGAAGGAGGCCGGCGACCCCGTCCTCGAACGGCTCCCGGTAGTGGGCGTCACCCCCGGCGCCCTGCCCGCCACGCTCGACCCCGACGTCACCTCCGGCTCCCTGAAGGACCTGCGCGAGGGCACCGTCGCGCTCGGCGCAACCCGGGCCGACGCCCTGGACGCCGGGGTCGGCTCCACGGTGCGGCTGCGCTACGGCGACGGCGTCACCGCCTCCCTGCGGGTGGCCGCGGTCTACGAACGGTCCCTCGCACTCGGCGACTTCCTGTTCGCCCGCGAGGCGCTGGCACACCACGTGACCGCGCCGCTCGACACCCGCATCCTCGCCCGGACCGCCCCGGACACCGACCGGGAGGCCGTGCGGGAGGCGGTGGACAAGGCGCTCGCCGGCGCCGTGCCCGGCGCACGGGCGACCGCGCACCCCGGCCCGGAGCACCTCCGGTCCGAGGACCGGGGCGTGAGCCAGGTGCTCACCGCCGTGGCCGTCGCCGTCGTCGGAGGGTTCACCGTCATCGCCGCCCTCAGCACCCTGGTGCTCATCATGATCGGACGCCGTCAGGAACTGGTCCTGCTCCGGCTGGTGGGCGCGGGGCGCGGCCAGATCCGGCGCATGCTGCGGGCCGAGGCGGCGATCGTGACCGCCACCGCACTGGTGGCCGGCGCGCCGGCCGCCCTGATCCCCCTCACCGCGTTCAGCCTGTCCGTCACCGGATCGCCGCCCTACCTGCCGCCGCTCCAGGCGGGGGCCATCGTCCTGGCCGTCGTCGTGACCGTGGCCGCGGGCATCCTCCTGCCGGCCCGCCCGGCACTGCGCCGCCGGCACCCCGCGGCCCTGCACCGTTCCTGACGAGCCGCCGGCCGGAGGGGACCGAAAGCGACCCGCCGTCCCGTACAAGAGATCGAGGAGCCGCACCATGGCCCGCACCGCCTCAGTCCTGCTCACCCTGGCCGGAGCGGCGGCTCTGCTGCTCAGCGCCTTCCAGCCCTGGTACGAGGGCCGAGAACCGCCCGAGGTGAAACTGACGGACCTGTTCACCGGCCTGCAGCCCGAAGCGGCGGGCGCGACCGCCGCCTCCATGCTGCTCCTACTGGCCGGCGCGGCCGCCGTCGCCGTGCTGGGCCTGCTCCTGCGCGCTCCCGGGCCGTGCTGGCCGCGGCCTGCCTGGCGGGCCTGGCCACGGGCGTTTCGTGGACCGTGCAGCAGAGCCGCGCGGTGGCCCCCGCCGCCTTCGAGGTGACCGATGTGCAGCGCGGTCTGTGGAACGCCGGGGGCGGGGCCCTGGCCCTGATGACCGCCGCCCTCGTGCTCCCGCCCCGCACCTGACGGCCCGCACGGCGCCCACGGACTGGTGCAGCCGGCCGAACCCCGGCCGTACGGCAGGGGCCCTGCCGCCGGGACCGTCCCGTCCCTGACGCCGGCCCGGGGGGCGGGCGGCGCGAGGCCGGGCAGTGCGGGACTGCGCTCCCGGACGGGGCGAGAAGCCGGCGCCGGTACGGCAACTCGCCCTTCTGCTAACGTCATGCGGTGTTTTCTCTGGGGGAACCTGCCTTCTTCACTCGCCTGCGCGATGCGAGACGGGTGCTTGTCGCCGGTGCGGGCGGTGGCTTCGATGTGTACGCCGGGCTGCCGCTCGCACTCGCGCTGCGGTCGGCCGGCAAGGAGGTACACCTTGCCAGCCTGTCCTTCGCCGACTTGTACGGCCTGGACCCCGAGGTGTGGGTGGGCCCGGACGTCGCGGCCATCGGGCCCGATATCCCTCTGCGCGGCGGCTACTTCCCTGAACGGACGCTCGCCCAGTGGCTCGTGACGCAGGATCTGCCGGCGATCGTGTACGCCTTCCCGAGCATCGGGGCCGCGCCGCTGCGGACGGCCTACCGGACGCTGATCGAGCATCTCGGCGGTGTTGACGCGATCGTGCTGGTGGACGGCGGCACCGACATCCTGATGCGCGGCGACGAGCACGGTCTCGGCACCCCGGAGGAGGACATGGCGAGCCTCGCCGCCGTGAGCGGACTCGACGAGGTCGCGCACCGGCTGGTGGCCTGCCTCGGCTTCGGGGTGGACGCGTATCACGGCGTGAATCACTCGCTCGTGCTGGAGAACCTGGCCGCGCTGGACCGGGATGGCTGCTATCTCGGCGCGTTCTCGCTGCTCGGGGCGGGGCGGGAGGGCGCGCTGTATCTCGACGCGGTGGCGCACGCCCAGCGCCACACCCCAAGCCACCCGAGCATCGTGAACGGATCCGTGGCCGCTGCCGTGCGCGGTGACTTCGGCAACGTCCGGTTTACGGAAAGGACCAAGGACAGCGAGTTGTTCATCAACCCGCTGATGGCACTGTACTTCTGTGTGGACCTTCCCGGACTGGCCCGCCGGAATCTCTACCTGGGTCTGCTGGAACGGACTTCGCTGATGCGGCAGGTGAGTTCCGTGATCGAGGAGTTCCGCACCACGCTGCCCCGTCAGCGTCCGCCCAGGACGTTCCCGCACTGAACCCGCCGGAGCCGAACGTTTCGGGCTCGGGCAGCTCCGCGACCGCCCCCCCCCCCCCGGACCGTGTCCCGCCAGCCCCCGCCCGGCCGCGTTCCGCGCAGAGAACGCTCCAGCGCCGGCAGCCGCACCGGGCGGTCGGCGGTGCCGGCCAGAGCGGCCCTGTGATCGCCGAACCCGACGCCGAGGTAGGCCCGTTGTGGCATCAGTGACGCCAGGCCAGGCATACGTCCCGGCTGCGGAACGTCGGTACCGCTCAGCACCGCCGACGTACCCATCGGAGCCTTGACGTTCCACCGGTCGCTGCCGGTGGTCAGATCCACGGCGCGCAGCACCTGCCGCTCCCATCCACCGGTGCCGATGACGTTGTTCCCCTCGGCGACGATCACCGGTGACCGTCTGGGCGAAACGGTGAGCATCACGCTGTTGTCCCGCGTACGCGGGGTTCCCCACCGTCTCTTTCCCGTGCGGCGTCGTAGGCGGTGACCGCCTCCTTCCGCGACTCGCAGAGCACCAGTTCGCCGGTGGCGGTGCAGTGGCCGACGTCCGACGGCAGTTTCGCCGTCCAGCTCGCCGCGGCCCCCGGCCCCGTCGACGAGGGACAGCACCGGACGCGCCCTGCCCCTTGTCCGCACGACCGGCCCACAACTGCCGGGCGACGAGCCCGAGAGCCAGCGATACCAGGACTGCTCCGGCCCCCAGTGCCGCCCGTCGCCGCAGGCGGTACGAACAGTGTGGCCATCCCCATGGCGGCGTCGGTCACCGAGGACGTGTACGCCCCGCTGACCCGCCGGGCCGCCTCCACCTCGCGGGCGAATCGCGCCCGGAAGCGCGGATCGGCCGCGTACTCCTCGCGTATCACCTTCATCGCGACGCGCCGGCCGGTGGGGGAGACCGCCAGGAAGACGCGGCCCATGCCTCCCGACCCCAGGAGCCGCTCCACCACGTAGTGGCCGGCCGTCGCCCCCGGCCCCAGCCGCTCCCCGTGCGCATCCATCACGTGGCCCCCGCCTTCACCGGCCGACGACGATTCCGATCCGGGATGCCCACCGTCAGGGCGTTCTCGGCCGTAGCCGCCCGCCGCGAGTGGATCTCGCCTCGAGAAGCGGGTCTATGCGGCGTACGTGCGAAGTTCTCGACTGCGCGGCGGAGGCCGACCTCGACCGCTACCGGCCGGTCATGGACGTCATCGACCGGGTCCCCGGCCCCGAGGAGCGCCCGGCCGACGCCCACGACCTGCGTTGCCGCATCGCCATCGGGCGCACCGGTGAGCAGCCCATCCCGGGCGTGATCGCCATGCAGACGCACTTCAAGGCGGCCTGCTCGTTCGGGAAGTGGTTGCGGGCCTTGACCGCCCGTCGGATCCTGGCGTTGACGGACTCGATGGCGTTCGTGGTGCAGATGAGGCGGCGGATCGCGGTGTCGAAGCGGAGGAACGTTACTTGTCACCAGCGGAGGGATCGCCGGGGTCCCCGCCACCGGCCACGCGAAGGTTGAGGGCTGCAACGAGCCGTCATGCGCGGCGACGCCTGGGCCTCGGCGACGGTCCGTAAACCTCTGCGAGGGCGTTGCGCACTGCAACGTGTCCGGCCGCTTCGAAGGCTCTTGGGCGGGAATCGACTTCGTGGACTCTCACGCTGCGCAACACGACCGCTACCGCCGCAGGCAGCCCGACACCCAGCTCAGCCAGTTCCTCGCGGATACCTGTCTCGAGCGCAATGCGGTACGCGGACAGCTCTTCCGGGTCCGTGGATCCGTGAGAGGCCAGGTCGGCGGCCACCTGGAACACGATGCCGGCCTCCCAAGGCACGAAGTCCACGACGACCTCCGCAAAATCGGAGGGGCAGCTGCTCTGCCGTGCATATACGGCCCGGACACCGCGGATCGGGTGGGGAGGAAACGTTCTGGCCTCGGAGTCCACGCGATCACCCTAGTCCGAGCGGCGGCGCATGCCGGCACCACCCTGCGTCGTGCCGATCATCATGGTGTCAACATGCCTGCCTTTGTGACAACCATCGCGCTTCAGCTCACACGGCCATCCTTCTCTCACATCTGCTGGTGTCCGGTCAGTAGCCGAGGCCGAGGTAGTCGATGTCGTTGAGGGTGACGTCGCAGAGTCCTGTGGCGCGGTGCCCGCCGTCCTGGAAGTAGATCTCTTCGAAGCCTTCGGCGATGATGCCGCGCATCTCCTGGCCGGCGGCACCGGATTCACGGGCGTCGAAGAGGCGTTGCGCGCAAGCCGGGGGAGGTGGACGGTGAGGCGGCGGAAGCGTCCGTCGTCGGCGGTGCCGACCGGCGCGGTGTACCCGGAGCGGGCCCTCCGCTTGTTCTTCTCCCCGATCTCCCGGCGCAGCCGCTCCAGCTCCGCCCGCTCGGCCTCCCGCACCCGACCGCCACCGCCACTGACGGCTGTCAGGCGCACGGGCCGGTCCGAGGACGACCCCCCCCGGCGACCTCCCCGGCCGGCCTCCCGGTCTCGACCACGATGCGCACCGCACCCTCACGGAACCCGGCGTCGTACGGCGGCTTCTTCCTGGACGCCGTGAATCCCAACTTCCCCTGCCATCACGGGCTCCATGCTACGAGGGGAGGGGCACCGCCGTACTTCCCCGTACTGTGGTCGTGGAGAAGGACGGGGGAGAACCATCGTGGCGAGCAGCGCACGGCAGACCGCCGGGCCGGCGGTCCGGTCCCGCAACACACCCGCCCGGGTAGCCGCGTGGGCGGCCGCCATGGGCGTCGCCCTCATCGTGGCGATCGTGGCGACACCGCTGCTCTGGCTGGGGTTCGCCGGCTATTACACAGCCTTCATGTTCTTGTGCGGCTTCGTCGCCGTCCCGGCCGGCCACCTCGGCCGCCGCCGGGGCAAGCGGCTGGGCGGCCAGGACCGGGGTATTGCTCTGCTCGCCATCGTGACTGGCTGGCTGCTGATCCTCTGCGCCTCGGTGCTGGTGCTCGCGTACGTGGGACTGGTGGCGGGAGTCGCGGTCCTGAGCGACTCCGTGAGTTGAGACACGGATCCTGGCCACCCCCGACGACACCCACGTCCAGGCGCAGTCCCGGTCACCTGGTGCGAGCGCCTCTCGCCGCGATCTCCCCGGGGCTGACGCTCCTGGAGATCGACAACGCTCTCCACTGACAGCAAGGGGTCACGGTCATCGTGGCCTCCGGCTGAGCAGCGACAGGCCGGGTGTACCTGGTTCCGCCGGGTGGGCCCGGCCTGTCGGCAGCACATCGCGAACAGAAAGACGGAGCGCCCCGCATGACCGTAAGCACGTCGTCCCGCACGGCTACTGAGGGCACCTGGGCTCTGCCTCTGCTGACGCTCGTACCGCTTGCCGTGATCACCCTGCTCACGGATCTCTCCACCCCGTGGCTCGGTATCTCCTGGATGCTTTGCGCCGTGGTGGCGCTGCTTATTACGGCGCGGAATGCGAGGAGCCGACGGTTTCCACGCCTGTTCAGGTCGCCTTTGCGGCCTTCCTCCCCCCTGCGATAACGCAAGAAAGCCTTACATGACCCGAAGCGATCTGAAAACGCAAACTGTTCAGCAGAAGCAGCGGCGGCCGCAGGACCCACGAAGGAGCACCGTGGAGCGCAGCGGCGAAGTGACAGGCTTCGTCGGAGCGAACGGTGCGGGAAAAACCACAGCGATGCAGCTCATGCTGGGTCTGCTGAAGAGCGAAGGACAAACCCGCTACCTCGGCAGACCCCTGTACGAGTGGGGTGCGCCCGGCACCGTGGTGGGAGGCGTGGCGGGCCATTGCGGGCACCGACAGGTGCGCGGACCAGCCGCGCGGCACAGGCGCCGGCGCGTTCCTCGAACCCACGCGCCGGCGCCCACCGCGTCTGCACCCCTGGGAGCAGGCCGTACGAACACGTGGCCGCCGCATGACTCCGACCGGACAGCGCGGTGAATGTCGTGCGCATGCCTTGACCGGCGTGTCGCGTGCCCCGCACGGTTGCTTCGCTCGTATGTGCCAGGGCCACGTCCAGGGGGTTTTGTGAACAGCAGACTGTTCGGCACCGCAGCCGTCCTCACCGTGCTCACCGCGCTCGGCTCCGCGCCCATACCGGCCGCCTCGCAGCCGGGGGAGGGGCGGACGGCCGCCGGGCCGACGCGGGGCGAGAGGCTGCCGCTCGGCGCGACCGGACTGGCCGAGACCCGCACCACCCGCATCCTCCAGCCCGGCGTGACCCTCACCCGGATCGTGCGCGGAGCCGGCACCCACGCACTTCCGTGGACCGTCGAGGTCGCCATCCCCGGCGGCGCCGCCTCCCCGGACCCCGACGCACCGCCGGCCGCCCTCAGGGATGCCGCCAGCGCCCGCGAACTGACGGCCACGCTGCGCGCCGAGGGCTTCGACGCCCGCACGGAGCAGGTCCGCGCCCCCGCCACCGCCGACCACCCCGGCGGCATCCTCGGCAGCCGCGTCCGCGTCGGCACGTACGACACCGAGGCCGCCGCGAACGCTGCACGCGCCCGCCTGCGGACGGCCGGCCACACCGCCTCCGCCGCCTACACCGGTTGGGACGGCGACAGCACCGACGAGGGGCGCTGGCGGATCGATGTCCTGACCATCGACCCTCGCACCTTCGACGGCTCCCTGACCGCCTCCTACGGGCCGGACCTGGAGCGCCGTGAGACGACCAGCGAACTCGCCGCCGCCCAGGGCGCGAGCGCCGCCGTCAACGCCGGGTTCTTCGTCCTCGACCCGCGCTCCGGCGCCCCCGGTGAACCCGCGGGCGTCGGCGTCTACGACGGCCGCCTGCTGAGCGAGGCCGTCAACGGCCGCCCCGCACTCGTCGTCCGCGACGACGGCCGCGGCAGCCACGTCACCCGCCTCACCTGGAAGGGCACCGTCACCGGCCACGGCGCCACACGCCCCCTCGACGGCGTCAACCGCGTCCCCGGCCTGATCCGCAACTGCGGCGGCACCGCCGACGACGAGCCCACCGACCGCCCCCTGCACGACACCACCTGCACCGACCCCCACGAACTCGTCGCTTTCACGCCGCAGTTCGGCGCATCGACCCCGCACGGCGAGGGCCTCGAAGCCGTCCTGGACCAGACCGGCCGGGTACGGGAGCTGCGCTCACCGCGCGGTGGCGCCCTGCCCGAGGGCGGCAGTTCCGTTCAGGCCACGGGCGACGCCGTCGCCGACCTCACCGCGCTCGCCCGCCCCGGCGAACCGCTGCGCGTACGCGGAACACTCCGGGACGGCGACGGGCGGCCGTACGCGCCCTCGCGGCGCACCGACGTCATCAACGGCGGGCCCGAACTCGTGCGCGACGGCCGCCTTCACATCACCACCGCCACTGACGGCATGGTCCAGCCCGCCAACCCGAGCTTCGACTACGGCTGGGTCCTGAAGCGCAACCCGCGCACCCTCGCGGGCGTCGATGCCGCCGGACGCACCGTCCTCATCACCGCCGACGGCCGCAGCACGGACTCGCTCGGTCTGAGCATCCCGGAGAGCGCCGCCGTCGCCCGCTCCCTCGGCCTGCGCGAGGCCGTCAACCTCGACGGCGGCGGCTCCACGACCATGGCCGTCGACGGCCAGGTCCTCAACCATCCATCCGACGCGAGCGGAGAACGCCCTGTCGGTGACGCCCTGTTGGTGCTGCCCAAGCGATAGGAGACGGTCGCGGGCGTTGCTCCACGCCTCGCGCGTGAACGGGCGCGGAGCAACGCCAAGGCGCCGAGGAGCACCGTCAGCGCTCCCGCGACCATGGTCGGATCCCACACTGGTTGACGACAACGCCACGGTACCCGGTGAGGACGGACGCGCTGGAACCAGAAGTGCCTCGATCGGCAGCGTCGGCGTGGATACGCAGAACCCCGGTGACCACGGCAGTGACAAGCCCGCTGCAGGGCGGCCGGCCTTGGCGGACTCTCTTCGGCTCGTGCGCGGCACGCCGAAGCAGACACAGCCCGTACCGGAGAAAGCAGCCCGCGATGAACTCACCCGCCAAGCCGGCGGATACATCCCGGCCGACATCGACGCCTGCCTCGCCCAGGCCCTGGCCGCACACCTCGGGCACTACCGCGATCCCGCCGCCCGCGGGGACGCCCACCAGCCCCCTCCTGCCACCGCCCGTTCTCACCCACGCCGCGCCGCGCGCAGGGTTCGACGTGTTCCGCGGTCTCTGTCCTTGCCTCGGGATGGGACACGTCGGGTGCAGCGGTGGTGTCCGTCTGAGGGCCCGGGAGGAGCCGGTCGTCGGCTCCGACGCGGGTGTGTGCCCTGACGCGGGTACTGACGTCGCGGTGTGTGGCGCCGGTGGCCGCAGGCGGGCCGGCTCGGCGCGGTTTGTGCCGTACGCGGTGCAGGCGCCCTGACAGACGCCGCGCAGCACCTCGGCGTGGGCCTTGGCCACGCGTTTCTTCTGGTTGCCCGGGTGGCGGTGGGCTCGTCGGTCCGTCGATCAGTCCGATAGCTCTTCAACTTGTTTGCGAAGTCTCCGGGTCGCTGGTAACTTTGCAATAAGTTATAGAGTTATGGCGGGAGGGTGGACGGAGTGCTGCAGATCCAGTTGGGACCCGCGCGACCCGCTGACGCTGGCGACATGCTGGGGCGCGCCACGATCGGCTGGCGTCCCGGGATGTCCGAGGACGAAGCCTGGCAGGCCGGGCGCGGCATCTGGAAGTTCAACGCCGACCGGGCCCTGTCCCAGGACGAGGCACAGATCATCAACACCGACGGCACGGTCCTCGCCGTCGCGAGGATCACCGGGATCTCCAAGCACGGGGACCGCTACGCCCTCGAGGGCGACCTGCTGCGCGGCGATGCACGCGTGGGCCGGCCCACGCCGAGCCCGCACCTGTCCCGTAACCCCGTCACCTACATCTGAAAGCCGCGGACCGATGAGCGACTTCGACGCGATCGACTCGCTGCTCGCCTCCCTCACCCCCCAGCCCACACTCCCCGAGCCGCAGGTACGCCGCGACCTGCGTGAGCGGGCCGGCCTGACGAAGGCCCAGGTGGCCCGGACTCTCGGAGTGAATCCGTCCACCGTCACGGGGTGGGAGACCGGCCGGGATCCCTCCGGGGAACTCAGGACGAAATACGCCTACCTCCTGGACGGCCTGGCCGCGAAACTCGCACCCCCCGCCCCACCGCCCGCAGACGAAGCCATCACGCCCCGGCCCACGCCGGACGAGAGCACACCAGCCCCCGCACCCGGCGGCGGCCCGGCCGCAGGCGACGACATGGACGACGTCGAAGCTCTGGCCGCACCTGAGCCGTGCGTCCTGTGCGGGCAGCTTGCCCGCCACCACGTCGCAGGCTTTCCCCAGCACCTCGACCCCGCTCAGTGCGCCACCACAGTCCCCGCATCCGACACCTCCGCCAGGCGGATGCAGGGCAGCACGGCGAAGCCGGCAAAGGTTATGCCCGCGGGCCGCCGCGCGCGGGCCGTGTCCGACGCCGACCCGCCCGGCCCGATTGCGGCGGCCGTGGCCGAGGCGCTCGAGGCGCACGAAGGCGATATGGAGGCGGCGACCGCATCCCTGGTCAAGCGGGCGATCCCGGATGCGATGGCCCTGCTGGACGAGACCCGCAGGGGCGGCCGCTACGCCGTCGTCGCCCACCCCTGGATCCCGGACATTCTGCGCAAGCAGTCCGCGCGCAGTGCCGACCAGATCTGGGAGGCGCGCCCCAAGTGGGCCCGCCCCGAACTGCCCGCAGGCCGACACGAGGTGACGGCCCTGGACATCAACGGCGCCTATCTCAGCGCGCTCAAGACGCACCTGCCGCTCGGCCAACTGGAGCACACCACCGGCAACGTGCATGACCCTCGCCGCGCTGGCGTCCACCTGATCACCCCGCCCGCATGGGAGCACAGCGCCCACCTGCCCAACCCGATCGGCAACCGCGACGAACCCGGCCCGATCTGGGTCACCGAACCCACCCTCCGCCTGCTGCTGCGCCTGTCCGGCCCGAAGTACGCGCTGTGCGAACCTCCCGAGATCCACGAGTCGTTCACCTCGGGGGCGACGGAAAGCCTGCTGGAAAAGTTCCGCATCACGCTCAAGGACGCCCGCGACACCGCGATCGCCGGCGGGGACGAGGTGACGCTGGAATACGTGAAGGCGATGTACTCGAAGTTCGTCTCCACGATGGGGGAGTCGAACTACAACCGGGAGCTGTACCGTCCGGACTGGATGCACCTGATCCGCTCGCAGGCCTTCGCCAACCTCTGGGCCAAAGCCCTCAAGGCACACGACGCCGGCCTGACGGTCGTGCGCGTGATGGGCACCGACGAACTCCACGTCGTCGGCGACTGGCGGCGTGTCTTCCCGGAAGGCCGCGGAGTTTCCGAAGTGAAGGTCAAGGACGTCTACTCCGTCGGCACCGCACCCACAGACCCGGCCGCCACCGGACAGACCGACGAGAACTGACAGGAGAGGAGTTCACGTGCCCGAGCGCACCATCGACTTCGGCAAGTACGGCGCCCAAGGCATCAAGGGCCACGAGGCCGTCGCCCGCCAACTCGACTCCCTCGCCGACTTCATCGCTTCTCCTGTCACCACCCGGCGCGGCCTTATGGCCCGCCTGCACTACCTCACCCGCACCCCTCACGCCCGCGCCGCCGCCCATGACGCGGGCCTGACCGTCACCGACCGCACCCTGAAGGCATGGCTGGCCGGCACCCGCAACCCCACGAAGCAGAACCTCGCCCGCATCGAAACCGCCTACCGCACGGTCCGCCGCCACAACGTCGCCCGCTACCTCCTGGCCCGCCTGAACCGTGCCGGCCGCGGAACCCGTGTCGAGATCCACCCGCTCAACCAGTCCGGCGTGCGTTCCACCCACCAGCGGGTCGTGGGATTCCGCACCCTCAACATCCGCCACTGGGAGGCCGTCATCGACGCCTGGTCCACCAGCGACGCCCGGGCCCTGGACAACGCCTGGATCGATCAGATCGTCGACCTCGGCTCGCAGTGGGGCCAGTACGAGTACGTCACCAACATCGGCTTCGCCGCCTGAACCGCTGCAGAATCTTAGATTCGCTGCACGGTCTCATGTGCCGAAGCACGTGCACACCCGCGCGCCGGACAACGATCCCGATCCGGACTGGCCACCTAGGTGGAGGAGGGCGGGAGGAGACGGTCCAGAACGGCATCATGTTCCTGGAATACCACCCGTCCCATGCCGCGCAGTTCACGGGCGAGCTGCAGGTCGATGTCTTCGTCGGTGAGCGGGCCCAGCAGCACTCTGGATGGGTGGGTGGGTACCCGCGTCGTGGAGTGTGGCGAGGTCCATGGCGATTGCGGGTCAGGTCGAACAGGTGCAGCGCGACCGGGGCGACGGCGTCGCGCAGGCGCCGGTCGACCAGTCCGTCGCCGACTGCCTGCACACGATGGAGCAGCACGGTGGTGGTGAGCCGGTCAGGGACGACTCCGCTCTGCTCGAGCAGGGCTCGGATCCGGTCCGGCCGTGTCGGCTCCACCTGTCCGGTCAGTTCGGCGACCAGCGTGACGAGCCGACTGCCGGCGAGGGTGTCGAGGTCGAAGAAGTGGGGGTCGCCAGCAGTGTCGTGGGCGAGCCTGGGCAGTCAATGGCGACCGTGGAGGCCTTCCACGCCACCTACGGCCACCTCGCCACCGCCCCGGCGGCCAATTCCTCGTCGACCAGCGCGCCCTGGCCCGCAAACACCAGCTCGCCCCGGACCGTGAAACCCAACTTACCACCCCCCACACCGATTGGACGCTCCCTCACGGACCCGAATGGCACCGCAAGTACCACCTGCTGCGCCGCCGCGTCAAAGCCGGAAACCACCCCGCCACTCTCCACCGCGAAACCGTCATCGACGGTGTGAAGGCCGGTACCTGGCTGCACCGCCAGCTCACCACCTGGAACCAGCTCTCCGACGGCCAGCAAGCACTCCTCACCCGCCTCGGCCTGTCCCCCGATCAAACTCCGGTACCCACACGCGGGGTGACACCCGACGAAGCCCCCCCCCCCCCACAGGGAGAACACGGCGCACCTTCGAACAGACCGCAACACTGCTGCGCGCCTTCGTGGAACGGCACGGCCGTACCCCCAGAGCCCGAGAGCGGACTGAGGTCGGGCAGCGCGTCGTGATCGGACCATGGCTCTGCAAAACACGCACCAAGCAGAACACTGGCCAACTGTCCGAAAAGCAAAGCCCGTTGATGCGTGAAGTCCTCCACGATGACTGGACGGAGCAACCCGAGAAGGAGGACACCGATCGCTATCGGAGATCCCATAGTTTTCTGCTTCCTTACCGAGCCCGGATCCCTCACGTACGTCGGTACACTGGGACAGCAGCGCAAGAATCAGGCGTGAAGGAGACCCGCACTACTCCGACCACCCGAACCCCCTGCAGCACTGACCAGCCTGAAGGCGACTGCGGAGCAGGCGCCTTCCCAACCACCTTTGCTAGGAGCAGAGTTGCAGGAAGATGCGGAGTGAAGGGAGAGAGCAGATCGCGGAGCGATCGGCTCCCCCCGACCCACCCCATTGCTCCACGGAGTGGAGCATCCCGGCCACGGAGTGGCCGGCAGCCCGCGGAGCGGGCGTCCATCCGCCGCGTAGCGGCGGCGCGTCGTCTTCGCGGAGCGAAGC
>NZ_JBNCLI010000021.1:0-69452 GCF_049844595.1 Streptomyces sp. DT224
GGAGACCGAGCGCCCCGCCCCCGCCGAGAGCAACCGCCGGCGGATCATCGCCGCCGCCACCCGGCTGCTCGCGGAGAAGGGGCGCGAGGCGGTGTCGACCAGAGCCGTGGGCGCCGCGGCCGGCGTCCAGGCGCCCACCATCTACCGGCTCTTCGGCGACAAGCAGGGGCTGCTCGACGCGGTCGCCGCCCACGGCTTCGCGAGCCACATCGACGACAAGGCCGCACTGGAGCTCACCGGCGACCCGGTGGAGGACCTGCGCAGGGGCTGGAACTTCAACACGGAGTTCGGCCTGGCCAACCCGGCCCTGTACACGCTGATGTACGCCCAGCCCAGCCCGGGCACCCCCTCCCCCGCCGCCGTCGCCGCGCTGGAGATCCTCGCCGCGCACGTCCACCGGATCGCCGAGGCCGGACGCCTGCGGATCGACGAGGCGCGCGCCACCCACCTCGTGCACGCCGTGGGCGGCGGCACCACCCTCTCGCTCATCGCCACCCCGGAGGACCGGCGGGACATGAGCGTGTCCCACCTGGCCAGGGAAGCGGTCATCGCCGCGATCACCACCGAGGCGCCCGCTTCCCCGCCCCCCGGCCCGGCCGCGGCAGCCGTGGCGCTGCAGGCCCTCCTCCCCCGGACCGGCGCCCTCACGGCGGGCGAACGCGCCCTGCTGACCGAACTGCTCGACCGCATCTCGGCCGCCCCGGACGAGCACACCTGACGGGAAGGCGCCCCGCGAGCAGCAGGCTGCCCGGTTATCCGTGGTGGGCCAGGACGACCCTGCCGCCGATCTCCACCGTGCCGTCCGGCGCGGGCGCCGTGAGGATCTGGGAGCCGCGCCCCTGCCTGATGTTGAGCGCGCGCCCGAGGCGGGCGCTCAGCAACAGCGCCGCGGCCCCCGTCGCCTCGTCCTCCGCGATGCCGTCGTCCCTTCGGGGGAACGCCCGGGCCCGCACCCGCCCCGCCGCCTCCTCCTCCCACGCCCAGGCGTAGAGCCAGCCGTCGCCGGGCGGCGGCGCGGGGAGCGCGTCGACCTCGGCGGCCGAGGCGTACTGCTCCAGGGTGCGCGGCGGGGCCCACTCCGGGCGGGCGGTGATCCAGGTGAACTCCCCGTCGTGGCGGGCGAACACGTCGCCCACTTCCAGCTCCAGGACCTCCAGGTCGAGCAGCCAGGCGGCGCCGACGACGGGATGCCCGGCGAACGGCAGCCGGAGCCCCGGGGTGTAGATGTCGAGCCGGCCGCGCTCGGGGTCGTCCACGAACACGGTCTCGCTGAAGCCGAGCTTCCCGGCGAGTTCCTGCCGGTCCGCGCGGCCGGGGATGCGGCGCCCGTCGCGTACGACACCGAGGGCGTTGCCGTGCCGGCCGTCCGGGTCGCAGAACACGCGGAGGATGTCGGTGCCGGCGGGTACGTCGTAGTCGCTCACGCCCGCATTCAAGCATCCGCGCGGACACCGGCCGCCGCGGTCACGCCGGAGGCCGCGCCGCCCTCATCTCTTGACCTGTGCATTACCTGTGCGTGGTACGTCCATGGGTCGGCCGTGATCGGGCCGTTTCCGGGACCTCGCGGTGAGAGCTGAATCACTGCGCGGGCGGGTATCGGACAGATAAGCCTGGGCTAAGTTAGGTCCGCCTCACCCGGCTTGGTCCGGCCCCTCACCGCCTTCTCCCTCATCCTCAAGTGGAGCCCGCATGCGAGCCGTTCGCCTCTCCGTCGTCACCGCAGCCGCCACCGCGGCCGCTCTGACCGCCGTCACGGGCTGCGCCGAGAAGAGCGACGGAAAGGGCGAGGGGGCGGTCCAGGTCGTCGCGAAGGACGATTCCTGCGAGGTCTCGAAGAAGAAGCTGCCGGCCGGGCACATCGAGTTGGCCGTGCAGAACAAGGGCTCCAAGGTCACCGAGGTCTACGTCCTGTTCCCGGACGACCGCATCGTCGCCGAGCGCGAGAACATCGGC
Source organism: Streptomyces sp. DT224 (assembly GCF_049844595.1). Taxonomy (NCBI): domain Bacteria; kingdom Bacillati; phylum Actinomycetota; class Actinomycetes; order Kitasatosporales; family Streptomycetaceae; genus Streptomyces; species Streptomyces sp. DT224. The sequence continues at coordinate 1,954 of NZ_JBNCLI010000021.1, forward strand.
CCCGGCACCAAGGCCACCATCACGGCCGAGATCAAGGCCGGTTCGTACGAGATCGCCTGCAAGCCCGGCATGAAGGGCCACGGCATCCGGCAGAAGATCGAGGTCAGCGGCGGCAAGGCGGCCAAGCGCAGCCCCGAGATGGACAAGGCCGTCGCCGGGTACCGCACCTACGTGCAGGCGCAGGCCGACGAGACCCTGCCGAAGGTCAAGGTCTTCACGGACGCCGTCGCCGCCGGGGACATCGAGGCCGCGAAGAAGGCGTACGCGAACTCCCGCGTCGGGTGGGAGCGCACCGAGCCGGTCGCCGAGTCCTTCGGCGACATCGACCCCAAGGTCGACGTCCGCGAGGACGGTCTCGAGGACGGCCAGAAGTGGACCGGCTGGCACCGCCTGGAGAAGGCCCTGTGGCACGACAAGAAGCTCGGCGCCGAGGAGAAGGCCCTCGCGGCGACCCTCTACAAGGACCTGGCCGACTGGCAGAAGCGCGTCGGCACCGCCGACATCACCCCGACCTCGATGGCCAACGGCGCCAAGGAACTCCTCGACGAGGTCGCGACCGGCAAGGTCACCGGTGAGGAGGAGCGGTACAGCCACACCGACCTGGTCGACTTCAAGGCCAACGTCGAGGGCGCCGAGCAGTCCTACGACCTGCTGAAGGCGATCGCGGCCAAGAACGACGCCGCGCTCACCGCCACCCTGGGCAAGCGGTTCGCGGAGCTGAACAAGCTGCTCGACAAGTACCGCGAGGACCCGTCCTCCTACGACTTCACCTCCTACGACAAGGTCGGCAAGGCGGACCGCAAGGAGCTGTCGGACGCGGTCAACGCACTGGCCGAGCCGCTGTCCAAGCTCGCCGCCGCGGTCACGAAGTAGCCGGCCGGAAAGAGGCTCCGGGCATGAGCGAGGAAACCCACGAGGCACCCGCCGGCGGAAGCGCCCCGTCGCGGCGCGCGCTGCTGGGCTGGGGCGGTGCCGGGCTGGCGCTCGGCGCCACCGCGGCCGGGGTGGGCGTCGCCGCGGCCCGCTCCGACGACGGCGGCCGGACCACGGCCGCGGACAGCGGCGCCGCCGTGCCGTTCCACGGCGCGCACCAGGCCGGAATCGCCACCGCCGTCCAGGACCGGCTGCACTTCGCCGCGTTCGACGTGACGACGAAGGACCGGGCCGAACTGGTCGCGCTGCTCAAGGAGTGGACCCGGGCGGCCGAGCGGATGACCGCCGGGCACGCGGTCGGCGACGGGGCGTACGGGGGCCTGCCCGAGGCTCCGCCGGACGACACGGGCGAGGCGCTGGGGCTGAAGCCGTCGCGGCTGACGCTGACCATCGGCTTCGGGCCCTCGCTGTTCGCGAAGGACCGGTTCGGGCTCGAAGGGCGGCGGCCCGGGGCGCTGGTGGACCTGCCGAAGTTCCCCGGTGACAACCTCGACAAGGCCCGCAGCGGCGGCGACCTGTGCGTCCAGGCGTGCGCGGACGACCCGCAGGTCGCCGTGCACGCCATCCGCAACCTCGCCAGGATCGGCATGGGGCGCACCGCGATCCGCTGGTCGCAGCTGGGCTTCGGCAAGACGTCCTCGACGACGCCGGACGCCCAGACCCCGCGCAACATGCTGGGCTTCAAGGACGGCACCCGGAACATCTCCGGCACCGACACGGCCACCCTCGGCCGGCACGTGTGGGTCGGGGAGGGCGACGGCCCCGACTGGATGACCGGGGGTTCGTACCTGGTGGCCCGGCGCATCCGGATGCACATCGAGACCTGGGACCGCGCCCCGCTGCAGGAGCAGGAGGACGTCTTCGGCCGCGACAAGGGCGAGGGCGCCCCGGTCGGCAAGGCGAAGGAGCGCGACGAGCCGTTCCTGAAGGCGATGCTGCCGACCGCGCACGTCCGCCTCGCGCACCCGGACAGCAACGACGGGGCGATGATCCTGCGCCGGGGCTACTCCTTCACGGACGGCACCGACGGCCTCGGCCGGCTCGACGCGGGGCTGTTCTTCCTGGCCTACCAACGCGACACCCGCAAGGCGTTCGTTCCCCTGCAACGGCGCCTGGCGGCACACGACGCACTCAACGAGTACATCCAGCACGTGGGTTCGGCGCACTTCGCCGTCCCGCCGGGCGTCCGCGACAAGGACGACTGGTGGGGACGGGCGCTGTTCTCGTAACGGGACTCGAAGCGGAAAGGGAACCGAGACGTGTTCAGCAACTTCCTGATCGGGCTGCGTGAAGGGCTTGAGGCCAGCCTGGTCGTCTGCATCCTCATCGCGTACCTGGTGAAGACCGGCCACCGCGACCGGCTGGTGCCGATCTGGATCGGTGTGTCGGTCGCCGTCGTCGTCAGCCTGGGCTTCGGCGCCGGGCTGGAGTTCGGCTCGCAGGAGATGACGTTCAAGGCGCAGGAGGCGCTGGGCGGTTCGCTGTCCATCGTGTCGGTGGGCCTCGTGACCTGGATGGTCTTCTGGATGCGGCGGACCGCCCGCCACCTCAAGGCGGAGCTGCACGGCAAGCTGGACGCCGCGCTCGCCATGGGCACCGGCGCGCTCGTCGCGACCGCGCTCCTGGCGGTCGGGCGGGAGGGCCTGGAGACCTCGCTGTTCGTGTGGCGGGCGGTGCACGCGGCGGACGACGGCTGGCACCCGATGATCGGCGCGGTCCTCGGCATCGCCACGGCGGTGGTGCTGGGCTGGCTGTTCTACCGGGGCGCGCTCAAGATCAACCTGGCGAAGTTCTTCACCTGGACCGGCGGGATGCTGGTGGTCGTCGCGGCGGGTGTGCTGGCGTACGGCGTGCACGACCTCCAGGAGGCGGAGTTCCTGGGCGGTCTGCGGAACCGGGCGTTCGACATCAGCTCCACGATCCCGCCGGACAGCTGGTACGGGACGCTGCTGAAGGGCACGTTCAACTTCCAGCCCGACCCCACCGTCCTCCAACTCACCGTCTGGGTGCTGTATCTCGTCCCGGCCCTCGCGCTGTTCCTGTCCCCGGTAGGGTTCGGACGGTCAGTGGCGACGGATCAGAAGGCGCGGAAAGCAGCGGATGGGAAGTCTGAGGCCGGTACGGCGGGTGGCGGGACTCGCGGTGGCGACGGCGCTGAGCCTGACGGCGAGCGGGTGCGTGACGGTGCACGGCGAGCGGGCAGTCGTACCGGCGGCGACGAGGGCTGAGGCCGCCCGGGCCCTGAAGGACTTCACCGCCGCGTACAACGCCGCAGACAAGGCGTACGATCCGGCGCTGGACGCGGACGTGGTGACGGGTTCGCTCGGTGCCGTCAACCAGGCGGGGCTCAAGGCCCGGCACCGGATAGCACCCACCGGCAATTCCCGGCACCGGCCGCTGAAACTGACCGACGCCCGTTTCGTCATCCCGGAGAAGGCGGGCTGGCCGCGCTGGTTCCTCGCCGACACGGACTCCAACCGCGACACGGAACAGGGCGAGCAGGACAGCCGCTGGCTGCTGGCGTTCACGAAGACCGGCCCCGACGCGGGCTGGAAGGCCGCCTATCTGTCGGTCGTCGCCCAGGACCGGCTGCCCGCCCTCGCGAAGGACGCCGCACCGGTCGCGGCGCAAGGACCGGGCCTGGCCGTCGCGCCGCGCGATCTCGGCACCCGGTACGCGCAGTACCTCCAGAAGGGCACCCCGGACGTCTTCGCGCCGGGGGCGGCCACCTCGCAGTGGCGGGAGGCGCGGCTGAACACCCGGCGGGCCGGGTTCTCGTACCAGTACGCCGACCAGGCGCTGGACGGCGGCGCGTACGCCCCGCTGGGGCTGGCCACCGAGGACGGCGGGGCGCTGGTCTTCTTCAGCAGCAGGCACTACGAGCGGCAGACCGCCGCGCAGGGGCTGCGTCCGGCGGTCGACCCCGATGTGGAGGCGCTGCTCACGGGTGAGGTGAAGAGCACGCTGACCAAGGAGCGGGTCTCCAGCCAGTTGGTGTACGTGCCGAAGAAGGGCGCCGGCACGGGCAAGGTGTCCGTGCTCAGCCGGCTGCCCGGGCTGACCTCGGCGCAGGGCTCGTAAAGGCCGCCACGGCCCCGGTCCCGGCTACCGGCGCAGCGGCCAGGCCACCGATTCGTGGTCGACCTCGCTCTGGCCCTCGGAGCCGACGAACCGCGCGCAGGCGTCGGTCAGCGTCTCCAGGAGCGTCAGCGGGTCCGGCAGCGGGTGCTCGGGGCCGCGCAGCCAGGCCACGTCCAGCTCACCGGGGAGCTGGGCCGGGGGCAGCAGGACATAGCTGCCCCGGCAGTGCCAGCGCAGGCCGGGGTGCTCGTCCATCGTCTCGGGGTGGCAGTCCAGCTCGCACGGCCACCACTCGTCCTCGTCCTCCGGGGTACCGCGGGTCGCGGTGAAGAACAGCATCCGGTCGTCGCCGGAGCGGGCCACCGGGCCGACCTCGACCCCGGCCGCGAGGAGCCGTTCGAGGGCCTGCTCGCCGGCGGCCAGCGGGACGTCGAGGACGTCGTGGATCATGCCGGTCGCGGTGATGAAGTTGGCCTGCGGCTGACTGCGGGCCCAGCGCTCGATCTGGGCGCGGTCGGTGGTGGACTGCGTCTGCCAGGCGAAGGAGAGCGGATGGCGGGCCGGGGTGGGGCAGCCGATGCGTTCGCACGAACATCGGTAGCCGACCGGGTGGGCGGCGGGCGCGATCGGCATTCCGGCCTCGGCGACAGCCAGGAGCAGCGCCTCCCGTGCGGTGTCGTCGACCTCGCGTCGCTGCGGTTTGGGTCGTCGCCGCAGCCACTGGGAAATCTTGCTCTCTGAGCCGCGATTACGGCCGAAATCGGCGCCCATCTATCCCCTTGCCTTTGCGTTGCCCCTGCCCATGGTCCCACCATCCTGCGCCTCGGGTGGCCGGAGTCCGGAAGCGGGGTGGGACGGCCGATGCCGCACGGGGGGCATGATCACACGCTTTGTCATGAAAAAGCCCGTATGGTGACCTGTCCCGGCGGGGCCGCGCCACGCGCCCGGGGTCCGCGTCCGCGCGAACCACCCGTTCGGACCACAGCGCCGGCGCCCCGTACGGCGCACCATGAGCTCACGCACACACCCGTGCGACGCACCGGCCGCAGCGGCCACCAGCCGCCGCGACGATTCGTGAGGAGCCCCAGTTGCCTCGTGAAGCCACACCCCGGCACTACCTCATGTGTGCCCCTGCCCACTTCAAGGTGACGTATTCCATCAATCCGTGGATGGATCCCACCAAGCCGGTCGACCTGCCGCTGGCGCAGACCCAGTGGGAGGACCTGCGCGACCGCTACCGCGCCCTCGGCCACACCGTCGACCTGCTGGAGCCGCGCCCCGACCTGCCGGACATGGTCTTCGCGGCGAACGGGGCCACGGTGATCGACGGCCGGGTGCTGGGCGCCCGCTTCGCGTACCAGGAACGTTTCGAGGAGGCGGCCGCCCACCGCGACTGGTTCCTCGGCCACGGCTTCACCGAGGTCCACGAGCCGGACCACGTCAACGAGGGCGAGGGCGACTTCGCGGTGACCGCCGCGTACGTGCTGGCGGGCCGGGGTTTCCGGTCGTCGCCGCTCTCGCACGCGGAGGCGCAGGAGTTCTTCGGGCGCCCGGTGATCGGCCTCGACCTGGTGGACCCGCGCTACTACCACCTGGACACGGCCCTGTGCGTGCTCGACGACGCGGCCGGCGAGGTCATGTACTACCCGCCGGCCTTCTCCCCGGGCAGCCGGGCGGTCCTGGCGCGGCTCTTCCCGGACGCGCTGATCGCCGGGGAGGCGGACGCGGCGGCGCTCGGCCTGAACGCGGTGAGCGACGGGCTCCACGTCCTGCTGCCCCAGGCCGCGACGGGGCTGTTCGACCCGCTCCGGGCGCGGGGCTACGAACCGGTGCCGATGGACCTGAGCGAGCTGCTGAAGGGCGGCGGCAGCGTGAAGTGCTGTACGCAGGAGCTGCGCGGCCAGGGGTCGCACACGCGTTAAGCGGCGTCCTTGGGGGGCGGCCAGGCGTCGCCCCAGTCGGTGTCCCGGGCGGCGCGGTACAGGGCGCCGTGCCGCTTGGTGACCGTCTCCCGGCGCAGCCCCTCCTCGCGGGTGCAGAGGTCCAGGAGCACCTGCCCCTTGCGGATCTGGGGCCTGCGGACGACCCGGGCGGCCGCGGGCAGGGGCGTGAACCGGGTGGCGACGACGTAGCTGAACTTCTCGTCCTCGTACGCCAGTGAGCCGCCCTTGACCTGCCGGTGCAGCGAGGAGCGGCTGACCCGGGCCGAGAAGTGGCACCAGTCGGTGCCCGGCTCGATGGGGCAGGCGCCGCTGTGCGGGCAGGGCGCGGCGACGGTGAGCCCGGCGGCGGTGAGCCGGTCGCGGGCCTCGATGATCCGGGCGTAGCCGCCCGGGGTGCCGGCCTCGACGACCACGACGGCCTGGCCGGCCGCGGCGGCGGCGTCGATGAGCGCGGTGCGGGCGGGGCCGGTCAGCTCGTTGAGCACGTAGGAGATCGTGACGAGGTCCGCCGGGGCGAGGTCGAGGTCCTGGCCGATGCGGGCCCGCCGCCAGTCGGCGGTGCGCAGGGCGGTCGGGCCGCCCGCGGCCAGTTCGCGGCCGAGGGCGAGCGCGGGCTCGGCCCAGTCCAGGACGGTGGTGCGGTGGCCCTCCCACTCCCCGGCCACGGCCCAGGTCGCCGCCCCGGTGCCGCCGCCCACGTCGGTGTGCGTGGCGGGCGCCCAGTCCGGGGCGGCCTCGCGGAGGGCGGCGAGGGCGGCCCGTACCGCCTCGAAGGTGGCGGGCATCCGGTACGCCGCGTACGCGACCACGTCCGCGCGGTCGCGGAGCACGGGGGCGTCGGTGGGGATCGTGCCCCGGTAGTGGGCGATGAGCCGGTCGACGGCCTGGCCGGCCTGCTTGGGCGGCAGCCCGTCCAGGAGTCCGGCGAGGGCCGCACGCAGGGCGTCCGCGGTGGGGAGGGTGGCGTTCACCGAAGGATTGTAGGCGGGGCGGGGCGCCCGTCAGATCGTGGAGGGACGCTGCCAGGGGCGGCACAGGCCCAGGAAGCAGGCGAGGGCGCCCACCGCGCAGACCAGCTGGACGACGGCCATCGGCACCGCGGTCTCCTCGCCGGCGATGCCGACCAGCGGGGAGGCGATGGCGCCGATCAGGAACTGCGAGGTGCCGAGCAGCGCGGAGGCCGATCCGGCGGCGTGCTTGGTACGCATCAGCGCCTGGGCGTTGGTGTTGGGCATCGCCAGCCCCATCGCCGCCATCAGCACGAAGAGCCCGGCGGCCACCGGCACGAGACCGACGTCGCCGAAGACACCGGAGGTCATCAGGAGCAGCGCGGTCGCGGCGGCCACGATGACGACGAGTCCGAAGGTGAGGGCCTTGTCCAGGCTGACCCGGCCGACGAGCAGCTTGCCGTTGATCTGGCCGACGGCGATCAGCCCGATGGAGTTGATACCGAACAGCAGGCTGAAGGTCTGCGGTGAGGCGCCGTAGATCTCCTGAATGACGAACGGCGAGGCGCTGACGTACGCGAAGAGGGCGGCGAAGGCGAGGCTGCCCGCGATCATGTAACCGGTGAAGACCCGGTCGGCGAGCAGGCCGCGCATGGTCCGCAGGGCGTCGCCGATGCCGCCGGTGTGGCGCTCGGCGGGCGGCAGGGTCTCGCCGAGCCACTTCCAGACGACGAAGGTGAGCAGGATGCCGACGGCGGTCAGGACCCCGAAGATGCCGCGCCAGTCGGTGAGGCGCAGGACCTGGCCGCCGATCACCGGGGCGATGACGGGGGCGACGCCGGAGATGAGCATCAGCGTCGAGAAGAACCGGGCCATCGCGACGCCGTCGTACATGTCGCGGACGACGGCGCGGGAGATGACGATGCCGGCCGCGCCCGCGAGGCCCTGGATCAGGCGGAAGGCGATGAGGAGGCCGGCGGACGGGGCGAAGATGCAGAGCGCGGTGGCGAGTACGTAGACGGCCATGCCGAGGAGGAGCGGGCGGCGCCTGCCCCAGCGGTCGCTCATCGGTCCGACGACGACCTGGCCGAGCGCCATGCCGGTGAGGCAGGCGGTCAGGGTGAGCTGGACCGTGGCGGCGGGGGCGTGCAGCGAGTCGGTGACGGCCGGAAGGGCCGGGAGGTACATGTCCATCGACAGCGGCGGGAGCGCCGTGAGGCCGCCGAGGACGAGGGTGACGAGGAGGCCCGTGCGCCGGGCGGCGGGGGTGGCGGCTCTCCCGGGAAGGGGGGTCGCGCTCTGTGGGGTGGTGGTGTCGGTGGTGCGTATCTGCTGGGCCCGGCTGACGCCGCTCTCCGGCATTCTCATCTCCATAGTTGTTGAATCCGGCTCTATGCTCTCAGCTCGGCGGGGATGGTCGACACCTTTTTGGGAGCGTGCATGAGCAGGACTGTCCGTTGGGGCGTGCTGGCGACCGGCGGGATCGCGGCGACGTTCACCGCCGATCTCCAGGCCATGCCCGATGCGGAGGTGGTGGCCGTGGCGTCCCGCTCGGACGCCTCGGCGCGGGCGTTCGCGGAGCGGTTCGGGATACCGAGGGCGTACGGGGACTGGGCCGGTCTGGTCGCGGACGACGAGGTCGACGTGGTGTACGTGGCCACGCCGCACTCCGCGCACCGGGAGGCCGCGGCGCTCGCGCTGGAGGCCGGGAAGCACGTGCTGTGCGAGAAGGCGTTCACGCTGAACGAGCGCGAGGCGCGGGAGCTGGTGAAGCTGGCCCGGGACCGCGGGGTCTTCCTGATGGAAGCGATGTGGACCTACTGCAACCCCGTGATCCGGCGCCTCACCGAGCTGGTGCGGGACGGGGCGATCGGGGAGATCCGCACCGTGCAGGCCGACTTCGGCTTCGCGGCGGACCTGGGCCCCGATCACCGGCTGCGCGACCCCCAGCTGGGCGGCGGGGCGCTGCTGGACCTGGGCGTCTACCCGGTGTCGTTCGCGCAGCTGCTGCTGGGCGAGCCGGACCGGGTGCGGGCGGACGCCCTGCTGTCGCCGGAGGGCGTGGACCTGAACACCGGGATGCTGCTGGGCTGGGAGTCGGGCGCCAACGCCCTGCTGTCCTGCTCGATCGTCGGCCACCACCCGACGGCCGCCACGGTGATCGGGACGGGCGGGCGGATCGACATCCCGCACAGCTTCTTCCACCCGCAGGGCTTCGTGCTGCACCGGGCGGGCGCCGAGCCCGAGGAGATCACCTCGGGCCCGGGTCCGCAGGGCCTGTCCGGGATGCAGTACGAGGCGGCCGAGGTGATGCGGGCGGTCCTGGCCGGCGAGACGGAGTCCCCGCTGGTGCCGCTGGAGGGTTCGCTCGCGGTGATGCGGACGCTCGACGCGGTCCGTGACCGCATCGGCGTCCGCTACCCGGTGGATGCCGTCTAGGCGGGCTTGAGGCCCGGGTCGCCGGCCTCGGTGACGTAGGAGCCGGCGGTGGTGACGGGGGCGCCCGGCGTCGTGACGGCCGAGACCGTACGGAAGTCGGCGCGCGCCGCGCGCTCCTGGAGGGTGACGACGGCGTAGCCGCGGCGCCCGTTGTAGAACTTCAGGTGCGGGTTGGCCGCCATCAGGTTGTTGTAGTTGGACGGCTTCTCGGAGCCGTCCTTCCCGCTGGTGATGGAGGTCGTGACGATCTCGGTGCCGACGGTGCGCGACGCCGGGTCGTCGAAGTCCCGCTTGATGTCGAAGCCGTAGCTGACGTGCACGTCGCCGGTGAGGACCATGAGGTTGTCCACGCCGACGCGCTCGGCGCCCTTCAGGATGCGGTCGCGGGAGGCCGGGTAGCCGTCCCAGGAGTCCATGGACAGCTTGAACGCGTCGGTGGGCACGTCGCGCCGCTGGGCGAAGGTGACCTGCTGGGGCACGACGTTCCAGGTGGCGTGCGAGTGGCGCCAGCCGTCGATGAGCCAGCGCTCCTGGGTGGCGCCGGTCAGGGTGCGCTTCGGGTCCTCGGACTCCGGTCCGGGCGTCTGCCAGCCGTCGCCGTACGCCTGGTCGCTGCGGTACTGCCGGGTGTCGAGCACGTCGAACTGGGCGAGCCGGCCGAAGTTCAGCCGCCGGTAGAGCCGCATGTCGGGGCCGGTCGGCCGCTGGGGCGCGCGCAGCGGCTGGTTCTCCCAGTAGGCGCGGTACGCGGCGGCCCGGCGGATCAGGAACTCCTCCGGCGGCACGCTGTTCTCCGGGGTGTCGCCCGCGTAGTTGTTCTCGGTCTCGTGGTCGTCCCAGGTGACGACGAAGGGGTGCGCGGCGTGGGCGGCGCGCAGGTCCGGGTCGGACTTGTAGAGGGCGTAGCGCAGCCGGTAGTCCTCCAGCGTCGCCGTCTCCCGGTTGAACAGGGCGGGCAGCGTGCGGTCGGTGTACTTGCGGGCGCCGCCGACGGCGGTGACGGCGTACTCGTACAGGTAGTCGCCGAGGTGGAAGACGACGTCGACGTCCTCCTGGGCGAGGTGCCGGTACGCGGTGTAGTAGCCGTCGTGGTACGCCTGGCAGGAGACGGCGGCCAGGGCCAGTTCGCGCTTGCGGGCGCCGGGCGCCGGTGCCGTACGGGTGCGGCCGACCGGGCTCGTCCACTGTCCGGCGCGGAAGCGGTAGTAGAGCACGCGGTCCGGGGCGAGGCCCTGGACCTCGACGTGGACGCTGTGGTGGAACTCCGGGTGGGCGTACGTGGTGCCGCGCCGGACGACGCGGCTGAACCGCTCGTCGTGCGCCAGCTCCCAGCGGACCTCGACGCGGGCGTCCGGGAGGCCGCTGCCGGGTTCGAACGGGCGGGGCGCGAGCCGGGTCCACAGGAGGACCGAGTTCGGCAGCGGGTCGCCGGACGCGACGCCGAGGGTGAACGGGTCCTCGCCGATCTGCCGGGCCTCCATCTCGCGGGCACTGGCGGTCCCGGCGGCGGGCAGGCCGACCGAGAAGGCGAGCGCGGCGGCGGCGCCGGTGACCGTGAGGAAGCGGCGGCGGTCCGTGTGCCGGGCCGCTTCGCGCAGCTCCTGCTGTGGCGATGAGTGCGTCATCTGTCCCTCCCCTGACTGGTGGTGTGGGGGAAGTCCAGCGGCCCGGCGCATCCAGAGGCTGACGTGTTCGCGTCGTGCGGGCGTCGCCCGGATGAGGAGTGCGGCAGGATGGTGCCCCCAGGGGCAAACTCCGCGTTCGCGGCGAAATCCATGATCATCGTCCGGCTCCGCACGGGCGCGGGAATCGCCGGGGCCCCGCCCCGAATCACCCCGCCGGGGCTGCGCGTACGCTGCCCCGGCATGAGCAACAGTCTGTTGAATTCCGCGGAGAACCCCCCGGCGAAGACCGCGGTGGTGACGGGCGCCGGTTCCGGCATCGGCCGTGCGGTGGCGCTCGCCCTGGCCGGCGCGGGCTGGTCGGTGGCGCTGGCGGGCCGCCGCCCGGAGCCGCTGGCCGAGACGGCGGCCCTGGCCGGTGAGCACGCCCGGGTGCTCGCCGTCCCGGCCGACGTGACCCGCCCCGAGGACGTGGACGCGCTGTTCTCCTCCGTACGGGAGTGCTTCGGCCGCCTCGACCTGCTCTTCAACAACGCGGGCACCTTCGGCCCCGGCGGGCCCGTCGAGGAGCTGGCGTACGACGACTGGCGCGGGGTCGTCGACGTCAACCTGACGGGGGCGTTCCTCTGCGCGCAGGCCGCGTACCGGCAGATGAAGGAGCAGGACCCGCGGGGCGGGCGGATCATCAACAACGGTTCGATCTCGGCGCACACGCCGCGCCCGCACTCGGTGGCGTACACCGCGACGAAGCACGCGATCACCGGGCTGACGAAGTCGCTGTCGCTGGACGGGCGTCCGTACCGCATCGCCTGCGGCCAGATCGACATCGGCAACGCGGCGACGGACATGACGGAGCGGATGCGCACGGGCACCCTCCAGGCCAACGGCGAACTCGCCGTGGAGCCGGTGATGGCGGCCGGTGACGTGGCCCGGACGGTGCTGCACATGGCGGAGCTGCCCCTGGAGGCGAACGTCCAGTTCGCGACGGTGATGGCGACGGCGATGCCGTACGTGGGGCGGGGCTGAGGACGCACCGGGAATGCCGTCGCCCGACGGGGGGTTGAGCCGCACATGACTGATCTCCCCGCAACCGGCATCCTGCGTTACACCGCGTTCTCCGCCGACCCCGAGGGCGGCAATCCCGCCGGGGTGGTGCTCGACGCCTCCGGTCTCGACGAGGCCGCCATGCTGGCCGTGGCGGCGGACCTCGGCTACAGCGAGACGGCCTTTCTGACCGGGCGGACCGAGGCGTCGGAGCCCGGTGCGCGCGGTTACGCGGTCCGCTACTTCAGCCCGAAGGCCGAGGTGCCGTTCTGCGGCCACGCCACGGTCGCCGCCGCCCTCGCGCTCGCCGAGCGGGACGGTCCGGGCGAGGTGGAGTTCGCCACCCCCGCCGGTACGGTGCCGGTCACCGTGGTCCGCGAGGGCGACGAGCTGCGGGCGACGCTGACCAGTGTGGAACCGCGTATCGAGGACGTCGGCGCGGGCGACCTCGCGGAGGCGCTGGCGGCGCTGGACTGGCCGGCCGCCGACCTCGATCCGGCCCTGCCGCCCCGGATCGCGTACGCCGGGGCCCGCCACCTCGTGCTGGCGGCGGGCACCCGGGAGCGGCTGGCCGCGCTGGACTACGACTTCGCGCGGCTGGAAGCGCTGATGCACCGGCTGGACCTGACGACCGTGCAGCTGGTGTGGCGGGCGTCCGACGCGGTGTTCCACGTCCGCGATCCGTTCCCGGTCGGCGGGGTGGTGGAGGACCCGGCGACGGGTGCCGCGGCGGCCGCGTTCGGGGCGTACCTGCGGGAGCTGGCCCTCGTGCCCGAGGCCGCCGTGCTGACCCTGCACCAGGGCGAGGACATGGGCCGCCCCGGCACGCTCACCGTGACGCTGGGGGCGGGCGACGCGCGGGTGAGGGTGAGCGGGACCGGCACCCGGCTGCCGGACCCGGCCTGACGCGGGGGCCGGTCCGCGTCAGCCGTTCCCCGGCGCGCCGGTGCACGGTGGCGGTGGCCGCCTGCCTGGCCGCCTCCAGGAGCAGGATGCCCGGCACATGGTCGTTGGGGCGGCCGAACAGCGTCGGGTGCCCGGTGTCGCGCCGCAGCGGCCGGCGCCCGGGGGCGACTCGGCGGCCCGCCCCACGGGTCGCGGCGCGAGCGGCGGGAGCGGGGGCACGGGGGGCGGCGGCGGACCGGTGGCCGCGCAGGCGGCGGCAGGCGGCGGCAGGCGGCGGCAGGCGGCGGCCGAGGTGCGGCTGATCCGCGAGCCGCAGACGGCGAGCACCGCCCCGGCCCGGCGCAGCATGAAGTCGACGCGCATCGAGCCAGGGCCGCGGCCCCGGCGGCGGATGTCGGAGCGGTTCACTCGGCCATGACGTCCCAGGGCTCGTCGCCGAGCACGAGGTGTCCGGCGGCGGTGGTGCGGCGCAGGCTCCCCCATCACGAAGGCGTAGCGGAGCGGCACCCCGAGTTCGGCGTGGCAGACCAGCATCGCCCTACCCACAGCTTCCAGCCACCCCCTTGAGGCAGCCCCTAGGGTTGGAGTGACCACCCGTCATCGATGCGTCAGGAGTGCCCCATGTCCGTGCACCGTGTGGTCCCCAACGTCCCGGTGGGCGCCGGCGGCGGGACCAGGACGGATGCGTCCGCCCTGCGGGACACCACCGCGTTCTACGGCCTGCTCGGCTTCGAGGAGGTCATGAACCATGGCTGGATCATGACCCTCGCCTCGCCCACCCAGCCGGCCGTCCAGATCAGCTTCATGACCAAGGACGCGACCGGCCCGGTCAACCCGGACCTCAGCGTGGAGGTCGCCGACGTGAACGCGGCGCACACCGCGCTCGTCCGCGCAGGCGCGGAGATCGTGTACGGCCCGCACGACGAGGAGTGGGGCGTGCGCCGCTTCTTCGTACGCGATCCGAACGGCCGCGTGATCAACGTCCTGGCGCACCGCTGAGCCGCCCGATTGCCCGGCCGCGTGACCGCGAGGGAGCCCGCGACCGGGCCCTCTTCGGCGTACTCCCCCGCCTTCCGCCGTTCGGGTAGCCCTGCCCCGGGTACACGCCGCTGGTGACCGGTGCGGCCGGGCGCCGGGCCCATGATGGCCGGTGGCCGCCGGGCCGGCCGAGGACCGGGCCGAGCGGGAGGGTGTATGACGTCGCTGGACGGGCGACCGGGTGCGGCAGCGGTGGACGGCCGGGAGCGGCGGGCGACCGAGCGGCGGGCGACCGAGCGCCGGGTGAGCGGGGGCGCGAGAGTCCTCAAGCTGATGTCGACGACCGACCACAAGGTCATCGGCGACCTGTATCTGGTGACCTCGTTCGCGTTCTTCCTGTTCGCGGGGGTGCTGGCCATGGTGATGCGGGCCGAACTCGCCCGCCCCGGCATGCAGATCGTCTCCCACGAGCAGTACAACCAGCTGTTCACCGTGCACGGCACGATCATGATGCTGCTGTTCGCCACCCCGACGTTCACCGGTTTCGCCAACGCGATCATGCCCCTGCAGATCGGGGCGCCCGACGTGGCGTTCCCCCGGCTGAACGCGTACACGTACTGGGTGTACCTCTTCGGCGGGCTGATGGTCGTCTCGGGGTTCCTGACGGCCAACGGGGCCGCCGCCTTCGGCTGGTTCGCCTACGCGCCGCTCAACGGACCGGTGTTCTCGCCGGGGTCGGGCGGGGATCTGTGGGTGATGGGGCTCGTGGTCGCGGGGTTGAGCACGATCCTCGGCTCGGTCAACTTCATCACCACGATCATCTGCCTGCGCGCCCCGGGCATGACGCTGTTCCGGATGCCGATCTTCACCTGGAACGTGCTCTTCACGTCGATCCTGGCGCTGCTCGCCTTCCCCGTGCTGACGGCGGCGCTGCTGGCTCTGGAGGCGGACCGGAAGTTCGGCGCGCACGTCTTCGACGCGGCCAACGGCGGGGCTCTGCTGTGGCAGCACCTGTTCTGGTTCTTCGGCCATCCCGAGGTGTACATCGTGGCGCTGCCGTTCTTCGGGGTGGTCACGGAGATCCTGCCGGTGTTCAGCCGCAAGCCGGCCTTCGGCTACGTGGGTCTGGTCGGCGCCACCATCGCGATCACGGGGCTCTCGGCGACCGTCTGGGCGCATCACATGTTCGCGACGGGCGGGGTGCTGCTGCCGTTCTTCTCGCTGATGTCGTTCCTGATCGCGGTGCCGACGGGCGTGAAGTTCTTCAACTGGATCGGCACGATGTGGCACGGTTCGCTGTCGTTCGAGACGCCGATGCTCTGGTCCCTGGGCTTCCTGGTCACCTTCCTGCTCGGCGGGCTCACCGGGGTGCTGATCGCGTCGCCTCCGATGGACTTCCATCTGACGGACACGTACTTCATCGTGGCCCACCTGCACTACGTCCTGTTCGGGACGATCGTCTTCGCGACCTTCGCCGGGTTCTACTTCTGGTGGCCCAAGTTCACCGGCCGGATGCTCGACGAACGGCTGGGGAAGATCCACTTCTGGACGCTCTTCGTGGGCTTCCAGCTCACCTTCCTCGTCCACCACTGGCTGGGCGAGCAGGGCATGCCCCGCCGGTACGCGGACTACCTGGCCACCGACGGGTTCACCACGCTCAACACCCTGTCCACCATCGGGGCGTTCCTGCTGGGCCTGTCCACGCTGCCGTTCCTGTACAACGTGTGGAAGACCTGGCGGTACGGGGAGCGGGTCACGGGCGACGACCCGTGGGGCTGGGGCCGCTCGCTGGAGTGGGCGACCAGCTGCCCGCCGCCCCGGCACAACTTCCACGCGCTGCCCCGTATCCGCTCCGAGTCCCCGGCGTTCGACCTGCACCACCCGGAGGCGGCGGCCGCCCCGGCGGGGAGGGCGGGCCGATGAGGGGCGAGGCGTGGCTGTTCAGCGGGGTGGCGCTGTTCTTCGCGGTGACCTGCGCGGTGTACGCGGTGTTCGCGCCGGACCCGGCGGGCATCGCGGCGCTCGCCGTGTCCGGCCTGATGGCGGCGCTCGTCTCCGCCTTCCTGTGGCGGCAGGCCCACCGCACGGCCCCCCGCCCGGAGGACCGCGGGGACGCGCGCGTCCAGGAGGTGAGCGGCCGGCGCGGGTACTTCCCGGCGCGCAGCTACTACCCGGCGATCAGCGCGGCCGGCACCGCGCTGCTGGGCCTGGGCACCGTCCAGGGGCTGTGGCTGTTCCTGATCGGGGTCGGCGTGCTGATCCCGGGTGTCTACGGCTTCGTCTTCCAGAATCCCGACCCGGCGCGCTGATCCTCCGCCCCGCGCGGCCCGGCCAGCAGTTCGCGGGCCTCCCGTTCCTGCTCCGGCGTCAGTGCGGGGCGGACCTGGTCGCGGTAGTACCAGTGGCTGAGCCGTGACCGCAGCCGCCGGGCGAGCCGGGTGCGGGCGGGAGCCAGCCGGGGCACGGGGACGTCCAGCGGCCCGGGCAGCTCCCGCGCCAGCAGGACGTACCGCTTCTCCGCAGGCAGCGGAGCGTGCTCGGGGTGGTAGCCGCCCTCCACCGACTGCTCCACACCGCCGGTCTCCTCTCCGTCCTCCAGCAGCTCCCGGTCCCGCGCCTGGAGCGCCAGGCAGAGCCGGTCGGTCACCACGAGGGCGATCGGCGGCAGGACGACCAGGGCGACGCGGAACGTCCAGGTCAGGGCGTGCACCGGTACGTCGAAGACGTCGGCGATGACGTCCTGCGCACCGGCGAGCAGCAGCACCGCGTAGGCGGTCAGGGCGCCCACGCCGAGCCCCGTGCGGACCGGACGGTCGCGCGGGCGGTCGCAGAGGTGGCGCTCGCCGGAGCCCTCGGTGATCCAGCGCTCGAAGAAGGGGTACGCGTACAGCACGAGGAAGAGCGCGCCGGGCAGCAGCACGCCGGGGACCAGCGGGTTCCACATCAGTGTGTGGCCCCACAGCCGGGTCTCGACACCGGGCATGAGCCGCAGGGCGCCTTCGAGGAAGCCGACGTACCAGTCGGGCTGGGAGCCGGTGGAGACCTGGTCGGTGCGATAGGGGCCGTAGTCCCAGACGGGGTTGATCTGCGCGAGGGCGCCCAGCAGGGCGAGCACGCCGAAGACCATGAAGAAGAGACCGGCCGACTTCGCCGCGTATTGCGGGAAGAACGGTTTGCCGACGACATTGCGGCCGGTGCGTCCCGGGCCCGCCCACTGGGTGTGCTTCAGGTGCACGACCAGCAGCAGATGCAGGCTGATCAGGGCGAGGAGCAGCCCGGGGACCAGCAGGATGTGGACGGGATAGAGCCGGGAGACGATGTCCTCGCCCGGATACTCGCCGCCGAAGACGAAGAGGCTCACATAGGTGCCGACGACCGGGATCGACAGCATGATCCCCTGCGCGGTGCGCAGCCCCGTACCGGACAGCAGGTCATCGGGGAGGGAGTAGCCGGCGAAGCCCTCCAGGAGCGCGAGGAGGAACATCGTCACCCCCACCATCCAGTTGACCTCGCGCGGCCTGCGGAAGGCGCCGGTGAAGAAGACGCGCAGCAGGTGCACACCGATCGAGGCGACGAAGACGAGCGCCGCCCAGTGGTGGATCTGCCGGATCAGCAGCCCGCCGCGCACGTCGAAGCTGATGCGGAGCGTGGAGGCGTACGCCTCCGACGTGCGGACTCCCCGGAGCGGGCCGTACGAGCCCGTGTACACCGACTCGGCCATCGACGGCTGGAAGAACAGCGTCAGGTAGACCCCGGTCAGCAGGAGCACGAGGAAGCTGTAGAGGGCGAATTCGCCGAGGAGGAAGGACCAGTGGTCGGGGAACGCCTTCCGCAGCAGCGACCGGGCGGCCCCGGCGAGCGGGAGCCGGGCGTCCACGGCGTCCGCCGTCCTCGCGCCCGCACGCCGCGCCCGGTCCGTCATCCGCCTCTTGCTCTTCGCCAGCAGCACGAGTCGCCCTTCCGTCGGCCGGTTGTCCCGCTTGTTGCGCGCCCGACGGAAGCGGTACCCCCGGATCCCGCGTTGTCACGGGTCGGCGGCGGGGTTACGCGCAACGGCGCCGCCCTCTTGCGCCGCTCGGCCGAGGCGAGCCCTCTGCCCGGCGCACGGCCGCCCCTTTCAGCCTCCGGTCAGCCGCCGCACCGCCTCCACCGTCTCCGCCGCCCCGTCCTCCGCGGCCATCCGCTTCGCACCCCGCGCGGCGGCCTCCGCGTACGCCCCCTGCCGCACGACGCGGTCGAGGGCGTCGGCGAGGCGGTCGGCGGTCAGGGCGCGGAAGGGGATCGGCTCGCAGGCGGCACCGGTCGCGGCGAGGCGGCCGGCCCAGAACGGCTGGTCGGCGGTCACCGGCACGGTCACCGCGGGGACCCCGGCCCGCAGCGCGGCGGCCGAGGTGCCGGCCCCGGCGTGGTGGACCACGGCGGCCAGGCGCGGGAACAGCAGGGCGTGCGGGACGTCCCCGACGGTGAGGACGTCGTCGCCCTCGGCGGCGAGCCCGGCGCTTCCGGACTGGAGGATGCCGCGCAGCCCGGCGCGGCGCAGGGCCCGCACGGCGAGCTCGCCGAGCCGTTCCCCCTCGCCGGCCGCCATGCTGCCGAAGCCGATGAGGACGGGCGGGGCGCCGGCGCTCAGGAAGTCCTCCACGGCCGGGGGAAGTTGCTCGTCCGGGTCGTGGTGGGGCCACCAGTTGCCGACGACGTGCAGGCCGGGGCGCCAGTCGGCGGGCCGGGGCACCAGGGCGGTGCTGAAGCCGTGCAGGACGGGCCAGTCGGCGCGCTCCTGGCGCCGGCGCGTGTCGGAGGGCTTGGCGGGGGGCAGCCCGAGCCGTTCGCGGAGCGCGGTCACCGCCGGGGCGTACAGGCGGTCGGTCATGCGCAGCGCGAAGCGCCCGGCCAGGCGGTTGCCGGTGCGGCCCAGGGAGCGGGTGCCCGTGACGACGGGCGGGAAGTCGCCGGTCGGCGCGGTGGGCTGGAGGTACACGCCGATGCCCGGGGTGCCGGTGGCCTCGGTGAGGTGCCGGCCGAGGGGGGCGGTCGTGGTCGAGAGCAGCATCAGATCCGTGCCGTCGGCCATCGCGTCGGCGAACCCCTGGCCCAGGTCCGTGATGAACGCGGAGGCGGCCCGCATGAGTTCCCGCTTGTCGCCGCTCCCGCCGCCGCCTTTCGCCGGGTTGCCCGGGAGGGCGCGGAAGTCCAGCCCGGCGGCGCGGACGAGGGGCGCGAAGGCGTCCGTGGTGGCGAGGGCGACGTCGTGGCCGACGGCGCGGAGTGCGGCGCCCAGGCCCGTGTAGGGGGCGATGTCACCGCGCGATCCGGCGGCGGCGATCAGTATTCTCATCGGTTCTCCTCAGGCTCGTCGGCCGGCCCGGCTCACCGGTCGTCGCCGCCGTCCTTGCGGCGGGCCGCGTTGGCGTGGACGGCCTTGCACAGGTAGGCGGCCAGGCCGGGGCGCTGCCGGGACGGTGGTACGACCAGGGCGAAGGCGCGCGGATCGGCCGCGAAGTCGTCCGCGATGCGCCGGTGCATGTCGGGCGGGCAGGCGGTGAACCAGCGGGAGATGTGCAGCCGGTGCTCCTCGGCGAGGTCCATGACCCGTTCGCCGTCGCTCGGCTCGCCCTCGTCGAAGGCCGCCAGCAGCTCGGCACGCCAGGCCGTGGCCTCGCCCATGAGCTGCCGCCAGTCCTCCTTGGTGTGCGCGGCGGCCCGGGTCATCGACTCGCGCTGCCCCGGCGAGTCCGCCCACTTGAGCGCCGCCTCGGTGGCGTAGCTCAGGTCGGCGGTGATCTCGCCGAACACCTCGAAGCGCTCCCGGGGCGTCAGCGAGACCCCGGTCCGCTGCACTTCGATCGCCCGCTGGGCCACCTCGGAGAGCCGCCGCAGCCTGGCGATCTCCGCCTCCAGCTGCTCCTGCCGGGCCCGCAGGTGGTCCAGGGCGTCGGCCTGCGGGTTCTTGAAGATCTCGGCGATCTCGTCCAGCGGGAAGCCCAGTTCGCGGTAGAAGAGGATCTGCTGGAGCCGGACCAGGTCCTCCTCGCCGTAGAGCCGGTAGCCGGCCTGGCTGCGCGCGCTGGGCGAGAGCAGCCCCGCCTTGTCGTAATGGTGCAGCGTGCGCACCGTCACTCCGGCGAAGGCCGCCACCTGCCCCACGGAATACGTCATCCACCCGCCCTTTCCTCGCGACCGATCATCGAGCCTGACGTAAGGGGAGGGTCAAGCCGCGCCCCGGTCCGGGGACACCGGCCCGGCAGCGGGGCGCACCTCCGTAACAAAAGGTGTATTTCGCCCTCATGGGCGAAGCTCTCGCTGATGACGCCGTCCGCGCCGGCCGTCGCGCAGGACCATGACATGCCGCGCTTCCCGCGCCGCGCCACCGCCGACGACGTGCCGGGCGCACCACCAGACCCACGCGTGGGTGCGGCAGGCCGGTGCCGGGGTGCCGGAGACCGTCGGCGCCGGGAGCGGGGCGGCGGGCACCGCATGACGTGCCCGCCGATCCGTGAACCGGTGAGCTTCCGAGGTCACGGGCGCGGCCCGGCGGGGGCGCCGCTCCCCCGCCGGGCCGGTCGTGCGGTCAGGCGCAGGCCCCGAGGTCCTCCCAGACGCCCCAGTCACCGGTGGTGCCGGGCTTGTCGCCCTGCACCCACCACTTCGCGCGCCAGGTGTGCCCGTCGTACGAGACGGTGTCGCCCCCGGAGTAGACGGCCTCGGTGCTCCACAGCGGCACGGAGCAGGCGCCCGGCTCGCCGGTCTCGCCGCCGTCGCCGTCACCACCGCCGGGGTTGCCGCCGTCGTCGCCGCCACCACCGGTGCCGCCGATGTTGACGTCGACGCACGCGTAGAAGGCGTTGGCCGTGTCGGCGACGTTCCAGACGGCGAGCACCTTCTGACGGCCCGTGAAGCTGCCGAAGTCCACCTCCTGGCTCACGTCGGCGGGCGGCTGCGCGTGGTTGCCGGCGAACTCGGCGATCTTCTGGCCGCCGATGAAGTACTGCCAGTTCTCGGTGGCGTGACGGGCCGTGTGGTGCCAGGTGAAGGTGAACTTCCGGCCGACCGGGGTGACCTGCCAGCCCTTGGTGTCGTCGTCCAGCTCGGCGAACGCCGCGTTGCCTCCGCTGCAGCTCTTGAGCCCCTTCGGGCCCTCGACGCTCTGCGGTTCGTACTTGATCTGACCGCAGTCGACGACACCGGACGCGCACTGGGCCTGCCGGCTCGTCGGCGCGGTGACCCAGCCGTGGGCACTGGCGGTGCCCGTCTGGATGCCGAGGGCGAGCACGGGGGCGACCAGCGCTCCGATGGAAACGGCCATCCGCCGCTTGGTGTTCATGCCACATCACTTCTTTCGCTCGTACGGAGGCCGGGCGTTCACCTGCGGCACCCGAGGACCCCTGGTCCGGACCTGGCCGATGCAGGTCTAGACCTTAATGACGAACGAGGCCCGGTCAAGGGGGTGAACCAGGCCGGTTCGCGCCTCCGCTTCTCAGCGTCGAGTGGTTCGCCACCGCAGCACTCACGGCACCACTTTTAAGTGATCCTTAAGCCGCTGGTCACCGGCGCCGACCGGTCGCCGCACGGCGCGACGGCGCTCGCCGAGCACCATACGAACCATCAAATTGGTCTAGTCCTAATCTCGTTGGAATCGTTGACGCGCAGGTCACGGGCCGGTTATCACTGCTCCAGCCCATCCACAGCACCACCCGCTCCCCCGCTGGAGGCCGCACGTGCACCCCCGTAAGACATTGATCGCCGCGCTCCTGAGCACGGCCCTCGCCACCGGCGGCCTCGCCGCGACCGTCGGCATCGGCTCCGCCCAGGCGGCCGACGCTCCGGCTTCCGCTTCACCAGGCGGCGTGCGCATCGCGTACTACGACCAGTGGAGCGTCTACGGCAACGCCTTCTACCCGAAGCAGCTCGACACCCGGGGCATCGCGGGCAAGCTGGACATCATCAACTACTCGTTCGGCAACATCCACCCGACCGACCTCACGTGCTTCGAGGCCAACAAGGCGGCGGGCGACGACAACAACCCCAACGCGGGTGACGGTGCGGGCGACTCGTACGCCGACTACCAGAAGTCCTTCAGCGCGGCGGACAGCGTCGACGGCGTCGCCGACACGTGGAACCAGCCGATCGTCGGCGTCTTCAACCAGTTCAAGGAACTGAAGGCGAAGTACCGCCACCTGAAGATCAACATCTCGCTGGGCGGCTGGACCTACTCCAAGTACTTCAGCGACGCGGCGAAGACGGACGCGAGCCGCAAGAAGCTGGTCTCGTCCTGCATCGACCAGTACATCAAGGGCAACCTGCCCGTGGAGGGCGGCTTCGGCGGCCCCGGCACGGCGGCCGGCATCTTCGACGGCATCGACCTCGACTGGGAGTACCCCGCCTCCGCGGGCGGCCACCTGGGCAACCACTACGCCCCCGAGGACAAGCGGAACTTCACCCTGCTGCTCGCCGAGTTCCGTAAGCAGCTCGACGCGTACGGCGCCGCCAACGGCGGCAAGAAGTACCTGCTGACCGCGGCCTTCGGGGCCGGCCAGGACAAGATCGCGAACATCGAGACCGACAAGATCGGCCAGTACCTCGACTACGCGAACCTGATGACGTACGACATGCACGGCGCCTGGGACGGCGACGGGCCGACGTACCACCAGTCCCCGCTGTACTCGGGCTCCAAGGACCCCTCCGACCCGGTCGCGCCCGGCACCGAGAAGTACTCGATCGACAACGCGGTCGACTCCTGGCTCGACGGCAAGCCGGCCTACGGCATCGCCGGCGGCTTCCCCGCGAACAAGCTGACCCTGGGCTACGAGCTCTACTACCGCGGCTGGAAGGGCGTCCCGGAGGGGACCACCCACGGCCTGGCCCAGTCCGCGACCGGCGGCTCCTCCCCCCGCCCGCTGAGCCAGCAGGCCGGCATCGCGCACTACAAGGAGCTCGGCGGCATCGTCGACAACCCGGCGACCACCTACTGGGACGACGAGGCCAAGGCGTCCTACTTCTACAAGGACGGCGAGTTCTTCACGGGCCTGGACCAGAAGTCCATCCAGGCCAGGGCGGATTACGCCAAGCAGCGCGGCCTGGCCGGCGCGATGATGTACTCCCTCCTCGGCCTGGACGAGAAGACGACCCTGCTGAACCAGATCAACACCGCGATCGGCGGCACCACCACCGAGCCCACCACCCCGCCGACCACCGACCCGACCACCCCGCCCACCACCGACCCCACGGACCCGCCCGCCGGCGGCTGCGGCTCGGCCCCGGCATACGTGGCCGGAACGGTCTACACCACGGGCAACGTGGTCTCGTACAACGGCCACACGTACAAAGCCCAGTGGTGGACCCAGAACGAGGCCCCCGGCAGCACCGGCGCCTGGGGCGTCTGGAAGGACCAGGGCGCCTGCTGAACAGCCCGCCCCACGCGAGCCCCCCACCGGTCCCGGCGGGGGGCTCGCCCGTGATCCGGGGCGGCGTCCGGCGTGCAGACGCCGTAACCCGCACGGCGTCGCTTCACCTGAGCGGGAAGTCGGCTCCATGCTGCTCCTCGGGCCGGGGCCCGTGGATACGCCGGGCGGCCTCGGAGATGGCGAGGTCGTTGATGCTCGCCTCGCGGCGCCGCATGAGGCCGTGCTCGTCGAACTCCCACAGTTCGTTGCCGTAGCTGCGCCACCACTGGCCGCTCGCGTCGTGCCACTCGTACTGGAAGCGGACGGCGATCCGGTCGTCGCCGAACGCCCAGAGGCTCTTGCGCAGCGCGTATCCCCGCTCGCGCTGCCACTTGCGCGCCAGGGAGGCGACGATCTCCTCGCGTCCCCGGACGAACGTGTCCCGGTTCCGCCAGACGGAGTCCCGGGTGTAGGCCCGCGCGACGCGGTCGGGGTCGCGGGTGTTCCAGGTGTCCTCTGCGGCCTGGACCTTCCGCAGGGCGGTCTCGCGGGTGAACGGTGTACCGGACCGACGGTCCTCGGCTGACATGGCGCCTCCCACGGCGACAGCTGGAGAACGAGCGTTCTCCAGCACTAGGATGACCACGGTAGAGAACGATCGTTTTCAACGTCAAGGAGGCCCTGATGCCGGCGCCGATCTCAGCGGAGCAGCGGGAGCGGGACCGCGACGCGCTGCTCGACACGGCGGAGGAGCTCTTCTACGAGCGGGGCATCCAGGCGGTCGGCATGGACCAGGTGCGGGCGGCCTCGGGTCTGTCGCTGAAGCGGATCTACGAGTCCTACGCCACGAAGGAGGACCTGGTCGTGGCAGTGCTCCGGCGGCGCGACCGACGGTGGCGGGGAGACCTCGCGGCGTACGTGGAACAGGTCCCGGCCGCCCGCGAACGGGTGCTCGCGGTCTTCGACTGGCTGGCCCTGTGGTTCGCCCGGCCGGGCTTCCGCGGTTGCGCCTGGATCAACGCGCACGGCGAGCTCGGCACGACCTCACCGGCGGTCCTCGCCGAAGTCCGGGAGCACAAGAGGGCTTTCAGGGCCCAGATCGCCGCATGGGCCGACGCCACCGGAGCGCCCGTGGCCGACCCCGTCTTCCTGCTCGCCGAGGGCGCGATCGTGACGGCGGGCATCACCGGCGACCCGACCCCGGCCGGGCACGCCCGGTCGGCCGCCGCGACGCTGCTCGGGACCGGCTGAGCCCCAAAGAGCCACGAGTGGCGGCAGACGAGTCGGGCTGTACGCCGGGTTCTGTCGCCCGGTCGCCTCGCGGCGGCCGGGGAGACGGCCATCCATCTAGGACCGGCATTGCTGCCGGCCTCGTGCGGTCTACCCGCGAACTCGGGCGGGCAGCCCTCAAGCGTTCGCGCAGGGCCGTCTCGCGACGGCCCCTCTTGACCTTGCTCCGGGTGGGGTTTACCTAGCCGCCTGGGTCGCCCCAGGCGCTGGTGGTCTCTTACACCACCGTTTCACCCTTACCCGGGACCGAGGTCCCGGGCGGTCTGTTCTCTGTGGCACTGTCCCGCGGGTCACCCCGGGTGGCCGTTAGCCATCACCCTGCCCTGTGGAGCCCGGACGTTCCTCGGGGGGATCGAGATCCCCACGCGGCCGTCCGCCCGGCTCGTCTGCCGTGGGGCCCATGCTACCCGGCCGGATCAGATGAAGTCCGCCGTCTCCAGGTCGAACGAGAACGGCTCCGGAAGGCGGACCGGCTTACCGAAGGGGACCGTGCAGTGCTGGCGGTAGTCGTCGCCCTCCGCGTCGCTGAACAGCGTCACCGAGGACTCCTCCCGGTCGACCAGCAGGTACAGCGGGATCGGGCCCCTCGCGTAGCAGTGCCGCTTGGCCTCACGGTCGGCGGCCGGTTTGGACGATGTGACCTCCACGACCAGCGCCACCCCCTCGCACGGCATCCACGGCTGCGCGCCCCGGTACAGCCGCAGGGCTTTCGGGGCGAACGTGCCGTCGGGGATCGCGTGGTTCTTCGGGCAGCGTCCGCCGCTTCTCAGTTTCAGGCCCTTGTTCCCCGCGAATTGCATCTTCGTGCGGGCAAAAGCCATCACCTGCTCGACGATCAGCCCGATGTAGTCCTCATGATCCCCGTCCGGCGGCGGTGTCACGACGATCTCCCCCTCGATCAGCTCCGCCCGGAAGCCCTCCGGCGTGTCCAGCGCCAGGAAGCCCTCAAGCAGGACGTCCGCCTGCGAGAGCGGTTCGTGCGGCATGGCAGACATGTCACGCCCCTTCCTCGGTCGTTCGCCAGAGTGGGCCATCGCGGAACCAGCCGTCCGTGAGATGGGAGTCGTTCCCCCGATCGTGGCACAGGGCGACGTCATGACGTCAGAGGCGGCCCGACGCCAGCGCGGTGATGCCCGCCGTCCAGGCCGTGGTGACGGCCTCCGGGGTGGGGAAGCGGCCGTTCAGTTCCATCATGACCATGCCGTGGGCGAAGGCCCAGGCCGCGCGGGCCAGGGGTTCGTCCGGGGCCAGGGCGCGGAAGAGGGGGGCTGCGGCCCGGTCCTCCAGCTGGTGGGGGTACGGGCGGGAGGTGGTGAGGCGGTAGAGGTGGGGGTGGGCCAGGGCGTGGGCGCGGTAGGCGGTGGCCAGGGCCGGGAAGGAGCCCGGGGCGGCCGTCTCCGCCGCTTCCAGGGCCTCTGCGGTCTCCGTCAGCATCGCGTCGGCCAGCGCGCCGACCACCGAGGACTTGTCCGGGAAGTGCTTGTAGAGGTACGGGGCCGTGATGCCCAACAGGCCCGCGAGGCGGCGCATGGTCAGCGCCTCCGGGCCCTCCTGCTCCAGGAGCGTGCGGGCGGCGGCCAGGATCTGGTGCTGGCGGGCGCGGTCGGTCACGCCGGTCCTTCCGTCGTACGGGCGCGGGGCGCGGGGCCCGAACTCGCGATCGTACGAGACGCCGTCAGGCGGGGACGAACAGGGCCTTCGCCGTGCCCGGGGCCGCCTGGGCGAGGCGGACCCGCAGGCGCTCGCCCAGGGGGAGCGGCGCGGTGCCCTCGACGCGGGCGACGACCGCCGGGGCGTCGATGTGGACGGTGCCGGTGGCCGGCTCGTTCTCCTTCACGTCCACCACGTATCCGTCGAAGACGTCGCCCACCTTGTCCTTGAGCAGCGCCGCCTCGACCAGGTCCACGGACTCCCGCTCCACCGTGTTGCCGCGCCGCGTGCCCTCCGCCATCTCCTTGGGCAGCACGGGCAGGGCGGCGAGGACCCATTCCGGCGGGTCCCGGTCCTCGCAGGCGGCGACGCACACCTCGGAGGCGTAACGGTCCACGAGGCGGCGCAGGGGCGCCGTGCAGTGCGTGTAGAGGTCCGCCACGGCCGCGTGCACGGCCGGGTCCGGCAGGTCGCCGCCGCCGAAGACCGTGTAGCCCGCGCCGCGCAGCAGGGTCGTGCACTCCTGGAGGAACGCCGCGTGGTCGGTGCGGGCCGGGTCGAGCGAGCGGACGACCTGCGCGTACGAGACGTGATGCGGCCAGTCGATGTGCAGGGCCTCGGCGCTGCGGCGCAGCCGGGCCACCGCGCCGTCGGGCGCGACCGGCAGCGTACGCAGGATGCCCGTGCCGCTCTCCGCCATCAGGTGGGCCGCCGCCATGCCGGTGAGCAGGGAGACCTGGGCGTTCCAGCCGTCGGCGGGGAGCGGGGCGCGGTACTCCAGGCCGTACGTGCCGTCGTGCTCGGTGATCTCCTGCTCCGGCACACCCAGCGAGATGCCGCCCCGGGCCACCTCCTGCTCCTCGCGGAGGGTGCCGATGTCCCGGAGCAGCGCGAGCGGTTCCTCCGCGGTGCCCGCGTCGATCCGCCGCTGCACGCCGGCGTAGTCCAGCTTGGCGCGGCTGCGTACCAGGGCCCTGCGCACCCGGGTCGCGACCGCCGCGCCCTCCGGGTCCAGGTCGATCTCCCACAGGACCGCGGGGCGGACCCGGCCGGGCAGCAGGCTGGCGGCGTCCTCGGACAGCACCTCCGGGTGGAGCGGCACCCTGCCGTCCGGGAAGTAGAGCGTCGTCACCCGGCGGTGCGCCTCGGCGTCGAGCGCGCCGCCGGGGCGTACAAAGGCGGCCACGTCCGCGATGGCGTAGTGGACGCGGTAGCCGTGGGCGCGGCGTTCCAGGTGCATCGCCTGGTCGAGGTCCGTGGACGCGGGCGGGTCGATGGTGAGGAAGGGGAGGTCCGTCGCGTCCGCGTGCCCGGCGAGCTCCGGGCTCCGGGCCGCGTCCGCCGCCTCGGCGAGCACGTGGGGCGGGAAGTCGTCGGGGAGCGAGAGGCCGGTGCGGAGGCCGCGCAGGGCCGCCCGCAGCGGGGTCTCGGCTGCTCCGGTCATGTGCAGCTGGCGGCGGGGCATGGTCCCGAGCGTAGGACGGGGCCCGGAACGCGGCATTCCGGGAGGGCTCCGTGCCCGTACGGTGCGCCCCTCCGCCCCCGTACGCTGGCCGGGGGCGTCCGTGCGGTCCGCACACACCGTTTGGGCGCCTCTTCCCCGTACGTACGAAGGAGAACCGCCGTGCTCGTGCTGTTGCCGCCCTCCGAAGGAAAGGCCGCCTCGGGGCGCGGGGCACCCCTGAAGCCCGAGTCGTTGTCGCTGCCCGGTCTCACGGGGGCGCGGGCCGAGGTGCTGGACGCGCTCGTGGAGCTGTGCGCGGCCGACGAGGAGAAGGCGCGGGAGGTGCTGGGGCTCAGCGAGGGACTGCGGGGCGAGGTCGCGAAGAACGTCGCGCTGCGGACGGCGGGGACGCGTCCGGCCGGGGAGCTGTACACCGGTGTCCTGTACGACGCTCTCGGCCTGGACTCGCTCGACCCGGCCGCCCGTCGCCTCGCCGGGAAGTCGCTGCTGGTGTTCTCGGGGCTGTGGGGCGCGGTGCGGGTGGGTGACCGGATTCCGCCGTACCGCTGCTCGATGGGCGTGAAGCTGCCGGGGCTCGGCGCTCTCGGGGCGTTCTGGCGGGTGCCGATGGCGGAGGTGATGCCGCAGGCGGCGGGTGACGGGCTCGTGCTGGACCTGCGCTCGTCCGCGTACGCGGCGGCGTGGAGGCCGAAGGGGGCGGTCGCGGAGCGCACGGCGAGCGTGCGGGTGCTGCACGCGCAGATCGTGGACGGGGTGGAGAAGCGGTCCGTGGTCAGCCACTTCAACAAGGCCACCAAGGGCCGCATGGTGCGCGACCTGCTGCTCGCGGGCGCCCGGCCGGCCGGGCCCGCCGAGCTGGTGACCGCGCTGCGGGACCTCGGATACACCGTCGAGGCCGCCCCGCCCGTGCGGACGGGGCGCCCCTGGCAGCTCGACGTGGTCGTCACGGAGATCCACTGAGGTTGCGTTGCACCCTCCGCAACGTTCGTTGCGTAGTGCGCCGCGCACCGGGCAGGATGGGGGCATGACCTCCTCCGTGCTGGACCTCGCCCCCGTCGTGCCCGTCGTCGTCCTGGAGGACGCGGCCGACGCGGTGCCGCTCGCCCGGGCCCTGGTCGCGGGCGGGCTGCCGGCGATCGAGGTGACCCTGCGCACCGCCGCCGCCCCGGACGCGATCCGGGCGATCGCGGCGGAGGTCCCGGACGCGGTCGTCGGGGCGGGCACGGTGATCTCGGCGCGCAATGTCGCGGACACCGTGGCGGCGGGGGCCCGGTTCCTGGTCAGCCCCGGCTGGACCGACGCACTGCTGGACGCGATGAAGGGGTCCGGGCTGCCGTTCCTGCCGGGCATCTCGACCACCTCCGAGGTGGTCGCGCTGCTGGAGCGCGGGGTGACCGAGATGAAGTTCTTCCCGGCCGAGGCGGCGGGCGGCACGGCGTATCTGAAGGCCCTCTCCGCCCCGCTCCCCCAGGCCCGGTTCTGCCCGACGGGCGGGATCTCGGCCGCCTCCGCGCCCTCGTACCTGGCACTGCCCAACGTCGGCTGTGTGGGCGGGAGCTGGATGGTTCCCGGGGACGCGGTCGCGGCCCGGGACTGGGCCCGCGTGGAGCGGCTCGCCGCCGGGGCGGCGGCACTGAGGGGCTGAGCGGTGCGGCGGGGAAACCCGTCGCACCTCACCGTGCATGCTCCCCGGTATTCGGGGCACGACCCTTGTAGGGGACGTAGCCCGCATGCCGGGTGACCCGGGTTCCGGCCGGTAATCCCCCGACCCGCCGGAACCGCCTCGGCCCCGTCGGCCTTCCCCCCGCCGGCGGGGCCGAGCGCTGTCCCGGGCCGGTTACCGCAAGTGGGACGTGTCGTTCAGCAGGCGTACGGAGGCGTTGCCGTCGGCGTAGTACGCGACGGCCGAGACCGACGCCGCCGAGAGCTCCATCCGGAACAGCGCCTCCGGAGGCGCGCCCAGGGCGAGCCGGACCAGGGTCTTGATCGGCGTGACGTGCGTGACGACGAGGACGGTGCGCCCCGCGTAGCGCGTGACGAGGCCGTCCCGGGCGGCCGCCACGCGGCGGGAGACCCCCGCGAAGCTCTCGCCGCCGCCCGTGGGGGCCGCGTCCGGGGAGGCGAGCCAGGCGTCCAGGTCGGCCCGGTACCGCTCCCGGACCTCGCCGAACGTGAGCCCCTCCCAGGCCCCGAAGTCCGTCTCGCGCAGCCCGTCCTCGATCCGGACCTCCAGGCCCAGCCGGGCCGCGACCGCCCCGGCCGTCTCGCGGCAGCGGCGCAGCGGGGAGCTGACGATCTCCTGGACCGTGCCGCGCGCCGCGAAGGCCCCGGCCGCGCGCTCGGCCTGCTCCAGGCCGGCTGCGGACAGGGCCGGGTCGGTGCCGCCGCTTCCGGAGAACCGCTTCTGCGGGGTGAGGGCCGTTTCGCCGTGCCGCAGCAGGATGAGGGTGGCGGGCGCGCCCAGATCGGGCGCCGCACCCCAGCCCACCTGGGGGGTGACCGGGTCGGAGGGGGGCGGGGCCGCCGCGGCCTCCGGCGGGCGCGGGGTGTCCAGGGCGGCCGTGGACGCCGAGGGCTCCCACCGGGCGCCGCGCCGGCCGGCGTCCATCGCCTCGTTGGCCAGCCGGTCGGCGTGCTTGTTCCGCTCGCGCGGAATCCACTCGTACGTGATGTCCGCGCCGGGCAGGACCGCCGCCGCCTCGGCCGCGAGCGGCTTCATGTCCGGGTGCTTGATCTTCCAGCGGCCCGACATCTGCTCCACGACCAGCTTGGAGTCCATCCGGACGCTCACCCGGACCCCAGTGCCCACCGGGCCGTCCGCGAGCAGCGCGCCCACCGCGCGGAGTCCGGCGACGAGGCCCTTGTACTCGGCGACGTTGTTGGTCGCGACGCCGATGTACTCGGCGGTCTCGGCCAGCGTCTCACCGGTGTCCGGGTCGATCACGACCGCGCCGTAGCCGGCGGGGCCCGGGTTGCCCCGGGAGCCTCCGTCGGCCTCGACCACGAACCGGCGCGGCAGGCTCACTACAGGCCCGAGTCGGCGGTGCGGACCAGGATGCGGCGGCAGTTCTCGCAGCGCAGCACCGTGTCGGGGGACGCGGCCTTCACGTCGTTGATCTCGGTGATGTTGAGTTCCAGGCGGCAGCCCTCGCAGCGGCGCTGGTAGAGGCGGGCGGCGCCCACCCCGCCCTGCTGGGCGCGGAGCTTGTCGTACAGCTTCAGCAGGTCGGCGGGGACCGAACCGGCGACGACCTCGCGCTCCTTGGTGACCGAGGCGGCCTCCGTGTCGAGCTCCTGGGTCGCGGCGTCGCGGCGGGCGGTGGCGTCGTCCACCTTGGCCTGCACGGCGGCGACCCGGTCGGTCAGCTCGGCGACGCGCTCCTGCGCGGACTCGCGGCGCTCCATGACCTCCAGGACGATGTCCTCCAGGTCGCCCTGGCGCTTGGCGAGCGAGGTGATTTCGCGCTGGAGGCTCTCCAGGTCCTTCGGCGAGGTGACCGCGCCGGAGTCCAGGCGCTGCTGGTCGCGGGCGGCGCGCTGGCGGACCTGGTCGACGTCCTGCTCCGCCTTGGTCTGCTCGCGGGCGGTGTCGCTCTCCTCGGTGGTCGAGGCGACGAGCAGGTCGCGGAGCTGGGCGAGGTCGGCCGTCAGCGACTCGATCTCGGCGTGCTCGGGCAGGGACGTGCGGCGGTGCGCGAGCTGGGAGAGGCGCTGGTCGAGCGCCTGGACGTCGAGAAGTCGGATCTGGTCGGCGGGCGCGGCGTTCAGTTGGGGGCTCCAGAAGAGTGGTGGGCGGTCCAGGGGTCGGTGACCTGCTTCGAGACATGGACCCTCAGGTCCCATCCGAGGCGGTCGGAAATCGCTTCGAGCTGTGCGGCGGCCTGCTCGCACCACGGCCACTCGGTGGCCCAGTGTGCGGCATCGACCAGGCCGAGCGGCGAGTGCTGGGTGGCTTCGGAGGCCGGGTGGTGGCGCAGGTCGGCGGTGAGGAAGGCGTCCGCGCCGGCGGCGCGCACCGCGCCGAAGAGGCTGTCGCCGGAGCCGCCGCTCACCGCGACGGTACGCACCAGCGCCTCCGGGTCGCCGGCGAGGCGGATGCCCTGCGCGGTGGCGGGCAGCCGGGCGGCGGCGCGGGCGGCGAACGCGGCCAGGGTCTCGGGGTGGTCCAGCACGCAGATCCGGCCGAGCCCCCGGCGGCCCGCCGGGTCCGTCGGGTCCGGCACGAGGGGGCGCTCGACGCGCAGGTCGAGGGCGGCGGCCAGGGCGTCGGAGACACCCGGGTCGGCGGTGTCGGCGTTGGTGTGGGCCACGTGCAGCGCGATGCCGTCGCGGATCAGCGTGTGCACGACGCGGCCCTTGAAGGTGTCCGCCGCGACCGTCGTCGTACCGCGCAGGTAGAGCGGGTGGTGGGTCACGATCAGGTGCGCGCCCAGCTCCTTCGCCTCGTCGGCGATCTCCTGGACGGGGTCGACGGCGAAGAGCACCCGGTGGACCTCGGCGTCCGGATCACCGCAGACGGTGCCGACCGCGTCCCATCCCTCGGCCCGCTCGGGCGGCCAGAGGGCGTCGAGCTCGGAGATGACTTCAGACAGACGGGGCACGGAGGAAAGGCTACCTGCCCGCCGCGCCCCGGGAAGCCCCGGGAACGGGCCGCCCGCGGCTCGGCCCCGTACAGCACACGCCCCCTCGGTCGCACAGCGAAAACCGGCCATCACCACCCTTATGTGTGAAGTGGGGGAGGTCGTGTTGTTCGGCTGGAAGTGCGAAAACTAGCTTCGGTTGCCGGAGGTGATGAGTCGATGACTGCCTGTGCCATCGAGAGCGGGACCACCACGGGTGACGACGGACCGGCGGAGCCGGAGCCGGAGCCCGGTCCGGACGGTCCTGCGGGGGCCGTCGCGGAGGCCGGCCCGCCGGAGGGCGCCCCGGAGCCGGAGGCTCTCGGGGCGTCCGGCTCCGGGGCCGAGGCGGACGCCCCCGCCGAAACGGTTCTGCCCCCCTTCACGCTCACCGCCGACGGCGCGTACGGCGCCCGGCTCACCGCCGCCCCCGTGCCCGGCGCCGACACCGCCTGGTACGCCGAGCGCTGGACGCTCGACGGGCCCGAGCCGTATGCCGTGCCACTGCCCACCGACCAGCCGGAGGAGGCCGAGGCGCAGGTGGTGCCGCTCTCCGACGGGCGGGTGCTGATCCGGCGGCGGGTCGCCGAGCGGCACACCTTCTCGCTGCTCTACCCGACCGGCCCCGGCACGGGCGAGCTGCTGCTCGGTGCCGTCGAGCGGGACGCGCTCACCCTGCTGCCGCCGTCGCCCGACGGGGCGAGCGCGTACGCCCTGGCGGTCGGCACCTACTCCACGGAGCTGTGGCGGGTGGCGGGCGGGGCGGCCGGGCCGGAACACCTCGCGGACCTGCCGGGGCGCTGCTCCGGCGGCGTCTGGCTGGACCGGGCGGGCCGGCTGCTGGCCCTGGACCGGGAACCGGCGGGCGGCGGCCCGGTGAAGACGGTCGCGGTGGACCTGGGGCGGGGCGCCGAGACGACCCCGCTGCTCCAGATCGCGCCGGACAGCGACGACCGGCTGCTGCTCGCGGACCCGGACAGCGGGCTGCTGCTGATCCGCTCGGACGCGCCCGGCCAGGACCGGCTCGGCTGGGGGGTTCTCGGCAGCCGCCTGCCCGTGCGGTTCCCCGAGTGCCTGCGGCTGCCGGACTGCTCGGTGGTGCCGTTCGCCGTGCAGCCGGGGCAGACGCTGATGCCGGAGAGCTGTGCGGTCGCCCTCAGGATCGACGGGGCGGCGGGCAGCTGGATCGGCCTGTGGCGTCCGTCGGGCCGCCGGCTGCACCAGCTCGCGGCGCCCGGGGGCTGGCTGGCGGGCAGCGGGGTCTGGTCGCGTGACGGGGTGCTCGGACTCCCGTACGCGGACGGGGACACGGCGTGCGCGGTGGCCCTGCTGGAGATGCCGGAGGAGACGGAACCCGCGTGCGACGTAAGTGGTAAGCAACCTTCCGCGCCATCGGTGAATCCTCCAGTGTGTACACCGGTTCCTCTGGGGCAGGCGCCACTCATGGGGCGTACGGCCCCTGACTAAGCTTGGACCGGGCTCACGCACCGTGCGTCTCGGTCACCGACCGTGGCCTTTCCCGGACGGGCGGCGGCGTGACGCTCCGGTCGGCACACACGTAAGCGATCACAACGGGGTGACTTCCCACATGTCTGAAGCCCGCACCGACACGACCCACACGCTCCTGCCGGGGGCGGACGCGCAACGGGGCGACGCCGGCGGCTCCGGAAAGCACCGAGGGGGTGTGGCGACGGACGACACGGTGGCGACGCCGGCCGGCCGCCATCGCCGCCCCGCCGGGGAGAGCGGCGCGGCGGCGGCCTGACCGCCGCCGATCGAGGAGGGGAACGCGGCGCCCCCGCCGCCCGGGAGACCGTCCCGTGCGGCGGGGGCGCCGTGCTGTCCGCACCGGTCACATCCGGACGCGAAGCCTCCGCGTCCGCGATGACAAATGTCATCGCGGACCGCGTACATTCACATCTGCCGCCGCACGCTCACGCTGCGTAACGTCGGAGACATGACGCAGACAAGGGACGACGGGGCCGCGGTGGTCTTCACCGGGGCGGTGAAGACGTTCGGACGGGCCGGGCGGAGCGTACGGGCCGTCGACGGGATCGACGTGCGGATCGGGCGCGGCGAGACCGTGGCCCTGCTCGGCCGCAACGGGGCGGGGAAGTCCACCACCATCTCGCTGCTGCTCGGGCTCGACGAGCCCGACGAGGGGGCCGTGCGGGTCCTGGGCCGCTCCCCCGCGCAGGCGGTGCGGGCCGGACTGGTCGGCGCCATGCTCCAGGAGGGCCGGCCGATACCCAGGGTGACCGTGCGCGAGCTGGTCGCCTTCGTCGCCTCGACCTATCCGCGTCCGCTGCCGGCCGCCGAGGCGCTGGCCCTGGCCGGAGTGACGGAGTACGCGGACCGGCGCATCGACAAGCTCTCGGGCGGCCAGACCCAGCGGGTGCGGTTCGCCGTCGCGCTGGCCGGCAACCCCGAGCTGATCGTGCTGGACGAGCCGACCGCCGCCCTGGACGTGGCGGGGCGGCGCGCGTTCTGGGACTCGATGCGGGCCTACGCCCGGCGCGGCAACACCGTGCTCTTCTCCACGCACTATCTGGAGGAGGCCGACGAGAACGCCGACCGGATCGTCGTCATCGACCGGGGCCGGATCGTCGCGGACGGCAGCGGCGAGGCCATCAAGGACGCGGCCGGGCACAGCCAGGTCGCCTTCGACCTCGCGGGCCGCTCCACCGGGGGTCTGGACCGGCTCCCCGGTGTCGTCGCCGTCGAGGTGACCGGCGACCGCGCCCTGCTGCACACGGACGACTCGGACGCGACGGTCGTGGAGCTGGCCCGGCTGGGCCTGGTCCGCGGCCTCCAGGTCTCCCGGGCCACGCTGGAGACCGCCTTCCTGGCGCTCACCGCGCCCGGCGAGACCGCTCCGCCCGGGGACACCGCTCGCGCGCGGACCGCGCCCGGGACCGAGAAGGAGACCGTCTGATGTTCCGTTACATCCTGCTCGAAATGCGCCGGACCCTGCGTGACGCCGGGTTCCTGATCTTCGGCACGGGCATGCCGGTGATGATGTACCTGCTCTTCACCAACATCGGTGACGACGGCGCCGACGGCTGGAAGACCGCGTCCATGGTCGGCATGGCCGCGTACGGCGCGCTCGGCTCCGCGATGTCGATCGGTACGGGCGTCGCGTCCGACAAGTCCCTCGGCTGGCTCCAGCAGTTGAGGGTCACCCCGCTCTCCCCCGCGCACGCGGTGGTGGGCCGGGCGGTCAGCGGCTCGGTGACCGTGCTGCCGGTGATCCTCACCGTGCTGCTGGCCGGCGCCCTCGTCAACGGGGTGCGGATGGCGGCCTGGCAGTGGGCGGTCCTGGTGGTGCTGCTGTGGGCCGGCGCGCTGCCCTTCACCCTGCTCGGCCTGGGCAACGGCTACCGGCTGACCCCGCAGGGCACCGGCGTCGTCAACGTCGCCTGCCTGATGGGCTTCGGTGTCCTCGGCGGGCTGTGGTTCCCGCTGGAGATGCTGCCCGAGTGGCTGCGTTCGGCCGGCCGGTTCACCCCGGCCAACCGCTTCGCGGACCTGGGCTGGGCGACGACCGACGGGCACGCGCCGGGTGCCATGACCCTGGGCGTGCTCGCCGCATGGCTCCTGCTGTTCGGCGCGTACGCGGTGATCTCGTACCGTCGGTCCGCCAGGACCGAGTAACGGGGAGCGAACATGCCGGGGACCGGACGACCGTCGTTCAAGGAGCGCCGCCGGATGCGGAAGGAGCGCCGCAGGCCGGGACCGCCGACGCCGTACGCCCTGCTGCCGTGGCTGCTGATGGGCCTCGGCGCCTTCTCCAACCTCTTCCAGGGTGAGACCCCCACCCCGTGGATCGCCGGCGCCGGCCTGCTCGCCTTCAACTCGCTCTACATCTCGGTGGTGTTCCGGGGCTTCACCAAGGAGAAGCGCGAGAGCCCGGTGACGTACGTCCTCCTGGGCTCGCTGGCCGCCGTCACCTTCGCCCTCGCCATCGGTTACGGGGGCAGCTGGCTGCTGTTCTTCCCGCTGCTCTCGCTGGCCGCCGGCACCGTCCTGCGCCACCGGCTGCTGGCGGTCGGGCTGCTCGGGCTCGCGGTCGCCGCGTGCGCGGTCGCGGTCTGGCGCGACGACAGCGCGTCGCCGCCGTGGACGCTGGGGTACGGGACGTTCATCTCCGGGGCCGTGACGTCGGCGATCCTCCGGCTGGCGGAGACCGTGACGGAACTGCGCGCCACCCGGCAGGAGCTGGCCCGGGCCGCCGTCGAGCGGGAACGGCTGCGCTTCTCGCGCGACCTGCACGACCTGCTGGGCCACACGCTCTCGGTCATCGTGGTGAAGTCGGAGGCCGCGCGCCGGCTCGCCCCGCGCGACGTGGACGCGGCGCTGTCCCAGGTCGCCGACATCGAGTCCGTCGGGCGCCAGGCGCTCACCGAGATCCGTGAGGCCGTCACCGGTTACCGCGAGGGCAGCCTCGCGACCGAGCTGGACCGGGCCAGGTCCGCGCTGACCGCCGCCGGGATCGAGCCGGTCGTCCGGCGCTCCGGACCGCCGCTCGCCCCGCAGGCCGAGGCGCTGCTGGGCTGGGTGGTGCGGGAGGCCGTCACCAACGTGGTGCGGCACTCCACGGCGACGCGCTGCGTGTTCGAGGTCGCCGGGACCGGCGAGAAGGTCCGGCTCACGGTGACCGACGACGGCCGGGGCAGGCCCGAGGGACCCGCGCCCGCCCCGGGCATCGGCGGCACCGGTCTGAAGGGGCTCACCGAACGGCTCGCGGCGGCGGGCGGCTCCCTGGTGGCGGGCCCCGGCCCGGAGGGCGGCTTCGTGGTCACCGCCGAGCTGCCGGTGGCCGAGGACGGCGACGCCCGCGCGACGCCGGCGCCCGGAGCGGGGGACGGCCCGGCCTGCTCGCCTACCCTGGGCCGGTGAACGAGATGCCTCAGGAGCACCCCCCGGCCAAGTCCGTCCGCGTTCTGCTCGCCGAGGACCAGGGGATGATGCGCGGCGCGCTCGCCCTGCTGCTCGGGCTCGAACCGGACATCGAGGTGGTGGCCCAGGTCGGCGCGGGCGACGAGATCGTGGCGGCGGCGCTGGCGTCCCGGCCGGACGTGGCGCTGCTGGACATCGAGCTGCCGGGGCGCAGCGGCCTGGACGCGGCGGCCGACCTGCGCGAGGAGGTCCCGGACTGCCGGGTGCTGATCCTCACCACCTTCGGCCGGCCCGGCTATCTGCGCCGGGCGATGGAGGCGGGAGCGTCGGGCTTCCTGGTGAAGGACGGCCCGGTCGAGGAACTGGCCGAGGCGATCCGCCGGGTGCTCGCCGGGGAGACGGTGGTCGATCCGGCGCTGGCGGCCGCCGCGCTCAGCTCGGGGCCGAGTCCGCTCACCGCGCGGGAGCGGGACGCGCTGGTCGCGTCGGTGGACGGGGCGACGGTCGCCGACATCGCGGCCAAGCTGCATCTGTCGGAATCGACGGTCCGCAATTACCTTTCATCGGCGATCGGCAAGACGGGCACCCGCAACCGCATGGAGGCGGTCCGCGCGGCCCGGCAGCAGGGCTGGCTCTGACCGCGTCCGCACCTTGTCCGTTACCGTCACCACCCGAGGGCCTGTCCGCTTCATGTCGTCTCGAATATCCGTGCTCCGGCGCGCTGTTCCGCTCTGGCTCATACCGGCCCTCTGGACCCTGGGCCTCGGGCTCTGGGGGCTCTCGCGGCAGGGCAGCCTGTGGCGGGACGAGGCGGCGACCTGGCAGGTGGCGCTGCGTTCCGCTGCCGAGATACGGCTCATGCTGGGCCACGTCGACGCGGTCCACGGGCTCTACTACCTGCTGATGCACGGCCTCTTCGACTGGTTCGGGCCGACGACCACGACCCTGCGGCTGCCCTCCGTGCTGGCGATGGCGGTGGCGGCGGCCTGTGTCACGGCCATCGGCGAGCGGCTGGCCGGGAGATGGGCGGGCCTGGGCGGCGGAATGGCGCTCTGCCTCCTGCCGGCCGTGCAGTTCTACCTCCAGGAGGGCCGACCGTACGCGCTGGTCGCGGCGGGCGCCGGGGTCTCGACGCTGTTGCTCGTGACGCTGCTCGGCGGGCGCGAGGGGTGGGGGCGCTGGGCGGCGTACGCGGGCACGGTGCTGGTCTGCGCGCTGCTGAACTGGTTCTCGCTGCTGATCCTGCCCGCACACGCGGCGACGCTGGCGTGGAGCGGGGCCGGGCGATGGGTGTGGGCGCGCTGGACGGCGGCCTCGGCGGCGGCCGTGGCGGGTGCGCTGCCGCTGGTGCTGTACACCTCGGGCCAGTCCCGGCAGGTGTCCTGGATACCGCCGCTGACCTGGCACATGATGATCGGCCCCGCGGTGCTGCTGGCGATCGGCGGCCTCGGGGCCCTGGTGGACCGGCCGGGCGGGCGCCGGCTCTCGGTGGCGTCCGTGGGGCTGCCGCTGCTGGCGGTCCCCCAGCTCGGCCTGGCCGCCGTCTCGCTGGGGAAGCCGCTCTTCCTGGACCGCTACATACTCTTCAGCCTGCTCGGCCTGGCGCTGCTCATCGGCTCACTGCTGGGGGCGGCGGCAGGGGCGGCGGCGCCCCGGTTCCCGGCGGCGTCGCGGTGGCTCGTGCCCGTGCTCCTCGCCTGCGCGGTGGCGGCGCTGCTGCCGCAGTCGCTGGCCAAGCGGTCGCCGTCGAGCCGGGTGGACGACGTGCTGGCCATGGCGGCGGACGTGCGCCGGATGAGGGAGCCGGGTACCGCGGTGGTGTTCCTGCCGGGTGCCCGGCGTGACGCGGAGCTGGTCTCGCCCGAGGCGTTCACCGGTCTGCGCGACATAGCGCTGGCCCGGAGCCCGCGCGCGTCCGGGACGCTGAACGGGGTGGAGGCGGCACCGGCCCGGATAAGGAAGGCGATGCTCGCCCAGCGCCGGATACTGCTGGTCACCGACGCGCCGGGGGCGGCGCGTCCGGAGAACGGGCGGCGGGAGAAGGTGAAGGCGGCCGTCCTGAAGCACTACTTCACCGTGATCGAGGACGAGCGGGTGCGGGGGCGTCGGGTGACGCTGTACGAACGGGATTGACGTTCTCCGCTTCGCGGCCCCGGGGCGCCCCGACGCCTCACGGGCCCCGGTGCCCGGCCCCGTACCGTCCGCGTTTCAGAGCCGGTCGCCCTCGGTCCGGCGGCGTGGGACCGGCCCGGCGTCCCTTCGCCTCGCCACGCGCCCGCGCGCATCCGCGCACCCTTCGCACCCCGCGCCCCGGAATACGCCGTAGCCGAGGAAGGTTCACCCTGCACAGACTTGGCGGTCGGTGCTGTCCGCGGCACCGACCGTAACCGTACGCACACCCACCCCTCACTGCTGCCCGGAGGCCGCACGCATGCCACAGACGACGCACGAACAGCCCGGCGCGGAACTTCCCGATCCGCGCGCGAAGGCGGGCCGGGGGATCGTCCCCGTGCTCGCCTTCGCGGGTATCACCGTCGCCGTGATGCAGACCCTGCTCGTCCCCGTCATCAAGGATCTGCCCGCCCTTCTGCACACCGCCCCCTCCAACGCGACCTGGGTGATGACCGCGACCCTGCTCGCCGGAGCCGTCGCCACCCCGATCATGGGGCGGCTCGGAGACCTGTACGGCAAGCGCGGGATGCTGCTGGCCAGCCTCGCCGTGATGGTCGTCGGCTCCCTGATATGCGCCTTCACCGACGACCTCGTCGTCATGATCGTGGGCCGCGCCCTCCAGGGCTTCGCGATGGGCGCGATCCCGCTGGGCATCGGCATCATGCGCGACGAGCTGCCGCGCGAGAAGCTGGGTTCGGCGATGGCGCTGATGAGTTCGTCCATCGGAGTGGGCGGCGGACTCGCGCTGCCGGCCGCCGCGCTCGTCGCCCAGCACACCGACTGGCACGTCCTCTTCTTCGGCTCGGCCGGGCTCGGCGTGCTGGCCATGGCGCTGACCGTGTTCGCGGTGCCCGAGACCACGCTGCGCGCCCCCGGCCGTTTCGACATGGTCGGCGCGCTCGGTCTCTCGCTCGGGCTGGTGCTCCTGCTCCTGCCGATCACCAAGGGCAGCGACTGGGGCTGGGGCTCGCCCACCACCCTCGGGCTGATCGCCGCCTCGCTCGTCGTGCTGGTGCTGTGGGGCCTGTTCGAGCTGCGCAGCGACGCCCCGCTGGTCGACCTGCGGACCACGGCGCGCCGCGAGGTGCTGCTCACCAACCTGACGTCGATCATGGTCGGCGTCGCGTTCTACGCCGTCTCCCTGGTCCTGCCCCAGCTGCTCCAGCTGCCGGCCTCCACCGGTTACGGCCTCGGCCAGTCGATGGTGGTCGCCGGGCTCTGCGTGGCCCCGCTCGGCCTGACGATGATGTTCGTCGCCCCGCTGTACGCGCGGATCTCGGC
Source organism: Streptomyces sp. DT224 (assembly GCF_049844595.1). Classification (NCBI taxonomy): domain Bacteria; kingdom Bacillati; phylum Actinomycetota; class Actinomycetes; order Kitasatosporales; family Streptomycetaceae; genus Streptomyces; species Streptomyces sp. DT224. Next base: position 42,603 of record NZ_JBNCLI010000021.1, read on the forward strand.
CCGCAAGGGCCCGAAGGTCTCGCTGATCCTCGGCATGCTGGTCATCGCCATCGGTTACGGGGCCGGGCTCGGCCTGATGAGCGCTGCCTGGCAGACCGTGATCATCGCCGTCCTGCTCGGCGCCGGCATCGGGCTCGCCTACTCCTCGCTGCCCGCCCTGATCATCGGCGCCGTCGACGCCTCGGAGACCGGTGCCGCCAACGGGCTCAACACCCTGATGCGCTCCATCGGCACCTCGGTCTCCAGCGCGGTCATCGGCATGGTCCTGGCCCACACCTCGACCCGGATGGGCCCGGTCGCGGTGCCCACGATGAAGGGCTTCCGGATCTCGTTCCTCATCGCGACGGGCGCCGTGGTCGCCGGTCTCGTCCTGGCCTCGTTCCTGCCGTCCCGGCGCACGGCCACCGCGCCGGTACTGCTGGCGAGCAGCGAGGGCGACGAGGCGGCCCGGCGCGCCGCCGAGGACGTCGAGCCGCTCCCCCTGCCGGCCGCTGAGGGCTTCCGCGGCCGGGTGCTGGACGCGCAGGGGGCCCCGGTCGCCGGGGCCAACGTGACCCTGATCGACCGGCAGGGCCGGCAGGCGGGACTCACCACCACGGACGCGCGGGGCCGCTGGGCGCTGGGCGCCCCGGAGGCCGGCACGTTCGTCCTGGCGGCGTCGGCCACCGGTCACGCCCCGCGCGCCTGCCCGGCCGCGTGCCCGGTGAACGGCGGCCCCGTCGCCACCGACCTCGTCCTGGGAGGTGTCAGCGCGCCGGAGCGTCGAACCGCGGTTCCGTCCTGAGCAGCCAGGACACGTCCGTCCCGGCCGCCAGCTCCTGAGGCGCCCCGTCCCGCGTGAACAGGCGGGCGGGGCGGGCCCCCTCGACCCGGGCCGCCTCGTCCTCGACCCGGAGCCAGGAGCCCTCGCGCAGGCCGAGGACCGGGACGTCGTTCTCCTCCAGGAATTCGGTGAGCCGTTCCTCGCGGGTCTCGCCCTTGTGGGTGCTGGCCGGGTCCGGGTCCAGGTAGTGCGGGTTGATCTGGAACGGGACGAGGCCCAGCGTCTCGAAGGACGGCGGCTGCACGATGGGCATGTCGTTGGTGGTCCGCAGGGTGGGCGCCGCCATGTTGGTGCCGGCGCTCGCCCCCATGTACGGCAGCCCGGCGCGCACGGCGTCCGCGACGGCCTCGCGCAGCCCGGTCCGGTACAGCGCGCTGAGCAGCCGGAAGGAGTTGCCGCCGCCGATGAACACGGCGTCGGACTCCTGCAGCGCGGCGGCAGGCGTGGCGTGCTCGTGGACACCGCGCACGGTGATCCCGGCCGGTTCCAGGGCGCCGCGCACGCGCGCGGTGTACGTGTCGTGGTCGGCGAGCGCGTACGGCACGAAGGCGAGGCGGGCGCCGGCGGGCAGGAACGCGGTGACCGTGTCCAGGGCGTGTTCCAGGTAGCCGCGGCCGTACTGGGTGGAGTTGGAGAGCAGGAGCAGATTCACGGGGCTTCCTCGGGGTTGTTCGGTCAGGCGGACGTCGTGCGGCGGGCCTTGGGCTTCGGGCGCTGCGGCGGGTGGGTGAGGCGCTTCTCCAGGAGTGCGGCGGCGTTTCGCAACGCGTCGAGGCGGTTCTCCGGCGCGCCCTCGAACCGTTCCTCGGCGCCGCCGAGGCTGAGGCTCCCGTACGGTTCGCGGCCCAGGAAGACGGGTACGGCGAGGGTCGCGATGCCGGTGTCGTACTCGCCGACGGTCCAGGCGTACCCCTGGGCGCGGACCTTGAGGAGCTGCTGCTCCAGCGCGTCCGGGTCGGTGACCGTGCGGTCGGTGAAGCGGGCCATCGGGCGGCCCCGGAAGAGCCGGTGGCGCTGCTCGTCGGGCAGGTAGGCGTAGAAGGACTTGGCTGTCGCCCCGGCGTGCGCCGGGTACAGCTCGCCGACCAGCGGGTAGTAGCGCAGCGGCCCCGCCTCGCCCTCCTCGGCGGCCACGCACCGCATGTGGAAGCTGTCGGGCAGGCAGAAGAGCACGGTGTCGCCGGTGACGCGGCGCAGCTCCTCCAGGACCGGTCCGGCCAGCAGCTCCAGTGATCCCGAGCGCTCCCAGAGCCGGCCCAGGCGCAGCACGGCGGGGCCGATGCGGTAGCGCCGGGTGGCGGGGTCGGAGACCAGGAAGCCGCGTCCCGCGAGCGTGGCGAGGAGCCGCTGGGCGACGGAGGTGTCCCAGCCGAACTCCGCCGCTACCTCGGTCACTCCCCAGTCGGGCCGGGTCCGCTCGAACGCGAGCAGCACGAGCAGCGCGCGGTCGACGGTCTGGAGGGCTCCGGCGGGGGTGCGCCGGTCGAGTTCGAACTCCGCCATGGCCATCTCACCATTCAGACGTGAATTGCAGATAACGGGAAATCATTGCGCTCAACGCTATCCGATCCCGAATCTGCTCTCAGCACCCCGTCCGGAGCCCCGGCTCCCTGACGGACTCCGGACGGGTGTGACGGATGCGCGAGAAAGGCCCCCCATGTTGAAGTACGTACTGGACCTCGTCGAGCTGCTCGACGACCCCCGGGCCAATGGCAGGACGGCCGTCGGGTACCTGGACGCCGCGGCGGGGGCCGGGGGCTCGTCCGCCCAGGTCACCACGGTGACCGGCGAGCGCGGCTCGACGGACTTCGTGTCGGTCCGCATCCCCGGCTCCCGGGGCCGTACGGCCGGGGGCGACGCCCGCACCCTGGGCGTCGTGGGCCGGCTCGGCGGTATCGGCGCCCGGCCCGAGGTGACCGGTCTGGTCTCCGACGCCGACGGCGCGATCTCGGCGCTGGCCGCCGCCGCCAAGCTGCTCGACATGCGCCGCCGGGGCGATGTGCTGCCCGGTGACGTGATCATCGCCACTCACATCTGCCCGGACGCGCCGACCGAGCCGCACGATCCGGTGCCCTTCATGGGTTCGCCGGTGGACATCGCCACGATGAACCGCCACGAGGTGACCGGCGAGATGGAGGCCGTGCTCTCCATCGACACCACCAAGGGAAACCGCATCATCAACCACAAGGGCCTCGCCCTGTCGCCCACCGTCAAGGAGGGCTGGGTGCTCCGCGTGAACGAGCAGCTGGGGGAGCTGCTGGCGGTGGTGACCGGTGAGCCGTTGGTCACGTACCCCGTGACCACCCAGGACATCACCCCGTACGGTAATGGGGCACACCACATCAATTCGATCCTCCAGCCCTCCACCGCGACGGCGGCCCCCGTGATCGGCCTGGCCATCACCTCGGCCGCGGCGGTGCCGGGCTGCGGGACGGGCGCGAGTCACGAGAGCGACATCGCGTCCGCCGCCCGCTATGCCGTCGAGGTCGCCAAGGCGTACGGCGACGGCCGGCTGGACTTCCACGACGCGGTGGAGTTCGACAACCTCGTCAGCCGCTACGGCTCGCTGACCCACCTGCAGACCTTCGGCCGCACCCCCCAGGAGTCCTGATGTCAGCCGCCCCGCAGTCCGGTGCCGTGGCGCCCGCGCCCAAGAGCATCGGCAGCGACGACTACGCGCTCTCGCGCGTCCCGCGCGACAAGCGGTTCGGCTTCTGGTCGATGCTCCTCCAGTGGCTGGCCCAGTCCGGTTCGATCTCGCAGTTCACGCTCGGCGCCACCATCGGCGTCGGGATGACCTTCGGCGACGCGTTCCTCGCGTTCACGCTGGGCGCGGTGATCCTGGAGGTGGTGATCTTCGCGATCGGCCTGGCCGGGATGCGCGAGGGCCTGGCGACGCCGATGCTGACCCGCTGGGTCGGCTTCGGGCGCAACGGCTCGGCGCTGGTCAGCTTCGTGATCGCGGTCAGCCTGGTCGGCTGGTTCGGCGTCCAGAACAAGATCTTCGGCGACAGCGTCTCGGCGCTGGTCGGCGGCCCGTCCTGGATGTGGTGCGTGCTCGCGGGCATCGCCATCACGACCCTGGTGATCTTCGGCTTCAAGTACATGGCGAACTTCGCGAAGGTCGTCACGCCGCTGTTCTTCGCGATGGTCGCCTTCTCGGTGATCCGGACCCTGAACGACCACTCGTTCAGCGACCTGGTCCACTCGCCGCCGCCGGGAGAAACGATTCCGCTGGCCGTCGCCGCCACCGCCATCGCGGGCGGCTACATGACGGGCGCGATCGTCTCCCCCGAGATGACCCGCTACAACCGCAAGGGCTCGCACGTCTTCCTGCAGAGCGCCTCGTCCATGATCCTCTCCGAGTACATCGTCGGCCTGACCGGTGTGCTCCTGGGCCACCTGGTCAAGAGCAACGAGGTCTCGCACATCGTGCTCTCCACCTCCGGCGCCTTCGGAGTGCTCGTCGTCCTGATGTCCACGGCGAAGATCAACGACTGGAACCTGTACGGCTCCTCGCTCGGCGTCGTCAACTTCTTCCAGGTCGTCTTCGGCAAGCGCGTGCACCGCGGCGCGGTGACCATCGTGCTCGGCATCGCGGGCACGGTCCTGTCGGCCGTCGGGATCATGAGCCACTTCACCGAGTTCCTGACGATCCTCGGCGTCGCCATCCCGCCCATCGGCGGGATCATCGTGGCCGAGTACTGGGTCGTGAAGCGGATGCGCAAGCCGCTGGACGAGACCCGGGAGGCCCAGACCCTGCCGGCGCACTCGCCGACCTGGGTGCCGATGTCGATCGCGATCTGGATCGCGGCGTTCTGCGTCGGCAAGTTCTACGACGGCGGCATCCCGGCCCTGAACTCGCTGGCCACCGCCTTCATCCTGTACTGCGCCCTGGGCCTGCTGGGCTGGATCAAGCCCTACGGCACCTCCGCCCTCGCCGACGAGCAGGACGGCCCGGCCCCGGCCGCCCGCACCACCACCCCTGTGGGAGCAGCATGAGCACCGCACCCGGCACCGCACTCGTCCCGGCCTCCGACGAGGCCCAGGAGGAGGTCGTCGCCCTCTGCGCCGAGCTGATCAGGTTCGACACCTCCAACCCGACGAGCACCGAGCGCGCGAGCGCCGAGTGGGTCGTGGCCCGCCTCGCCGAGGTGGGCATCGACTCGGAGCTGGTCGAGTCCGCGCCCGGCCGCGCCAGCGTCATCGCCCGGATCGCCGGCCGCGACCGGGACCGCGGCGCCCTGCTGGTCCACGGCCACCTGGACGTGGTCCCGGCGGACGCCTCCGAGTGGCAGGTGCCGCCCTTCTCCGGCGAGATCCGCGACGGCTACCTCTGGGGCCGGGGCGCGATCGACATGAAGGACACCGTCGCGGTGATGCTGGCCACCGCCCGGCACTTCGCCCGCACCGGTACGGCCCCCTCGCGCGACCTGGTCCTCGCCTTCCTCGCGGACGAGGAGGCGGGCGGCAAGTTCGGCGCCCACTGGCTCGTCGAGCACCGTCCGGAGCTGTTCGCCGGGGTCACCGAGGCGATCGGCGAGGGCGGCGGGTTCTCCTTCGCCATCGACGACACCCGGCGCCTCTACCCCATCGAGAACGCCCAGCGCGGCATGGCCTGGATGGAACTCACCGCCACCGGCCGGGCCGGCCACGGCTCCTCCCCCAACGACGAGAACGCGGTCACCGACCTCGCGGAGTCGCTGACCCGGATCGGCCGCGAGACCTTCCCCATCCGCCTGATCGAGCCGGTCCGCGCGCTGCTCGAAGAGGCCGCCCGGCTCTACGGCGTGGAGTTCGACGAGGACGACATCGAGGGCAGCCTCGCCCGGCTGGGCCCGGTCGCGGACTTCATGCAGGTGGTGCTGCGCAACTCGGCGAACCCGACCATGTTCAGCGCCGGCTACCAGACCAACGTGATCCCGGGGAAGGCCACCGCCCGCGTGGACGGCCGCTTCCTGCCGGGCCACGAGCAGGAGCTGATCGACACGATCGACCGGCTGCTGCTGCCCTCGGTCAGCCGCGAGTGGGTCAACCACGACATCGCCATGGAGACGACGTTCGACGGCCCGCTGGTCGACGCCATGTGCGCGGCGGTCCGCGCGGAGGACCCGGACGGCCACCCGGTGCCGTACTGCAACCCGGGCGGCACGGACGCCAAGGCGTTCACGCATCTGGGCATCCGCTGCTTCGGCTTCAAGGGCCTCAAGCTCCCGCACGACCTGGACTACGGCCGCCTCTTCCACGGCGTGGACGAGCGCGTCCCGCTGGAGGGGCTGCGCTTCGGGGTGCGCGTCATGACGCGCCTCTGGCAGAGCTGCTGATCCGCCGCCGTCTTCCCGTACGCCCCCGCCGACACGTTCGGCGGGGGCGTACGGCACGATGACGCCGTACCCGCACCGACCAGGAGGAACACCGTGGCCGCCGAGCCCAAGCCGGAGATTCTCGCCGCGTTCCAGGCCGCCAAGGGCTTCATGCCGGTGGTCGAGGGGCTCGCGCTGTACGAGGCGGCCACCGGGGCCGCCGCGCTCGGCCTGCCGCTGCTGGAGGTGGGCACCTACTGCGGGCGCTCCACGATCCTCATCGCCGACGCGGCGCGGGCGGCCGGCGTCACCGCGCTCACCGTCGACCACCACCGGGGCAGCGAGGAGCAGCAACCCGGCTGGGAGTACCACGACCCGACCGTGGTGGACCCGGAGGTCGGCCGGATGGACACCCTGCCCACCTTCCGCAGGACGCTGCACGCGGCAGGCCTGGAGGACCACGTGGTGGCGCTCGTGGGGCGCTCGCCGCAGGTGGCGGCGGTGTGGGGCGGCCCGCTGGGCTTCGTCTTCATCGACGGCGGCCACACCGACGAGCACGCGAACGGCGACTACGAGGGCTGGGCCCCGCATGTCGCCGAGGGCGGGCTGCTGGTGATCCACGACGTGTTCCCGGACCCCGCGCACGGCGGCCAGGCCCCGTACCGGGTGTATCTGCGGGCGCTGGAATCGGGCGCCTTCACGGAGGTCTCCGTCACGGACTCGCTGCGCGTGCTGCGCCGCACCGGGCCGGGCATCTGACCGCGAGGACCTGTCCACGGGGTGCTCCCGGCCGGTCCGCGGACGCCCCGGACAGGGCAGGAGCCTGCCGGTAGCATCGCCGGGTGCGCCACCACGAGAGCCTTCCCCCCACCCCGCGCCGCCCGCTCCGGCTCGCCGCCGCCGCTGCCCTGCTCTGCCTGGGCCTGTCCGGCTGCGGCGACGGAGGCGGCACCGCGCAGGCCCAGGCCGGGCCGAGCGGCGGTCCCGCCACCACCCCGGCCGCACCGGCCTCGCCGTCGCCGGCGCCCACGAAGGCCACCCCGTCGCCGTCCACGTCCCGGGCGAAGTCCCCCTCCGAGCCGCCGGCCGGTCCCGACGGGCCGCTGTCCGGCAAGACCGTGGTCATCGACCCCGGGCACAACCCGCGCAACCACCTGCACACCGCCGCGATCAACCGCCAGGTCGGCATCGGCACCGGCCGCAAGGAGTGCGACACCACCGGGACCGCCACCAACGGGGGTTACGCGGAGGCGGAGTTCACCCTCGACGTGGCGCACCGGCTGCGGACGCTGCTGCGGGCGCAGGGCGCGACGGTGCTCCTGACCTACGACGGGGACCGGGCGTTCGGACCGTGCGTGGACGAGCGGGCACGTATCGGCAACAAGGCCCACGCGGACGCGGTGGTCTCCGTCCACGCGGACGGATCGGCCGCCGGCAACCGGGGCTTCCATGTGATCCTTCCCGCGTCCGTGCGCGGCGGGGATGCGGACACCTCGAAGATCGTCGCCCCTTCGCGCGACCTCGGCACGCGTATCGCGGGACTGTTCGTACGCAGTACCGGAAGTTCCCCTTCCAATTACATCGGCGGCAAAACAGGTTTGGACGTCCGCGGGGATCTCGGCGGACTTAATTTGTCGACCGTGCCCAAAGTCTTCATCGAATGCGGCAATATGCGTGATCCCGAGGACGCCGCCCTGCTCACCAGCCCGGGTTGGCGCCAGAAGGCCGCCCAGGGCATCGCGGACGGCATCAGCAGCTACCTCAAGGGGTAGGCAAGGGGTGATTCTGCGATGAATTCGGGAGGATGTCCGCGCAGCAACCGGGCAGGAACCCAACCCGCCCGGGCAGACGATAGATTCATCCGTACGATGGGGAGCCGTTCCCGAGCTTCAAGCCGTCCCCGCCGAGTATCCGGCGGCAACGACGACCGCCCCGACGAGACGACCGACTAAGGACCTTCACGTGAATATCCGCTCCCTCACTCGAGGCGATGGCGTGGTGATCGGAGCAGCGGTCGTGCTGTTCATCGCCTCGTTCCTCGACTACTTCGACTACGGAAGCAACAGCGTCGACGCCCCCAACGCCTGGGACTCCCTGGGCAACGGCATCGGCGTCTACATGGTCGGGGTGATCGGCGCAGCGCTGATCGTGCTCTCCCGTTCGCAGCCCCAGCCCCGCAAGGTCGTGGGCCTCGACCTCGCCCAGTTCGGCGTCGCCGCCACGGTGTTCACCGCGTGGAACATGTTCTGGACGATCATCGACCTCGGTCAGATCGACGCGGGCGCCGGCCTGATCCTCGGCTTCATCGCCTCGCTGGCGCTGGCCGCGGGCGCGGTCGCCTCGCCGCTGGTCCCGGCCCTGAAGGCCCCGCTCGCCGGCGCGCCCAGCCCGCAGGCCGTGCAGCCGCCGTACGGCGCCCAGCCCGGCCAGGGCTACGGCTACCCGGGCGGTCCGCAGCCGGCGTTCGGCGGCCAGCAGCCGGGCCAGCCGCAGCCGTACGGTGCGCAGCAGCCGGGTCAGCCCGAGGCGCAGCAGGCCCCGGCGCCGGCGGCCGGTGGCGGTGCCGGCGACTTCACCCCGTTCTGGTTCGCGGTGCCGGTGGCCCGCCAGCTGTACAACGAGGACGGTTCGCAGGCCCCGATCGCCGAACTGGCGCCGGGCACCTGGTACCTCGCGGTCGAGCAGCGCGGTGCGGCACTGATCGCCCAGACGCAGGACGGCCGTCGCGGCGTCCTCCAGGACACCACGGGCATCCAGCGCGGCTGACGCCCGCACCCCGTCCGTCACCACGGCCCCCTGCCCCTTCCGGGCGGGGGGCCGTCGGCGTACCAGGGACTCAACCGGTCGCGCGCGCGGGGACCTTGCCCTGCCGGGTCCAGCGCAGCAGCTCGTCGGCCGTCCAGGTGGTGACCACGCGCTCCGGCGGGACCTCGCACTCCTCGGCGCGGGCGCAGCCGTACGCCTGCCAGTCGAGCTGGCCCGGTGCGTGGGCGTCGGTGTCGACGGCGAACAGGGTGCCCGCCGCCACGGCCCGGCGCAGCAGCCCGCGGGGCGGGTCGAGCCGTTCGGGGCGGCTGTTGATCTCGACGGCGGTACCCGCCTCCACGCAGGCGGCGAACACCTCGTCGGCGTCGAACGACGACTCGGGGCGGCCCCGGCCGGTGACGAGGCGCCCGGTGCAGTGGCCGAGGACGTCCGCCTGCGGATGGCGGACGGCGGCGACCATCCGGCGGGTCATCGAAGCGGCGTCCATGCGGAGTTTGGAGTGGACGGACACCACGACCAGGTCGACCTCTTCGAGCAGGTCCTCCTCCTGGTCGAGGGAGCCGTCCAGGTTGATGTCGCACTCGATGCCGGTGAGCAGCCTGAACGGCGCCCACCGCTCGTTGAGTTCGGCCACCTCGGCGAGCTGCCGGCGCAGCCGCTCCGGGGAGAGGCCGCCCGCCACGGTGAGCCGGGGCGAGTGGTCGGTGAGCACCGTCCAGTCGTGGCCCAGTTCCGCCGCCGCGCGGCCCATCTCCTCGATGGGGCTGCCGCCGTCCGACCAGTCGGAGTGCGTATGGCAGTCGCCGCGCAGCAGCGAGAGCAGGTGCGCGCCGCCCTCCGCGAGGGGCCCGGCGCTCGCCGCCTCGGACTCCAGCCGGTCCAGGTAGCCGGGCGTCTCCCCCGCCACCGCCTCGCGGATCACCTGGGCGGTGCGGGGACCGATGCCCTTGACCCGTTCCAGCGAGCCGTCCGCGACGCGCCGCGCCACCTCACCGTCGTCCATCGCGGCGACGGTGCGCGCGGCGGTGCGGAACGCCTGGACACGGTAGGTGACCGCCCTGCCGCGCTCCAGCAGGAAGGCGATCCGCTCCAGGGCCCTGACGGGGTCCATCGGCACCTCCTCGCGGGACGGGACGGTCGGCGGCCGCCCGTCCAGCTTGGCCCAGCCGGGCCGGGCCCGCACACCGGCCGGGCGCTTCCCGCTCAGCCGAACGAAGTCCGCTCCAGCCAGAAGTCCAGCAGCTCGGCGTCGCCCAGGACCTCGACCCGGTCGCTTCCCGGGGCGAGGCGGCGGTTGAAGACGAGCATCAGGTCGGTGAGCGGACCGCGCAGCGCCACGGTCGCCTTGCCGTGCGCCCGGCGCCAGGTGACGCCGTCCGCGCCGAGCTCGATCAGCCATTCGGCGTCGGGCACGTCGGTGGCGTGCAGGTGCAGGGAGCGCTCGGCCCCGCGCAACTGGGCGACCTCGGGGTCGCCTTCGCTCTGCGCGAAGCTCACGATCTCCAGCCACTCGTCGATCGTGTCGGCGGCCAGCTCGGGCGTCATCGTGTACGGGACCTTGGCGGCGAGGGCGGCGTCGGCGAGGTGGACGACGGTCTCGATGGCCATGCGGCGGGCCCAGAAGCCCGCGCTGTGCTCCCAGGCCCAGGACCACGCCTCGGCGTCCGGCCCGGCCTCCCGCAGCGCGTCGGCGGTGCCCGCGGCGCCGGCCGCGAGCCAGGCGTCGAGCGCGGCGGGGTCGTCGCTCGCGGGGCTGTTGTCCGGCACCTTCTCGTCCGCCACCGCCTCGGCGGCCCGGGTGCGGACGATCTCGCCGGCCCAGCGGTGGGCGCGGCCGACGTGCTCGGCCAGCTCGCGCAGGGTCCAGTCGGGGCAGGTCGGCACGGTCGCGCCGAGGTCGGCGCCCTGCAGGGCCGCCCTCAACTCGCCGGTGAGCCGGATGATTTCATCGCAGTAGCGCTCGTGCGCGAGAAGTCCCATGATCGCACCCTAGTGCGGTTGGCACCCGTTCCACATGCGGTTATCCGCCGAGCTGCGAGGTGGACGGGATCTTGTCCTTCACCTCGGCGCCGGCGCTCTTCCCGGCGTCCTTGATGCCGTTGATGACGTCCTCGAACACGCCGATGTCACCGGCGTCCGCATCGCCCTTGCGGACCTTGGCGGCGAGTCCCTTGAGCGAGGCGATGCCCGCGGTGAGCGGGGCGACGGCCTTCGACAGCAGGGGGTCGCCCTTAGCGCTCGTAGTCGCGGCCTTCAGCCGGTTGTAGGCGAAGCCGCCCGCGAGCCCGGCCTTGACGAGGGCGAAGGTGCGCCCGTCGGCGCCCTTCTTGAACTTCCCGGCCCGGTACGGCTTCACGATCCACTGGTACGTGGCGCCCGCGGCGAGCCCCGCGTTGGCGACGAACCTGGTCTTGGCCCACTTCTGCGCCTGGGCCGACGAGGTGCCCGTGGGCGACGCCGAACTGCTCGCACCGCCGCCCTCGTCGTCGCTCCCGCACGCGGTGGCGCCCGCCAGGAGCACGCAGGCCAGCAGCAGCGCGAGGAGCGGGCGGCGAAGCGGTACGGGTCGGGGCACGGCGGGCCTCCCTGGCCGGGCGGAGCGGGTGCCGGGACCCGGCACTCCCCGCCAGGCTGGCCGGGAGGCGGGCGATGCGCCACCGCTGCGCGGCCGTACGGGTCCGGCCGACGGGTTTCGGCCGGGCGGGAGCGGCAACGTGGAGTGCATGTCCTACAGCAGAGGCAACAGCATCACCGCAGCACGTGTCATCGCCCTCGTGGCGGACGTCATGGCCTTCATTCTCGGCCTGTGGATCCTGATGTACCTGCTCGACGCGAACCGGGGCAACGAGCTGGTCGAGTTCGTGCGGGACACCGCCAGGTGGCTCGCGGGCTGGTCCTACGACCTGTTCACGTTCGACAAGGCATGGGCCAACGTCGTCGCCGGCTACGGTCTCGCCGCCCTGGTGTACCTGTTCATCGGGCACGCCGTGGCGGGCCGCGTCCGGCGCTGAGCGAAGCGCTCAGCCGCAGCAGTCCGGCTCAAGGCCCTTCGGGAGCCGGTCCCCGCTGAACACGGCGGTGGTCGCCTCGTCCCCTCCGAGCGCGGCCACCGCCAGCAGCAGCGAACCGGCCGTCCAGGAGGTGCGCTCCTCGGGCCAGAAGGCGCGGTCGCCCTCGAAGACGTAGCCCGTCCAGTACAGGCCGCCCTCGGCCCGCAGGTGCTGGACGGACTGGAGGATGTCGAGCGCCCGGTCGGACTCTCCCATCACCCAGAGCGCGAGGGCGAGTTCGCAGCTCTCGCCGCCTGTCACCCACGGGTTCGGCAGCACGCAGCGCACCCCGAGGCCGGGGACGACGAAGCGGTCCCAGCCCTCGTCGATGCGCTCCTTGGCCGCCGCGCCGGTGATGGCGCCGCCGAGGACCGGGTAGTACCAGTCCATCGAGTACCGGCTCTTGTCGAGGAAGCGCTCCGGGTGGCTGCGGATCGCGTGGCCCAGGGCCCCGGTCGCCAGCTCCCAGTCGGGCTGCGGCTCCTCGCGGCGTTCGGCGATGGCGAGTGCGCAGCGCAGGGCCTGGTGGATCGAGGACGAGCCGGTGAGCAGCGCGTCCGTCACTGCCGTGCCGTCCGCCTCCCGCTTCCAGCCGATCTGGCCGCCGGGCTGCTGGAGGCGCAGGACGAACTCGACGGCCGCGTAGACCGTGGGCCACATCCGGTCCACGAAGGCGTCGTCGCCGGTGGCGAGGTAGTGGTGCCACACACCGACGGCCACGTAGGCGCAGAAGTTGGTCTCCCTGCTCCGGTCGGTCGGCTGCCCGGCGTCGCCGTCGTGGTAGGCGGCGTACCAGGAGCCGTCACCGTTCTGGTGGCGGGCCAGCCACGCGTAGGCGCGTTCCGCGGCGCTGTGCTCGCCGGCCGCGTCCAGGGCCATGGCGGCCTCGGTGTGGTCCCACGGGTCGAGGTGGTGGCCGCGGAACCACGGGATGGCACCGTCCGGGCGCTGCACGGCGCGCAGTGCGGCGACCGTCTCGTCGGCCTGCGGGGCGGTGAGGACCCCGGGCAGGACGAGGTGTTCGGTCCGCTCGGGAAGACTCACGCTTCGGCCTCGGCGACTGCGGCTGCGGCGAGGGGCAGGTGCGGCTTGGTCGCGTAGGCCACGAAGCTCTTGCCGACGACCGGGTTGAGCAGCTGCTCGGCGACCCGGGTCAGAGCGGGCTTCTTCATGATGTCCCAGACCAGCAGCTTGTGGTACGCCTTCACCGGCAGCGCCTTGTCATTGTCGACGCCGAACGCGCACTTCAGCCACCAGTACGGGGAGTGCAGCGCGTGCGCGTGGTGGGTGCCGTACGGCTTGAGGCCGGCGCCGCGCATCTTGCCGAGGAGCTCGTCGGCCCGGTAGATGCGGATGTGGCCGCCCTCGACCTCGTGGTACGCGTCGGAGAGGGCCCAGCAGACCTTCTCGGGACCGTAGCGCGGGACGGTCACGGCGATCCGGCCGCCGGGCCTGAGGACCCGGACCATCTCGGCGAGGACGCCCTTGTCGTCGGGGATGTGCTCCATGACCTCGGAGATGATCACGACGTCGAAGGACTCGTCGGGGAAGGGCAGGTTGAGCGCGTCGCCCTCCATCGCGGTGGCGGTGGCGCCCTCGGGGGCCTCCCCCGCCTCCTTCATCGCGGCGAACCACTTCGCGACCTCGCGGATCTCCTCGCCGTTGCGGTCGAGGGCCACCACCTGGGCGCCGCGCCGGTAGCACTCGAAGGCGTGGCGTCCGGCGCCGCACCCGAGGTCGAGCACGCGGTCGCCTGCGGCGAGCGGGAAGCGGGTGAAGTCCACGGTCAGCACGAGTGCCTGCTTTCGCGGTCGGGGGTGGGTCGGGGGAACGGGATCAGGGGCCCGGCGGGCGGTCCGGGGTCACCGCCGGCCGCCGGGGCCGGTGGCCGCGCGGGCGGCGATCGCCTGCCGGTACAGCTCCGCGGTGCCGATCGCGGCCTGCTTCCAGGTGAACCGGGCGAGCACCCGCTCGCGGCCGGCCGCCCCGAGCCGGGCGCGCAGCTCCGCGTCGCCGAGCAACCGGCCGAGCGCGTCGGCGAGGGCTCCCGGGGCGCCGGGCGGGACCGCGAGGCAGGTCTCCCCGTCGGGGCCCGCGACCTCCGGGATCGCGCCGCCGGTCGTCGCGACGAGCGGGGTACCGGTGGCCATGGCCTCGGCGGCGGGCAGCGAGAACCCCTCGTACAGCGAGGGCACACAGGCGATCTGCGCGCCGCGCACCAGGTCGACCAGCTCGGCGTCGCTGATGCCCTTGACGAACTCCACGGCGTCCGCGAGGCCGTACCGCTCGATGGCCCGGGCGACCGGCCCGTCCTCGGCGCGCTTGCCGACGACGACGAGGTGGGCGGCCGGGTTGCCAGTACGGAGCTTGGCCAGCGCCTCCACGAGGTGGACGAGGCCCTTGAGCGGGACGTCGGCGCTCGACGTGGTGACGATGCGGCCCGGGACCTCGGAGACCGAGGGGTCGGGCGACCACAGATCGGTGTCGGCGCCGATGTGGACGACCCGGATGCGGCGCGGGTCGACGCCGAGGTGGTCCACGATCTCCTGCTTGGAGGAGCCGGAGACGGTGAGCACCGACGGCAGCCGGCGCGCGACCCGCTTCTGCATCCGGGTGAACCCGTACCAGCGGCGCACGGAGGCCCGGCGGCGCCGGCTCGTGGCGGCGTCCAGGTCGAGCTGCCGGTCGACGGTGATGGGGTGGTGGATCGTGGTGACCAGGGGCGCGCCGAGGTCGGCGAGGAGCCCGTAGCCGAGGGTTTGGTTGTCGTGGACGACGTCGAACTCGCCGCGCCGGGCTGCGAGATGGCGCCGGGCCCGCAGGCTGAAGGTGAGCGGTTCGGGGAAGCCGCCGGTCCACATGGTGGCGACCTCGGCGGCGTCGATCCAGTCCCGGTACTCGCCGGGCTTCGGGTTGCGGAACGGGTCGGGCTGCCGGTACAGGTCGAGGCTGGGCAGCTCGGTGAGCGGGACGCCCTCGTCGAGGACCGGGTAGGGCTGGGCGCCGATGACTTCGACGCGGTGTCCGAGGCGGGCGAGCTCGCGGGCGAGGTGCCGTACGTAGACGCCCTGGCCGCCGCAGAAGGGGTTGCCCTTGTACGTGAGGAGCGCGATGCGCAGGGGTCCGTCGCCGGGGCCGGCGCCCGGTGCGGCGACGCCCGTGCGGGGGCCCGACTCAACGGCCTCAGCGGTCACACTCGGCCCCCTTCTCACTGCGTGTTCGCCGGAGCGTAACCGCTCGCGCTAATCTAGAACAAGTTTCAGACTGGGTAGTTCAATGAGCTACGAATCTACCGGCAGGTAGTTGCGACGCAACGGCCGGATCAGGTGATTCACGCCACGGCACACACCCTGGCCACGGGACGGACACATGACAGCGGAAGCCAGACCGGCATCGCCGCCCCTGACGGAACGCCAGGAGGCTCGCCGCCGCCGCATCCTGCGGGCCACCGCCGAGCTGGCCGGCCGGGGCGGTTTCGAGGCCGTGCAGATGCGTGAGGTGGCGGAGGCCGCCGAGGTCGCCCTCGGCACCCTGTACCGGTACTTCCCGTCCAAGATCCACCTCCTCGTCGCCACCCTGCACGACCGGCTCCAGCACCTGCGCACCGCCCTCCGCGAGCGCCCCCCGGCCGGGGACGACGCGGCGGCCCGGGTCGCCGGGACGTTGTTGCGGGCCTTCCGCGCGATGCGGCGCGAACCGCAGCTGGCGGACGCCATGGTGCGCGCGCTCACCTTCGCGGACCGGGGCGCGAGCAGCGAGGCCGACGCCGTCTCACGCCTCACGACGGCGATCATCCTGGACGCGATGGGCACCGGCCACCCGACTCCGGAACAGCTCTCCGCCGTGCGGGTGATCGCGTACACCTGGCACTCCGCGCTGATCACCTGGCTCTCCGGCCGGGCGACGGTCGCGCAGGTGCGCACGGACATCGAGACGGTGTGCCGGCTGGCCGGCCCGGCGGCCCTCTGATCCCCGGCGCCTGTCCGAGCCATGTGCGGCACCCAGGCGCCCCGGGGGCGAGGTCAGGTGCCCCGCACCATGTCGACGGCGGCGCGGTCTCCCTACGGTTCGGCGGCATCACAGGAACACGCCGGGGAGCCGGTCACCATGCCCCGCTGCCGTACCGCCGGCAGAGCACGCGGATCCCTCTGTGACATCCGTACCGGCCGGCCGCCTGGTGGCCTGCGCGTGACGGGCGGGCTGACACGACGTCAGGGAGCCGGCCCCGCGGCGGTGGCGCGGGGCCGGCTCCCTCCTGCATCGGGCCGTGTGCCGGCGGGATCAGATCCTGCCGTGTGCGAGCCGCGTCAGCGGGCCGGTACGCGGCTTGGCGGTCGCGCGTCCGGTCGCGAAGGCCACACCGGCGATGCTCACCACGCCCACGGCGGCGCCGGTGGCTATCGCCTTCCTGAGCTTGATGACGGTCCAGGCCGTGGTGGCCGCGCTACCGACCCTGGCCACGTTGGCCGTCACGACCTGCCGGCCGCTCCGGAGACCGGAGACGGCGGCCTGACCGGCGCGCTGCGTGATGCCACCGGCCTCGCCGGCGCTGTCCGCGGCCGAGTCCTTGGCGTTCGCGGCCGCGCTCTTCGCCTTGGCGGCCGTGGACTTCGCCCCGCCGGCCGTGGCCTTGGCCTTGGCCGCGGGGCTCTTGGACTGCGCATCGCCGGAGCCGGCCGTCCTTCTCGGCGTACCGGTGGTCTTCCGGGCGGTGGCGGTGGTCCTCTCCTTGCTCCGGGAGGAATTACTCGTTTCCTTGTTCTCGGCGGTCATGGCGTCCTCCTTGCCTTCGGTGCTGCGATGAAACCCGGGGGCGGTCCACTCATGCGCCGCTCTGCGGCAGCAGGGAGCCGAGCGGTCCCAGGTCGAGATTGAGGTCGTCCATCGTCAGGTCGTAGCGGTCGCACAGTTCGGTCATGCGCTCGTTCAGGATCATCAGCGTCATGCCGATGCGCTCCTCCTGCTGCTCGCTCAGGTCGCCCTGGTCGACGCGGTGGAGGGCGGTGCGTTCCATGAGCTGGCGGAGCAGTTCGACGATGGTGAGCACCAGCTTCATGAGGTCCCGCTCGACGGTGTCCGGGTCGGTCTCCAGCCTGCGGGCACCGGCCTGAGCGGGGTGGTCGTCCGGTGGTGCGGGGCCGGTCCCGAGCGACCGGGCCGCCGCGGCCGCCACGGCTTCGGCCACCGCGGCGGGTGCGCCGCGTTCGCCGTCGCACTCGGTCATGCCGTTCTCCTCTTCGTCCTGGTGATGCGGTGAAGATTCCGCGGGCTCACCACGGCGCCGGTTCCTCGCCGGTGATCGAGCGGATCACCGCCCGCAGGTTGATGTGGACGAGGTCGACGTCGGCGATGGAGAGGACGAGGTCGCCGGTGAGCACCGCGCCGCCGTTCAGGAGGCGGTCCAGGAGGTCGATCAGCGCGACGGGCGGGCCCTCCCGGGGCTCGGAGGGGCCGAGTACGTCCCCGACGAGGTCCGCGCTCACCGTCCCTCACCGCCGTCCGGGTCGCCCGCGGGCGGCACGGTGGCGAACGAGTAGGGCGCCCAGGGCCCCGTCACCTCGACCGAGACGCCCGGAACCCGGTCGGCCAGGCCGGTGAGCGCCCGGCGCAGCTCCTCGGTGAGCGCCCGGGGGACGAGGTATGCCTCGTTGGCGACGTTCACGCCGGGGTGGGAGGCGAGCTGCCCCTGCTGCGGGCGGTGGACCACGCGCGCGGCGACCACGCCCTCGGTCAGCTGTGCGGCCCGCCCCACCAGCTCGGACGCCGCCCGGTAGGCGTCCTGGTCCTTGCGCCGGGACGCCTGGCGCTGCCGCAGATAGGCCCGTCCCGCGCCGGCTCCGGCGGGCACCGGGGCGGCCGGGGCCGGCGCGTCGGCTGCCCGGGGATCGGCGTAGACCTTCATGCCCAGTTCGACGTGGCCCTCCAGCCGGCCCAGCAGGTCTGCGAACTCCCCGCGTCGCCCGGCCAGCATGCCGGCGACCCTCGCGTCGTCCAGGTAGACCGTGGCCAGCCGCATCGGCAGTACCGGCGTCTCGGCGAACACGGCGTCCACCACAGCGTGGTGGGACCGGGCGAGCGCTTCGAGCCGTGCCAGGTCCTCCAGCTGCGCGGACAGGCCGTGCGCGCCGAAGGTGTCCGCCGGTACGCGGGAGACGAGCGCGCTCAGACCTCCCGCGGTCACCGGGTGCGGGGGGCGGCCGTCCACGCCCGCCAGGCGTGCGGCGAGCCCGTGGAGCGCGGGGCCCTCCCGCCCGACGGCGTAGACGTAGGACAGCTGCTCGCCGCCCGGGGCCGGGGGCCCGCCTGGCATGTCCGTCCGGATGCTCATCGCTCCTCCTCCCTGGCGTCCCGCTCCCGCCGCCCCGGGGCGTCCTCCGCCTCGGGGAGCCCGGCCGCCGACCGCAGCCGGGCCAGCTCGGCCCGCAGCCGGTCGTTCTCCTCGGCCAGGGCGTCGCTCCCGGGGCGCGCCTCGCTCTCGCGCGCGGGCCGGGCCCGTGAGGAGAGGGAGGGATCGTGCTCCCACCAGTCGATGCCCATTTCCTTGGCCTTGTCGACCGAGGCGACGAGCAGGCGGAGCTTGATGGTGAGCAGTTCGATGTCGAGCAGGTTGATCTGGATGTCGCCGGCGATGACGACGCCCTTGTCCAGCACCCTTTCCAGGATGTCGGCGAGGTTGGCCGACGAGCCCTGCCCGTACGCCGGGGAGCTCCCCCTCGGTGGGGCCGGCAGCCGGCCGGCGAGTGAATCGGACACGGTCTCTCACACCTTTCATGGGTGTCGGCAAGGGCCGGGCACTGCCCGGGTCAGCGGCGGCCTGCGGCCGTCCGGCGGCGGGAGCGACGGGCCGGCCGGGACTCCTCGGCCTCCTCCTCCGGCTCCTCTTCGTCCTCCGGTTCCGGCTCCTCCTCGTCCTCCGGCTGCTCGCCGGCCGGCTCGTCGGTGCCCTCCTCGTCGACGGGCTCCTCCTCGTCGACGGGCTCGTGCTCGTCCTCCGACTCCTCGAACTCGTCCGCCGGTTCCTCGTCCTCGGGCTCGGCGTCGGCGTCCTCGTCCTGGACCTGCTCCTCGTCGGCGAGTTCGTCGTCCAGCGGTTCTTCCCCGCCGTCCTCGAAGTCGTCCGCCTCTTCGCCGGAGTGTTCGTCCTCGGGCGCGTCGCCGCGGGCCTCCTCGTCCTCGGGCCCGCGGTCCTCGTTCAGCGCTTCCTCTTCCTCGACCGCCTCGTCGTGGCTGACGACGACCTCGCCGTCGCGGATCTCGCCGCGCCAGCCGTCGGTCGCCTCACCGCGCATCATGAGGAACTTGCGGTAGAGCTTCAGGTCGAGCCGGGCGCGGCGGCCCTGGGCGCGCCAGATGTTGCCCGTCTTCTCGAACAGCCCCTTGGGGAAGTACTCGAGGACCAGCAGGACGCGGGTGAGGTCGTCGGTGATCGCGTGGAAGGTGACGACGCCCTTGACGGTGCCCTTGGCGCCCTCGGTGGTCCAGGTGATGCGTTCGTCCGGCACCTGCTCGGTGACGTTCGCCTTCCAGCTGCGGGTGGACTTGGCGACCTTGACCTTCCAGTTGCTGGTGGTGTCGTCGGCCTTCTCCACGCTCACGACGCCCTTGGCGAACGTGCTGAACTCCTGGAACTGGGTCCACTGGTCGTACGCCTCGCGGACGGGCACGCCGACGTCGATGTCCTCGACGACGGTGACGCTCTTGGACTTCCCTCCGCCGGACTTGCGCCCCTTGCCGAACAACCCCTTGACCTTGTCCTTCACCTTGTCCTTGAGATGGGAGGCGCCCGCGCCGATCGCCGCCTGGGCGGGCGACTTGCCGTCCTTGAGGGCCTGCCCGCCCTTGGCGAGGCCCTTCAGGGCGCCACTCCCGCTGCCCGGCTCCGCGAGTTTGGAGACCGATTCCCCGAGCCGGTGGCCCAGTCGGGTCACCGTGTGCTCGGCACGGGCCCTCACGTAGTTCTGCAGTTCTTCCTTGAGCCGTTCGGCGGCCGGGCTCTTGACGACCTCGTCCTTGATGCCCTTGATCGCGGAGTCAGGCATCGCTGCCTCCCCGGGCCTTGCGGGTGCGGGAGGCCGTGGCCTTGGCGGCTGTGCCCGCGCGCTTGCGGGCGGGGGCGGCGGCCTTGCCCGTGCTCCCGGACCGGCCGGCACCCGCCGCGGGCCGGCTCTTCGGGGCGGCCTTCCCGGCGCCCGAGGCGGCGGACTTGCGGGCGGAGGCACGGCGCTTCTGCTTCGTGTCGCGGTCCGTCCCGGCCCCGTCGTCGGACGCCGCCGCGTCCTCGGCGTCCTCGGTGTCCTCGGTGTCCTCGGTATCCTCAGCGCCCTCGGCCGGCTCCTCGTCCTCGGCAGCGGGGCCCGCCTCCAGCGACTGGGTGCGCCGTTGCAGCGATTCGGCCAGGTGCCCGGCCCGCTGGGTGACGGCCTTGGTGGCCGCCGTCCTCGTGGCGTCCACCAGCTCCTTGCGGACCTGATCGTTGAGCGGGCCCAGGGCGGGCGACTCGGCCAGCATCCGGCCGATCCGCCGCGGGTCGAGGTCGAACTTCTTGCCGAGGAGGAACATGCCGAATCCCACGGCGAGTTTGGCCTTCTTCGTACGCCCGAGCAGGTACCCCCCTACCAGGGCCGCGCCTATCTTGGCGTTCTTCGTCATCTGGAATACACCTCGGATCTCCCCCGGTCGTGTGTGGTCCGGTCGCCGGTCATGACGTATGCCGTGCGCCGTTGCGGTACTCCTCGATCTCGTCGAGCCGGTCGAGCAGTTCGTCCTCGCGCCGGTCGAACTCCTCGGCTCCGATGAGCCCGCTGTTCAGCTCCTGTTCCAGCTGCGCGAGCCGGGCGCGCACCGGTTCGGGGTCGTAGTACTCCTCCTCGGCCGCGTGGACGACCTGGTCGAGGACCCATACCGTCCCCCGGACGGGGGCCAGCGGCAGGGTCAGCAGCTGCGTGATGAGTCCCATGCCGGCAGATCACCTCCGCTCCCGGGCCGGGCGGGCCGCGTCAGACGAAGCTGTACGGCGGAAGCGGCCCGGTGAGGGTGTACGCGTAGGCGTCGCCCCGGGTATCGGCCTCGCGCCGGACCGCCTCCACGAAGGCGTCCGCCTCCGCCCGGGGCACGAGGAAGGACAGGTTCAGGAAGTGCTGGGGGCCCGGCTCCGCGGCGGAGCTGCGGGTGGCGGCGCCCGCCAGACGGCCGGCCACCTCCTCGGCCTCCCTGGCGTGGCGGGCGCTCACCTCGTGGGCCACCAGCTCGCCCAGCGCGAGCTGGTCGTCACGGCTGCCCTGGGTGCGGGCCCGCTCGTTGAGACGCCGTATCTCGTCGGATTCGGCCATGATCTCCCGCAGGAGGTCGTCCTCGTCCCGGCCGGCCTTCAGGTTGTACTCGACCTGACCGTCCAGTTCCGCGAGCCGCTCCCCGTAGGCGTCGGCCTCCCGTTCCAGGGCCGCGGTGACCTCCTCGTCGCCCGGTCCCACCAGACCGAAGCGCATCGGCAGGGTCGCCCCCCTCTCCATCAGGGCCTCCAGGACGCCCTGATGGGCCAGGACGTCCCGCCGCTTCGCGCGCAGCCCCTCAGGGGCGTCGCTGACCACCGCGGCCAGGCGGTCGGTGCGCAGGGTCCGCAGCTCCGCGGGCGGGTCACCGACCCCGTGCAGGCCGTCCAGCGGCAACGGGTGGCCGGCGCCGGTGATGGCGTAGATGTACGTGGGCACTGCTGCTACTCCTCGCGTCGCTGGGTCTGCCGGCTGGACGTGGACTTGCGGGCGGGCCGCTTGCGCGGTTCCTCCTCGGGCTCCTCGCGCTTGCCCTGCAACGATTCGCTGAACGCCTCGACGGCTCCGGAGAGCGCGCCCTTGGACTTCCCCTTGGCACCGTTCTCCGTCATGTCGCCGACCAGGTCGGTGAGCTGGCTCGGGGCCTTCCGGCCGGCTTCGAGGTCGAGCCGGTTGCACGCCTCGGCGAACCGCAGATAGGTGTCGACACTGGCGACCACCACGCGGACGTCGATTTTCAGGATTTCGATGCCCACCAGGGAGACGCGTACGAATGCGTCGATGACCAGGCCGCGGTCGAGTATGAGCTCGAGAACGTCGTAAAGATTTCCCGAGCCGCCGCTCCCGCCGGACGTCGCATTGCTCTGCTGCACGAGTGTCATGGGAACTCCTTTCGGTGATCCTTTTTCGTTCGACGACGGAGTTCCTCAGCGACGGTCGATCTGCCCCCGGGCATACCGGTGCACGCGTTCATAGGACATGAGCCGCCCCTGGCGGTCGAGTTGCACCCGGTAGGAGGCCAGCACGCTCATCGTGTCCGGAACCCTCTCCAGCTCGACCACTTCGACGTCCGCCGACCAGCCGTCCTCGGTGGCTTTCACCGCGGAGACCGAGTCGGGCTCGCACTGAAGCATTTCCGAGAGCTGTGCGGCGGCTTGCCGCATCGCGGTGAGCGCGTCGACACGCTTTTCGTCCTGCTCGTTTCCGGTGTCCTTTTCGGTACTCATCCTTCCCCTGTCGCCGGGGAGCGCCGCTGCCTGTCCGGCCTCCGTCGTCATGGCTTCCGTTCGCATGCCCGTGCATTCCGGAGGCATGCGTGGCGGGGCGGGAATGACGACGACGCGGCCTTTCCGCGGCTGCCGGTCCGGGCAGGCCGCGGAAAAGCCGTGTCGTCATGGCGTTCAGCCGGTGCAGCCACTGTCCGCGATCACGGAGTACCCGGTGGGCGACTCCTTCGGGGTGTGGCTGACGAAAACGCTGGAACGGCAACGCGCGCTGCCGCTGCACCGGTTGTCGGCGGCTTCGCGGGACGCCCGCCCGGCCCGAGGGGCAGAATCCTGACCGTGACGATCACCGCGCGCGCCCTCAACCGGGCGACCCTCAGCCGTCAACTCCTCCTGGCCCGTGAGCCGCTGACCGCGCCCGAGGGGGTGCGGCGGGTGGTCGCGCTCCAGGCCCAGCACCCGGCCTCGCCGTACATCGCCCTGTGGAACCGGCTCTCGGGCTTCGCGCCGGCGGACCTCGACGCGGCCTTCGCGGAGCGGTCGGTGGTCAAGGCGGCCCTCATGCGGATCACCCTGCACGCGGTGCACGCCGAGGACTACCCGGCCTTCCGGGCGGCGGTGCGGCCGGTGCTGTACGCCTCACGGCTGGGCTCCAGGTTCACCGCGTCCGGGCTCACCCCGGCCGACGGCGAGGAACTGGTCGCCGAGGTGGTCGAGTTCGCCCGTACGCCGAGGACGTCGGCGGAGATCCAGGCATGGCTGGTGGAGCGGTTCGGCGCGGAGCGGAAGGACGCGGTGTGGTGGGGCATGAAAACGTACGCCCCGCTCCATCACGTCCCGACCGGCCCGCCGTGGTCCTTCGGCGCGCGTGCCGCGTTCGTCTCGGCGGGCGCGGGGCCGGCGCCCCGGGGCCGGACGGTGGACCGGGCGGCGCTGCGCACGCTGATCCTGCGCTACCTGGCCGGGTTCGGCCCGGCGTCGGTCGCGGACGTGGCGCAGTTCTCGATGGTGGGGCGGGCACCGGTCCGGGCGGCGCTGACGGCCATGGCGGACGAGGTGGAGCGGCTTCAGGGGCCGGACGGGGAGGCGCTGTTCGACCTGCCGGGCGCCTCCAGGCCGGACGCCGGCACCCCGGCCCCGTCCCGGCTCATGGCGATGTGGGACTCCACGCTGCTGGCGTACGCGGACCGGAGCCGGGTGATACCGCCGGAGTACCGCCCGCTGGTGATCCGGCGCAACGGTGACGTGCTGCCGACCCTGCTGGTGGACGGCCGGGTCGCGGGCGTGTGGCGCCCGACGGACGAGGGGGTCGAGGCCACGGCGTTCCATCCGCTGCCGGCTGCCGTCTGGGACGAACTGGGCGGGGAAGCGTCGGCGTTGACCGCGTTCCTCGGCGACCGTGAGCGGGTGGTCTACCACCGCTACCACCACTGGTGGGCGAAGCTCCCGGACGCGGATGTGCGGATGCTCTAAGGGCGGGGCAGCCCTTAGAGCGTGTCTCTTTGGAGTAGAAGCAGACCGGCTCAAGATCCATCTGGCCCGCTAACAAGGCAGTCGATCTGGCGGGGTAAGCTGGCATTCCATGGCAATAAGCTCCGCCCCGTGGTCCTTCGCTCTAGTTGCAGGGCTTCTCACTCTGACTCCCGGTCTCGATACGGCGCTGATCTTGCGCACGTCCGCCCTCGGCCGCCGCAGGAGAGCCTGGGGCGTCGTTCTCGGCATCCAGACCGGCACCCTGGCGTGGGGGGTGTTCACCTCCCTCGGAGTAACCGCGCTTCTCACGGCCTCACATCTCGCTTACACCGTGTTGCGCTGGATCGGTGCCGCTTATTTGATCTGGATGGCGTTCCGCATGCTCCGGGACACCTTCCAGGGGCTGCCCACGGCGGACACGGACAATTCTGTTCCGGCCGCCGGCGCGGACTCGGTCAGCGGCGGCTGGCGGCAGGGGACACTCACCAACCTCCTGAACCCGAAGATGGGCGCCTTCTACGTCGCCGTCCTGCCTCAGTTCATCCCTGCGGGCACCGGCCACTTCACCATGGGCCTCCTGCTCACCATGGTGCACATCTTGATCGGTCTGCTCTGGTCTGCCGTCCTCATCGGCTTCGCCCGCGTCCTGCAGGGGTGGCTTCGCAAGCCCCAGGCTCGCCGCGTGCTCGACCGGATCACCGGCACCGTCATCGGCATCTTCGGTATCAGGCTGGCGCTCAGCAGCTGATGATCCGAGGGACGGGGTCCAGTGACCCGCCTCAGCACCGGACCCAGATCAAGATGGACGCGACGTGGAGTGCGGCCTGGTAAGCGATGGCGAGTTTGTCCGTCCGCAGGGCCAGGCCGCGCCACTGCTTGAGTCGGGCGATGCACCGCTCGACGGTATTGCGCTCCTTATATTTCTCGGCGTCGAAGCTGGGCGGGCGGCCTCCGGCGCGGCCTTTCCGTAAACGGTGACCGATCTGGTCGGCGGGCTGCGGGATGACAGCCCGGATGCCTCGACGCCGAAGGTGTCCACGGATCGCGCGGGACGAGTAAGCGCGATCCGCCAGGACAGTTGCCGGGCGGGTTCTTGGTCTCCCGAGTCCGCTGCGCGGGATCCGAATCCTGGCCATGACCGCCTCGAAGGCCGGCGCGTCACCAGCCTGACCGGCGGTGACGTAGATACCCAGAGGACGAGCCCGGCTGTCACTGGCCAAGTGGATCTTTGTACTCAGTCCGCCGCGGGAGCGTCCGAGCGCGTGGTCCTCGGGCTCCGGCCGGCGCACCCCTTTTCTCGCTCCAGCCGAATGCTGGTGAGCCCGGCAGACAGTGGAATCGACCGAGACCGTCCAGCCCACATCGTCTCCCTTATCCACCGCAGTGAGGATGCGTTCCCACGTGCCGTCCACGGCCCACCTGATCAGGCGCTTGTGAGCGGTCTGAAAAGACCCGAGCTCGGGGGGCAGGTCGCGCCAGGGTGAGCAGGTGCAGTACTTCCACGCAATTGCCTCAAGGGTTCGGCGGTGGTCAGCCCACCGTCGCCCCCGGACAGGATCGGCCGGCAGGAACGGCTCGATCCGGCCCCACATCGCATCAGTGATCACTAACCGGACAGACACATCCGATCAACTGACCAACCCATCAAAGAGACACGCTCTAGGGGCGGGTCGGCGGCGGGTACGGAGCGCGGAAGGTGAAGGCGTCGGGGGTGTCGCCCTTCGCGCGGAGCAGGGCGACGCGGTCCATCGCCTCCCCGACGCCCGGACGGTGGCCGGCCGGGACCCACCACATCGCCGAGTGGTGGTCGGTCAGGCGCTCGAACCACTCGCGGCGGCGGGCCAGGACCCTGAGGTGGTCGCTGCGGTACACGTACGCCTTCAGCGCGTCGACCGATTCCCAGACCGAGCAGTTGATCAGGAAGAAGTCGTCCTGGTGGTCGGGGCGCAGGCTCGTGGCGTCGGCGCCCTCGTCGTCCACCATCCGCCAGACGAAGCCGGGGGCGTGGTCGGCGAGGGCGTTGATCTCGGGGAGTTGTGCGACGAAGTCGGCGATCCGAGGGCTGTCGAGCGGGGCGAGAAGGCGCCCGACGTTGACCTGGGCAAGGTGGAAGTCGTTCACGCGCCCAAGCATGGCCGGGTGAACCTTCTAAAGTCAACGGATTCCTTTTTAGACTTCGCCGGCCCCTTCCGGGCCCTCGACCGCGACGCAGCACCCTTCCGGCAGCGGGTCCATGGCGGCGCTCCAGCCCTCGGCGAGCAGCCCTTGGACGCCGGCCAGGTTCATCCCGCAGACCAGGGCCGGGAATCGCTCCGCCAGGGCGTGGAACGGGCAGTTGCGCAGCCGGAGTCTGCCGCAGTCCCAGTACGGTTCGTAGCCGCGCTCCCGCAGCGCCTCGACGGGGTCCGCCGCATCCGCCGCCTCACCGGCCGCCCGCGCCGCCGCCTGCAACTCGGCGTCGAGCCCGGCCCGTTCGACCACCTCGGCGAGCAACTGGCTCACGGTGTCGTAGGAACGCGGCGGTACGGAGACGGCGTGCTCGCCGCCCGCCCGCCGGTACAACTTGGCGGGCCGCCCCGCGCCGGGGCCGGTGCGGCCGGAGAGCCGGCGGAAGGCGGTCTCCAGGAGCCCGGCGTCCACGAGCTTGTCCAGGTGGAACGCGGCCACGGCCCGCGTCACCCCGACCGCGTCCGCCGCGGCGTCCCGGGTGACGTCGCCCGGGGCGGCGGCGACGTGTCGGTAGAGGCTGCGGCGCACGGGGTCCCCGAGTGCCGCCAGCGCGTCCAGGGCGGCGTCGTCACTGCTCACGGGCCCGAGTCTAGGCGGCCGCCCCGGGGTGGGGGGGGGGGGGGGCCCCCCCCCCCCCCCGCGACCTGCTGGCCTGGCCGCACTGGGTGCTGAAGAACCTCTACGGACCGGTCGGGGTGATGTTCGGCAAGTTCT
>NZ_JBNCLI010000022.1:0-30686 GCF_049844595.1 Streptomyces sp. DT224
TTCCCGGTCGAAGCGGGTCAAGCAGTTTTCGCTTTCCAGTTCTTCGCTTTCGCGTTTCCCTTTCCGGCGAGTCCGACACTATCAAACCTTTCCGGCCCCCCTGACCGGCCCCCGCAGACATGCGGGTGCCCGATTTCGGGTTAGGGTTTGGGCTCAATAGCCGCCGCCGACCCCCGACTCAAAGTCGCGTTGGGGCCAGGCAGGAGTACGACAGTACAGGCTGCCGGGAGTCGAGGCAAATCGTTTCCGGTGCGCCCCTAGGTCCTCGAACCGGCAGGACTCGGGCGGAACCGGGACTTCTTATGACTTACTCTGCTGAGCAGTACGCCGTCCTCCTATCAAGCCGTGGCGGCACCTTCGAAGCTCCACTGGGAGGCCCTCCATGACCAACGTGACGTCCCCTCTTGCCGGACGTGCCATTGGGCTCGCCGCCGTACCCGATCCCGTCTTCTCCGGCGCGATGGTCGGTCCGGGCACCGCCATCGACCCGGTTCGCGAGCCCTCCGAGGCGGTCGCGCCCGTCGACGGCATCGTCGTCTCCCTCCACCCGCACGCCTTCGTGGTGGTCGACAGTGAGGGGCACGGTGTGCTCACGCATCTGGGCATCGACACGGTCCAGCTCAACGGCGAGGGCTTCGAGCTGCTCGTGAGCAAGGGCGACACCGTCTCCCGCGGCCAGGGCGTCGTCCGCTGGAACCCCTCCGAGGTCGAGAAGGCCGGCAAGTCGCCGATCTGCCCGATCGTGGCACTGGAGGCCACCGCCGACTCCCTCTCCGACGTGGCCGAGAGCGGCGACGTGGCGGTCGGCGACTCCCTGTTCGGCTGGCAGTAACGCGATCGGCGCAGTGACAGCCGACTGGATATCCACCACCGCGGAGGCAACGGCCACCGCACGACCGGAGACGGGTGAAATGGAGACAACGCTGCGAGGCGTAGGCGTGAGCCACGGTGTGGCGATCGGCGAGGTACGGCACATGGGCACCGCGGTGCTCGAACCGCCGGCCAAGCAGATCCCGGCCGACGAGGCCGAGCGCGAGCAGGGGCGGGCCCGGCAGGCCGTCGAGGCCGTGGCCGCCGACCTCATCGCGCGCGGCAACCTGGCCGGCGGCGAGGCCCAGCACGTGCTGGAGGCCCAGGCCATGATGGCCCAGGACCCCGAGCTCATGGCCGATGTCGAACGCCGCATCGCGGTCGGGAGCACCGCCGAGCGCGGTGTGTACGACGCGTTCGCCTCCTACCGGGCGCTCCTCGCGGGTGCCGGCGAGTACCTGGCGGGACGGGTCGCCGACCTCGACGACGTCCGCAACCGCATCGTGGCGCGGCTGCTCGGAGTGCCGATGCCCGGCGTGCCGGACAGCGACGAGCCGTACGTCCTGATCGCCCGGGACCTCGCTCCCGCCGACACGGCGCTGCTGGACCCCGCGCTGGTCCTCGGCTTCGTCACCGAGGAGGGCGGGCCGACCAGCCACAGCGCCATCCTGGCCCGGGCGCTCGGCGTCCCCGCCGTGGTGGCCCTGCCCGGGGCCGGTGAGCTGGCCGAGGGCACGCTCATCGCCGTGGACGGCAGCACCGGCGAGATCTTCGTCGACCCGAGCGCGGAGAAGCGGGCGGAGCTGGAGAGCGCCGCCGCCGCGCGCAAGGCCGCGCTGACCGCCGCGACCGGTCCCGGTGCCACGTCGGACGGCCACAAGGTGCCGCTGCTCGCCAACGTCGGCGGTCCCGGTGACGTGCCGGCGGCCGTGGAGGCGGGTGCGGAGGGCGTCGGCCTGTTCCGTACGGAGTTCCTCTTCCTGGACGACAGCAAGCAGGCGCCGTCCGAGGAGAAGCAGATCGCCGCGTACCGTGCGGTCCTGGAGGCATTCCCCGAGGGGCGTGTCGTGGTGCGTGTGCTGGACGCGGGCGCGGACAAGCCGCTCGACTTCCTGACCCCGGCGGACGAGCCCAACCCGGCGCTGGGCGTGCGTGGGCTGCGGAGCCTGCTGGACCACCCGGACGTGCTGCGTACCCAGCTGACCGCTCTGTCGAAGGCTGCCGAAGGGCTGCCCGTCCACCTCGAGGTCATGGCGCCCATGGTGGCCGACCGGGCGGACGCCAAGGCTTTCGCCGACGCCTGCCGCGAGGCCGGGCTGAACGCGAAGTTCGGCGCGATGGTCGAGATCCCGTCCGCCGCGCTGCGCGCGCGCTCGGTGCTCCAGGAGGTGGAGTTCCTGTCGCTGGGCACCAACGACCTGGCGCAGTACACCTTCGCCGCTGACCGTCAGGTGGGTGCCGTCTCCCGGCTCCAGGACCCCTGGCAGCCGGCGCTGCTCGATCTGGTCGCGCTGTCCGCCGAGGCGGCGAAGGCCGAGGGCAAGAGCTGTGGGGTGTGCGGTGAGGCGGCCTCCGATCCGCTGCTCGCCTGTGTGCTGACGGGTCTGGGTGTCACGTCCCTGTCGATGGGTGCGGCCTCCATTCCCTACGTCCGCGCCACGCTGGCCAAGTACACGCTGGCCCAGTGCGAGCGGGCCGCGTCGGCCGCGCGTGCGGCGGACTCCGCCGAAGAGGCGCGCCGGGCGGCGCAGGCGGTGCTGTCGGGCGAGTAGCCCGGGACCGGACGACGCGAGGTGAAGGGGCTTTCCGCCGGTGACCGGCGGAAAGCCCCTTCGCCGTGTCAGCGGTGCTCCTCCGGTTCGTCGGCGCCGATGTCGAAGCCCGCGCAGTACTCCACACCGGACTCGGGGGCGACGGGCTCGCCCGTGTCCGCGTCGGTGCAGTAGGCACTGAAGACCTCGCCGGCCGTGAGCGGGTCGAGGTTGCCCCGGCTCAGCCGCCAGCCGTGCACGCGGTCCGGGGCGCCGGGTGTGCTCGTACGCAGGACGACTCCGCCGTGGCTCTCCAGGGCGATGGCGACCGCGAGGACGCTCACGAACTCGGCGCCCTCCGAGGTGTCGAGCAGGACGGGCCCTGCGGTGGGCCGGTCGGTGTGCAGGGCGGCGAGCAACTGGTCGTTCTCCGTGGGTGTGCTGCACACCAGGTGGTGGGTGCCGGGTCCGGCCGCTTCCAGGGTGCGTTCCAGAAGGTGGGAGGCGCGGTCGAAGGCGGCGCCGCCGATGTCCAGGCCGCAGTCCGCGCAGTCTCCGAGGCCGGCCAGGAGCAGGGTGGCGTACTCCCAGGTGGCCCGGCGGACCGCGCGGCCGACGAGCACCTGGATCAGGGCGTCCAGGGGCTGTCCTTCGTAGGTGACGGTGGCTCCGCAGGCGGCGATCTCCGCGGTGAAGCGGCTGCGGCCCGCCGGGGTGTCGGGGGCGATGCCGGCCTCCGCGCAGTAGTGCGCGTACTCCAGGGGGTCGAAGAGGGCGACCGTCGTGTGCACACCCTGCGCGGCGAGGGCCTTGAGCAGGGCCTCCACCTGTTCCAGGTAGACGCCGTGGTCGTCGAAGGTGAAGGTGCGGTAGCGGCGCATCGCCGCGAAGTCCTCCGCGTCGGTCAGCAGGCCGATGGTGGTGGGTGCTTCGCGGCGCAGCGTGCGTCGCATGGTGGTGGTCACGGTCC
This sequence comes from Streptomyces sp. DT224, assembly GCF_049844595.1. Taxonomy (NCBI): domain Bacteria; kingdom Bacillati; phylum Actinomycetota; class Actinomycetes; order Kitasatosporales; family Streptomycetaceae; genus Streptomyces; species Streptomyces sp. DT224. Next base: position 3,532 of record NZ_JBNCLI010000022.1, read on the forward strand.
GTCCGTGGACGGTGGTGCGCTTGTTCCTGGTCTGCGCCATGATGTCCCCCAGTGCGCTGTCGATCATTGCTCACTCAGCGTAACCAGGGGCACTGACAACGGTGCGGTCAGTGGCGTTCGCGGGCCAGCTTCTCGTAGAAGTGGAGGAGCTCCAGGTTGTCGATCGAGCCGGGGTTGACGGCCTTTTCCAGGGCTGTTCCCTGGAGCAGGCGCTTGACCGGAACCTCGATGCGTTTCCCGGTGAGGGTGTGCGGGATGCCGGGCACCTCGATGACCTCGTCCGGGACGTGCCGGGGCGAGAGGTTCTCGCGGATCGTGCGCTTGATGCTGTCGCGGAGGGCGTCGTCCAGGGTGGCGCCTTCGGCGAGGTGGACGAAGAGCGGCATCCAGTAGCCGCCGTCCGGTTCCTCCAGACCGATGACGAGGGATTCGCGGATCTCGGGGAGGCGTTCGACGGCCTCGTAGATGTCGGCGGATCCCATGCGGACGCCCTGACGGTTGAGGGTGGAGTCAGAGCGGCCGTGGATCACGACGGAGCCGCGGTCGGTGAGGGTGATCCAGTCTCCGTGGCGCCAGACGCCGGGGTACACGTCGAAGTAGCTGTCGTGGTAGCGGCTGCCGTCGGGGTCGTTCCAGAAGCGCACCGGCATGGAGGGCATCGGCTTCGTGACGACGAGCTCGCCGACCTCGCCGGTCAGCGGCTCGCCCGCGGGGTCCCAGGACTGGAGGTCCGTGCCGAGGCAGGCGGCCTGGAGCTCGCCGATGTGGACGGGGAGGGTGGGCACCGCGCCGGCGAAGCAGCTGCACACGTCGGTGCCGCCGCTGACGGAGGCGATCCACAGGTCGTCGGCGACCTCGTCGTGGAGCCAGCGGAAGCCGTCGGGCGGGAGCGGGGAGCCGGTGGTGGCGACGCACTGGACGCGGGAGAGGTCGAGGTCGCGGCCCGGGTGGACGCCGGCCTTGCGGCAGGCCATGACGTACGCGGCGGAGGTGCCGAAGAGGGTGGCGCCGGTCTGTTCGGCGACGCGCCACTGGGCGCTGATGTCCGGGTGGCCCGGGCTTCCGTCGTAGAGCACGAGGGTGGTGCCGGTGAGGAGGCCGGAGACGAGGAAGTTCCACATCATCCAGCCGGTGGAGGTGTACCAGAAGAAGCGGTCCTCGGGGCCGAGGTCGCAGTGGAGGCCGATCTGCTTGAGGTGTTCGAGCAGGATGCCGCCCTGGGACTGGACGATGGCCTTGGGCAGGCCGGTGGTGCCCGAGGAGTAGAGGACCCAGAGCGGGTGGTCGAAGGGGACCTGCTCGAAGACCGGTTCCGTGTCGGCGGCGGTGAGGGCGGCCCAGTCGAGGGCGCCCTCGGGGGCGTCGGTTCCCAGCAGCGGGATGTGTACGACGGCGCGCAGGGTGGGCAGTTCGCGGCGGAGCTCGGCGACGGTGTCGGCGCGGTGGTGTTCCTTGCCGCCGTAGCGGTAGCCGTCGACGGTGAACAGGACGACGGGTTCGACCTGCTGGAAGCGGTCGAGGACGCTGCGGGCGCCGAAGTCGGGGGCGCAGGAGGTCCAGATCCCGCCGACGGCCGCGGTGGCGAGGAAGGCGACGACGGCCTGCGGGATGTTGGGGAGGTAGCCGCTGACGCGGTCGCCGGGGGTGACGCCCAGCGTGCGGAGTTCGGCGGCGAGCGAGCCGACCTGGCGGCGGAGCTCGGACCACGAGGTCGGGACCTGAGTGTGGCTCTCGTCCACGTGGAGCAGGGCGGGCGCGTCGGCGCGCAGGGGGTCCTCGGCGGCGCGCAGGGCGTGCTCGGCGTAGTTGAGCGTGGCACCGGGGAACCAGGTGGCACCGGGCATCGAGCGGTCGCCGACGACCTGCTCGTACGGGGTGGAGAAGCGCACGTCGAACCATTCGGCGACGGCCTTCCAGAAGGTGTCGAGCTCGTCGACGGACCAGCGGTGCAGACTGGCGTAGCCGCCCTCGGCGGGGGCACCGTGGTGTTCGGCTGCCCAGCTCTGGAAGCGGGTGACGGCGGCGGCCGCGACGCGGTCGGGGCCGGGCTGCCACAGGGGGGCTTCGTCGGCTGCTGAGGTCATGGGGGCGGCTCCCTGGCTGTAGCGGGTACGCGGTGTGTGCGCAGGTCGCGCGCACGTGCGGGGTGTGCGCGTGAGACGACGTCACGGACGATGCCATGTGATCGTCTTTCGCACCAGGGTCGCCCGCACACGCTTCCGTGTCCCGGTATGTGCTCCCGCCACGTCCCGTGCGGGGTGAACGGAAGTTGAACGGCGTTTGTTCGCGGCCGGGCGGGTGGCAGGGTGAGCGGCATGAACGGTCGTGACCTGGTGCGCTCGGTGAAGCTGGTGGGTTCGAAGCGGGGACTGCGCACGGTGCGCGCGGCGTGGCGCCGGGCGCGTGCGGACGCGCGGGCGCTGCCGGGGCGCGGGGCGGAGCGGGCGCGGGTACCGGGTCCGGTGACGGGCGCCGAACCGGGGCCCGGGGGCGGTGTGGTGCGGTTCGCCCGTTCGGAGCTGCGGATCCGCGTGGCGGTGGGCGGGGCGGTGTTCTGGGGGTGGGACGGGGCGGAGCCGGGGCCGTCGTACGCAGTTAACGGGGAGGCGCCCGCCGCGGATCCGCGGGCGGTGCTGGAGCCGGGTACGGACGGGGGCTGGCAGGTGGTGGCGGAGCGGCTGACGGTCGCGGTGTCGCGGCACGGGGCGGTGGAGCTGCGGACGCCGGGCGGAGTGGTGCTGCGCCGGGAGCTGCCGCCGCGCTGGTGGGAGCCGGTGGCGGGCGGGGACGCGCGGTGGGTACAGCGTTCGGAGGTTCCGGCGGACGCGCGGTTCTTCGGGCTGGGCGGACGGGCGGCCGGGCCTCGGCTGCGGGACGGGTCGTACGCGCTGTGGAACACGGATCCGGGCGGCCGGTTCGGGCCGGGGGACGATCCGTTGTATCTGACGATGCCGGTGCAGTTCGTGGTGGCGGACGCGGGGACGCACCTGGTCTTCTACGACAACTCCTGGGCGGGCCGGGTGTCGTTGCGGGAGGGGCGGGAGGGCGCGGGGTCCGGGCACGACCGGCCGGGCGCCTCGGAGGTGCGGGTGGAGGGCGGGCCTCTGCGCTGCTGGGCGGTGGCGGGTACGCCGGCCCGGGTGCTGGCGGGGTGGTCGGCGCTGACGGGGGCGGCCGCGGTGCCGCCGTCCTGGGCGCTGGGTCCGCAGCACGCCCGGTGGGGGTTCGGGTCGGAGCGGGAGGTCCGGCGGATCGTGGCGGGGTACCGGGAGCGGGGGCTGCCGCTGTCGGTGCTGCACCTGGACATCGACCACTACGACGCGCACCGGGTGTTCACGGTGGACCGGGGGCGGTTCCCGGATCTGCCGGGGCTCGCCGGGGATTTGCGGGAGGCCGGGGTGCGGCTGGTGTCGATCGTGGACCCGGCGGTCGCGGCGGCCGGGGGGAACGCGGTCTACGACTCGGGCCGGGCGGTGGGCGCGTTCGTCCGGGATGCCCGGGGCCGGGAGGTGCGCGGGGAGGTGTGGCCGGGTGAGTGCGTGTATCCGGACTTCACGGATCCGGGGGTGCGGGAGTGGTGGGGCGGGCTGTACGCGGAGCGGCTGGCGCAGGGGTTCTCCGGGGTGTGGCACGACATGAACGAGCCGGTGTCGTTCATGGCGTTCGGTGATCAGTCGTTGCCGCGTTCGGCGCTCCACGCGCTGGAGGGGCGCGGCGGCGACCACCGGGAAGCGCACAACGTGTACGGCCTGGCGATGGCGCGGGCCGGGTACGAGGGGCTGGCCCGGCTGCGGCCGGAGGAGCGGCCGTTCCTGTTCTCCCGTTCCGGCTGGGCGGGGATGCAGCGGTACGGGGGCACCTGGTCCGGTGACGTGGCGACGGGCTGGCCGGGGCTGCGGGCGTCGTTGGCGCTGGTACTGGGGCTCGGGCTGTGCGGGGTGCCGTACTCGGGTTCCGATGTGGGCGGGTTCGACGGGTCGCCGTCGCCCGAGCTGTATCTGCGGTGGTTCCAGCTGGGGGCGTACCTGCCGCTGTTCCGCACGCACGCGGCGATCGACGCGGGGCGCCGTGAGCCGTGGGAGTTCGGGGCCGAGGTGCTGGCGGGTGCGCGGGAGGTGCTGGTGGAGCGGGAGCGGTTGCGGCCGTACTGGGTGGCCCTGGCGCGGCTGGCGGCGCTGACGGGTGCGCCGTATGTCCGCCCGCTGTGGTGGGCCTCGCCCGGGGACCGGGGGCTGCGGGACTGCGAGGACGCGTTCCTGCTCGGCGACGCCTTGCTGGTGGCGCCCGTGCTGGAACCCGGGGTGGTGCGGCGGGCGGTACGGCTGCCGCCGGGGCGCTGGTACGACACCGTGAGCGGGGCGGCGTACGAGGGGCCGGGGCGGGTGGTGGTGGAGGCGCCGCTGTCCCGGGTACCGGTGCTGGCCAGGGCGGGGGCGGTGATTCCGGTGCGGGGTGCGGACGGCGGCCCGGAGCTGGAGGTCTGGGCGCCGGTGGCGGGGCGTCCTGGTGGCGGGACGGTGGTCCGGGACGCGGGTGACGGCTGGGAGCCGGTGGAGGTCGAGCGGTACACGTCCCGGCTGGAGGGCGGGCGCGTCGTGGTGGAGCGGGACGGCGGGGCGGTGGACCGTCCGGTCCGGGTGCGGGGTGTGTGAGGGGGCGCGAAGCGTCGTACCCGGCGGGCGGCGGGGCGTGCGCTCAGCGGTAGCGTCCCGCGAACCAGCGGTGGACGGCCTCGGTGTGGAGGGGGAAGGCGAGCGTGGCGGGGGCCGTGAGCAGGGTGTGGCCGGACGTCTCGTCGGTGGGGGCGGACGGCGGGAGTGCGGCGGCCGGTCGTGCGGGGAGCAGTCCGAAGAGGAGCAGGTGTCCGGCGGGCGAGCTGAGGGCGTCGGCGAGGCGGACGTCCTCGGGACGTGCCTCGATGCGGGTCTCCTCACGCAGTTCCCGTACGACGGCGTGCTGCCAGTCCTCGGCGTGGTCGATGAAGCCGCCGGGCAGGGCGAGTTGGCCGCGTGCGGGTTCGATGGTGCGGGTGATGACGACGAGGCCGGTGGTGTCTCCGTCGGTGACGGGGAGCAGGGCGACGGCGACCGGGAGCGGATTGCGGTAGGCGGTCTCGCCGCAGGCGGCGCAGGTGCGGGGCCAGGTGTCGGGGGCCGGGAGGCCGGTGTACGCGGCTCCGCAGGCGGGGCAGTGGGAGTACGTCACGGGCTGCTCCGTTCCTCGTGGCGCCGGGCCGGCGCTCGTGGTGACCGGGCGTGGGACCGGTGGCGGAGACGCGCGGACTGTACCGGATCTCCTCCGTGACGCCCCCGGACCGTGGAGGATGTGCTCATGACAGCCATCGCAACCGCTTTCCGTGCCCTGGCGGCCTCCGCCGCCGCCCTGCTCGCCGTGACCGTCACCGCCCCGGTGGCGCAGGCGAAGCCCGAGCCGAAGGCGCCCCCGGAGTTCGTCTCGCTGCGTTCGGTGGATCCCACGATCATCCAGGAGATGCGCTACCCCACCGCCCACGACTTCATGGGCGAGGCCGTCGACGGGTACCGGCAGCCCCTGTGCATCCTGACCCGGCCGGCCGCCGAGGCCCTGCACAGCGCGCAGCTCCGGCTGCTGCGGCAGGGCTACTCGCTGAAGGTGTACGACTGTTACCGCCCGCAGCGGGCCGTCGACCACTTCGTGCGCTGGGCGAAGGACCTCGACGACGAGACGATGAAGGGCGAGTTCTATCCCCGGGTCGACAAGTCCCGGCTGTTCGCCGACGGTTACATCGCGGAGAAGTCGGGGCACAGCCGGGGCAGCACCGTGGACCTGACGCTCGTACGGCTGCCGGCCCTGCCGACCAGGCCGTACCTCCCGGGCGAGAAGCTGGTGCCGTGCTACGCGCCGCAGGCCGACCGCTTCCCGGACAACTCGGTGGACATGGGCACCGGTTTCGACTGCTTCGACACGCTCTCGCACACCGATGACCCCCGCGTCCAGGGCGTACAGCGCACCAACCGGCAGTTCCTGAAGCGGACGCTCACCGAGGCCGGTTTCGTGAACCTGGCCGAGGAGTGGTGGCACTACACCTTCCAGCCCGAGGCGTTCCCCGGCACCTACTTCGACTTCCCGGTGGCCCGCAGGTCCGTCGCCGGGCACTGAGCCGGCCCGCGCGGGAAACGGGCGACCGGGACCACCCCCGTGGGTTCCGGCCGCCCGTTCTCCCTTTCGGACGTGGCCCGGCCGTTTCCGGTTGCCGGATCAGCCATTACGGTGCCCGTATGTCGCAGCAGACGTTCGATTCGTACGAAGAGTTCTGGCCGTACTACGTCGCGATGCACTCGCGGGCGGCGACCCGCTGGGTGCATCTCACCGGCACCCTGACCGGTCTCGCCGTCACCGCGTACGGGCTGGCGCGCGGCCGGAAGCGGTATCTGGCCGCGTTGCCGCTCATCGGCTACGGCACGGCCTGGCCCGCGCACTTCCTGATCGAGAAGAACAACCCGGCCACCTTCGGTCACCCGGCCTGGTCGCTGCGCGGTGACGCGCAGATGATCCGCATGATGCTGGCGGGCCGCGACCACGAGCTGGCGCAGACCGCCGAGAAGTGGCTCGCCGAGAACGGCCGGAAGTTCTAGGGCCTGTCCGGCCCTGATCCGCCGGACGCGCTCTAGGTCGACACCGGCTCGCGCGGGCGGTCCGCGCGGGCCAGGGCGTGTTCGACCACGGCCACCAGCACGTCCCGGGCCGACGCCCGGTCCCGCGCGTCGCACATCAGGAGCGGCACCTGGGGGTCCAGGTCGAGCGCGGCCCGTACCGTCGCCTCCGGGAACAGTTCCGCGCCTTCGAAGCGGTTGACGGCGACGGCGAACGGGATCTCACGGCGCTCGAAGTAGTCGACGGCCGCGAAGCAGTCGGCGAGGCGGCGGGTGTCCGCGAGCACGACCGCGCCCAGGGCGCCCTGGGCCAGCTCGTCCCAGAGGAACCAGAACCGGTCCTGCCCCGGCGTGCCGAAGAGGTACAGCACCAGGTCCTCGCGGAGCGTGATCCGCCCGAAGTCCATGGCCACGGTCGTCGTGGTCTTCGCCTCGACGCCGTCCAGGTCGTCCACCGGACGGCCCGCCTCGGTGAGCCGCTCCTCCGTGCGCAGCGGCCTGATCTCGCTGACCGCGCCCACCAGCGTCGTCTTGCCCACGCCGAAGCCGCCCGCCACCAGGATCTTGAGGGTGACGGGCTCCACGGGCCGCCTGCTGCGGCTAGAGCGCCCGAAGGCCATTGATCACCTCACGGAGAAGGTTCACGTCCGGCAGCTCGGCCGGCGGAACGGGACGGGTCACGTGTACCAGCTCGTCGTCCACGAGATCGCCCACCAGCACCCGCACCACGCCCACGGGCAGGTCCAGGGACGAGGCGAGCTCGGCGATCGACTGGGGCAGCTCACCGCAGAGTTCGAGGATCTCGACGTGTTCCGGGGAGAGCATCTGGTCGCTGTCCGGGTCGTCGGCCGCGGGTTCGGGCACGACGATCGCGATCAGGTCGAGGCGGTGACGGGACGCGCTGCTGGTGCGCCCGCGGGTCATCGCGTACGGGCGGACGACGGGCCCCGCGTCGTCGTCGTACCAGCGCGGGGTCCGCGGCTTCTCCGGGGTCTCCGGGGAGCCGGGCGATGCGGCGCTCATGGCGTCCGCTCACCCCCCGGAGGGCTGACCGGCCGTCCGGGGCGCGTTGGCCAGGTGGCTCCCCACGCGCTTGACCATGAGGGTCATCTCGTACGCCACCTGCCCCACGTCCGAGTCGGATTCGGCCAGCACGGCGAGGCAGCTGCCGTCGCCGGCCGCCGTGACGAAGAGGAACGCCTCGTCCAGCTCCACGACGGTCTGGCGGACCTTGCCCGCGTCGAAGTGGCGGCCGACGCCCTTGGCCAGGCTGTGGAAGCCGGAGGCGACGGCGGCCAGGTGCTCGCCGTCCTCCCGTGTCAGGTCCTTGGACGCGCCGGTGGGCAGTCCGTCGCTGGAGAGCACCAGCGCCTTGCGGATGCTGGCGACCCGCTCGACGAGTTCGTCGAGGAGCCAGTTGAGTTCACCGGACCCCTGGCGTACGGAGTCGGTTGCGGCGTTCGGTGCGGTCATGGGCCGTCCCCTCCCGGAGTGGTTCCTGGTGCGATGTCGCCGGGGCCCGTCGGGTCCTCGGCGTTCTCCTGGCGGCCGCGCTGCCAGCCGCGCTGGAGCGAAGCCATACGGCTGCGTACCTCTTCGGCGTCCCGCTCGATGTCGTCGGCGCTCTCCACCGGGGCGGGCCGCGCCGTGCGGCTGTCCGGTCCCTCGCGCAGCTGCGGGGCGAGGCTGGCCTGCCGGACGCGGCGGGGCAGTCCGCCCACGGTGTCGGGGGCGGGTTCGGGCGTACGGGGTGCGGGCACCGAAGGTCCGGCGGGGCGGCGGACCGGCTCGCGGTCCTCGGGCGCGGGGTGGGCGCGGTCTCCCGCACGACCTCCCCCGTCGACCCGGCGGCCGCGGTCGGTGACCAGCGTCGGAGGGCGGCGCCGGCGGGGCAGCGGCCGGGTGCCCTCGGGGTGCAGCGCCCGCACGCCGTCGTCGGCGGCCTGCTGGTGCTGCTCGCGGTCGGCGTCGCGGCGCAGCGCGCGGGCGCGGAAGACGCCGCCGCGTTCGCTCTCGGTGTCCTCCAGGTCGGAGACTCCGTCGAGCACGGAGTCGAGCCCGGGGCCCGCCACCGCTTCGAGGACCGGGTCGCGCGTGAAGTCCAGCGGTTCTTCGCCCTCCAGCTCGACGGGGCCGTTGAGCAGGGCCGGGTCGACCAGTCCGGTCGGGACCGGCGAGAGGCCGCTCGGCCGGCCCGGCACCGATTCCCCGGCCTCGGGAGGCCGGGGGTCGCCGCCCGGGGTGCCGCCGGCGATGGCCTTCTCGGCCCTGCGGTCGAGGCGGAAGCCGGTGCCGTGCGACTCGGGGGCGTCGGTGAGGAGGGCGGCCGGGATGAACACGACGGCGGTGGTGCCGCCGTACGGGGAGGTCTGGAGGGACACCCGGACGTTCTGCCGCTGGGCGAGCCGGCTGACCACGAAGAGGCCGAGGCGGTCGGTGTCGGACAGCTCGAACTCGGGGGTCTCGGCGAGCCGGAGGTTGGCGTCGAGCAGGACGTCGGGGGGCATCCCGAGGCCCCGGTCGTGGATCTCCAGGGTGAAGCCGTTGGCGACGCGCTCGCCGTGCACCTGGACCGCGGTGTGCGGGGGCGAGAACACCGTGGCGTTCTCCAGGAGTTCGGCGATCAGGTGGGTGAGGTCGGCGACGGCCGGGCCGCCCACCCCGATCCGGGGCAGCCGGCGGACCTCGATGCGTTCGTAGTCCTCGACCTCGGCGACGGCGGCCCGGACCACGTCCATCAGCTGGATGGGCTTGCGCCACTGCCGGGAGGGGGCGGCGCCGGAGAGGATCACCAGGCCCTCGGCGTGCCGGCGCATGCGGGTGGTGAGGTGGTCGAGGCGGAAGAGGTCGGCGAGTTCGTCGGTGTTCTCGGTGCGGCGCTCCATGGTGTCCAGGAGCGTGAGCTGGCGGTGGAGCAGGACCTGGTTGCGGCGGGCGAGGTTGACGAAGACCTCGGAGACGCCGCGGCGCATGTCGGCCTGTTTGACGGCGGCTTCGACGGCGGCGCGTTGCAGGGTGTTGAGGGCCTGGCCGACCTGGCCGATCTCGTCGCGCTCGTACTGGAGGTGCGGGGACTCGGTCTCCACGTCGACCTGTTCGCCTGCGGCGAGGCGGCGCATCACGCTCGGCAGCCGTACGCCGGCGACCTCGTGGGCGTCCTTGCGGAGCCGGGTGAGGTCGCGGACGAGCTCGCGGCCGACGCGCACGGAGACGAAGACCGAGACGACGAGGGCGAGGAAGCCGAGGACGCCGGCGATGCCCGCCTTGATCAGGATGCCGTAGCCGGCCGGCTTGCCCCGGTCCTTGAAGCGGTTGTTCATCTCCGTCGCGTCGTTGGCCAGCCGTTCCAGGGCGGTCGGGGCGACCTCCTGCCAGCGGGCGGCGTCGGCGGTCCGCGGGCTGGTGGTGGGGCCCCGGGAGATGATCCCGTCCTCGGCGGAGCGCAGGGGTTCGCTGTCCGGGCCCTGCCAGTACTGCTGGACGCGGCGGCGTTCGGAGGCGGGGAGGAGGTCGAGGTTGGTCTCGTAGAGCAGGCCGCGCTGGGCGACGAGGTCGGATATCTGGCGGAGTTCGGCGGCGGTGAGGCGGCCGGCCAGGAGTCCGGAGGCGACCAGGGCGTCTTCCCTGGAGAGCATTTCCCGGGCGCGGGACATGCCGGTCAGGGCCCGGACCTGCCGGTCCATGGAGACGTTCTCCATGGTGTGCAGGCCGGACAGGAATCGGTAGCAGGGATCGATCAGGCGGTTGTAGTAGCCCATCGCCTTGAGCCGGCCGATGGTGCGTCTGTCGACGGAGTCGCGCAGGGCGTCGAGTCCCTCGACGGCGCCGAGTATCGAGCCCAGCTGGGTTTCCGCCGTCGCGCCGAGCGCGTCGCGGATGTCCTTCTGCCCGGCGCTCTCGCGTACCCCGGCCACGACCCGGTCGGTGGCGGCGCGCTGCCTGCGCAGTACGGGCAGGGCGTCGGACGCACGCGGGTCGGCGAGGAAGACGAGGGTCTGGCGGCGTTCGCTCTGGATGACCCGGACGGTGTCTTCGAGGGGGTGGCCGACCTTCTCCACGACGGTGCTCGCGCTCAGCAGTTTCCCGGCCTCGCGCCCGGTGAGATAGGTGGCGAATCCCCAGAGGGCGGTGAGCGATACGAGGGGCACCACGAGCAACGCCACGATCTTCCTGCGGATGGACTTTCCGCGAAAGCGCATGGCCTCCCCCAGGTCATCCCCGCGGGGCCGGGGACGGGTTTCGTCAACAAACGGCGCGAGCCTACTACCGACGGACAGACAACTCGAAGGCATGTCCGGACGATTTTCGGCCGCCTTACCGGGAGTTGACCATGGCTTGTCCCGGTATTCCGGGCGATGAAATTCACGAAAGCGACAGAAGAGGCCCTGAGGCACGGCACATTCCTTCACGTCCCGGTTGGCTGGATTTCTTCGTTTCGTGACGGCTGGGAGGAATCTTCACCGCCGGCCACTCGTCTGTCTGTACGGGGGTAGGGGGACCAACGGGGCACGCTCGGGCGGACGGGACGGACCGTCCGCGTAGAAGGGGTGTATGCCGGGCAGCAACCCTGAAGTCGGACAGCGGTGGGAGTGAAGGGCCTTGGACACACAGGAGCGTGAGAGCGCGGTGGAACCGACGGGGGACGCGAGCGCGCCGGGGCGGCCGCCGCTGTGGGTGGAGGAGCCGGCGACGCGCAGGCGCATGCCCGACCCGGTGCGCACGGCGGCGGTGCGGGCGGTGCTCGTCATGTCGTTGACGATCATTCTGGCGATGGTGGCGTTCCTCACCGCGCTGGCCGGCTCCTGGCTCTCCTTCCCCATGGTGCTGAGCGGGGTGGCGAGCACGGTGGTCGCGACCTGGGCGGTGCTGGACGTCTGGGTCACCCGCCAGGTGTGGAACCAGCGCAACGGAGTGGTCTCCGAGCCCAGCAGCTCGGCCCGGCAGTTGCGCCGCGAGCGGCGCAGGGCGCGGCGTGAGGCCCGCGCCGCGCAGCGGGACGCGGCGCGGATAGGCCGCCGCGGCGGCGCGGACCGCCGGCTGTCGCGGGCCTGACCGCGCCCGGCAGCCTCAGGGAGTCCTGGTCTGCTCGACCGTCTCGGACGCGTCCGGGGTCCGGGGAGCCGGGGCGCCGCGTTTGAACATGCGGGTAGCGGTGATCTCGCCGTGCACCGTCTCGCCGCCGGGGTCCTGCTGGGGCAGCCCGGGGCGCAGGTGCTCCTCGACGCTGATGTACTTCAGACCGGCGCGCAGGTCCGCGTCGTTGCGCAGCCGGATGACGAGCGGGAATTCGGCGAGGGCCGTCGTGTCGAACAGGCCGGTGGTGTACAGCAGTTGTACGCCGAGCGCGTCGGCCACCGCGCGCTGGAGCTCCAGCAGGTAGGTGGCGTTGGCCCGGCCGATCGGGTTGTCCAGGAACAGCGTGCCCGCGTGCCGGTGCTGCGCCCGGTCGCGCCCCCGGTCGTTGCTGCGCAGGGCGGCCATCGTGCAGTACAGGGCGATCGCGGCGGTGAGCAGCTGTCCGCCGGAGAAGACGTCGCCCATCTGCCCGACCGGCACGCGCTCGGCACGCAGCACGGCGTCCGGCTTGAGGATCTCGACGGCGATGCCCTTGGGTTCCAGGGCCGCCTGGACCCCCCGCAGGAGCAGGGACATGCCGTCGCGGCGCAGGTCGCTGTTCTTCCGGAGGGCCGCCCTCGTCGCCTCGTCGATGACCTCGCCGAGCCGTTCGGTGAGGGTGGTCTGATCGGGTTCCTCGAAGCGGATACGGAGGAATTCCTGTCCGGACCACTCCCCCAGGCCCTCGGGGAGCCGGGAGAGCCGCTGGGCGGAGCGGAGCGTGGTGAGCGCGGACTCCACCAGGCCGCGCAGCCGGTCCACGATGGAGTCGCGGTTGCGTTCCAGCTGGGCCAGCTCGTCGGTGAGGACGCGCAGCCGGGGCGCGAAGGCGGCGGCCCACTTCTCCGCGTGCTCCGGGAGCGCGGCGGCGGGCAGTTCGCGGATCTGCTGCCGGGCCGGGGTGCGGACCTGTTCGTAGCGGGTGGAGTTGGCGTGCCGTACGAGGACGTCGCTCGCCTCCCGGACGGCTGCTTCGGCGGCGGAGAGGTCGGCGGCGCAGCCGCGCAGGGAGCGGCGGGCCTCGGCGGCGGACTGCCGGGCCTCCTCCAGGCTGCCCGGGTACGGCTCGGGGTCCTCCGGGTCGTCCTCGGCGCCGTGGTCCCTGAGCAGGTCCCGCAGCAGGGCGGCGGTCTCGTCGAAGCCGCCGGCCGCGTCCTCGGCGGCGCGGTGCGCGTGCAGCAGCTCGGCGTGGGCGGCCCGGGCGGTGTCCAGCGCGGCGGAGGCGGCGGCCAGCTCGGCGGTGGCGGTGCGCAGGAGGGACTGGGCCTGTTCGGCGTCGGCGGGCACCCGGTCGTCGGGCAGCTCGGTGTGCAGGCTCTCGCCGTCGGCGGGCGCGAGGCGTTCGGCCTCGCCGCGCAGCCGGCCCAGCTGCTCGCTGGCGGCGGAGGCCCGGGTCTCCAGGAGCTGGACGAGGGATTCGGCGCGGGCGGCGGCGGCCTGCCGGGACGGGCCGTCGGCGCCGTCGGTGCCCTCCAGGAGCTGGGCGGCCCGGGTGCGGACCTTGTTGGTGAGGCGGTCCAGCTCGGCGAGGGCGGCGCTCTCGTCGCTCTCGGCGCGGGCCTGCTCGGCGCGCAGGTCGGCGCCGACGCCCACCTTCTCGTACAGCTGGGACGCCGCCCGGTACGCCTCGCGCAGGGCGGGCAGCGCCTGGCGGGGGGCGTCCTCGCCGGGGTCGGGGAGGTGTTCGGGGGCGCCGGCGATCTCGGCGCGTTCGGCGCGCAGGGCGCGGGCGGTGCGGCGGGCGTCGTCGGCGGCGCGCTGGGCGGCGCGGCGGTCCTCGTCGGCGGCCCGGGCGCGCTCCAGGAGGACGGTGGCGCGGGCCTCGCTCTCCGCCGCCTCGTCGGTCAGTTCGCGCAGCTTGGCCTGCCAGCCGGCCCGTTCCCGCAGCCGGAAGGCGAGTCCGGCGAGCGCGTCGGCGGCCCGGCGGGCGCGCTGGGCGGTCTCCTGGCGCTCCTCACGGACCCGGGCGGTGTCGGCGGCGGCCTCGTCGGCCTCGGCGCGGACGGTGCGGGCCTCGGCGAGGGCGGCCTCGGCGGTCTCGGCGGTGGTGCGGGCGGTGCGGGCGGCTTCGGCCAGCTCGGCGAGCATGCCGGGCGGGCAGTCGGCGCGCCAGGAGCCGATGCGGGCGGCGAGCGCGCGGTCGGCACCGAGGCGGGCGGCGAGCACCCGGATGTCCTCGTCGCGGGCGGCGGCCCGGCTGCGCAGCGCCTGGCGCTCCTCGTCGGCGGCGTGTTCGTCGTGCATGGCCGGGTTCGGCGGTACGAGGAAGACGTCCTCGCCGGCACCGGAGGCGCCCGTTCCGGGGCCGGGCACGGGGGCGAGGAGCGCGGCGGCGGTGCCGACGGCGACGGCGGAGCGGGGCAGCAGGGCGGCGGCGCCGAGGACGTCGCGGGCGCGGGCGTGCGCGTCGGGGTCGGTGATGACGACGCCGTCGACGAGCTCGGGGCGGGCGGCGAGGACGGCCGCGTGGTCGGCGGGGTCGACGGCCTGGGCGAGGTAGCGCCAGCCGGGGAGTGCGGGGATGCCCTGCTCGCCGAGGTATTCCACGGTGGCCAGGACGTCCGGGCTGGGCGGGAGGAGTCCGCCGTCGCCGAGCGCGCCCAGGATGCGGGCGTCGTCGGCGGCTGCGGTGCGCAGTTCGAACAGGCGCCGTTCGGCGGTGGCGACGCTCTGGTCGAGCAGGTCGCGCAGTTCGTCGGCGCTGCGGTCGAACTCGTCGGCGCCGAGGGGCTGCGGGCGGCCGGTGTGCGTGGTGGGGTCGTCCTCGGCGGCCTCGTCGCCGCCGTGCGGCTCGTCGCCGGCCGCTTCGGCTCCGCGCGCGGCCCGGCGGGGCCGGGGGACGGCGCCGGGCAGCCCGAGCAGTTCGGCGAGGCGGGGCTCGGCGGCGATCGAGTCGGCGGCCCTCAGCTCCGCCTCGTACGCCTGCTCGGCGGCGCGGGCGGCGTCGGCGGCGCGGGCGGCGGCCAGTTCGGCGCGGGACTCGTCGGCGGTGGCCCGGCGGGCCCGGTCGGCGGCGCCTTGGGCGGCCTCGCGGGCGGTGTCCCAGGCGGCCACGGCGGCCTGTTCGGCGTCGTTGGCGGCGAGGGCGGCCCTGGCGGGGTCGGCGTGCGGTGCGGTGTCGTCCAGCCAGCCGGCCCGGACGGCTTCGGCGGTCTCCTGCTCGACCTCGGCCAGGCGCTGGCGCAGATGGCCGGCCTCGCTGCGGGCGCGCTGGGCCTCGGTGGCGGCGGTGGTGGCGTCCCGGTGCGCGGTCTCGCCGGCGCTCTGCAGGGTGTCGGAGCGCTCCTCCTCCTCGTTGGCCCGGCTCTCGCCCGCCTCGGCGGCGGCGTGCAGGGCCCGTACGAGGTCGGCGGCGGCGCTCGCGCGGGCGGCGAGGGCGGGGGCGGCGTCGCGCTCGGCCTCCCGGATCGCGGCGGCGACGCGGGCGGAGCGGTCGGCGGCGGCGCGGTGGCGCAGGACGGCCTCGGCGGCCTGCCAGGCGGCGTGCAGGGTGCGCGCCTCGCCCAGTTCGCGGCGCTGGGCGGCGGCGCTCTTCTCGGCGGCGGTGAGCGCCAGCGAGGCGTGCCGGTAGGCGAGTTCGGCGGCGATCAGGGCGCAGCGCCCGCGGGTCTCCTCGGCGCCGGTGACGGTGTGGGCGGCGGCGGTGACCTGCTGGGCGAGCTCGGCGGCCCGGCCGCGCTCCTCACCGGCGCGGGCGGAGAGGCGGCGGGCGAGGGTGCGGGTGCGGCGCTCGGCTCCGGCGTGGATGTCGCGGGTGCGGGCGCGGGTGCCGGCGGCCTCGACGATGCGGCCGAGGAGGTCGGCGGAGCCGGCGGTGAAGTCGCGTTCGGCGGTGAGTTCGGCACGGCGGCCGAGCTTGTTGCCGAAGCCGCTGACGAGATCGGCGAGGCCGTCCGTGTCGCGGGTGTCGGTGACGGCGCGCAGCAGCAGGTCGGTGAAGTCGGAGTCCTTCTTGACCGCGAAGAGGCCGGCCGCCTCGCCCTCGTCGGCGTTCATCTCGCGCTGGTAGCGGAAGAGTTCGGGGTCGAGGCCCAGTTCGCCCAGGTGCTCGTTCCAGCGGTCGTGGATCTCCTCCCAGTGGACGTCGAGGTGCTGGTAGAACTTTCCGGCCTCGGTGAGCGCGTCGCGGAAGCCCTTCATGGTGCGGCGGCGGCCGCGGGCTCCGGAGACGCCTTCGGCGGGGCGGCCGACGGCGGTGGACTCGGCGACGGGCAGCGAGTCGAGCCCGAGGCCGGGGCCCGGGCGGAACGAGTACCACGCCTCGGCGAACTTGCGGGGGTCGTTGGAGACCTGGCGTCCGCGCCACTCGCTGACCTTGCCGACGACGACGCACTCGCCGGTCAGCGTGTGCTGCCACTCCAGGGCGACGTGGCCGCAGTCGTCGGCGAGCAGGAACTTGCGCAGCACGCCGGAGCTGGCACCGCCGAGGGTGTTGCGGTGGCCCGGGAGCATCACCGAGAAGATCAGCTTCAGCAGGACGGACTTGCCGCCGCCGTTCTCCAGGAAGAGGACGCCCGCGGGGGCGGGCCGGCGCGGCGGGCCGGCCGGCTCCTCCTCGAAGAACTCCGCCTGCGCCGGGGCGGGGCGGGGCACGGGCTCGCCGACTCCGCGCAGGTCGAGCACGGTGTCGGCGTAGCGTGCGCCGGCCGGTCCGATGGAGTAGAGGCGGACCCGGGACAGCTCGTACATGGCGGCGGACTCTCGTCGTTCGGGGAGCGGAGGGAAGACGGCGGTGACGGGCGGCGGTCAGCCGTGGAACGGCAGGCCCGCGTCGGCGACCAGTTCCAGGTCGTCGGGGTCCGGGGGCGGCAGCAGCGTGGCGCTTCCGTCGGTGACGGGGACGACGCCCAGATCGAGGAGCTCGGCCATGGCGGCGCTGCCGGCCATGTCGCGGACCTGGAGCTGGTAGCGGGCGGTCGTGCGGTACGTGCCTCCGGCGTCGTCGCCGGTGCGCTGGAGGAAGCCGGAGTCGGTGAGGAAGGCGACGGCCTTGCCGATGATGCCGGTGGTGGAACCGGCGAGCCGGCGGGCGTCCTTGGTGGCGCCGGTGGCGCTGCGCCGGGCGTAGACGCGCCAGCCGGCCTCCAGGCCCGGGGCGTCGCTGGCCGGGTCGGTGTTGTCGCCCTGCTCCTCCGCGCGCTCCTCCAGCCGGTCGCACGCCTGGCGTACGAAGGCGTCGACGCCGTTGACCGTGATCCGGCCGATGTAGGCGTCGTCGGCGAGGTCCTCGGGACGCGGGAAGGCCATCGCGGCGACGGCGAGGTGGGCGAGGCCGTGCAGGAAGCGGTCGGCGCTGTCCGAGGAGGCGCGGCGCGCGTAGTCGCCCATGCGGACGGCGAAGACGGAGTCCTCGCCCGCCGTGACGGCCATGCCGGCCCGGGGGGACACCTCCAGGACGATGAGGCCGAGCCCGGTGGCGACGGCGTCGGCGAGCCGCGCGAAGGCGGGGTCGTCCCGGTAGCGGCGCAGCAGTCCGGCGTACTCCGCGTCGCGGGCGGGGAGCAGCTTGGGCTGGAGGCCGAAGGCGACGAGCCGGGCGGCGTCGGCCGCGTCCGCCGGGGTGACGGCGGCCGGTGCGGGCGCGGGGCGGTCGGGCTCGTAGGCGGGGGCGGGCCGGTCGGCGGGGTCGCTCCACGCGTCGGCGTGCTCTGCGCGGTGGTCGCTCACGACACTGGCTCCTCGGTGCGGAATGTGTTGCGGAAGGTGATACGGGGGCCGGAGGCTTTCACGACGCCTCCGAGCGGTCGGCCGCCATGCCGGCCGCGTCGAGCAGGGCCGTGCCGACGATCAGGTCGGCGCCGCCGAACTCCTCGTCGTCCAGCGGGGTGCCGTCGTCCACGGAGAACAGCAGGCGGCGTTCGCCCTGGCGGTAGGCGGTACCGACCGGGGGGCTCGCGGCGTGCACGGCGAGCAGGGCGACCAGGTAGGGCAGGTCCGGGTCGTGGCGGCGGGCGTCGGCGAGGAGGCCGGAGAGCCGGCGCGGCGCGTCGTGCTCCAGGTCGAGCAACTGCATCGCGGCGGCCAGCTGCTCCTCGCTGAAGCGGCTGTCGTCCGGCGTGGCGATCAGGTCCGGTTCGGGCATCTCGGCGCCGAGGTGTTCGCGGGCGGGGGGTGGGCTGAGGAGCAGGTCGACCAGGTCGCCCACCCGTACGGAGACCGGAGTGCGCAGGCCCGTGCCGTGGGCGAAGAAGGCGTCGGTGGCGCGGCTCGCCTGCTCGACCGGGAGCGGCAGCAGCGGGCCGAGGAGCTGCCCGTAGAGGTCGAGGCCGGTGCGGGCCGCGGGTGCGGCGAACGCCTGGCGGTCCTGCTCGGCGCGGAAGAGCGGGCCTGCCTCCAGCAGCCGGGACTGGAGCTGGGTGTGGCGGCGGATGCAGTCCTTGACGATGTCGACCAGCTCGGCGGCGCGGCGCTTGTGCTCGGGGTCCTCGGCCTCGTCGCGGGCCTTGCGGATGTTGGTCAGGATCGCGTTCTCGTGGCGGTAGCGGTCGGCGACGTGGTCCAGGGCCTCGGCGATCATGTCGGGCACGGCGTTGAGCCAGTCGACCGCGCGGACGTTGCGCCGGGTGGCGTCGAGGGTCCTGCGCAGCGTCTCCGCGTACTGGACGGTCCGGTAGCGGGCCTGTTCGGCGGCGAGCTGGGCGTCGGCGAGGCGGCCGCGGCTGATCAGGACCTCCAGCTTCACCTCGGCGGCGATCTGGGCGCTGGTGACGTCCGTGTCGAGGGCGCCGACCAGGACGTTGACCGCTTCGTCGGTGGCCCTGAGGTAGACGCTGCCGCCGTGGCCGGGGACCTCCTCGATCAGCTTGAAGTCGTAGTCGCGGCGGACGTAGACGCCGTCGGGCCCGAAGGTGCCGTAGACCGCCCGGAATCCGCGGTCCACGCTGCCGACGTTGATCAGGTTCTCCAGGACCCAGCGGGCGACCCGTTCGTGCTCGGCGGCGGGGCGGGCGGGGGCCTGGGCGGCGACGCGCGGGAGGAGCCTGGTCACTATCTGGTCGTGGTCCGCGCCGGTGTCGAAGTCCATGTTGAGCGTGACGTGGTCGATCGCGGCGAGGGCGACCTCGGCCATCGCATAGCCGCTGTACTCACCGGCGAGGTTCGCCTTGCGCACGTCCAGGTCGTGCAGCGGCGCGGTGCAGGCCAGCGCGCGCAGCCGCCGCGACAGCCCCTCGTCGGCGGCCGGGCCCGGTGCGGGCCGCGGCCCCGCGCTGAGCTGGGGCGCAGCGTTGTCCGTGTAGGCAGGCGAAGTCACGGTGCACAGATTAGGTCCTCGCACCGACAACGGTCGAAACGGCGCAGAAGGGCCGCTCCCGGCGGACCGGTCAGGCCCCCGCGCTCTCCCCGCCCGGCTCCCCGTAGCCCCCGCCCCCGGGCGTACGCAGCACCAGCACGTCGCCCGGGCCGGCGTCCGCGCTGTCGCAGGCGGCCAGCTCGGTGCGGCCGCCGCCGGCGCGTTCGATGTGCTGGCTGCCGAGGGCGCCCGGCCGGCCGCCCGCCATGCCGTACGGGGGCACGCGGCGGTGTCCGGTGAGCAGGGCCAGGGTGACCGGTTCGAGGAAGCGGATGCGGCGCTCCACCCCGCGGCCGCCCCGGTGGCGGCCCGCTCCCCCGCTGCCCTCGCGGACCCGGAAGCCCTCCAGCAGGACGGGGTAGCGCCATTCCAGGATCTCGGGGTCGGTGAGGCGGGAGTTGGTCATGTGGGTCTGCACGGCGTCGGTGCCGTCGAAGTCCTCGCCCGCGCCGGAGCCGCTGGCGACGGTCTCGTAGTACTGCACGCGGTCGTTGCCGAAGGTGAGGTTGTTCATGGTGCCGGAGCCCTCTGCCTGGACGCCGAGGGCCGCGTACAGCGCGCCGGTCACCGCCTGCGAGGTCTCGACGTTGCCGGCGACCGTGGCGGCGGGCGGGACGGGGGCCAGCATGCAGCCCTCGGGGATCCGGATCTCCAGCGGTTTCAGGCAGCCGCTGTTGAGCGGGATGTCGTCGGCGACCAGGGTACGGAAGACGTACAGCACGGCGGCCATGACCACGGATTTCGGGGCGTTGAAGTTGCCCGGCTGCTGCGGGGACGTGCCGGTGAAGTCGATGACGGCGCCGCGGGCCTCGCGGTCGACGGTGACGGTCACCTCGATCACGGCGCCGTTGTCCGTCTCGTACCGGTAGTGGCCGTCGCCGAGCCCGGCGACGATGCGGCGTACCGACTCCTCGGCGTTGTCCTGCACATGGCCCATGTAGGCGTCCACGACCTCGGTGCCGAACTGCTCGGTCATGGCGCGCAGTTCGGCGATCCCCTTCTCGTTGGCGGCGATCTGGGCGCGCAGGTCGGCGAGGTTGGTGCCGGGGTCGCGGGAGGGGTACGGGGCGGTGGCGAGGTGGTCGCGGGTGGCGTCCTCGCGGAAGACGCCGTCCCGGACCAGGAGCCAGTTGTCGAAGAGGACGCCCTCCTCGTCCACAGTGCGGCTGAAGGCGGGCATGGAGCCGGGGGTGATGCCGCCGATCTCGGCGTGGTGGCCGCGCGAGGCCACCAGGAAGCGCAGCACCGGCCCGTCGCCGGCCGTGTCGAACACGGGCGTCACGACGGTGACGTCGGGCAGGTGGGTGCCGCCGTGGTACGGGTCGTTGATGGCGTAGACGTCGCCGGGGCGCATGGTGCCGGCGTTGCGGCGGAGGACTTCCTTGATCGATTCGCCCATGGAGCCGAGGTGGACGGGGATGTGGGGCGCGTTGGCGATCAGGTTGCCGTCGGCGTCGAACAGGGCGCAGGAGAAGTCGAGGCGCTCCTTGATGTTGACGGAGCGGGCGGTGTTCTCGAGGGTCACGCCCATCTGCTCGGCGATGGACATGAAGAGATTGCTGAAGACCTCCAGCATCACCGGGTCGACCCGGGTGCCGACGGCCTGGCGGGCGGGGCGTGGGCGGGCGCGGGTGAGGACGAGGTGTCCGGAGGCGGCGAGTTCGGCCTGCCAGCCGGGGTCCACGACGGTGGTGGCGTCGGCCTCCGCGACGACGGCGGGGCCGGTGACGACGTCGGTGGCCCTGAGGTCGTCCCGGCGGTGGAGCGGCGCCTCCTGCCAGTGCCCCTCCGCGAACATCCGGGCGGTGTCGTACGGGCGGGGGGTGGTGGGGGCGCCCTCGTCGCGGGTGGCCGGCCCGGTCTCGGCGTGGCCGCCGGCGGTCCCGGTGGCCTCGACGGAGACGGTCTCCACGACGAGCCGCCGGTCGGCCGTGAAGCCGTAGCGGGCGCGGTGCTCGCGGGTGAAGGCGTCGGTCATGGCGGCGGCCGTGTCCAGGGCGACGGGCAGGCTCGCGTCGGTGCCCTCGTAGCGCAGCAGGACCCGGGCGCGGGTGGTGACGGCGTCGGCGGGCACGCCGTCGGCGCGCAGGTCGTCGCTCGTACGGGCGGCGAGCTCGTCGCACAGCTGCCGCACCCGGGTCTCGGAGTCCGCGTCCAGGGCGGCTTCGAAGGACTGCTCCCGCATGGCGGTGGCGTCGGCGAGCCCGATGCCGTACGCGGACAGCACTCCGGCCAGTGGCGGGACGAGGACGGTGTCGATGCCGAGGGCGTCGGCGACGGCGCAGACGGCCTGGCCGCCGGCGCCGCCGAAGCCGGTGAGGGCGTAGCGGGTGATGTCGTGGCCGCGCTGCACGGAGATCTTCTTGACGGCGCCGGCCATGGAGAGGACCGCGATCTCCAGGAAGCCGGCCGCGGTCTCGGCCGCCGTCCGCTTGGTGCCGGTGGCCCGGGCGACCTCCTCGGCCAGGTCCTCGAAGCGCTCGCGCACGATGTCCGCGTCGAGGGGCTGGTCGCCGTCCGGCCCGAAGACGGCGGGGAAGTGGGCGGGGCGGATGCGGCCCAGCATGACCTGGGCGTCGGTGACGGTCAGCGGTCCGCCCCGGCGGTAGCAGGCGGGGCCGGGGACCGCGCCGGCGGAGTCGGGGCCGACCCGGTAGCGCCGGCCGTCGAAGTGGAGGACGGAGCCGCCGCCGGCCGCGACGGTGTGGATGTTCATCATGGGGACGCGCATCCGGGCGCCGGCGACCTCGGTGCCCAGTTCGCGTTCGAACTCGCCCGCGCAGTGCGAGACGTCGGTGGAGGTGCCGCCCATGTCGAAGCCGATGACCCGGTCGTGGCCGGCCCGGGCGGAGGTGCGGACCATGCCGACGACCCCGCCGGCCGGCCCGGAGAGCACGGCGTCCTTGCCGCGGAAGTGGGCGGCCTCGCGCAGGCCGCCGTTGGACTGCATGAACATGAGCCGGATGCCGGGCAGTTCTGCGGCGACCGAGTCGACGTACCGGCGCAGGATCGGCGAGAGGTAGGCGTCCACGACGGTGGTGTCGCCGCGCGGGACGAGCTTGATCAGCGGGCTGACCTCGTGGGAGCAGCTGATCTGGGTGAAGCCGGCGGCCTCGGCCTCGGCGGCGACCGCCTGTTCGTGGGCGGGATACCGGTAGCCGTGCATCAGGACGACGGCCGCGCTGCTCAGCCCGTCGGCGCGGGCTTCGCGCAGCCGGGCGGCGACGGCCTCGCGGTCGAGCGGGGTGACGGTGCGGCCGTGGGCGTCGATGCGCTCGGGGACCTCGACGACCCGGTCGTACACGGCTTCCGGGAGCAGGATGCGGCGGTCGAAGAGGCGGGGGCGGTTCTGGTACGCGATGCGCAGGGCGTCCCGGAAGCCTTCGGTGATGACCAGGACGGTCGGTTCGCCGCGCCGTTCCAGCAGGGCGTTGGTGGCGACGGTGGTGCCCATCTTGACGGCGGCGACGCGGTCGGCGGGGACCGGCTCATCGGATCGGAGTCCGAGCATCAGCCGGATGCCGGCGACGGCGGCGTCGCGGTAGCGGTCCGGGTCGTGCGAGAGGAGTTTGCGGGTGACGAGCCGGCCGTCGGGGCGCCTCCCCACCACGTCGGTGAAGGTGCCGCCACGGTCGATCCAGAACTCCCAGCGCCCGGTCATGCCCCCATATTGGCCCGCCGTCCGGTGATCGCGGAACAGGGCGGGAGCGGCGCGCCCCCGACGCGCTGCACTCCTGGGGTGTTACGGGGTGTTTCCGCCGGTCAGACCGCCGGGGCGTCCGGGCCGATCCTGCTGCGTACCGCCGACTGGACCTCGGCCTCCTCGGCGGGGTCGGCGGCCAGGCGGCGCAGCCGCTCGGCGACGCGCAGGTCACCGGTCTCGGCGTGGAGCGCGGCGACCTCGCGGGTCGTCTCCTCGCAGTCCCACAGGCACTCGACGGCGAACCCGGTGGCGAAGGACGGGTCGGTGGCGGCGAGAGCCCGGGCGGTCCTGCCGCGCAGCTGGGAGGAGGACGTCTCGCGGTAGATGTGGCGCAGTACGGGAGCGGCGCAGGCGATGCCCAGCCGGCCGGCGCCGTCGACGAGGGCCCACAGCCGGGGCGCGTCCGGTCCGTCGCCGCGTACGGCGTCACGCAGCGCGCCGAGCACCGCGGGGGCGTCCTGCGGGCCGCCGCGTCCGGCCAGCACGCCGGCGGCCGACGCTCCGAGCGCGTCGGGCCTGCGGGCCCAGCGGCGGGCGCGCTCCACGGCGTCCTCGCCGCACATGCGCTCGAAGGCGGCGACGGCGGCGTCGGCGACGGTGCCCCGGGGTTCGGCGGCCGCGGTCTCGATCAGGTCGAGCACGACGGGGTCGCGGACCTCGGCGGCCAGATAGTGGAGGGCGGCGCAGCGGGCGGCGTCGGGTCCGCTGCGGGCGGCCTCGACGATCTCGGCCCGGTTCTCGGGGCCCGCGACGGCGGCGAGGCAGCGGGCGGCGGGCACGTGGAGGACGCTGCCGCGCTCCAGTCCCTGCCGGGCCCAGTCGAAGACCGCCTGGACGCTCCAGCCGGGCCGGGGGCCGCCGGGGCGCATCTGGCGCTGCCAGCGGTCGAAGGACCCCTGCTCGGAGGCGGCCCGGACGCGGGCGCCGACCGTTTCGCGCGGGTCGTCGGCCCACAGGCGCCAGGGGCGGGGCTCGTAGGCGTCCCGCACGGTCGCGGCCAGCTCGGCGCGGCCCTCGGCGTCGTCGGGGAAACGGGCGAGCACGGGCTCGGCGAGGGAGCGGAGCCCGGCGTCGTCGTCGCGCAGGGCCAGCTCGTCCAGCGCCCAGGCCCAGTTGGAGCCGGTCGCGGCGTAGCGCCGCAGCAGGGCGAGGGCGTCGCCGCGCCCGTAGGAGGCGAGGTGGCCGAGGACGGACAGGGCGAGGCCGGTCCGCGAGTCCTCGGTGTCGAGGTGGTCCTCGGGGCCGGTCAGGTGCCGCTCGATCTCCTCGACACCGCCGCCCAGGTCGAGGTAGAGGCGCGCGTAGTACAGGGAGCGGTTCTCCACCTGCCAGTCGTGGCGGGGGTCGTTCAGGACGCAGTGGTGGAGCGCGGCCAGGGCCTCCGGGCGCGGTGCGGCGAGCGCATGGAGCGTGCCGTCGCCGCGGCCTCTCTGGAGCAGGCCGAGCAGGGTGCCGCTCGGCGCTATGAACGGATCGAACATGGGGAAAGCCTCACATCAAGCTGTCGACACAACCGGGACTGTGCAGTTCCACGTGCTCCGGGACGAGCACTGGGGGCGAGCCCTAGGCCGCGCAGCAACACGATTCGCCGACCGCCGTCTTCTGCCTGGTGTAGAGCATCTTCCTCTGCCTCTCGTCGGTTGGCCCGGAACGGGCCCGCGACGTCATGATGACCCAGCCATTTCGCCACCGCGACCACATTTACGGCGTACCCGTTCAGCGGGCTCCGAAGAGTTCCAGCAGGTCGTCCTTGCCGAACATGCGTGCGGTGTCGACCGCGGAGGGCGTTCCGGCGGCCGGATCGGCACCCGCGTCGAGGAGGGCGCGGATCACCGCTTCCTCACCCTTGAAGACCGCTCCGGCCAGAGGGGTCTGGCCCCGGTCGTTGGCCCGGCCAGGGTCGGCGCCGCGGGCGGCGAGGGCGGTGACCGCGGGGGCGTGCCCGTGGTAGGCGGCGAGCATCAGCAGCGAGTCGCCCCGGTCGTTCGTGAGGTTGGCGGGCACCCCGGCGTCCACGTAGGCGGCGAGGGCGTCGGCGTCGCCGGCCCGCGCCAGGTCGAACACCTTGGAGGCCAGCTCCACGACCTCGGGATCGGGGACGTCGCTCATCGGGGTTCCGCCTTCCTTGACCGTTCGCGGGCCGCCGCCGGCGGCCGGGACGAGCACGGCGGGGGCCGTGCGAGTGAACCGACAGGGTACTGCCCGTGCGGGTACATGATCAGGCCCGGGCTTCACCTCCGCCGATCGGGTGGATAATCACCCTTTTCACCCGATTGCGTCTTTTATCCTACGGATACTTGGGGTGAGCCTGGAAGGACTCATGGTGACCGTCCCCTCCAACCAGGAGAACACTCATGATCCTTTCCATGTCCGGCGTCGTCATCCTCGGCATCATCGTCTTCCTGTTCTTCAGGAAGGACGGCCTCAAGGCGTCGCACGCCCTCGTCACCGCCCTGTTCGGCTTCTACCTGGCCGGGACCGCCATCGCACCGAGCATCACCGCGGGCGGAGCGAGCCTGGCCGGACTCCTGGGCGGGATCAAGTTCTGACCCTCCGCCTCCGCACCGACCCCTTCAGGAGACAGACGTGGCCAGGCGACCACTCCCCCGCATTCTGAGCAGCGGCAGCGCTTCGATCACTCGCAGTCGAGAGTTCGCGCGCACGGCCGCCGACAGCGCCACCGATGTGCTCCATCCGCTGATCACGCTCACGCGCGGTCTGCGGCTGCTGGCCGGCGCGGGACGGCAGAAGTGGGCCGCGACGCCCAAGGACCGGCGTGGACCCACGCTGTTCCTCGTCGCGGCCTGCGTACTCGTGGTCGCGCTCATCCCGTACGGGCCGCTGCTGGCCCTCGTCACGGTGATGGGCGCAGCCGCATGGAAGGGACGCGACCGCACCCCCGCCAGAACCGGCCCCGACGAGGCGGAGACCGCGCGGCTGCGATCCCTGTACGAAGCGCTCGTGCCGTACTTCTCGACGGCCGACGACCCCAGCCCGCTGTTCGGCCACGGCGGCGACTGGGAGCAGGTCTTCAGCGGTTACGCGTTCGACGGCGACGGCCGCGTCTCGCGCCTCCAGGTCGCCTATCCCGCGTACTTCACCGACAGCGAACCCGAGTCCCGGGCCCGGATCGAACAGCTGCTGCACGCCAAGTCGGGCCGTGGCCGGGAGTACCGGTTCCGCTGGGACGAGGAGGGCAACCGGCTCGTGATGAGCGTCCTCGACGCCCTGCCGACCTCGCTCACCGCCCAGCGCTTCGTCACCGCCCCCGGCGAGACCGTCCTCGGCTTCACGGACGAGGACGCCGTGCAGCGCACCCTCCCGGTGAGCGACAGCGCCGGCACCCGGGACGCGCCCGGTGTCGTCTGGCGCACCGGCCCCCGCTCCACCGAACCGCACCTGCTCGTCGCCGGGCAGCCCGGCAGCGGCACCACCACCCTGCTGCGGTCCATCGCCCTCCAGGCGCTCCAGCAGGGCGACATCCTCATCGTGGAGGGCAGCGGCACCGGCGAGTACGCCTGCTTCACCGGGCGCGAGGGCGTCCTGGCCGTCGAGTGCGGGCCCGCCGGCGCGCTCTCCACCCTGGAGTGGGCGGCCAACGAGACGGAGCGCCGGCTGATCGAGGCGAACCGTGCCCGGCAGGCCGGCGACCCGGTCCCCGAGGACCTGACGCGGCCGCTGTGGATCCTGCTGGACCGGCCGAGCGCGCTCGCCCGGCCGGCCGGGGACGGGGCGCCCGACGCGCAGGAACTGCTCCAGATCCCGCTGCGGCACGGCCGGGCCGCCAACGTCGTCGTGGTCCTGGCCGAGGCGCTCGACCACCTCGACGGCCTCGGTGAGACGGTCCGCACGCACACCAGGGCCCGGGTGGTGCTCGGCGACTGCACGGCCGGGCAGGTGGAGTCGGTGCTCGGCACCGGACCGCACACCACCCCGCCGCCGGACGCCCCGGCCGGCCGCGGCTACGCCCGGTTCGGCGCCGGACCGGTCCTGCGCATCCAGGTCCCGGCCACGCCCGACCCGTACGACGACGCCACCAGCGAGGCCCAGCGCGCGGCGGTGCTGAGCCTGCTGCCGGAGCGGCGCACGGCGGTGGAGGCGGGGGCGCCGGACCCGGCGCCGGTGGAGGCGGTGGCGGCGCCGGCCGGGCTTGAGGCCGTGGCCGTCGGCGACTGAACGCGGGTGAACGGGGGAGTGGGGGGGGGCGGGCGCCCCGGGCCCCCCCCCCCGCCCCCCCCCCACCGGCGCCGGGGGCCCCCCACCCCCCCCCCCCCCCCCCCCCCCCCCCCCGGCCCCCCCCCCCCCCCCCCCCCCCCCCCCCCCCCCCCCCCCCCGCGCCCCCCCCCCCCCCCCCCCCCCCCCCCCCCCCCCCCCCCCCCGCCCCCCCCCCCCCCCCCCCCCCCCCCCCCCCCCC
>NZ_JBNCLI010000023.1:0-25524 GCF_049844595.1 Streptomyces sp. DT224
CCAACCAGCTCGACGACGCAACCGACGACGAAATGTTCGCCTTCATCGACAACGCACTCTGAACCGCCCACGCCACACCCTCATGACATCCGCACCACCCCTGTCCTGAACCGGCCTGGTACACCGCCCGGCCACCGTTCCTGCTGAACCAGTGCTCCGGCCCGAGAAGGGTGACGTTTTCCATGTCAAACGAAGAGAAGCTCCGCGGCTATCTGAAGCGGGTCACCGCCGACCTGCACCAGAGCCGGCAGCAGCTGCGCGAGATCGAGGGCAGGGAGCACGAGCCGATCGCGATCGTCGGAATGAGCTGCCGCTACCCCGGCGGCGTCGGCTCGCCGGAGGACCTCTGGCGGCTGGTCGCCGAGGGCGGCGACGGGGTCGCGGAGTTCCCGACCGACCGTGGCTGGGCCGAGGACCTCTACCACCCCGACCCGGACCACCCAGGGACGACCACTGCGCGTGGGGGCGGCTTCCTCTATGACGCGGCCGAGTTCGACGCCGGGTTCTTCTCGATCTCCCCGCGCGAGGCATTCGCCACCGATCCGCAGCAGCGGCTCTTCCTGGAGGCATGCTGGGAGGTGTTCGAGCGGGCCGGCATCGACCCGACGTCCGTGGGCGGCAGCCGGACCGGCGTCTTCACCGGTGTGATGTACCACGACTACTTCCGGGCCGAGGCGCTCGGCAGCGTCACCTCCGGCCGGGTCGCGTACGCGCTCGACCTGAAGGGCCCGGCGGTCTCGATCGACACCGCCTGCTCGTCCTCGCTGGTCGCCCTGCACCTGGCGGTGCACGCGCTGCGGCGTGGCGAGTGCACCATGGCGCTGGCGGGCGGTGCGACCGTGATGGCCACGCCGAACACGCTCGTGGAGTTTTCCAAGCAGCGCGGCCTGTCGGCGGACGGCCGCTGCAAGTCCTTCGCCGCTGCGGCGGACGGCACCGGCTGGGCCGAAGGCGTCGGCGTGCTGCTCGTCGAGCGACTGTCCGACGCCCAGCGCAACGGCCACCACGTGCTGGCGGTGGTGCGCGGTTCGGCGATCAACCAGGACGGCGCGTCCAACGGGCTCTCCGCGCCGAACGGGCCGTCCCAGATCCAGGTGATCCGCCGGGCGCTGGCCGACGCCGGCCTGGCCGCCTCGCAGGTCGACGCGGTGGAGGCCCACGGTACCGGGACGACGCTGGGCGACCCGATCGAGGCGCAGTCCCTGCTCGCCACCTACGGCCAGGACCGGCCCGAGGGCAAGCCGCTCTGGCTCGGCTCGCTGAAGTCCAACATCGGCCACACCCAGGCGGCGGCCGGTGTCGGCGGCGTCATCAAGATGGTGATGGCGATGCACAACGGCGTGCTGCCGAAGACCCTGCATGTGGACGAGCCCTCGCCGCACGTCGACTGGTCGGCGGGCGAGGTGAAGCTACTCACCGACGCCCGGGCGTGGGAGCGGGCGGACGCACCGCGCCGTGCGGCGGTCTCGGCGTTCGGGTTCAGCGGCACCAACGCGCATGTGATCCTGGAGGAGGCGCCGCAGCGGCCGGCGGCCGAGGCGCAGTCGGAGACGCCGGAGCGGCCAGTCTCGTCGAGCCGGCCGCTGACGCCGTGGGTGGTGTCGGCGCGCGACGCGCAGGCGCTGGTCGTGCAGGCAGAGCGGCTGGCCGCGTGGGCCGAGGAGCGGCCGGAACTGCGGGACGACGACGTGGCATGGTCGCTGGCGACCACCCGCGCGGTGCTGGACCAGCGGGCTGTGGTGGTCGGCGCGGACCGGGACGAGCTGCTGGCCGGGCTGCGCGAGCTGGCCGCCGGGGAGCCCGGCGCCGCCGCGGTGACCGGTTCGGGCGCGGGCGGCCGGCTGGGTCTGCTGTTCGCCGGCCAGGGCAGCCAGCGGGTCGGGATGGGCCGTCAGCTGGCCGAGGCATTCCCGGAGTTCGCCGAGGCGCTGCGGAACGTATGCAAGATCCTGGACCCACTGCTGGACCATCCGGTCCGGGACGCGATGTTCACCGGCCCGCAGGAGCTTTTGGCCGAGACAGGGGTGACCCAGCCGGCGCTGTTCGCCCTTGAGGTCGCCCTCTACCGGGTGCTGGAGTCGCTGGGCCTGCGCGCGGACGTGCTGGTCGGTCACTCGGTCGGTGAGATCGCCGCCGCGCACGTCGCCGGGGTCTTCGACCTGCAGGACGCCTGCACCCTGGTCGCTGCCCGGGCCCGGCTGATGCAGACCCTGCCCACCGGCGGGGCGATGCTGGCCGTCGCCGGCTCCGAGGACGAGGTGCTGCCGCTGCTGGCCGGCTTCGAGGCCGAGGCCGGCATCGCCGCCGTCAACGGCCCCGAGGCCCTGGTGGTCTCCGGTACCGAGGCCGCGATCGCCGCGATCGAGGAGCGGACCACCGCGCGCACCCGGCGCCTGCGGGTCTCGCACGCCTTCCACTCGCCGCTGGTCGACCCGATGCTGGCGGACTTCCGTGCGGCGATCAGCGGGATCGCCTTCTCCGAGCCCACCATCCCCATCGTCTCCAACGTCACCGGCCGTCTGGCCGAGCCGGGCCAGCTGACCACCGCCGACTACTGGGTCGAGCATGTCCGCCGCCCCGTGCGCTTCGCCGACGGCGTCGCCGCCGCCCGCGCCGCCGGCGCCACTGTCTTCGTCGAGGTCGGCCCCGACGCCACCCTGACCGGCCTGGCGCTGGAGACCCTCGACGGCGGCGAGACCTTCGTGTCCGTCCTCGGCAAGGCCCGCCCGGAGGAGCGCACCTTCGTCGAGGCGCTGGCCCTCCTGCACACCAAGGGCGTCGCCGTCGACTGGGACGCCTACTTCGCGCCCGCCGACCCGCGCGCCGTCGACCTGCCCACCTACGCCTTCCAGCGGCAGCGCTACTGGTTTATGCCCGACGCGCCCGGTTTCGCGCCGCCCGCCCCGCCCTCCCCGGCCGCCGCGGCCGGGGGTGAGCCGGACGCCGAGTTCTGGGCCGCCGTGGAGCGCGAGGACGCCGCCGGCCTGGCAGACACGCTCGGCATCGCCGACGGTTCCCCGCTCGCCGACCTGCTGCCCAAGCTCGCCTCCTGGCGCCGCCGCCGACAGGACCATGACGTCGTGGACTCCTGGCGCTACCGGATCGCCTGGACGCCGGTCACCCCGGTCGAGAGCGCGCGCGCCGCGCTGACCGGTCCCTGGTGGGTGGCCGTCCCGGCCGCCCGGGCCGGCGACGAGGACGTGGCCGCCCTGGTGGCCGCCCTCGCCCAGCACGGCGCCCGGCCGCGCCTGCTGCCCGTTGACGACGACGCCGACCGGACCGTGCTGGCCGCCGCCCTGAGCTCCGGCGCGTCGGACACCGATGAGGCCCCGGCCGGGCTGCTGGTCTTCGCCCTCGACCTGGCCCCGGCGCTCGCGCTGATCCGGGCCGCCGCCGAGACCGCCCCCAACAGCCCGCTCTGGTTCGCCACCGAGGGCGCCGAGAGCATCGGCCGGATCGACCCCGTACGCAACCCCGGCCAGGGGGCCGTGTGGGGTCTCGGCCGTGTCCTCGGCCTGGAGCACCCCGGCCTCTGGGGCGGCCTGGTCGACCTGCCCGAGCAGCTCGACCAGCGAGCCCTCGGCCGCCTGGCCGCCGTCCTGGCCGGCATCGGCGACGAGGACCAGCTGGCCATCCGCGCGTCCGGCGTCTTCGCCCGCCGCCTGACCCCGGCACCCCGCGGGGCCGCCGCCCC
This sequence comes from Streptomyces sp. DT224, assembly GCF_049844595.1. Lineage (NCBI taxonomy): Bacteria > Bacillati > Actinomycetota > Actinomycetes > Kitasatosporales > Streptomycetaceae > Streptomyces > Streptomyces sp. DT224. Next base: position 3,695 of record NZ_JBNCLI010000023.1, read on the forward strand.
GGCCGGTGACTTCCGCCCGCGCGGCAGCGTGCTGGTGACCGGCGGCACCGGCGGCCTCGGCGCACAGACCGCCCGCAAGCTGGCCCGCGAGGGCACTGGGCACCTGCTGCTCACCAGCCGGCGCGGCGCCGACGCGCCCGGTGCCGCCGAGCTGGTCGCCGAGCTGGAGGAGCTGGGCGCGAGTGTGACCGTCGCGGCCTGCGACGTCGCCGACCGCGAGGCGCTCGCCGCCCTGCTGGCCGCCACCGCGGCCGAGGGCCGCCCCGTCACCGCCGTCTTCCACACCGCCGGCGTCCCGCACCTGCGGCCGCTGCTCGACCTGGACCCGGCAGAGCTCGCCGAGGCCACCCGGGCCAAGATCGTCGGCGCGGCCCACCTGGACGAGCTGCTCACCGAGCCGCTCGACGCCTTCGTACTGTTCTCCTCGGGCGCCGGCGTCTGGGGCGGCAGCCACAACGGCGCCTACGCGGCCGGCAACGCCTACCTGGACGCGCTCGCCGCGTACCGCCGGGGCCGTGGCCTGGCCGGAACTTCGATGGCTTGGGGCTTCTGGTCGGCCGCCGGCGGTGGCATGACCGCGCTGCTCGACGAGGACCACGCGCGCCGCTCCGGCGTCCGGTTCATGGACCCGGACCTGGCCGTCGAGGCTCTCTGGCAGGCCCTCACCGACGACGAGGGCAACCTGGTCGTCGCCGACGTCGACTGGGAGCGGTTCGTCCCGCTGTTCAGCGCCACCCGCCGCCGCCCGCTGCTGGACGGCCTCGCCGAGGCCGGCGCGGCCGGGGCCCCGGCCGCGCCACAGGCCGAGGAGAAGGTCGGCGGGCTGCGCGGGCGGCTGCTCGCGCTCGCCCCCGAGGACCGTCTCGCCCCGGTGGTCGAGCAGGTCCGCGAGCAGGTCGCCCTGGTCCTCGGCTACTCCGGCGGGGCCGCTGTCGACGCCGGGCGCGCCTTCCGCGACCTCGGCTTCGACTCGGTGACCGCCGTCGAGCTGCGCGCCCGGCTGACCGCCGTGTTCGGCCTCTCGCTGCCCGCCACCATCGTCTTCGACTACCCCAATGTCACGGTGCTCGCCGAGCTCCTGCTGAGCAAGATGCTCGGCACCCAGGCCGAGGCCGCGCCGGTGCGGGCGGCGGCCGCGGCCGCGGTCGACGTGGACGACCCGATCGTCATCGTCGGCATGAGCTGTCGCACCCCCGGCGGCATCCGCAACCCCGACGAGCTGTGGCAGCTGGTCGCCGAAGGCCGGGACGCGATCACCCCGATGCCGGACAACCGCGGATGGGACGTCGAGGCGTTCGCCGACCCGGACGCGCCGGTCGCCACCTACGTCACCGAAGGCGGCTTCCTGCACCGGGCAGGCGACTTCGACCCCGAGTTCTTCGGCATCTCGCCGCGCGAGGCGCTGGCCATGGACCCGCAGCAGCGGCTGCTCCTGGAGACTTCCTGGGAGGCGATCGAGCACGGCCGGATCGCCCCCGGCTCGCTGCGCGGCACCCGCACCGGCGTGTTCGTCGGTGCCGCCCACGAGGCCTACGGACGCAACTCCGACCAGCTGCCGGTCGAGTCGATCGGCCACCTGGTCACCGGCACGCTGAGCAGTGTCGTCTCGGGCCGGGTCGCCTACGCCTTCGGCCTGGAGGGCCCGGCGGTCACCATCGACACCGCCTGCTCCTCCTCGCTGGTCGCCCTGCACCTGGCGGCCCAGGCGCTTCGCAATGGGGACTGCGACCTCGCCCTCGTCGGCGGTGTCACCGTGATGTCCAGCCCCGCCGGTTTCATCGGCTTCAGCCTGCAGGGCGCGCTGGCCCGCGACGGCCGCAGCAAGTCCTTCGCGGGCGCGGCGGACGGCTTCGCCCTCGCCGAGGGCGTCGGCATGCTGCTGGTCGAGCGGCTCTCCGACGCCCGCCGCAACAGCCACCAGGTGCTCGCCGTCGTCAAGGGATCGGCGATCAACCAGGACGGCGCCTCCAACGGGCTCTCCGCGCCCAACGGCCCGTCCCAGCAGCGGGTTATCAGCCAGGCGCTGGTCAACGCCGGCCTCACCGCGGCCGACGTCGATGCGGTGGAGGCGCACGGCACCGGCACCGCGCTCGGCGACCCGATCGAGGCGCAGGCGCTGCTTGCCACCTACGGCCAGGACCGGCCCGCGGACCGGCCGCTGTGGCTGGGCTCGGTGAAGTCCAACATCGGCCACACCCAGGCCGCCGCCGGCGTCTCGGGCGTGATCAAGATGGTGCAGGCGCTGCGCCACGGCGTGCTGCCGAAGAGCCTGCACATCGACGAGCCCTCGCCGCACGTGGACTGGTCGGCGGGCAATGTACGCCTGCTCACCGAGGCCGTGCCGTGGGAGCACGACGGCCGCGAACGTCGCGCCGCCATCTCCTCGTTCGGCATCAGCGGCACCAATGCGCATGTGATCCTGGCGGAGGCGCCGGCCGAGAAGGCCGCCGAGCCCGCCGGGCCGGGTGTCGAACTGCCCGTCGTGGCCTGGCCGTTCTCCGCCCGGACCGCCGAGGCGCTGCGCGGCCAGGCCGGCCGGCTCGCCGAGCTGCCGGACGGCGCCGGTACGGCCGCGGACGTCGCGCACTCGCTCGCCGTCTCGCGCACCGCCTTCGAGCACCGGGCCGTCGTGGTCGGCGCCGACGCGGACGAACTGCGCGCCGCCGCCGGGCTGGTGGCCGAGACCGCCGTCGCCGCTGGTCTGGTGACTGGTACCGCGGGTCCGTTGGGGAAGACGGTGTTCGTGTTCCCGGGTCAGGGTTCGCAGTGGGTGGGGATGGGGGTGGAGTTGCTGGAGTCGTCTCAGGTGTTCGCGGAGCGGATGGCGCAGTGCGAGGCGGCTCTGTCTCCGTTCGTGGACTGGTCGCTGACGGGTGTGCTGCGGTCCGAGGCGGGTCAGCCCGGTTTCGACCGGGTGGATGTGGTGCAGCCGGTGCTGTGGGCGGTGATGGTGTCGCTGGCGGCGGTGTGGCGTTCGCTGGGGGTGGTACCGGCAGCTGTGCTGGGTCACTCGCAGGGTGAGATCGCGGCTGCGGTGGTGGCGGGCGGTCTGTCGCTGGAGGACGGCGCCCGGGTGGCGGCGCTGCGGTCGAGGGCCATCGTGGCGTTGGCCGGCCGGGGCGGCATGGTGTCGGTGCCGTTGGCGGCGGGCGAGGTGCGTGAGCGGCTCGGCCGTTGGGACGGCCGGATCTCGGTGGCCGCGGTGAACGGGCCGCAGACGACCGTGGTGTCCGGTGACGTGGACGCGCTGGACGAACTCTTCGCGGTGCTGGAGGCGGAGAACGTACGGGCCCGGCGGATCGAGGTGGACTACGCCTCGCACTCCGCACACGTCGAGGCAATCGAGGCCGAACTCGCCGAACTCCTCTCCCCCATCACCCCGATGACCGGCGAGATCCCCTTCTTCTCCACCGTCGTCACCGACTGGCTGGACACGGCCGGGCTCGACGCCGGATACTGGTACGCCAACCTGCGCACCACGGTGAACCTGGAGCCCGCCGTCCGCGCGCTGCTGGACCAGGGCCACACCACCTTCGTCGAGGCCAGCGCCCACCCGGTGCTCACCTCCGCCGTTCAGGAGACCGCCGAGGACGCCGGCGCCGCCGCCGTCACTGGCGGCACCCTACGCCGCGATGACGGCGGGCTGCGCCGACTGTGGACCAACGCCGCCGAGCTCTGGGTACGGGGTGTCGCAGTGGACTGGCGCCGGGCCTTCGCCCCCGCCGCCCCGCGCACCGTGGCCCTGCCGACCTACGCCTTCCACCACCGGAGCTTCTGGCTGGAGGAGCGCTCCGCGAGCGCCGGCGACGTCGGCGCGGCCGGCCTGGGCGCCGCGGTGCACCCGCTGCTCGGTGCCGTTGTCACCCTTGCCGACACCGACGGCATGCTTCTCACCGGCCGCCTCGCGGTCAAGACCCACCCCTGGCTGGCCGACCACGCCGTCAACGGCAACGTCATCCTGCCCGGCACCGCCTTCGTCGACCTCGCCCTGCGGGCCGGCGACGAGGCCGGCTGCGACCTGGTCGAGGAGCTCACGCTCCAGGCGCCCCTGGTCCTGCCCGAGCGCGGCGGCGTCCAGCTCCAACTCTCCGTCGCCGCCCCCGACCCCGACGGCCGACGCTCCCTTGCCGTCCACTCCCGGCCGGACGGCGCCGGGCCGGACGAGCCGTGGACCGCGCACGCCACCGGCGTGCTCGCCACCGCCGCCGCCCGTGCCGCCACGCCCGAGCGGGGCAGCTGGCCGCCACAGGGCGCCGAGGCGCTCGACCTCGACGGCCTGTACACCTGGCTGGCCGAGGTCGGCCTCGGCTACGGCCCGCTGTTCCAGGGCCTCAAGGCGGTCTGGCGCAAGGACGGCGACCTGTTCGCCGAGGCCGCGCTGCCCGAGGGCACCGACACCGCCGGCTTCGGTCTGCACCCGGCCCTGCTCGACGCGGCCCTGCACGCCGTCGCCCTTGACCCGGCATCCGCAGAGCAGGGGCCGCGGATGCCGTTCTCCTGGACCGGCGTACGGCTGCACGCCAGCGGCGCGAGCGAGCTGCGGGTCCGGCTCACCCCGAAGGACGCCGACCGGCTCGAATTGACCGCCACCGACCCGGCGGGCATCCCGGTGGCCGAGGTGGCCGCCCTGGTCACCCGTCCCGTCCCGACCGGCCCCGGCGCGGCCGCCCGCACCGCCGGGCCGGACCACCTCTTCACCCTCGTCTGGGCGCGGCTGCCCGTCGACGAGGAGCCCGTTGGTGAGCGCTGGGCCGTCCTCGGCGACCTGGCCGCGCCGGCCGGCGCCGGCGTCGAGGCCACCGGCTACGCCGGGCTCGCCGAGCTGCGCGCCTCCGGCGCGGCTCCGGACCGGGTGGTCGCCGTGCTCGCCCCGGCCCCCGCCGGGCAGGATCTGGCGACCGCGGTCGCCGACCGGACGGCCGCCGCCCTTGAGCTGCTCCAGGCCTGGCTCGGCGAGGACGGCCTGCCGTCCGCCCGGTTGGTCCTGGTCACCCGCGGCGCGGTCGCGGCCGCCCGCGGCGAGGAGGTCTCCGACATCGCCAACGCCGCGGTCTGGGGCCTGGCCCGGAGCGCCCAGTCGGAGAACCCCGACCGGCTGGTCCTGGTCGACCTCGACTCCTCGCCCGAGTCGCTGCGGGCGCTGCCCGCCGCACTCGCCACCGGCGAGGGCCAGCTGGCCCTGCGCGACGGTGTCGCCCACACCCCGCGACTGGCCCGACCCGGCATCGAGAGCGGCGGCCCGCTGGTGCCGCCGGCCGGCAACTGGCGCCTGGACGTCACCCGGCGCGGCACCGTCGACAACCTCGCGCTGCTGCCCGAGCCGGATGTGCCGCTGGCGCCCGGCCAGGTCCGGATCGACACCCGGGCGATGGGCCTCAACTTCCGCGACGTGCTGATCGCCCTGGACATGTACCCGGGCCAGGTGCCGATGGGCGGCGAGGCCGCGGGCGTCGTCGTCGAGGTCGCCGAGGACGTCACCGGGTTCGCACCCGGCGACCGGGTGATGGGCGTACTCAACGGCGGCTTCGCCCGCCATGGCGTCACCGACCACCGGCTGCTCGTACCGATCCCCGACGACTGGTCGTTCGGCCAGGCCGCGGCCGTCCCGATCGCCCACATCACCGCCTACCACGCGCTGGTGGATCTGGGCGGCCTCGGCGCCGGCGAGTCCCTACTGGTGCACTCGGCGGCGGGCGGCGTCGGTATGGCCGCCGTGCAGATCGCCCGCCACCTCGGGGCCGAGGTCTGCGCCACCGCCTCCGAGCCCAAGTGGTCGGCCGTGCGTGACCTGGGCGTCCCCGCCGAGCGGATCGCCTCCTCCCGCACGCTGGAGTTCGCCGACACCTTCGCCACCGGCGTCGACGTCGTGCTCAACTCGCTGGCCGGTGAGTTCACCGACGCCTCGCTCGGACTGCTGGGCGAGGGCGGACGCTTCATCGAGATGGGCAAGACCGACGTCCGCGACCCCGCCGTGCTCGCCGGGAGTCACCCGGGCGTCTCCTATGTCAACTTCGACCTGACCGAGCTGGACCCGGAGCGCACCGGCGAGATCCTCGCCGAGATCATGGCGCTGTTCGCCCGGGGAGCGCTCAGCCTGCCGCCGATCCGGGAGTGGGACGTACGGCACGCCGTCGATGCGTTCCGCCACGTCGCCCAGGCCCGGCACACCGGCAAGGTGGTCCTCACCGCCCCGCCCGTCTGCGACCCCGCCGGCACCGCGCTGGTGGTCGGCGGTACCGGCGCCCTCGGCGCGCTGGCCGCCCGGCGTCTGGTCACCGAGCACGGCATCCGCCACCTGCTGCTGACGAGCCGTCAGGGAAGGTCCGCCGCCGGCGCCGCCGAGCTGGTCGCCGCGCTGGAGGAGCTGGGCGCGAGTGTGACCGTCGCGGCCTGCGATGCCGCCGACCGCGAGGCACTGGCCGGCGTCCTGGCCGCCGTCCCCGCCGAGCACCCGCTGACCGCTGTGGTCAGCACCGCCGGTGTCCTGGACGACGGCGTGCTGCCCTCCCTGACGCCCGAGCGGCTCGCCCGGGTGATGCGACCCAAGGTCGACGTCGCCGTACACCTGCACGAGCTGACCGCGGGGGCGGACCTCGCCCACTTCGTCCTCTACTCGGGCGCGGCTGGCGTGTTCGGCAGCCCCGGCCAGGGCAACTACGCCGCGGCCAACGCCTTCCTGGACGCCTTCGCCGCCCACCGCCGGGCCCAGGGCCTGCCCGCCACGGCGCTCGCCTGGGGCCTCTGGTCCCCGGACAGCGGCAGCGGGATGACCGGCCAACTAGACGAGGGCGACCTCGCCCGGCTGCGCCGCACCGGTATGGGTGCGCTGGACCTCGCCCAGGGCATGGAGCTGTTGGACCGAGCCGTCTGCTCCGACGAGCCCGTGCTGGTGCCGATCGCCCTCGACCTGGCCAAGCTGCACGCCGACGCCGCCCAGGGCATGGTGATGCCGCTGTTCCGCGGCCTGGTCCGGACCACCGCCCGCCGGGTGCTGGCCGGCGGGACCGACCAGCAGGCCGCCGAGGGGCTGGCCGAGCAGCTGGCCGCGCTGCCCGGCGACGAGCGGCTACCGCTGCTGCTCGACCTGGTCCGCGGCCACGTCTGCGCGGTGCTCGGCTTCGCCGGCCCGCAGGCCGTGGAGCCGGCCCGGGCGTTCAAGGAGATCGGCTTCGACTCGCTGACCGCCGTCGAGTTCCGCAACCGCCTGATGGCCGTCACCGGCGTCAGGCTGCCCGCCACCCTGGTGTTCGACCACCCGAACCCGGCCGTGCTGGCCGCGTTCCTGCTGGCCGAGATCGCCCCGCCGGAGCACAGCGCGGACCAGCGGATCCTCGCCGAGATCGACCGCATCGAGGCCTCCCTGGCCGGCGTCGCGGCCGAGTGCGAGACCCCCGAGGAGATCACCGCCCGTCTGGAGCGGCTGCTCTCGGCCTGGAAGGAGCGCCGGCCCGAAGCCGGTCCCGCCACCGAGAACATCTCCGGCCGCCTGGAGGACGTCAGCGCCGACGAACTCCTCAACTTCATTGACAACGAGCTCGGACTCTCCTGAGCCGCCCCCGGACACCACAAGAAAGGCAGAGGAATGGCGACCCAAGAGCAGCTCGTTGACTACCTCAAGCGCATGACCGCCGAACTCCACGACAGCCGACAGCAGTTGCAGGCGGCCCAGGAGAAGGACCACGAGCCCATCGCGATCATCGGCATGGGCTGCCGCTACCCCGGCGGCGCCAACACCCCTGACGACCTGTGGAAGATCGTCGAGAGCGGCGGCGACGCGATCTCCGGCTTCCCGGAGGGCCGCGGCTGGGACCTGGAGTCCATCTTCAGCCCGGACCCGGACGCGGTCGGCACCAGCTACGTTCGTGAGGGCGGCTTCGTCGCGGACGCCACCGACTTCGACGCACCGTTCTTCGGCATCTCGCCGCGCGAGGCGGTCGCGATGGACCCGCAGCAGCGCCTGCTGCTGGAAACCTCCTGGGAGGCGATCGAGCGCGCCGGCATCGCCCCCGAGGCTCTGCAAGGCAGCCGCACCGGCGTCTTCGTCGGTGCCAACAGCGGCGAGTTCCTCACCCAGATGCTCCAGGCCCCGCCGGATCTCCAGGGCTACCTGATGACCGGTGTCGCCACCAGCGTCGTCTCCGGCCGCATCTCCTACACCCTGGGCCTGGAGGGCCCGGCGGTCACCATCGACACCGCCTGCTCCTCCTCGCTGGTCGCCCTGCACCTGGCCGTCCGGGCACTACGCAACCGCGACTGCTCGCTCGCCCTGGCCGGCGCCGTCGCCGTGCTCTCCTCCCCCGGCACCTTCATCGGCTTCAGCCGCCAGCGGGCGCTGGCCCGCGACGGCCGCTGCAAGGCGTTCTCCGCCGACGCCGACGGCATGGCGCTCGCCGAGGGTGCCGGCGTGCTGCTGGTCGAGCGGCTCTCCGACGCCCGCCGCAACGGGCACCCCGTACTCGCCGTGATCCGCGGCTCGGCCGTCAACCAGGACGGCGCCTCCAACGGCCTCACCGCGCCCAACGGCCCGTCTCAGCAGCGCGTCATCCGTCAGGCCCTCGCCGACGCCCGGCTCTCCGCCGGGCAGGTCGATGCGGTGGAGGCGCACGGCACCGGCACCGCGCTCGGCGACCCGATCGAGGCGCAGGCGCTGCTTGCCACCTACGGCCAGGACCGGCCCGCGGACCGGCCGCTGTGGCTGGGCTCGGTGAAGTCCAACATCGGCCACACCCAGGCCGCCGCCGGCGCCGCCAGCATGATCAAGATGGTCGAGGCGCTGCGCCACGGCGTACTGCCCCGCACCCTGCACGCCGAGGAGCGTTCCCAGCACATCGACTGGTCGGCCGGCGCAGTGGAGCTCCTCACCGAGGCCCGCCCCTGGCCGGCCGGCGCCGAACCCCGCCGCGTCGGAGTGTCCTCGTTCGGCATGAGCGGCACCAATGCGCACGTGATCCTGGAGGAGGCGCCCGCCGCGGCGCCCGCCGAGCCGGGCGCCGAGCTGCCCGCCGTGCCCTGGGCGCTCTCCGGACGTGGCATCAGCGGCCTGCGCGGTCAGGCCGGCCGGCTCGCCGACTGGGTCGGGGCCCGCCCCGACCAGGCCCCGGCCGACGTCGCGCACTCGCTGCTGACCGGCCGCTCGGTGTTCGAGCACCGGGCCGTCGTGGTCGGCGCCGACCACGAGGAACTGCTGGCCGGTCTGCGCGGCCTCGAAGCCGGCATCGGCGCCGCTGGTCTGGTGACTGGTACCGCGGGTCCGTTGGGGAAGACGGTGTTCGTGTTCCCGGGTCAGGGTTCGCAGTGGGTGGGGATGGGGGTGGAGTTGCTGGAGTCGTCTCAGGTGTTCGCGGAGCGGATGGCGCAGTGCGAGGCGGCTCTGTCTCCGTTCGTGGACTGGTCGCTGACGGGTGTGCTGCGGTCCGAGGCGGGTCAGCCCGGTCTCGACCGGGTGGATGTGGTGCAGCCGGTGCTGTGGGCAGTGATGGTGTCGCTGGCGGCGGTGTGGCGTTCGCTGGGGGTGGTACCGGCAGCTGTGCTGGGTCACTCGCAGGGTGAGATCGCAGCTGCGGTGGTGGCGGGCGGTCTGTCGCTGGAGGACGGCGCCCGGGTGGCGGCGCTGCGGTCGAGGGCCATCGTGGCGTTGGCCGGCCGGGGCGGCATGGTGTCGGTGCCGTTGGCGGCGGGCGAGGTGCGTGAGCGGCTCGGCCGTTGGGACGGCCGGATCTCGGTGGCCGCGGTGAACGGGCCGCAGACGACCGTGGTGTCCGGTGACGTGGACGCGCTGGACGAACTCTTCGCGGTGCTGGAGGCGGAGAACGTACGGGCCCGGCGGATCGAGGTGGACTACGCCTCGCACTCCGCACACGTCGAGGCAATCGAGGCCGAACTCGCCGAACTCCTCTCCCCCATCACTCCCACCGCGTGCAGCATCCCCTGGTACTCCACCGTCCACGGCCGCTGGATCGACGGCCCCGAGGCCGACGGCGCCTACTGGTACACCAACCTGCGCGAGACCGTGGGCTTCGCCCCCGCCGTGGCCGCACTCGCCGAGGCCGGCCACGGCCGCTTCATCGAGGTCAGCGCGCACCCGCTGGTCCAGCACGGTGTCCGAGACACCCTCGCCGACGCCGGCGCCCACGACGCCGCCGTCATCGGCACCCTGCGCCGCGACGACGGCGGCCTCGACCGCCTCCTCGTCTCCGCCGCCCAGTACTGGGTGAGCGGCGGCGACCTCGACTGGCACCCGCTGCTCGCCGCCGCCCGGCCGCGCCGCACGGAACTGCCCACCTACGCCTTCCAGCACGAGAGCTACTGGCCCAAGAGCGTCCGCGTCGACGGCGACCCCGGCCAGCTCGGCGTCGGCGCCGTCGGCCACCCGCTGCTCGGTGCCGCCGTCGCGCTCGCCGACGCCGACGGCGTCCTGCTGACCGGCCGCCTCGCGGTCAAGACCCACCCCTGGCTGGCCGACCACGCCGTCAACGGCAACGTCATCCTGCCCGGCACCGCCTTCGTCGACCTCGCCCTGCGGGCCGGCGACGAGGCCGGCTGCGACCTGGTCGAGGAGCTCACGCTCCAGGCGCCCCTGGTCCTGCCCGAGCGCGGCGGCGTCCAGCTCCAACTCTCCGTCGCCGCCCCCGACCCCGACGGCCGACGCACCCTCACCATCCACTCCCGCGCCGAGGACGCCGGCCCCGACGAGCCGTGGACCCGGCACGCCACCGGTGTGCTCGGCCGTATCGAGGGCCCCGCGGCCTTCGCCGAGTCGAGCTGGCCCCCGGCCGGGGCCGAGGCACTCGCCGCCGAGACCGTCTACGAGCTGATGGACGCCGTCGGCGTCCATTACGGCCCTGCCTTCCGGGGCGTGCGGGCCGTCTGGCGGCGCGACGGCGAACTCTTCGCCGAGGTCGCCCTCCCCGAGGAGGCCGCCGACGGCAGCGACGGCTTCGGCCTGCACCCCGCGCTGCTCGACGCCGCCCTCCAGCCGCTCGCCCTGGGCGGGTTCTTCCCCGCCCAGGACGGCGCCCCCGGCGGCCCGCTGCTGCCCTTCACCTGGACCAACGTGCGGCTGGCCGCCGTCGGCGCCAGCGCCCTGCGCGTCCGGCTAGCCCAGTCCGGCCCCAACGGGGTGCGGATCGAGGTCGCCGACGCCGTCGGCACACCCGTCGCCACCGTCGACACCCTGGTCGTGCGACCGCTCGTCGCCGAGGACCTCGGCGCCGGCGCCGACCCGCTGCGTGACAGCCTCTTCACCCTCGACTGGGTAGCCGCCCCGCAGGCCCCGGCCACCGCCCTCCAGGGCGCGCCCTGCCTGCTGCTCGGCGACGAGGGCGCCACCGCGCTGCGCGCCGCCGTAGAGGCGGCCGGCGCCCGGATCACCCCGGCCGGTCAGCACCGGCCCGCCGACGGCCCCGCGCCGCAGCTGGCCTTCCTCGCACCGATCGGCGCCGACCCCGCCCTCGACGAGCCCGCCGCGATCCGCGCCGTCACCGCCGAGACCCTCGCCGCCGCCCAGGACTGGCTGGCCGACGAGCGCAACGGCGAGGCACCGCTGGTCGTCCTCACCCACGGGGCCGTGGCAGTCGGCCCGGAGACCGGCGACGACCTGCCCGCCGCCGCCGTCTGGGGCCTGATTCGCTCCGCCCAGTCGGAGAACCCCGGCCGCTTCGTCCTGGTCGACCTCGACGACACCGATGCCTCGTGGCAGGCCCTGCCCGCCGCCGTCGCCATCGGCGAGCCCCAGCTCGCGCTGCGCGAGGGCGCCATCCTCGCCCCGCGCCTGGCCCGGCCCGCCCCGCCCGCAGAGGGCGCCGAACCCGGCACCCGCTGGAGCCCCGACGGCACCGTCCTGGTAGCCGGCGGCACCGGCACCCTCGGCCGGATCGTCGCCCGCCACTTGGTCACCGAACACGGCGTCCGCCACCTGCTCCTGACCAGCCGCCAGGGCGAGGCCGCCGCCGGTGCCGCCGGACTCGCCGCCGAACTGCGCGAGCTGGGCGCGGACGTCACCGTCACCGCCTGTGACGCCGCCGACCGCGAGGCGCTCGCCGCCGTCCTGGCCGCCGTCCCCGCCGAGCACCCGCTCACTGGTGTCGTGCACGCCGCCGGCGCACTCGACGACGGAACCCTCGGCGCGCTCACCCCCGAGCGCCTCGACGCCGTGCTGCGGCCCAAGGCCGACGCCGTACTCAACCTGGACGAGCTCACGCGGGGGCTGCCGCTGACCGCGTTCGTCCTGTTCTCCTCCGCCGCCGGCGTGCTCGGCGGCCCCGGCCAGGCCAACTACGCCGCGGCCAACGCCGTCGTCGACGCCCTCGCCCGGCGCCGGCACGCCCTCGGCCTGCCCGCGCTCTCCCTCGCCTGGGGCCTGTGGGAGCAGGACAGCGGCCTGACCGGCAGCCTGACCGAGGCCGACCGGGCCCGCCTGGCCCGCACCGGCATCACCCCGATCACCACCGCCGCCGGCCTCGCCCTGCTGGACGCCGCCGGCGCCCGCGCAGACGCCGGCCTGGTGCCGGTCGGCCTCGACCTCGCCCCACTGCGGGCCGCCGCCCGGTTCGGCGCGCTGCCCGCCATGATGCACGGGCTGGTTCCGCCCGGCCGCCGCCGTGCCACCGGCGTCGACCCTGCCGTCGCCGCCGAGCTGCGCGAACGCCTCGCCCGGATGCCCGAGGCCGAGCACGCCCGGGTGCTGCTCGACCTGGTACTCACCCAGGTGGCGCTGGTCCTCGGCCACCGCGACCAGAGCACCGTCGAGGCCGACCGCCCGTTCAAGGAGACCGGCTTCGACTCGCTGACCGCCGTCGAGTTCCGCAACCGGATGAACGCCGCCACCGGCCTGCGGCTGCCGGCAACGCTGATCTTCGACCACCCGACCCCGCTGGTCCTGGCCGGCTTCCTGCGCGGCCAGCTGCTCGACGGCCCGGCCGGTGCCGCCACGATCCGCTCCGCGGCCGGCACCGAGGAGGACCCGATCGTCATCGTCGGCATGAGCTGTCGCCTTCCCGGCGGCGTCACCGACGCCGACCAGCTCTGGCAGCTCGTCGCCGAGAGCCGCGACGCGATGGGCGACTTCCCGACCGACCGCAACTGGAACCTCGCCGAGCTCTACCACCCCGACCCCGATCACCCCGGCACCACGTACACCAAGGAAGGCGGCTTCATCGACCAGGCGACCGGCTTCGACCCGTCCTTCTTCGGCATATCGCCCCGCGAGGCCGTCACCATGGACCCCCAGCAGCGCCTGCTGCTGGAGAGCACCTGGGAGGTGCTGGAGCACGCCGGGATCGACCCCGTCGCCGTCCGCGGCAGCCAGACCGGCGTCTTCGTCGGCCTGATGTACCACGACTACGGCATGCACCTGCAGCACCTCGACGACGACCTCGACGGCTTCGTCGGCACCGGGGTCTCCGCGGGCGTCGCCTCCGGCCGGGTCTCCTACACCTTCGGTTTCGAAGGCCCCTCAGTCACTGTCGACACCGCCTGCTCGTCCTCGCTGGTCGCCCTGCACTGGGCCATACAGGCGCTGCGCTCCGGCGAGTGCGACCTCGCCGTCGCCGGCGGCGTCACCGTGCTCTCCACCCCATCCGTCTTCGTCGACTTCAGCCGGCAGCGCGGCCTCGCCGCCGACGGCCGGTGCAAGTCCTTCGCCTCCGGCGCCGACGGCACCGGCTGGGCCGAGGGCGTCGGCATGCTGCTCGTCGAGCGGCTCTCCGACGCCCGCCGCAACGGCCACCAGGTGCTCGCCGTCGTCAAGGGATCGGCGATCAACCAGGACGGCGCCAGTTACGGCCTCACCGCCCCCAACGGGCCCGCCCAGCAGCGCGTCATCCGCCAGGCCCTGGCCTCCGCCCGACTCGGCGCCGCCGACGTCGACGCGGTCGAGGGTCACGGCACCGGCACCACCCTCGGCGACCCGATCGAGGCCCAGGCCATCCTCGCTACCTACGGCCAGGACCGCCCCGAGGATCAGCCGCTCTGGCTGGGCTCCATCAAGTCCAACATCGGCCACACCCAGGCCGCCGCCGGCGTCGCCGGCGTGATCAAGATGGTGCAGGCCATCCGGCACGGCGAACTGCCGCAGACCCTGCACGTCGACGAGCCCACCCAGCACGTCGACTGGACTGAGGGCGCCACCCGGCTGCTCACCGAGGCCCGCCCCTGGCCCGAGACCGGACGCCCCCGCCGGGCCGGTGTCTCTTCCTTCGGCATCAGCGGCACCAACGCCCACGTCATCCTGGAGCAGGCGCCCGCCGAGGACCGGCAGGCCGCGATCGCCCCGGGCGCCGCGGACACCCCGGAGACCGACGAGGCGGGCCCCGCCGTCCTGCCGTGGCTGCTCTCCGCCAAGACCGCCGACGCGCTCCAGGACCAGGCCCGCAACCTGCGTGCCCACCTGGACGCCCGGCCCGAGCAGGGCGCCGCCGACCTGGCCCGCTCGCTCGCCACCACCCGCACCGCGCACAAGCACCGGCTGGCCGTCCTCGGCACCACCCGAGACGACCTCGCCGCCGGCCTCGACGCGCTGCTCGCCCGCACCCCGGCCGAGCACGTCCTCACCGGCACCGCCCGCCGCGCCCGCACCGGGTTCCTCTTCACCGGCCAGGGCAGCCAGCGGATCGCCATGGGCCGCGGGCTGTACGTCGCCCACCCGGTTTACGCCGCCGCCTTCGACGCCGTCTGCGACGCCTTCGACCAGCACCTCGAGCTGCCGCTGCGTCAGGTCGTCGACGGCACCGTCCCCGGTGCGGAGGACCCGGAGGCCGCCGCCGCGCTGCTCGGGCAGACCCAGTACACCCAGGCCGCACTGTTCGCGGTCGAGACCGCTCTCCACCGCACCCTGGATGCCTGGGGCGTCCGCCCGGACATCCTGGCCGGCCACTCCATCGGCGAACTCGTCGCCGCCCACGTCGCCGGCGTCTTCTCGTTGCCCGACGCGGTCAAGCTGGTCGCCGCCCGCGGCCGGCTGATGCAAGCCCTCCCGGCCGGCGGCGCCATGGTCGCCGTCCGGGCCACCGAGGCCGAGGTGCTGCCACTGCTCGACGGCCTCGCCGACACCGTCGCGGTCGCCGCCGTCAACGGGCCCGCCGCGGTGGTGCTCTCCGGTGTCGAGGAAGACGTCATACGGGTGGCCGCCGAACTGGCCGAACGCGGGCACAAGACACGGCGGCTGACGGTCAGTCACGCGTTTCACTCGCCGCTGATGGACCCGGCGGTCGAGGAGTTCCGGGCCGTCGCCAAGGAGATCGTCTACCAGGCGCCGCGGCTCCCCGTCGTCTCCAACGTCACCGGCCGCCCGGCCACCACCGCCGAGCTCACCTCGCCCGACTACTGGGCCGAGCAGCTGCGAGAACCAGTCCGCTTCCACGACGGCCTGCGCACCCTCCAGGAGAGGGGCGTCACCCTGCTGCTCGAACTCGGCCCCGACGCCGTGCTCGCCGCGACGGCCCAGGAGGGTCTGGCCGACTGGAATGGTGCCGCCGTCCCGCTGCTGCGCCGCGACCGGGGCGAGGCCGCCGGCCTGATCGAGGCCTTGGCCCGGGCCCACGTCCGCGGCCTGGCCGTGGACTGGGGCACCGTGATCGGCGCCGGACCGACCGTCCCGCTGCCCACCTACCCCTTCCAGCGCCGCCGCTACTGGCCGCCGGCCCCCAAGCCCGCCGCGGCTGCCCTGCCAGGCGCCGACCTCTGGGACGCCGTCGCCCGCGAGGACCTGGACGGCCTGCTCGCCGTCCTCGGCCTCAGCACCGGTGCCCCGCTCGGCGAACTGCTGCCCGCCCTGGCCCGGCTGCGGGAGCAGGACGCCCCGGCCGCCGTCCGCGCGCCCGCGCTGCTCGCCGCCGGACCGGCCGCCGAGGCCGCGCCTGCCCGCGAAGAGCAGGTGGCCGCCGACCCGCTGGACGACCCCGAGGCGTTCCGCCGGCTGCTCGCCGACGGCCCTGCCGAGGAGCGCAGCGATCTGCTGGTCGCGCTGGTCCGTCGGCACGCCGCCGCCGTGCTGCAGTTCCCCGATGCCGAGTCGATCGAGAGGGACGCCGAGTTCTTCGACCTCGGCCTCTCCTCAATGGCCGCCGTCGAGCTCCGCAACCGCCTCGTCGGCATCACCGGCATCGCGCTGGAGGCCGACGCCGTCTACGACTACCCGACGGCCGACGAACTCGCCGGGCACCTACGGACGGAGGGGGTACGCTGACGGGCGTACTGGCCGGCGGACGGCCGACAGGCGGGGGTGCGAAGCAGGCATGATCAGGGTCCTACTGGCTGACGACCAGGCACTGATCCGCGGCGCACTGGCCTCGATGCTCAAGCTGGAGCCCGACCTGGAGGTCGTCGGCGAGGTCGGCTCCGGATCCGAAGTCGAGGCGGCGGCCCTGCGCACCCGGCCCGACGTCGTCCTGATGGACGTCCAGATGCCTGGCAAGGACGGCCTCGCCGTCACCGCCGACCTGGCCCGCTCACTGCCGTCCTGCAAGATCGTCATCTGCACCACCTTCGGCCGCCCGGGGTACCTCACCCGGGCGGTCGCGGCCGGTGCGGTGGGCTTCTTGGTCAAGGACGCCCCGCCGGAGCAGCTGGTGGAGGCCGTCCGGCGGGCCGCGGCCGGGCTGCGGGTGCTCGACTACGCGCTGGCCTCCGAGGCGATGCTCTCGGGGACCAGCCCGCTCACCGCTCGCGAGCGGGAGGTGCTGGCTGAGGCGCTGGGCGGCGGCACGGTCACCGACATCGCCCGCACGCTCGGCCTCTCCGACGGCACCGTGCGCAACCATGTCTCCTCCGCCATGGCGAAGACCTCCGCCCGTACCCGGGCCGAGGCGGCTCGCATCGCGGAGAGCAACGGCTGGCTGTAGCCGGCGCCCCCAGCGGCACGCACCGACGACCCCGGCCCAGGAACGGGCCGGGGTCGTCGGCGTTTTCACGGACGTCCGTGATCCGTACAGCTGTCCAAGTCCGCAGGAGCCCGGTGCGAGCGTGCCCCGCGCAGGACGGAACGTCGAAGCGGCCCGCACCAGTGGGTGCGAGCCGCTTTCGCGTGGGCCGGTGTCCGCTACGGAGCGTCGGCCGCGCCGACTGCCCGCATGGCGCGGACCAAGGCCGGCGGGGTCGGGCCGTCGAAGAGGTCCTGGAGCTTCATCCGGACGCCCGTCGCCTTGTGGATCTTCTGAAGCAGCACCACCCCCAGCAGTGAGTGCCCGCCGTCGGCGAAGAAGTGGCTGTCGGCGCCCAGGCCGGAGCGCTCCAGCACCGCGTTCCAGATCGGCAGCACCGCGTCCAGCAACTCGTCGCCGCTGCCCGCCGTGCCGCCGTCGGCCGCTCCGGCGGAACCGGCGTCGCCCGCGCCGCTCTCCCGGGCCTCCGCGGACCGGGCGGCCAGCAGCTCCTCGGCCCGTCGGCGCAGCGCGGGGTAGTCGACCTTGTCGTTGCCGGTCGTCGGGAAGGCGTCCACGGCCACATACTCCTGGGGTGTCGCGGCGTAAGGGAGCGAGGCGTGCGCGTGCTCCCACAGTTCGCCCACGGCGTCGGCGCGGTCCGGGACGACCACGAAGGCCCAGAGGGCGGCGTCGCCCTCCGTATCCTCGGCCACCACGACCGCGGCGGCGCGGACGTCGGGGTGGGCCAGCAGCACGCCTTCCACCTCGCCCAGCTCGATCCGGTTGCCGCGCAGCTTGATCTGACGGTCCAGCCGGCCGAGGATCTCCAGCCGGCCGTCGTGGGTCCAGGCCGCGGCGTCGCCCGTCCGGTAGAACCGGCCGAACTCCGGGTGCTCGCCGAACCGCTGGTCGGTCAGCTCGGGCCGCTGGTGGTAGCCGACCGCCACGCCCTCGCCGGCGATGCACAGCTCGCCGCGGGTGCCCAGCGGCAGCGCCCGGCCGTCCGGCGCGGCCACGAACACCTGGGTGTTGGCGATCGGCGCACCGACGTCCACCCGGGCCGCGCCCGCCTCAATCCGCCCGGCGGTCGACCAGATGGTCGTCTCGGTCGGCCCGTACACGTTGATCAACTCGCAGCCGGTGGCGGCCAGCTTGCCGGCCAGCACGGCCGGCAGCGGCTCGCCGCCGCACAGCACCCGGCGGCCGGCCAGCCCGTCGGCGACCTGGTCGATGACCAGCCGCCAGGTGGTCGGCGTGGCCTGGACGACGGTGGCGTCGTAGCGGCGCAGCGCAGCGGCCAGCTCGGCGCCGTCGGTGCGGGCCTCGGCGGGTGCGACGGCCAGCCGGGCGCCGGTGACCAGCGGCAGGAACAGCTCCAGGGCGGAGATGTCGAAGCTGAACGTGGTCAGCCAGAGCACTGTGTCGGCCGGTCCGACCCGCAGGTCATCGGCGAAGTGCGTGATCAGGTTGGCCAGGTTGCGGTGGTCCAGCAGGGTGCCCTTGGGCAGCCCGGTGGAGCCGCTGGTGTAGATGAGGTAGGCGAGGTCGGCCCCGGTCGCGCCGCCGGTCGGCTCGACCGGGCCGACCACCGGCTCCACCGAGCCCACGTCGACCAGCGACAGCGTGGTCCGCTCGCCGGGGGTGGTCACGCCCTCGCCGAGCAGGACGGCCGCCGCGCCCGAGTCGTCGAGCTGGTGGCGCAGCCGCTGCTCGGGGTGGTCGGGGTCCAGCGGCAGGTAGGCGGCGCCGGCGAGCCAGACCCCGAGCGCGGCCGCGGCCAGCTCTGCCGAGCGCGGCGCGAGCAGCGCGACGATGTCGCCGCTGCCGACACCGGCGGCCAGCAACCGGTCCCGGGTGGCCTCGGCAGCTGCCCAGAGTCGGCGCGGCCCGAAGGCGTGGCCCCGGTCGAGAACGGCAGCGTTCTGTGCGCTGCCGTCCTGAGCGGTGGCGTCCTCGGCCGGTGCGGCCGAGACGCGCTCGGCGATCAGTTCCAGCACCGTCGGCCGGGGTAGCTCCCGGTCGGTGGCGTTGGCCACGCCGATCACCGCCCGGTCCCGTTCGGACCAGACCGGCACCTCGGCCAGCGGCCGGTCCGGCGCCCCGGCGAGCGCGACCAGCAGTTCCTCGTACCGGGCGAGCAGCAGCCGTACGTCGGCCGGGTCGAGCACGTCCACGCAGTACGCGGCCCGGATCCGCAGCGACTCCGCCGCCGAGGTAACGAAGAACTCCAGGTCGAACTTGCTGAAACCGTTCTCGATCAGCTCGGGCGCCGCCGGCAGCCCGTCCAGCTCGAAGCCGGCGTTCATGTCGGGTACGTAGTTGAAGGCGTGCCGGAACAGGTTGTTGCGCCAGCCTTCGCGCTCGACCAGCCCGAGCAGCTCGTCCACCGGGTAGTCGGCGTACGAGGCCGACTCCATGAAGGCGCGCCGGGCCAGCTTCACGTACGACCGGAAGCCCGCCGCCGGGTCGATCGGCATCCGCAGTGTGAGGACGTTGATGTGGTAGCCGATCGCAGCCGCAGCCTCCGGCGACCGCACGTTCACCGGCGAGCCGATGGTGAGGTCTGGCCCGGCGCCGTGCGCGGCCAGCAGCACTCCGTACGCGGCCAGCAGGACGACCGACTCGGGCGCCCGCAGCTCCTTCTGCATCCGCCGCACCGCGTCGCGCGCGGCACGGGAGATCTCCTGGTTGACTACCTGTCCGGTCAGGGTGGCCCCAGCCGCCTCCGGCCGCTCGCACCACAGATCGAGGTCGGCCGCCCGGAACCCGGCCAGCTTCTCGCGCCAGAAGGCTGCGCTCGCCTCGCTCGGCGCCGGCTCCTGCCAGGCGGGCACGGCCTCGGGTTCGGCCGGATCGCCGCCGGCCGCCAGGGTGTTGTAGGAGGCGACGAGCTCACCGAGCAGCAGAGCGGAGGAAAGTCCGTCGAACACCGCGTGGTGGATGGCGACGCAGTACACCTCCCGGCTGTTCCCGGAGGCGTCGTGCCCGGTTTGCACGGCCACCCGCACCAGCAGGCCGCCGTCGGTCGCGAACGGCCGCCCCAGAAACCTGGTCAGCTCGGCGCGGTCCTCGCCGGGTGCGGCGTCCGGCAGCTCCTCCAGGCTGAGCTCGACCCGGTCGGCCGGGAGGATCTCCTTGACCATCCCCTCCGGCTCGATCCTGAACACAGTCCGCAGCACCTGGTGGCGCCGCACCGCGCGGGTGACGGCCGCGACCAGCAGCGGCCGCCGCAGCCTCCCCTCCACGCTGAACGCCACGCACAGGTTGTTCACCCCGGTGCCGGGGGCGAACTCCTCCAGCAGCCACAGGGCCTGCTCTTTGTCGGTGGCCCGCTGCCCCGTCATCCGGACCATGATCACTTCCTCAGCAGCTCGGCGACGGTGTGGATGACCTCGTCCGACCGGAGCAGCTCGTCGTGGCCCTCGGTGAACGCGAACTCGCTGGCGACCACGCCGTCGGCGGCGTGCTCACCGGCCGTGCCGCGCAGGCGGTTCAGGCCGTTGAGCGGGCTGGACGAGCTGAGGGCGGTGGCGCGCTGCCAGCCCGGCGCCGGGTCCAGCTGGTCGGCGAAGCTCAGGTAGGAGAGGAAGGAGCTGAACGCGCCCCACATCTCCTCGCCGTACTCGGGGTCCAGGCCGGCCCGCAGGAAGGCGCGCCGGCCGATGCCGCGGAAGGTCTCGTAGAGCTCGGAGGCGTAGCGGCCGACCGTCATGCCCTCGGTCTCGTAGAAGCGGTCCACGGCCTCCTTGGTCTCGGCGATGTCCTCGTCGTTCAGGATCGAGGAGAGGATTCCGAGGACGTTGCCGAACTGGTAGCGGATGGTGTCCAGGCTGGTCTGCTCGGGGTCGAACACGATCAGCTGGGGCTTGTCGCCCTGGAGCTCGGCGACCGCTTCGGCCAGCTCGGCCGCGTAGACGGCACCCACGCAGTAGCCCATCACGGCCTTCACCCGCAGCCCGCTCTCCCGGACCGGGGCGAGCCAGGAGCGAACGTACTCGGCACCGTTGATGTCGGTGCCGGGTTCTATGCTCGGCGGGATGATGTGCCAGAAGTCGGGGTCGAGGTCGAGCCGGGCCACCAGGTCGGGGAAGCTGGCCTCAGGTCGGCCGGTGACGGTGAAGTCGGCGCAGAGGACGACCTCCTTGGCGACCAGACCGGCCGCCTCGCCGGTGCCGTACACCGTGCGGCCGGCCGGGCCGCCGACGGTGGTCGTACCGGTCTTCGCATCAATCTTCGGCAGTGTCTGCCAGGTCGCAGCGAGATTCATGATTGCTTTCCTTGGGTTGGTCGGGGCAGGCGGTGACTGCGTGGGGGCTGAGGAGGGTCAGGAGTCTCCGCCCTCCATAGCCAGCTGGATCAGGTCGTCGAAGTCCATGGCGTCGATGGCCTCGGCCTTCTCCTTGGCCTCCGCCGCCGGCTCGCCGTTCGGATCGGACGCCAGCTTGAACAGCGCTTCGACCAGGCCCGCATCGCGGAGACGGGCGATCGGCAGGGAGGTGAGGAGCGCCCGCACCTCGGCGTCGCTCTGCGCCGGAGCACCGTGGGCACCCGCCGGGGAACCGGCGGCGGCCTCCGGGAAGAGCCGCTCCATGAGGTGGTCGGTCAGGGCGTCGGGCGTCGGGTAGTCGAAGATCAGCGTGACGGGCAGGCGCATGTCGGCGGCCCCGTTCAGCCGGTTGCGGAACTCGACCGCGGTGAGCGAGTCGAACCCGAGGTCCTGGAGCTGGCGGCTCGGGTCGATCGCGCTGGCGTCGGCGAAGCCGAGCACGGCCGCGACCTGCTCCCGGACGAAGTCCGCCAGCGCCGGCCGCCGCCGGGCCGGGCCCAGTGCACCGAGCCGCTCCGCCAGCCTGGCCGGCGACGCCGGCGCCACGGCAGTGCGTCCGGTCCGCTGGGTGCGGGTTTTGGCGAACTTGGCTGTGACGAGGGTTGGTTCGGTGGTCGTCAGTGCTGCGTCGAGGAGGGCGAGGC
>NZ_JBNCLI010000024.1:0-10084 GCF_049844595.1 Streptomyces sp. DT224
ACACGACGCCACCGGCCGGATCATTACATCGGTCACCCCCGACCAGGGCCAATCGACAAGATCTTGTTACGAGTTCTTAGACTCGCCCGTATGGTCCGGTCGTCGTCCCGTGGTGAGGTGAGCCCGGGGCTGTGGCGGCGCGAGGCGGGCACGGTCGTGCGCCGGGCCGGGGCGCTTCCCGAGCGGGTGCCGGACGCCGGCGCCGTCGTCGCCGAGTTCCGGATCGTCCCCGCCCCCACGGAGTGGACCCGGCACGCGCACCGGCTCCACGAACTCGTCTGGGTGCGCGGCGGGACGCTGACGTCCCGGGTGGGCGACCGGGTCTTCACCGTCTTCGAGGGGCACGGGCTCTGGATGCCCGCCGGAGTGGTGCACGCGGGCCGGGCGACGCGGGGCGCACGGTTCCACAGCGCCTTCTTCGCCCCCGACCGCACGCCGTTCGCGTTCGGGGAGCCCCACGCGATCGCGATGACCCCGCTGCTCGTATCGCTGCTGACCCACCTGTCGCGCACGGATCTCGCCGAGGCGGCCCGGCTGCGGGCGGAGGCCGTCGTGTTCGACGTGATCGAGCCCTCGGAGCACCAGCTGGCGCTGCGGCTGCCCGGTGACCGCCGGATCGACGCGATCGCCGAAGCCCTGCTGGACGATCCCGCCGACGGCCGCTCACTGGAGGAGTGGGCGCGGGGGCTGGGCACCAGCGAGCGCACGATCACCCGCGCGTTCCGCCGGTCGACCGGGCTCTCCTTCGCGCAGTGGCGGCAGATGCTGCGGGTGCACCGGGCGCTGACGCTCCTGTCCGACGGTTTCGATGTCATGTCCGTCTCCGAGCGTCTCGGCTACGCGCAGCCCAGCTCCTTCATCGCCGCCTTCCGGCGCGTCATGGGGACCACGCCCGGCGCGTTCTCCGGCGCGGTGGACGCGGCCCCCGGGGATGTCCGGAATTCCGTATCGGGTGGCGAGAACGCCGGATTGTCTGCCTGACAAGCGGAATATAGTCTTCATCGGGTTAGGTAACCCTTAGTTGTTGCTCGCCGTGCCCGGGGCTGCCCGCGTACGCCCGTATGCGGTGCTGCCCGCGTACGGGAGAGCGTGCGGCCCGGCCCGTGAAGGCCGGGCGGGGGGTGCCCCACTCCGCGCCCCTCCGATCACCCGGACTCCTCATGTTCACCAGCCCCTTCCGCCGTGCCGGAAGACTCTCCGACGGCCCCGCCGGACCGGCGGCCGCGCTCCACGGGCGCGACCTGGTCCTGCGCCACGGCGGCGAACCGGTCGTCCACGGCGTCTCGGTCACCCTGGACCCCGGCCGCGCGACCGCCCTCGTGGGGCCGAACGGCAGCGGGAAGTCCACGCTGCTGCGCGCGCTCTCCCGGCTGCACCGGGTGGACGGCGGCCGGGTCACCCTCGGCGCCCCCGACGGAGCGGCCGAGCGCGACGCGGCCCTGCTCAGCCCCCGCGGGTTCGCCCGCGAGGTCACCCTGTTCGCCCAGTCGCGGCCGGCACCCCAGGGGCTGACGGTCGCGGAGGTCGTGGCGTTCGGGCGCCACCCCCACCGGCGCGGCTTCGCCGGACCGGCCCCCGAGGACGGAGCCGCCGTCGACCGCGCCATGGGCGTCACCGGCGTACGGGACATGGCGGACCGGCAGGTCGGGGAGCTGTCCGGCGGGGAGATGCAGCGCGTCTGGCTCGCGGCCTGCCTGGCCCAGGACACCGGCGTCGTGCTGCTGGACGAACCGACCAACCACCTGGACCTGCGCTACCAGTTCGAGACGCTCGACCTCGTGCGGGACCTCGTCGAGCAGCACGGGCTCGCCGTCGGGATCGTGCTCCACGACCTCGACCAGGCCGCCCGCGTCGCGGACACGCTGGTCCTCATGCACGCCGGCCGTATCCACGCGGCGGGCGCCCCGGCCGACGTGCTCACCGCCGAGAACATCGGCCTGGTCTACGACATCCGCGTCGACGTCGCCCTCGACCCGCGTACGGGCCGGCTGCGCATCGACCCCCTCGGGCGCCACCTCTCCTGACGAGGACGCCACCCCCTCCGGAGCGGCCGTGCGGCGCTCCGGCGCAACGTTTCGAAAATTGAAAGAGGACCCTCCATGAACCGCGCCAGCCGACTGACGGCCGCAGCCTCGACCGGGCTCGCCCTTTTCGCCCTCACGTCCTGCGGTACGACCGACGCCGACGAGGTCACGGCCAAGAGCAGCGCCAGTGCCGCCCCCGCGTCCAAGAGCTGTGCCGACGACACCACGACCACGTCGACCGGCCCGGTCTCCCTCACGGACGGCGTCGGCCGGCAGGTGAAGCTCGACAAGCCCGCCGAGCGCATCGCGGTCCTGGAGTGGCAGCAGGTCGAGGACGCGCTGACCCTGTGCGTCACCCCCGCCGCCGTCTCCGACGCCAAGGGCTACAGCACCTGGGTCAGCGCGGAGAAGCTGCCCGGCGGGGTGACCGACATCGGCACCCGCGAGGAGCCCGACCTCGACACCCTGTACGCGGCCGAGCCCGACCTCATCGTCGTGGAGGCGTTCGACGCCGAGGACGAGATGATCAAGAAGCTGGAGAAGCGGGGCGTCCCCGTGCTGGCCACACGCGGCGCGAACCCGAAGGACCCCATCGGGAACATGCGCCAAGTGTTCAGCATGATCGGCGAGGCCACGGGACGCACCGAGCGCGCCGGCCAGGTGCTCAAGGAGTTCGACGCCCACCTCGCGAAGGCGAAGCAGCAGGTCACCGACGCCGACCTGCCGACCAAGGACTTCGTCTTCTTCGACGGCTGGCTGGAGGGCAACAACCTCACCGTCCGCCCCTACAGCGACGGCGCCCTCTTCACCGAGCTGGGCAAGGAACTCGGCCTGAAGCCCGCGTGGACCAGCAGCGTCAACAAGGAGCACGGCGACGGTGGAGTCGACCCCGCCTACGGCCTCGCGCAGACGGACGTCGAGGGACTCGTCGCGGTGGGCGACGCCAACCTCTTCTACGCCAACGACGAGGGCGCCGGCGGCTATGTCGCCGCGCTCCAGAAGAACCCGCTCTGGAAGAAGCTCCCGGCGGTGAAGGAAGGCCGTGCCCACGCGTTCCCGGCGCGGGTCTGGGGCGCCGGCGGCCCCCGCTCCAACGAGCAGGCGATCGACGCCTACGTCGACGTACTCGACAACAAGTGAGCGCCGTACACGCGGAGGGAGCGTCCACGCGTCCACTCAAGGACCGCGGCGGCGCTCCCGCCGGGGCGGCCGTCCTGGCGGTCCTCCTCGCCGCGACCGTCCTGGTCGGCCTGTGGCACCTGACCCAGGGCACATCGGGCGTCGGCGTCGGCGACCTGGTCCGCCACCTCGCCGGGCAGCAGGACAGCGCCGACGGCGCGCCGGTCGGCGAGATCCTCACCGGCTCCCGGCTGCCGCGGCTCTTCGCGGGCGTCGCGGTGGGCTTCGCCCTCGGCTGCGCCGGCACGGTGCTCCAGTCGGTCACGCACAACGCGCTGGCCTCGCCCGACACCCTCGCGGTCTCGGCCGGGTCCTACTTCGCGGTCTCGCTCGTCGCCGCCTTCGGCCTCTCCGTACCGCTGTGGGCCTCGGGCGTCGTCGCCTTCGCCGGCGGCCTGGCCGCGGCGGCGCTCGTACTGCTCCTCGCGGGCCGGGCGGCGGGCACCTCGGGCACCCGCCTCATCCTCGCCGGATCGGCCATGGCGATGGCCCTGGACTCCGCGACCGGGATGCTCCTCATCCTGTTCAAGCAGAACACCACCGGCCTCTACGCCTGGGGCAGCGGTTCGCTCTCGCAGCTCGACATCGACGCCTCGGTACGCGCCCTCCCCCTGGTGGCCGTGATCCTCTGCGCCGCCCTCGCCCTCTCCCGGCGGCTGGACGTGATGAACCTGGGGGACGACACCGCCGCCACCCTCGGCGTGCCGATCCGGAGCACCCGGGTGTTCGCCGTGGTCTGCGCGGTCCTCCTGACCAGCACCTCGGTGACCCTCGCGGGCCCGATGGCGTTCGTCGGCCTCGGCGCCCCCGTCCTGGCCCGCCTGCTCGCCGGGCGCGTCCGCGCGCTGCGCCGCCACCTGCTCCTGATCCCCGCGGCCGGCCTGCTCGGCGCGCTGCTCATCCTGCTCGCGGACGCGGTCCTGCGCGCCGTTCAGGGGGCTGACCAGGCGGCCTCCATCCCCACCGGGGTGCCGACCGCGCTGCTCGGCTCCGTCGTGATCGTGGTCCTCGCGCTCCGGCTGCGCGACACGGGCCGCATCCAGCAGCCCCCACGCGCACGGGTCGCCGCACGGTCCCGGCGCGCCCACCTCCTCGTCGTCACCGGCGCGGCGGTCCTGCTGGCCGTGGCCGCTCTCGTCGGGACCCTGGCGGGCAGCCTCTGGCTGAAGACCGGGGACCTCGCCCTCTGGATCCAGGGCGCCGCCCCGGACCTCATCGGGGCGGCCCTCGACGACCGGGTGCCCCGGGTCACCGCCGCCGTCCTCGCCGGCATGGCGCTCGGACTCGCCGGATGCGTGGTCCAGGGCACCGTACGCAACCCGCTCGCCGAGCCGGGGATCCTCGGCATCACGGCGGGCGCCGGGCTGGGCGCCGCGGGCGTCGTCACCTCGGGGCTCGGCGGCGGACGGGCGGTGCTCGTCGCGGTCGCCGTCGCGGCCGGGCTCGCCACCTTCGCGGTGATCGCCCTGCTGGCCTGGCGCGGGGGCTTCCTGCCCGACCGGTTCGTCCTGATCGGCATCGGCGTCGGGTACGGCCTCAGCGCCGTGACCACGTTCCTCCTGCTGCGCGCCGACCCGTACAACACGCCCCGCATCTTCACCTGGCTCTCCGGCACGACCTACGGCCGTACGTTCTCCGACACCGTCCCGGTCGCCGTGGCCCTGGCGCTCGCGCTTCCCGTGCTGCTGGCCATGCGGGAGCGGCTCGACCTGCTCGCCCTCGACGAGGACACCCCGCGCATCGTCGGCGTCAGGGTGGAGCGCACCCGGTTCGCCGCGCTGGCGGTCGCCGCGGTGCTCGCCGCGCTCAGCGTGCTCGCCGTCGGTGTCGTCGGCTTCGTGGGCCTCGTCGCCCCGCACCTCGCCCGCTCCCTGGTGGGCGCCCGGCAGGCCCGGGCGATCCCGGTCGCGATGCTGCTCGGCGGAGCGCTGGTCTGCGTGGCGGACACGCTCGGCCGCACCGTCGCGGCCCCGTCCCAGGTGCCGGCGGGGCTGATGATCGCGCTGGTCGGCGCGCCGTACTTCGTGTGGGTGCTGAGGCAGTCCCGCGCGTGATCTTCCGGAGCACTCGAATGCCGTCCTCCCCGCAAGAAGGGTCCATGCCGTCCGTGAACAGCGTCTTCATGCCGTACGAGCCCGGCACCGCACCGGCTCTGCACCTGGAGGTGGCGGAGCGCTGGGACGCGGTCGACCGCTCCGCCCACGCCCCGCACCTCGTTGCCGTTCCCGGTGACGGCCCGGAGTGGACGGGCGCCGCGCTCGTGACCGCCCGCCCGGGCACGGCGTATCTGAAGATCGTGGACGCCGTCGGCGACGTACCGGCCGTCATCGGGGCCGTCGCCGCCCACGCACGCGAGCGGGGACTCGTCCAGCTGAAGTGGGAGGGGTGGACGGTCACGCCGGAGGAAGCCGCCGCAGCGGGCTTCGCCGCCCTGGACCCGCCGCTCTCGCATTCGGAGGGCGCGAACGGGCCGGCCACCGGTTACGTCCGCTGGCTGAACGGCGACGCGGTGACCGCGCCTCCGTACTACGGGCAGACCACCCACTTCACCTGCGGCGCCGTCACCGCCCTCGTCGCGCAGGCGCACGCGGGCGTCCTGCCCCGCGAGGCTCTGGACCGCCGGGCGGAGCTGACGCTGTGGCGCGACGCGACCAACTTCATGGCCTGCGAGCCCGTCGGCCTGGGCGTCGCCCTGCGCCGGTCCCGGCCGTCGTCCCAGGTCACGGTCCACCTCGACACGGACCGGCCGGTCATGCTCGACCACCTCGCCCCGGGCGACCAGGAGTGGCGCGCGGTGCTCCAGCAGGTGTCCCGTACGGAGGCCGAGCGCATCGGAGTCCCGGTCGACCCGGGTCACCTCTCCCTGGGCGCGGTCCGGGAGGCGATCGGCCGGCGGGAGCACGTACTCCTGCTGCTCTCGCTCGCCGCGATGCAGGGGTTCGAGGTGCCGCACTGGGTGCTCTGCCACGGCGCCGTGCCCGGTGCCGTGGTGATCGACGACCCCTGGGCCAACGGCGCGACCGGAGACACCTGGGTCGACGCCCATCTGCTGCCGGTACCGGACGCGTCGCTGGACGCGATGTCGAGGATGGCGCCGGGGGACTTCCGCGGGGCCGTGACCCTGCGCTGCGCCCACGAGTAATCCGGTGCGCGCCGGCGCGGGGCCACCCGTACGCTGGGCGCCTTTCCCAACCCGAGGAGAAGCGGCAGTGATGGAGATCCGCCCCACGACCGACGAGGACTTCGAGGTCTTCGTCGCCACCGTCCACACGGCCTTCGGGCAGTTCCCGGAGACCCCGGTCGCGGACGGCGGGCGCTGGTGGTCGGCGCTGGAGATGGACCGCGGCCTGTTCGCCGTGGCACCGGACGGGAAACCCGTGGGCACCGCCGCCGCGTACTCCTTCGAGCTCACCCTGCCCGGCGGGAATCTCGTCCCGGCCGCCGGAGTGACCGCCGTCGGCGTCCTGCCCTCGCACCGGCGACGCGGCGTGCTCGGCGCGATGATGCGCCACCAGCTCGCCGAGGTGCGGGAGCGGGGCGAGTTCCTGTCGGTGCTGCTGGCCTCGGAGGCGGGGATCTACGGCCGGTTCGGGTACGGCCCCGCGACGTCCACGGCCCGGCTGACGGTGCCGCGGCACAGGGCGGACTGGGCGGAACCGCGGGGCGAAGCGGACGAGAGGGGCACCGGTTTGGTCGAGGTCCTGCGGCGGGCCGACTGCGGCGAGATCCTGGAAGCGGTCTACGACCGGTACCGCCGCGCGCAGCCCGGCGCGCTGTCCCGGCCGCACCGCTGGTGGGACCTGGGCGCGGGCCAACCCCCGGTCTCCCGGGCCCCTCGCTACGTGGCCGTCCACCGGGACGCGGACGGTACGCCGGACGGGTACGCGAGCTACTCGACGGACTCCGGCACCCTGACGGTGGACGAGACCATCGCCGTCGACGACGCGGCCTTCACCGCCCTGGCCCGGTACGCCCTCGGGCACGATCTGGTCTCCCAGGTCGTCTTCCGGCACGTACCGGCCGAGCACCCGCTGCGCTGGCGGCTCGCGGACCTCCGGGCCGGCGAGGTCGGCGGCGTCACCGACTGGCTCTGGGTGCGCCTCCTGGACGTACCGCGTGCCCTGACGGCGCGCGGCTGGTTCACTGACGGGGAGCTCGTGCTGGACGTGGACGATCCCTTCCTGGGCGAGCACGGCCGCTACCTGCTGACCGTCCGCGACGGCAGGGCGGAGTGCGTGGCCACAAACCGGCGGCCCGACCTGTCGCTGGACGTACGGGACCTGGGTGCGGTCTACCTCGGCGGCACCCGCCCGAGCACGCTCGTCCGGGCCGGCCACATCCGGGCCCACGACCCGGCCGCCGCCGCCCGCGCGGACGCGCTGTTCGCGAGCGACCTCGCCCCGCACTGCCTGCACTGGTTCTGACCGAGGAGATCTACTCGCTCCGGTCCCTGTACCGTGATACGCGCATGTGGACGATGGCGCGCCTGGGCTGCCGTCGCGGCCGACCCCACCCTTCTTGATCCTGAGCGGACGTTTGTGGCATGAGTACTAGTATCGGAATCGTCGGACTGCCGAATGTCGGCAAGTCGACCCTGTTCAACGCCCTGACCAAGAACGACGTGCTGGCGGCCAACTACCCGTTCGCCACGATCGAGCCGAACGTCGGCGTGGTCGGCGTCCCGGACCACCGCCTGGACGCCCTGGCGAAGATCTTCGGCTCGCAGAAGATCCTGCCGGCGACAGTGGACTTCGTGGACATCGCGGGGATCGTGCGCGGCGCGAGCGAGGGCGAGGGCCTGGGCAACAAGTTCCTCGCGAACATCCGCGAGTCGGACGCGATCTGCCAGGTCATCCGCGCGTTCAAGGACGAGAACGTCGTCCACGTCGACGGCAAGGTCTCGCCCAAGGACGACATCGAGACGATCAACACGGAGCTGATCCTCGCGGACCTCCAGTCGGTCGAGAAGGCGGTCCCGCGCCTCCAGAAGGAGTCCCGCCTCCAGAAGGAGAAGGTCGCGGTGCTGGCGGCGGTCGAGGAGGCGCAGAAGATCCTCGAAGCGGGCGACACCCTCTTCCACGCGGGCATCACGGCCTCCACGGAGAAGGGCCGCCTCCTCCACGAGCTCCACCTCCTCACCACCAAGCCCTTCATCTACGTGTTCAACGTGGACGAGGACGAGCTGGTGGACGAGGACTTCAAGAACGAGCAGCGCGCCCTGGTGGCCCCCGCCGAGGCGATCTTCCTGAACGCCAAGATCGAGTCCGAGCTGATCGAGCTGGACGACGACGAGGCCCTGGAACTCCTCCAGTCCATGGGCCAGGAAGAACCCGGCCTCGCCACCCTCGGCCGCGTCGGCTTCGACACCCTGGGCCTCCAGACGTACCTCACGGCAGGCCCCAAGGAAACCCGCGCCTGGACCATCAAGAAGGGCGCCACGGCCCCCGAGGCGGCCGGCGTCATCCACACCGACTTCCAGAAGGGCTTCATCAAGGCGGAGATCATCTCCTTCGAAGACCTGGTGGAAACCGGCTCGGTGGCAGAAGCCCGCGCAGCGGGCAAGGCCCGCATGGAGGGCAAGGACTACGTGATGCAGGACGGGGACGTGGTGGAGTTCCGCTTCAACGTCTAAACCGTCTGGCGAAAGGCCGTCTGACCTGCGGCGGAGCGGGTTGGGCGGCCTTTTGCTGTCCGCACAAAGTCCGCAGCGCGCTGACTTCGGTCAGCGCGCGGGGTAGCGGCTACGCCGCTTCGCCGACCTGGGGTTGGGCATCGGCGGACTGGTCCGCGTACGCCTTGTCGACGGCGGCCCGGGTCCGCTCCTCGGAGTCGGGCCAGGGAGTGTTCAATGATCGGCGGAGGCGATCGCTGAGTTCACAGCCTTTCGCGCCCGGCCGCACCCGGCAGTCTGCTGGTCGGTGATCGACATGATGGGCGCCGGTGAGTTCTCAGGTGTCTCTAGAGGGGCGACTATGGCGGTCAAGGCCGAAGCCGATTTCGGAGTCGCCGGACGGGAGGAGTGGTCCTATGCGCCGGCTGTCGGCGTGGGACCGCTCCGGTTCGGTATGACCGTCGCCGAAGTGGTCGAGGCGGCTGAGACACCTGCCGCGGCGATGTGGTTCTCCTTGAGCAGCACCATCGCGGCGAGGTTGAGCCGGTGATTGCGGCCGCCGCCGACGGTCACCGCGTACTTGTCCAGGGCGCGCAGGCCCGGCGCCGTCTTGCGGGTGTCCAGGATGCGCGCCTCGGTCCCGGCCACGGCCTGGACGTAGCGGTCGTTGAGCGTCGCGATGCCGCACATGAGCTGCAGGAAGTACAGCGCCGTACGCTCCCCGGTGATCAGGCTGCGCGCCGAGCCGGACAGGCGCACCAGGACATCGTCGCCGGTCAGCCGGGCGCCGTCGGGGACGAGCGCTTCCACTGTGACCTCGGGGTCGACCTGGGCGAAGACCTCGGCGACCGCGGGAAGACCGCCGGCGATGCCGCATTGCCGGGCGCGGATCTCGGCCACGGCCGCCATGCCTTCGGGAACGCTCCACGCGGTGGTGATGTCCTGGCCCGACTGATCCTCGGCCAGGGCAGCGGCGATGGCGCTTCGCGCCGCCTGTGAGGGGAACTCTGTCATGGTCCGTGGTCTCCAGTCCTGTGGTTACGGGCCGAAAATCTGAGGTGTCCCGCGCGCGGACCGCTGTCAGAACCGGTTGCGCCGGCACCCTCGGCGGCAGCGGGCGGGGCGTCGGCAAGCTCGGCAGCCCACCGCTGCGACCACTCGGTGACAGAACGCAGGGCCTCGCGGGCGTCGTAGCCGAGCGGGGTGAGGGTGTAGCCGCCGTTGCACAGCACCTCGGCGGGTCGAGCCTCTTGGAGCTCTGTGAGCCTTC
>NZ_JBNCLI010000025.1:0-9506 GCF_049844595.1 Streptomyces sp. DT224
AGAGCCTCGGCGAACACCGGGAACACGGCCGCCAGGTCGGCGCCCATGCCGACCCGCTGGCTGCCCTGACCAGTGAACAACACCGCCAGCCGGCCACCATGACCAGCCCCGACACCCGCACCGTCAGCAGCCACCGCCCGCAGCCCGGCCACGAGCTCCGCACGGCCGGCACCCACGACCACCGCACGATGCTCCAACACGCTCCGGCCACTCGCCAGCGCAGCACCAACCACGGCGTCCGGCGTCGCGTCCCCCTCCGCCCACTCCGCCAACCGCTCGGCCTGCGCCCGCAGCGCGACGGCATCCTTGGCAGACACCGCCCACGGCACCAGCGGAAGTTCCACAAAGTCCGCAGACGGGCTCTCCGACTCGCCCTGCTCCAGAATCACATGCGCATTGGTGCCACTGACCCCGAAGGAGGAGATTCCCGCCCGACGCGGGTGGCCAGCCGCGGGCCACCGCCGCACCTCGCGCAGCAGCTCGACGGCGCCGGCCTCCCATTCCACGTGCCGGGACGGCTCGTGGACATGAAGGGTCTGGGGCAGGACGCCGTGGCGCATCGCCATGACCATCTTGATGATGCCGCCGACACCGGCCGCCGCCTGCGCGTGACCGATGTTGGACTTGAGCGATCCCAGCCAGAGCGGCTGCTCCTCGCTGTGGTCCTGGCCGTAGGTGGCGAGGACGGCCTGGGCCTCGATCGGGTCACCCAGGGTCGTGCCGGTGCCGTGCGCTTCGACGGCGTCCACGTCGGCGCCCGTCAGACCCGCGTTGGCGAGCGCCTGTCGGATCACCCGCTCCTGCGAGGGGCCGTTCGGGGCCGTCAGGCCGTTGGACGCACCGTCCTGGTTGATCGCGGACCCCTTGACCACCGCCAGCACACGATGCCCGTTGCGCCGGGCATCCGACAGCCGCTCCACCAGCAGCATGCCCGCTCCCTCGGCCCAGCCGGTGCCGTCCGCGTCCGCGGAGAACGCCTTGCACCGGCCGTCGGCGGCGAGGCCGCGCTGGCGGGAGAACTCCACGAACACACCGGGCGTGGCCATGACGGTGACACCGCCGGCGAGGGCGAGGTCGCACTCGCCGTTGCGCAGCGCCTGCGCCGCCAGGTGCAGGGCCACCAACGACGACGAGCAAGCGGTGTCGACGGTGACGGCCGGGCCCTCGAAACCGAAGGTGTACGAGACGCGGCCGGAGGCGATGCTGCCGGCGCTGCCGTTAATGACGAAGCCCTCGAAGCCCTCCGGCGCCTGCGGGAGTCGGCCGCCGTAGTCGTGGTACATCACACCGGCGAACACACCGGTCCGGCTGCCGCGCAGGCCGAACGGGTCCAGACCGGCGCGCTCCATGGCCTCCCAGGAGATCTCCAGCAGCAGGCGCTGCTGCGGGTCCATCGCGGTCGCCTCTCGCGGGGAGATCCCGAAGAACTCGGGGTCGAAGCGGTCCGCGTCGTGCAGGAAGCCGCCCTCGCGGGTGTAGCTGGTGCCGGGGTGGTCGGGGTCGGGGTGGTAGAGGTTGTCGAGGTCCCAGCCTCGGTTGACCGGGAAGGTGGTGATCGCTTCACCGCCGCGGGTGAGCAGACTCCACAGGTCCTCCGGGGAGGCGATGTCGCCGGGGTAGCGGCAGGCCATGCCGACGATCGCGATCGGCTCGTCGTTCGGCGTCGTGCGGGCGGTGACCTCGGCACGGGCCTGGTTGGTTCCGGTGAGCCGGCCGTAGAGGTGGTCGGCAAGAGCCTCGACGGTGGGGAAGTTGAACAGCAGGGTGGCCGGCAGACGCAGGCCGGTGGCGGTGTTGAGGCGGTTGCGCAGCTCGACGGCGCTCAGCGAGTCGAAGCCCATCTCCTTGAACGCTGCCCCGGTGTCCACGCCGGCCGCGTCCTGGTGTCCCAGGACGAGTGCCACGTTGGTGCGGATCAGGGCGAGCAGCCCTCCGCGGTCGGCCACGGCGGTGCCGGCCGTGCGGGCGGCGTCCGCGGCGGCGGCACGCCGGACCGGGATGCGGACCATGCCGCGGAAGACGGCCGGGATGTCGTCCCGGCCGCGCAGCGCGGCGGTGTCCAGCCTGGCGAGGACGGGAACGCCGACGTTGAGTCCGAGCGCCGCCTCGAAGAGGGCAAGGCCCTCGTCGACGGGCATCGGGGCTATGCCGGAACGACCGAGCCGGGCCCGGTCGGTGTCGCCGAGGACGCCGGCCATGCCGGCCTCAAGCTCCCACAGGCCCCAGGCGAGGGACTGGGCGGGGAGGCCTTCTGCCCGGCGGCGCAGGGCGAGGGCGTCCAGGTAGGCGTTGGCGGCGGCGTAGTTGGCCTGGCCGGCGCTGCCGATGGTCCCGGCGACGGACGAGTGCAGCACGAAGGCGGCCAGGTCGAGGTCGCGGGTGAGCTCGTGCAGGTGCAGTGCGGCGTCGGCCTTGGGGCCGAAGACGCGGTCGACCCGCTCACGGTCGAGCGAGGTGACGGCGCCGTCGGCGACGATCCCGGCGAGGTGGACGACGGCCGTCAGCGGTCGCTCGGCGGGGATGCCGGCGATCAGTTCGGCGAGGGCGGTGCGGTCGGCGACATCGCAGGCAGCGATCGTCACCTCGGCGCCGAGGTCGGCGAGTTCGGCCGCCAGGGTGCCGGCTCCCGGGGCCTCGGGACCGCGGCGGCTGGCCAGCAGCAGATGGCGGACGCCGTGCTCGGCGACGAGGCGGCGGGCGAACAGCGCGCCCAGCTCGCCGGTGCCGCCGGTGACCAGGACGGTACCGGCGGGGTCACCGAACGCGGCCTCGGTCGGGCCGTCGACGGGTGCGGCGGCGGGGACGAGGCGCGGCACATGCACCGTGCCGGCCCGGAGCGCGAGCTGGGACTCCCCTGAGGCGCAGGCCCGGAGCAGGGCGGCCTCAGAGTCGGGGTGGCCGTCGCTGTCGATCAGGATGAACCGGCCCGGGTTCTCGGCCTGCGCGGAGCGGACCAGGCCCCAGACCGGGGCGACGGAGAGGTCCGGCACCTCGCCGCCGGCGGCGGCGACCGCGCCGACCGTCACGAGCGCCAGCCGGGCGTGGGCGAGCCGGTCGTCCGCCAGTGACTCCTGGAGCAGTTCCAGGGCGCGGTAGGACGGGTCGCGGGCCTCGCCGACGGCGATGCGGACGACGATCAACTCGGGCGCCGCGTCGCCGATCGCCTCGCCCAGCGATTCCGAATCGTCCAGGACCACGGCGGCGATGCCGTCGGTCGTGGCCGCGGCGGCCGGCAGGGCCGGCCATGCCACCAGGTACGGGGTGACGCCCGTGGGGCGGGCAGCGGAAGCCGGGCGGACGGCCAGCGACTCCACGGCCAGCACCGGTGCGCCGGACGGGTCGGCGATGCTCAGCGCCAGCTCGTCGGCGCCGGTCGCCACCGTGCGGATCCGCAGCGAGGTCGCGCCGGTGGCGTGCAGCACGACACCGGACCAGGCGAACGGCAGGTACGGGCGGCCGGGGGCGGGCTCGGGGAGTAGGCCGCCGAGGGTGATCGCGTGCAGGGCGGCGTCCAGCAGTGCGGGGTGCAGGCCGAACCGGGCCGCATCGGCGTGCGCCTCCTCGGGGAGGGAGACCTCGGCGTAGACGGCGCCGTCGAGCTGCCAGGCGGCGGTCAGGCCCTGGAAGACGGGGCCGTAGTCCAGGCCGGTGGCGGCCAGGTCTTCGTAGAGCCGCGCCACGTCGATCGGGAGCGCGTCGGCCGGCGGCCAGGCCGCCAGCTCCGCGACCGGGGTGTCGGCGGTCGGGGCGAGGACGCCCTGTGCGTGCCGCTGCCAGGTGTCCGCGTCCTGCGAACGGGAGTGGACGGCAACGGTCCGCCGCCCGGCCGGGTCCGGCTCGCCGACGACCACCTGTACCTGGACCGCCTGGTCCGGCGTAACGACGAGTGGCGCCTCCAGGGTCAGCTCGGTAACAGCCACGCAGTCCGCGGTCTCGGCGGCGGCCCGGAGGGCGAGTTCGAGGAACGCCGTGCCCGGCAGGATGGCCGCGCCGTTGACGACGTGATCGGCCAGCCAGGGCTGAGCGGTGATCGAGAGACGGCCGGTGAGGGTGAGGCCGTCGGAGTCCGGGGCAGGGACCAGCGCGCTGAGCAGCGGGTGGTTGACGGCTCCCAGGCCGGCGGAGGTCACGTCACTGCCGTTGCGACCGACCGAGTCCAGCCAGTAGCGCTGGTGCTGGAAGGCGTAGGGGGGCAGGTCGAGCGGGCGTGCCGGGGTGAGGAGCCGCGTCCAGTCGATGGGCAGACCGGTGGTGTGGAGCGTCGCCAGGGCTTCGAGGACGGTGCGGGGCTCGTCGCGGTCCTTGCGGGCGGTGGGCACGAAGGTCTCGTCGCCGCTGTCGAGGGTCTGCTGGGCCATGCCGGTGAGGGTGCCGTCCGGGCCGACCTCCAGGAAGACACTGGCTTCAGTGGCACGGACTCCGTCGGCGAAGCGCACGGGGCGGCGGACGTGATCGACCCAGTACTCGGCGGTGGTCAGCAGACCCGCCTCGGCCAGACGGCCCGTGACGTTCGAGACCACCGGCAGGGCCGGCTCATGGAACTCAATGCCGCTCAGGGCCGTACGGAAGCCCTCCAGCATCGGGTCCATCAGCGGAGAATGGAAGGCGTGGGAAACCCGCAGGCGCTTCGTCCGCGCAGACGTCCGCTTCTCGATCTCCGCGATCGCGGTCTCGGTGCCCGAAATGACCACGGAGGCGGGGCCGTTGACGGCGGCAATACCGGCCTCGGCCTCATGACCGGCGAGCAGCGCCAGCACCTCGTCCTCGGATGCGGCGATCGCGAGCATCGCCCCACCCGGGGGCAGGGCCTGCATCAGCCGTGCCCGGGCGGCGACGAGGGTGCAGGCGTCGGCCAGATCGAAGACCCCGGCGACATGCGCGGCGGCGATCTCACCGACCGAGTGACCGGCCAGTACGTCCGGCTGCAGGCCCAGCGAGGCGAGGAGCCGGTAGAGGGCGACTTCGAACGCGAACAGCGCCGGCTGCGTGAGCCCGGTCTCGTTCAGTACGCCGTCGGGGTCGCTGAACATCACCTCGCGCAGCGAACAACCCAGCAGCGGGTCCAGCACCGCGCAGATCTCGTCCAGAGCCTCGGCGAACACGGGGAACGCGGCCGCCAGGTCGGCGCCCATGCCGACCCGCTGGCTGCCCTGACCAGTGAACAACACCGCCAGCCGGCCACCGGTTCCCGAGCCGGTCTCGGTGCGGTCGGTGACCAACGCCCGTAGCCCGGACACGAGTTCCTCGCGGTCCGCACCCACCACCACCGCACGCTGCCCGAGATCCGCACGGCCACCGGCCAGTGCGGCACCAACCGCCGTGGCCGACACCTCCGGCGACACCCAGTCCGCGAGCCGCTCGGCCTGCGCCCGCAGCGCCTCGGCGCTCTTCGCCGACACCACCCAAGGCACCAGAGGAAGTTCGGTCCCGCCGGCCGCGGACTCCGCCTTCTCGTCGCCCTGCTCCAGGATCACGTGGGCGTTGGTGCCGCTGATGCCGAAGGAGGAGACGGCGGCCCGGCGCGGTGCGCCCTCGGTCGTCCAGTCCCGGGCCTCGGTGAGCAGTTCGACAGCGCCCGCCGTCCAGTCGACGTGCGGGGACGGCTGCTCGGCGTGCAGGGTGCGCGGCAGAACGCTGTTGCGCATCGCCATGACCATCTTGATGATGCCGCCGACACCGGCCGCCGCCTGCGCGTGACCGATGTTGGACTTGAGCGATCCCAGCCACAGCGGCCGGTCCGCGGGACGGTCCTGCCCGTAGGTGGCGAGGACGGCCTGGGCCTCGATCGGGTCACCGAGCGTCGTACCGGTGCCGTGCGCCTCGACCACGTCCACGTCCGCCGTGGTGAGGCCAGCATTGGCGAGCGCTTGCCGGATCACCCGCTGCTGCGAGGGGCCGTTCGGCGCGGTCATGCCGTTGGACGCACCGTCCTGGTTGATCGCGGACCCCTTGAGCACCGCGAGCACCTGGTGCCCGTTGCGCCGCGCGTCGGAGAGCCGCTCGACGAGCAGCATGCCCGCTCCCTCGGCCCAGCCGGCGCCGTCGGCGTCCGCGGAGAACGCCTTGCAGCGGCCGTCGGCGGCCAGGCCGCGCTGGCGGGAGAACTCCACGAACATGCCCGGCGTCGCCATGACGGTGACACCGCCGGCGAGGGCGAGGTCGCACTCGCCGTTGCGCAGCGCCTGCGCCGCCAGGTGCAGGGCCACCAGCGAGGACGAACACGCCGTGTCGACGGTCACCGCGGGGCCCTCGAAACCGAAGGTGTACGACACCCGGCCGGAGACCAGGCTGCCGCCGCTGGTGGAGGCGGCGGAGCCGAGCCCGTAGTCGTGGTACATCAGGCCGGCGAAGACGCCCGTCCGGCTGCCGCGCAGGCCGGTCGGGTCCAGGCCGGCCCGCTCCAGCGCCTCCCACGACGTCTCCAGCAGCAGGCGCTGTTGCGGGTCCATGCCGAGCGCCTCGCGCGGCGAGATCCCGAAGAACGCCGGGTCGAACTCGGCGGCTTCGTAGAGGAATCCGCCCTGGCGGGCGTAGGTCTTGCCAGGGGTTCCGGGCACCGGGTCGTAGATCCCGCCGATGTCCCACCCGCGGTCGGCCGGGAAGTCGGCGACGGCGTCCCGCCCCTGCGTCACCAGGTCCCAGAGGTCCTCCGGCGAGGCGACCCCGCCGGGGAAGCGGCAGCCCATGCCGACGATCGCGATCTGCTCGTCCCCGGTGCGGACGGCAGCGACGGCCGTCGTCCCGGCCGCCCGGCCGCCCGGCAGCTCGCCCTCAAGGTACTCGGCGACGGCGGCAGCGGACGGATAGTCGAAGACGAGGGTGGCCGGCAGGCGCAGGCCGCAGGCCTCGCTCAGTTGGTTGCGCAGTTCGACGGCGAGCAGCGAATCGAAGCCGAGGTCCTTGAAGGCCTGGTCCCCCGGCACGGCTCCGGTCGAACTGTGGCCGAGGACGGCGGCGGCGCGCTCCCGGACCAGGTCCAGCAGGGCGGCCGCCCGCTGTGCCTCACTGAGACCGGCCAGCCGCTCGGCCAGGGCCGGGGAGCCGGCGCGCCGGGCCGTCGGCCGGGCGGGGGGGCGCACCAGGCCGCGCAGCAACGCGGGCAGGGCGGCGTCGCGCGAGCGCAACCTGGAGACGTCGACCCGTGCGGGGACCAGCACGGCGGTGTCCACCCGCAGACCGGCGTCGAACAACGCGAGGCCCTCGTCGGTGGTCAGCGGGGGCAGGCCCTGGCGGCGGATCCGTTGCAGGTCCACCCGGCTCAGCCAGCGGCCCATGCCGGTGTCCGTGTCCCAGAGCCCGTACGCGAGCGAGGTCGCCGGCAAACCGAGGCCGCGCCGGTGCTCGGCCAGGGCGTCGAGGAAGACGTTGGCCGCCGCGTAGGTGCCCTGTCCCGCGGCCAGCATGAGGCCGCCGGCCGAGGAGAAGAGCACGAACGCGGTCAGGTGGAGGTCACGGGTGAGCTCGTGCAGATGCCAGGCGGCGTCGGCCTTCGGGCCGAAGACGCCATCGAGGCGCTCGGGGGTGAGCGAGCCGATCAGACCGTTGTCGGCGACGCCGGCCGCGTGGATGACGCCGGTCAGCGGGTGCTCGACCGGCACCGAGGCGATCAGGGCGGCCAGAGCGCCGCGGTCGGCCACGTCGCAGGCTTCGACCCGGATCTCGGCGCCCAGTTCGGCCAGCTCGGCGAGCAGGGTCGGCTCGGCGACGCCCCGTCGGCCGACCAGCAGCAGGTGCCGGACGCCGTGCTCGGCGACCAGGTGGCGGGCGGTGAGCGCGCCCAGGCCGCCGGTGCCGCCGGTGATCAGGACGGTACCGCGCGGGTCCCAGGCGGGGCCGTCGGTGTCCGGGGTGGCCCGGGTCAGACGCGGGACGCACAACTCACCGGCCCGCACGGCCAGCTCCGGCTCGTCGGCAGCGGCCGCGGTGGCGAGGGCGCGCCGGGACTCCTCGGTTCCGTCCACGTCGACCAGGACGAACCGGCCCGGGTTCTCCGCCTGGGCCGCACGGACCAGGCCCCAGACCGGGGCCTGCCCGAGATCCGCGCCCTGGTCGGCCCCGGTCTGCACCGCGCCGTGGGTGACCACGAGCAGGCGCGAGGCGCTGAACCGCTTGTCCTGCAACCAGGCCCGAAGTTCGTCCAGGGCGTCGACGGCAGTGCCGCGCACGGTGTGCAGGAGGTCGTCGTGCGAGGCCTCCGGCGAGGCCGGGGCGAACACCACGGTTGCCGGCGCGTCGGCGCCCGCGTCGACAGCGGCGCGGGTCTCGGCGAGGGTCGGCAATACGCCCTCAACGGCGGTGATCCCGGTGAGCGGAGTCCAGGTGATCCGGAACAGCGACTCCGGCCGGTCGGCTCGGGCCCCGGCGAGCTGGTCTGCGGTGACCGGGCGGACGGCGAGGGAGTCGACGGCGAGCACCGGCGCGCCGGTGACGTCGGAGATCGCCAGAGCGATGGCACCGCCGTGCACCGCCGAGATCCGGACCCGGACCGCGGTGGCTCCGGTCGCGTACAGACGGGCCCCGGCCCAGGAGAACGGCAGGACGGTGCTGTCCTCCCCGCCCTTGCTGCCGTCGACCAGTTGGGCGTGCATCGCCGCGTCCAGCAGGGCCGGGTGCAGGCCGAAGCGCTGGGCGTCGGCGTGCGCCTGCTCGGGCAGCACGACCTCGGCGTACACGTCCTCGCCGTGCCGCCAGGCGGCGCGGAGGCCCTGGAACGTCGGACCGTAGGCGTAGCCGCGGGCGAGCAGCAGGTCATAGGCGTCGGTGACGTCGATGGCGGTGGCGTCCGCCGGCGGCCAGACGGCCGGGCCCGTCTCGGGGGCGGAAGCGGTGGCGGTGCACAGCGCGCCCTCGGCGTGCAGCGTCCACCCCGAGGTGGGGTCGTCCTCGGCCCGGGAGTGGACGGCGACCGCCCGAACACCGTTGTCGTCGGCCCCACCGACCAGGACCTGGACCTGGCGGCTGCCGTCGGCCGCGAGGACCAGCGGGGCCCGCAGGGTGAGCTCCTCGACGACCGGCGTGCCTGCCTCCCCGCCGGCGTGGAGGGCGAGTTCGAGGAACGCGGTGCCCGGGAGGATGATCGTGCCGTTGACGTCGTGGTCGGCCAGCCAGGGCTGGGCGGCGGGCGAGAGCCGGCCGCTCAGCGTGAGGCCGCCGGACTCCGGCGCGGGAACGAGCGCGCTCAGCAGCGGGTGGTCGACCGTGCTGAGGCCGGCGGCGGTGAGGTCACCGATTCCGGCCGAGGCCTGGAGCCAGTACCGCTGACGCTGGAAGGCGTAGGTCGGCAGATCGACATGCCGGGCCGTCGCCGCAGCCGTGCCGAAGTAGGCCGTCCAGTCGACGGACACACCGGTGGTGTGGAGGCGGCCCAGGGCTTCGAGGACGGTGCGGGCCTCCTCGCGGTCCTTGCGGGCGGTGGGCACGAAGGCCTCGTCGCCGCTGTCGAGGGTCTGCTGGGCCATGCCGGTGAGGGTTCCGTCCGGGCCGACCTCCAGGAACACCGTCGCCCC
>NZ_JBNCLI010000026.1:0-7444 GCF_049844595.1 Streptomyces sp. DT224
GGCTCGCGGACCGCCTCCAGGAGCGAACGGTTCTGTTCCCGCAACCGCTCCGTCTCCTTCAACGAGGACCGCAGAGCCTCGATGAGCTTCGGATCGTGCGCAGACATTCTCGCCTCGTGCTCTCACTTGGTGACGTCAAAAGAGGATCGAACGGACCGGCCGACGGACCTTCTGTGACTTCGCGCCGACGGAACCAGGAGGAAGCCGGAAGGATGCCGGGCGCTGCATCCGGGGCCGCCGCCCCTTCTGCCGGGTGCCGATTGCGGGCCTCGGCGGCGAAAATCGACCCGTTCCTTCCACATTCCAGTCCATGGGGCGCGCGTTAGCCAGCGGGATCGCCCCCTGAATGCCGGTCGGCGCCGCCCCTACCCGATCCCCTACCTGCCCGACCGCTACCCGTAGCCTCCGCCCGGCATGTGAAAGCCCGATGGGTGCCGGGACCTGACAGATGTCGTCGGCCCACTCGTGACAAACGTCGTGGGCACCGCGAGTGTGCGGCGGGCACGCTGAACGGGACATTGGGGCAGGCACACAGCAGGGAGAGGAGCGCGGGATGTCCGAATCAAAGCCCGAGCCGGGTTCGGAGTCAGGGGCGGAGGTGGCCGCGGCGCAGTCGACCGCGCCCGCACAGGAGGAGGTCGGACTCCCTCGGTTCTTCTGGCTCGGCGTCGCCGGTCTGGGCATGGGTATGTTCCTGGCAATGCTGGACAGCCTGATCGTGGCGACCGCGCTGCCGACCATCGCCGGTGACCTGGGCGGGCTGGACGAGCTCTCCTGGGTGATCACCGCGTACTTGCTGCCTACCGCCGTCGGCACCCCGATCTGGGGGAAGCTCGGCGACCTGGTCGGCCGCAAGAAGATCTTCATGGTGTCGATCGTGGTCTTCCTGATCGGCTCCGCGCTCTGCGGCACCGCCGGGGACATCACCGAGCTGATCATCTACCGGGCGGTGCAGGGCGTCGGCGGCGGCGGTCTGATCGCCGGTGCGCTGGCGATCATCGGCGAGATCGTGCCGCTCGAGAAGGCCGGCCGGATCCAGACCATGATGGCGATCCTGATGCCGTCCTCGTTCGTCGGTGGCCCGCTGATCGGCGGTCTGCTCACCGAGCACGTCAGCTGGAACTGGGTCTTCTACATCAACCTGCCGCTCGGCGTCGCGGCGCTGGTCGTCATCGCGCTGTTCGTCCGCACCTCGGCGCCCCCCATCAAGGGCAAGATCGACATCCCGGGCACCCTGCTGCTGACCGTCACCCTCGTCAGTCTCACCCTGGTGACCAGCTGGGCCGGCACCGAGTACGCCTGGTCCTCGCCGCAGATCATCGGCCTGGCCGTGCTCGCCGTGCTCTCGCTCGCCGCCTTCGTCTGGGTCGAGGGCAAGGTAGAGGAGGCAATCCTGCCGCCGCGGATGTTCCGCAACCGGAACTTCCCGCTCGCCCTGGCGCTGACCTTCACCTCCGGTGGCGCCATGTTCGCCGGGACCAGCTTCCTGCCGCAGTACACCCAGTTCGCCCGGGACGCCTCGCCGACCGCTGGCGGTCTGCTGCTGCTGCCGATGATGCTCGCGATGTTCTTCGTGATGGTGATCAGCGGCAAGAAGACCGCCAAGACCCAGCGTTACCGCCCGTGGGCCCTCGCCAGCGGTCCGCTGATCGCCGTCGGCATGCTCTGCCTGCTGGTGCTGGAGTCCGACACCAACACCCTCCTCGGATCGCTGGTCCCGATCGCGATCGGCGCCGGCGTGGGCTGCCTGACCCAGAACACCGTCATGATCACCATGAACAGCGTCGAGTCCCGCGACCTGGGGGCTGGCATGGCGGCCAATACCCTCGGCCGGATCGTCGGTGGCTCCCTGGTGGTGGCGCTGCTCGGTTCCCTCTTCGGCACCGCTATGAAGAACACCATCAGCGACCGGCTCGGCGGGTCGATGCAGGCCGGCGACGGGGCGAAGCTCTCGCCGGAGCTGGTCCACAAGCTGCCCGCGCCGGTGCAGGACGCCTTCGCCGACGGTGTGACGGCCGGTCTGCACGCCATCGCCGTCGGTGGCGTGGTGCTGGGTCTGCTCACCTTCGCCGCCGCCTGGTTCATCCGCGAGCCCAAGCCGCAGGCCGCCGACCCCGCCTCCGCGCCGGAGGAGGCGGAGACCACCCCGGTCTCGCAGTGACCGGGGCCCCTGACACCGGTGGGCGTGCAGCAGGACCGCCCAGCCCACCGGGTGGAGCGGGAGAGGGTGCGCCACCCCCTGCGCACCCTCTTCCGCCGTTTCCACGACCCGGACCCCCCCCACCCCGGGCGCACCCCGGACAGCCCCCGTCGGCATCCTCCGCCGCCC
The DNA here is from genome assembly GCF_049844595.1 of Streptomyces sp. DT224. Taxonomy (NCBI): domain Bacteria; kingdom Bacillati; phylum Actinomycetota; class Actinomycetes; order Kitasatosporales; family Streptomycetaceae; genus Streptomyces; species Streptomyces sp. DT224. The sequence goes on from NZ_JBNCLI010000026.1 coordinate 2,330, forward strand.
CTTGCACCCCTCTCGGCCGGGAGGGGTGCAAGGGGCCGTACGGGGCCTCGCGCACGGTTCCGGCATACGGCTTCAGGGGTCCTGGTTAGGGGGCCTTAGGGGTATCGGCGTCAGGTCGCCTCGCAAATACTGAGACAGCCTTTCCGGAGGTCCACCGCGAGGAGAGAATTCAGCATGGCAGCGAGTTTCGCCAACGGTCAGTGCCGCTCGTTCCGCGGGGACGGAAGACTCGACCTCCTGGTACGGAACGTCGAAACGGGTGAGCTGCTGGTCTATCCACATAGCGGCACGTTCGACGGTGAGAACACCTTCAACGAACCCGTCAGCATCGGCACCGACTTCGGCTGGAAGCGCTTCTTCTTCCTCCGCGCGCTGGACGCCACTGGCAACGGCCGCGCTGACATCTGCGCCTTCAGCGTCGAGGAGTTCGACCTCAACCCGGGCGAGAACGGCGAGCACGGCTTCTTCCTGCTGCAGAACCTCGGCGGCCCCGGTGAGATCGGTCCCTGGTCCGAGCCGCTGCGGGTCTCCGGCAAGCGCGACGACGGCCAGCGCTGGGAGACCATCGCCTTCGCCGACGTCCTGGGCACCGGCACCGACGACACCATCAGCAAGGGGGAGAACGCCGGCAACGTCGATGTCTTCCCCAATCGCGGCCTCGGCGCGGTCAAGGACGACACCTACGACAAGGACCCGGTGCGGCTCACCGAGATCGGCGTCGATGACTTCCCCGTCGCGATGGCCGACTTCACCGGCAACGGCCGTCTCGACCTGCTCGTACGCCGGGCCAACGGCGACCTCGACCTCTACGAGTTCGCCGCCCGCCTCGGCACACCGGAGGCTGCCGCTCTCCCCGGCACCTGGTACACCGTCGCCCACGGCTGGCAGCAGATGGTGCTGATGACGCTCACCGACATCGACCTGGACGGCCGGCCCGACCTGCTCGCGCTGCGCCCCGACGGCACGCTCGCCGCCTTCCAGCACTCCGGTGCCTTCGACCCGGCCTCCCCACTGGACCTCTTCCGCGAGCCGGTCGTCGTCGCCACCGGATTCGACGCGTACGACGTCATCAGCTGAACACGGTCGTCCACGACCTCCCGTAGCCCCCGCAGCCCCTCGATTTCCGGACGCTCTTCGGTGATTCCTCCGGTGCCGCAGGGACCGCGATTTCCGCGCATTCGGCCCACCCCGAGCGGCCGGCGCGGCTGCGCGCAATTCCCGAAATTCACCCTGCCGCTGCCCGGCCTGTCGGAATCTGGATTGGCTCCATGTCCTTCGAACTCACTTCTCGCGATTCTTCCGGCGACGCGGTAGCGGTCGTCGGCATGTCCTGCCGACTGCCGCAGGCGCCCGACCCGCAGTCCTTCTGGCGCCTCCTGAGCGAGGGCCGGGACGCCGTCACGTCCGTCCCGGAGGGCCGGTGGGACGCCCCCGAGACCCGTGAACTGCGCGGTGGCTTCCTGGACTCCATCGCCGAGTTCGACGCGGGCTTCTTTGGCATCGCGCCGAACGAGGCCGCGATGACCGATCCGCAGCAGCGGCTCGTCCTGGAGCTCGCCTGGGAGGCGCTGGAGCACGCCGGAACCCTCCCCGCCGACCTGCGGGGCAGCGGCGCCGGCGTCTTCATCGGCGCCATGGCCTGCGACTACGCGGCCCTGCTCCAGGGCGGCGGCGGCGCCGCCCTGACCCGGCACAGCCTCGCCGGGGTCAGCCGCGCCCTGCTCGCCAACCGGGTCTCGTACGCACTGGGCCTGCACGGCCCCAGTCTGACCGTCGACTCGGCGCAGTCCGCCTCGCTCACTGCCGTCCACCTGGCCTGTGAGAGCCTGCGCCGCGGCGAGTCCGACCTCGCCCTGGTCGGCGGCGTCAACCTCAACCTGACGCCGGAGAGCACGATCGCCGCCGCCCGGTTCGGCGCCCTGTCGCCCGACGGACGGTGCTTCACTTTCGACGCCCGCGCCAACGGCTATGTCCGCGGAGAGGGCGGTGGCATGGTCGTCCTCAAGCCGCTCGACCGGGCGATGGCGGACGGCGACCGGATCCACGCGGTCATCGTCGGTAGCGCGGTCAACAGCGACGGCGCGGCCGAGGGCCTCACCGTCCCCGACCAGCACGCCCAGGAGGAGGTCGTACGGCTGGCCCACCGGCGGGCCGGCGTCGACCCGGCGGACGTCCAGTTCGTCGAACTGCACGGTACCGGCACCAAGGTCGGCGACCCGATCGAGGCTCGCGCGCTCGGCAGCGCGATCGGCACCGCCAAGGAGCCCGGCGCGCCGCTGCTGGTCGGCTCCGCCAAGACCAACGTCGGCCACCTGGAGGGCGCGTCTGGCATCGTCGGCCTGCTGAAGACCGTGCTGGCGATCAGCCACCGGCAGCTGCCCGCCTCGCTCAACTTCGAGAACCCCAACCCGCAGATCCCCTTCGACGAGCTGAACTTGCGGGTCGCCACCGAGCTGGGCCCGTGGCCGCAGACCGACGCCCCGCTGGTCGCCGGCGTCAGCTCCTTCGGCATGGGCGGCACCAACTGCCACGTCGTGGTCGCCGAGGCCCCGCGGCAGGCCGCCGACGCGGAGGAGCAGCCGACCGGGCGGCCGCACGCCGCCGGCCCGCTGATCGTTCCGCTGGCCGGGCAGACCGAGGCCGCCCTGCGCGGCCAGGCCGGCCGGCTGCACGCGCACCTGGCCGACGCACCCGGCACCGACCCGGTCGTCCTCGCCCACGCCCTGGCCACCACCCGCACGGCGTTCGCCCACCGGGCGGCCGTCGTCCTGGACGGCGCCGGGGACCCGGCCGCCGCCCTTGCCTCAGCATTGGAGCGGCTCGCCGCCGGCGAACCCGCCGCCGAGCTCACCACCGGCCGGGCCGCCCCCGGCCGGACCGCTTTCCTCTACTCGGGCCAGGGCAGCCAGCGCCCCGGCATGGGCCGCGAACTCCACGCCACCTGGCCCGAGTTCGCCCGCGCCCTGGACGAGATCGCGGCCGCGTTCGCGACCGAACTCGACCGGCCGCTGCTGGACGTGATGTTCGCCGACGAGGGCACCCCCGAGGCGGAGCTGCTCGACCGCACCGACTACACCCAGCCGGCGCTGTTCGCCTTCGAGGTCGCACTCACCCGCCTCCTGGAGCACTGGGGCGTACGCCCAGACCGGCTGCTCGGCCACTCCATCGGCGAGATCTCTGCCGCCCACATCGCCGGGGTGTTCTCCCTCGCGGACGCCTGCGCGCTGGTCGCCGCGCGCGGCCGGCTGATGCAGGCCCTGCCCGCCGGCGGCGCCATGGTCGCCGTCGAGGCAGCCGAGGACGAGGTCCTGCCGCTGCTCGCCGACCGCGAGGCCGAGATCGGCATCGCCGCCGTCAACGCCCCCGACTCGGTGGTGCTCTCCGGAGGCGAGGAGCAGCTCGGGGCGATGGCCGAGGAGTTCCGCGCGCTCGGCCGCAAGACCCAGCGGCTGCGGGTCAGTCACGCCTTCCACTCCCCGCTGATGGACCCGATGCTGGACGAGTTCCGGCGGGTGGCCGAGAGTCTGGAGTACCACGAGCCGACCATTCCGGTCGTCTCCAACCTCACCGGCACCCCCGTCACCGGCCGCGACCTGTGCTCCCCCGAGCACTGGGTCCGCCACGTCCGCGAGGCGGTCCGCTTCGCCGACGGCGTCCGAGCCCTCGCCGAGGACGGCGTCACCACCTTCGCCGAGATCGGCCCCGGCTCCGTCCTGACCGCGCTCGGCGGACGCTGCCTGCTGCGGGACGCCGACGGCAGCGCCCCCGAGGCCGAGTTCGTCGCGACCCTGCGCGGCAACCGCTCCGAGACCGTCACCGTCGCCGGGGCCCTCGCCATGTTCCACGTCCGGGGTGCCGCCCTCGACTGGGACACCCTCTACCCCGGCGCGGCCGCAGTGCGTCTCCCGTTGCCCACCTACGCGTTCCAGCGCGAGTACCACTGGCTGCCCGCCGAGATCACCGCAGGCGTCGACGCCCCGGCCGTGCTCCCGGCCGCCCCCATGCCGACCGCCCCGGCCACCGCCCCCGTAGTCGGCACCGACGCGGCCCGGACCTGGGCCGAGCGGCTGGTCGGCCGCTCGCCGCAGGAGCAGGATCGCACCTTGCTGGAGCTGGTCCGCGACAGCATCGCGCTCGTCCTCGGCCACAGCTCCTCCGCCCGGGTCGACACCGACAGCTCGTTCAAGGATCTCGGCTTCGACTCTCTCAGCGGCGTCGAGCTGCGCAACCGCCTCTCCACCGCCCTCGGCCTCACCCTGCCCAGCTCGCTCGTCTACGATTACCCGTCGCCGACCGGTCTGGCCGGCCACCTGCGCACCGAACTCCTGGGCGGCGCCGGGACAGGCATCGCCGCCGTCCGCACCCCCGCAGTGCTCGACGAGCCGATCGCGATCGTCTCGATGGCCTGCCGCTTCCCCGGCGGCGTCGGCTCGCCCGAGGACCTCTGGAACCTCGTCGCCTCCGCCACCGACGCGGTCGGCGAGTTCCCGGCGGACCGCGGCTGGGACCTCGCCCGGCTCTACCACCCCGACCCGGAGCACAGCGGCACCAGCTACACCCGCCACGGTGGCTTCCTCGCGGGCGCCACCGAATTCGACGCCGCCTTCTTCGGCATCTCGCCGCGCGAGGCGCTGGCCATGGACCCGCAGCAGCGTCTGCTGCTGGAGACCTCCTGGGAGGCCATGGAGCGGGCCGGCATCGACCCGGCCGATCTGCGCGGCAGCCGCACCGGCGTCTTCGCCGGCGCGATGGCCCCCGACTACGGCCCCCGTCTGCACGAGGCCGACGGCGCCACCGAGGGCTACGTCCTCACCGGCTCCTCCGGCAGCGTCACCTCCGGCCGCGTCTCGTACACCTTCGGTTTCGAGGGCCCGGCCGTCACCGTCGACACCGCCTGCTCGTCGTCGCTGGTCGCCCTCCACCTGGCGGCCCAGGCGCTGCGCTCCGGCGACTGCGACCTCGCCCTCGCCGGCGGCGTCACCGTCATGGCCACGCCCGGCATGTTCCTGGAGTTCTCCCGCCAGCGCGGCGTCTCGGCGGACGGGCGCTGCCGTGCCTTCTCGGCGGACGCGGACGGCACCGGCTGGGCCGAGGGTGTCGGCGTCCTGCTGGTCG
>NZ_JBNCLI010000027.1:0-3329 GCF_049844595.1 Streptomyces sp. DT224
ACCGAGACCGCGATCGCGGAGATCGAGAAGCGGACGTCTGCGCGGACGAAGCGCCTGCGGGTCTCCCACGCCTTCCACTCCCCGCTGATGGACCCGATGCTGGAGGACTTCCGCACAGCCCTGAGCGGCATTGAGTTCCATGAGCCCACGCTCCCCGTCGTCTCCAACGTCACCGGCCGCCTGGCCGAAGCGGGTCTGCTGACCACCGCCGACTACTGGGTCGATCACGTCCGCCGCCCCGTCCGCTTCGCCGACGGAGTCCGTGCCACTGAAGCCAGTGTCTTCCTGGAGGTCGGCCCGGACGGAACCCTCACCGGCATGGCCCAGCAGACCCTCGACAGCGGCGACGAGACCTTCGTACCCACCGCCCGCAAGGACCGCGACGAGCCCCGCACCGTCCTCGAAGCCCTGGGCCGCCTCCACACCACCGGCATCACGGTGGCCTGGGACGCCTACTTCGCCGCTGCGGAGCCCCGCCACGTCGACCTCCCGACCTACGCCTTCCAGCGTCAGCGGTACTGGCTTGCGGCCGACGACGGCGGCGGCGTGACCGGTGCCGGGCTGGACACGATCGACCACCCGCTGCTCAGCGCGGCCACTGAACTGGCCGATGGCGAACAGGTGGTCTTCAGCGGCCGCCTCTCCCTGGCCGCCCAGCCCTGGCTGGCCGACCACGCCGTCAACGGCACCGTGGTCCTCCCCGGCGCCGCCCTCGCCGAAATCGCGATCCGGGCCGGACAGGAGCTCGGCCTGCCGCTGCTGGACGAACTCACCCTCCAAACACCGCTGGTGATCCCGGCCGATGGTGCTGTCCGGGTGCAGCTGGTCGTCGCGGCCGAGGAATCGGGCCGCCGCGCGCTGACCGTCCACTCCCGCGTTCAGGACGCCACCGCCTGGACCGAGCACGCCCAGGGCGTGCTGGGCCGGGCCGCCGGGACGCCGGCCTTCGACCTGTCTGCCTGGCCGCCGGCCGACGCCACGCCGGTGGACGTGTCGGATCTGTACGACGACATGGCCACGATGGGTCTGGACTACGGGGACACCTTCCAAGGCCTCACCGCCGCCTGGAAGCTCGACCGCCACGTCTACGCCGAGATCACCCTGCCCTCCGGGGCCGAGGCAGGCGCCGCGCGGTTCGGCCTCCACCCGGCTTTGCTCGACGCGGCCCTGCACGCCATCGCACTCGGAGACTTCCTGCCGGGAACGGACCCCGGCAAGCCGTACATGCCGTTCGCCTGGCACCGGACGGCCCTGCACGCGGCCGGCTCGACCAGCCTCCGGATCAGGATCGGCCCCGCCCGTACCGGCGATTCCGTCACGCTGGCCCTCGCCGACCGCGACGGTGCGCCCGTCGCCGAGATCGGCGCGCTCAACCTCCGCGCGCTCAGCGCCGACCAGCTGCGAGCCGCATCGGGCAACGACGGACTTTTCCGGGTGAGTTGGCCGGCGCTCCCGGTCGCCACCGGCACCGACCCCGAGCAGTACCGGGAGCTGGACTCGCTCACCGCGGCCGAGCCCGTGCCGGACTGGGTTTACGTACAGTGTCCGCTCACCGATCCGGCGGCGGAGGTGCCCACTGCGGTGCGACAGGCCACCGGTCGGGTGCTGGCAGCCGTCCAGCAGTGGCTGGCCGACGAGCGCTACTCCTCTTCCCGTCTCGTGGTGGTCACCCAACAGGCCGTGGTCACCGACCCGGCCGAGCAGATCGACCTCGGCCACGCTCCCGTCTGGGGCCTGGTCCGGGCCGCGCAGGCCGAGAACCCGGGCCGCTTCGTACTCGCCGACGTCGACGGCAGCGCCGAGTCCTGGCAGGCCCTCGGGGCGGCTGTCGCGAGCGAGGAGGCCGAACTGGCCCTCCGTACGGGCGAACTGCGCGTCCCCCGGATGACTCGCGCGGACACCGGACAGGAAGTACCGGCCCTCGACCCGCAGGGCACCGTCCTGGTCACCGGCGGCACCGGCGGCCTCGGCGCGCTCACCGCCCGCCACCTCGTCACCGCCCACGGCGTCCGCCACTTGCTGCTCATCAGCCGCAGCGGCCCGAACGCCCCCGGCGCGGCCGAACTGGCCGAGGAGCTGGCCGGACTCGGCGCCGAGGTCACCATTACAGCCTGCGACGTCGCGGACCGCGCCGTCCTCGCCGAACTACTCGGCGCGATACCCGCCGAGCACCCCCTGACCGCTGTCGTGCACACTGCCGGCGTCGGCGACAACGGCCTCGTCGGCGCGCTGACCGAGGAGCGGCTCGACGGTGTGCTGCGGCCCAAGGCCGATGCGGCCTGGCACCTGCACGAGCTCACCCACCACCTGGACCTGACCGCCTTCGTCCTGTTCTCCTCGGTCGGTGGCTTCCTGCTGCCGGCCGGCCAGGCCAACTACGCCGCGGCCAACGTATTCCTGGACGCGCTGGCCTTCCATCGCCACGCTCAGGGCCTGCCGGCCACCTCCCTGGCGTTCGGCCTCTGGGACACCGACACCGGCCTGAGCCGATGGCTCAGCCGGACCGACCTCGACCGAGTGCGCCGCCAGGGCCTTCCCGCGCTCACTGTGACTGAGGGCCTCGCGCTGTTTGACGCGGGCCTGCGGGCCGACACCCCCGGACTGGTCGCCGCCCAGGTCGAGACGGCCGCTCTGCGCTCGCGCGGAGACGCTCTCCCGGCCCTGCTGCGGGGCATGGTCCGGACCGTCGCCCGCCCGGCAGGCCGGGCAGGCTCGCAGCAGCTGGTGCGGCGCCTCGCGGGGCTCGACCGAGCGGAACGAATGCGGGTCCTGCTCACCCTGGTCCGGGAGAAGGTCGCCTCTGTACTCGGCCACACTTCGGTCGAGGCGATCGCCGCCGGTGCGGCCTTCCAGAACCTCGGCTTCGACTCCCTCAGTGCGGTCGAACTGCGCCAGCAGCTCAATGAGGTCACCGGCCTGCACCTGCCGGCGACGCTCGTCTTCGACTACCCGACCGCGCAGGCCGTCGCCGACCACCTGGACGACGAGCTCACCGGTGCGCAGGCCGCAGACACCACCGTCGTCCCGGTCCGGACCCTCGACGATGAGCCGATCGCGATCGTGGGCATGGCGTGCCGCTACCCGGGCGGAGTCGGTTCGCCGGAGGACCTCTGGCGCCTGGTCGCCGGGGGTTCGGAGGCGCTCGGCGAGTTCCCGGCCGATCGCGGTTGGGACCTGGCGCGGCTGTACGACCCGAACCCGGAGACGATCGGGACGTCGTACGCACGGCATGGTGGATTCCTTTATGACGCAGGTGAGTTCGATCCGGGGTTCTTCGGGGTCTCGCCGCGTGAGGCGCTGGCGATGGATCCGCAGCAGCGTCTGCTGCT
>NZ_JBNCLI010000028.1:0-2836 GCF_049844595.1 Streptomyces sp. DT224
TGGCGACGCTCCACACCACCGGTCTGCCCATCGACTGGACGCGGCTCCTCACCCCGGCACGCCCGCTCGACCTGCCCACCTACGCCTTCCAGCACCAGCGCTACTGGCTCGCGCCGAGCGTTCCTGGCACCCGTCCGACCGACCTCACCGGCCTGTTCGGCGTCGACTGGATTCCCGCGGCCGGTGCGGCCCGGGGTTCGGTGGCGGCCGACGACACGGTGCTGCCGTGGGTCCTCGACGAGGCGGACGCGACCGAGGACGCCGCTGTCCGGGCCCGCACCGCCGTTGCCCGCGTGCTGGCGGCCGTCCAGGACTGGCTCGCCGATGAGCACCCCGAGGCGTCCCGCCTGGTCGTGGTCACCCGCGGCGCCACCAGCACTACCGTCGACCCCGCCGCGTCCGCCGTCTGGGGCCTGATCCGCACCGTGCAGACCGAGTACCCGGACAGGTTTGTCCTGGTCGACCACGACGGGGACCAGTCGGACGACAGCGCCGTCACCGCCGCCCTCGCGTACGCCGCCGACGAGCCCCAGCTCGCCGTCCACGACGGGCACGTCGTCGTCCCCCGCTTGGTCCTGCGTGACGAGCAGCCCGCCGCCACGGGCACCGTCGACTCGCCCTGGCCCGCCGATGGCACCGTGCTGATCACCGGCGCCACCGGCGCCCTCGGCCGGCTCTTCGCCCGCCACCTGGTCACCACCCACGGCGTGCGCCACCTCGTTCTGGCCGGCCGCCGCGGCCCGACCGCCCCGGGTGCGGCCGAACTGGTCGCCGAGCTGGCCGACCTCGGCGCCCGCGCCGAGGTCGTCGCCTGCGACGTCACCGACCGGGCGGCGCTGTCCGCGCTGGTCGACTCGCTGGACGCGCTGACCGGCGTCGTGCACGCCGCCGGTCTCCTGGACGACGGTGTCGTCTCCGTACTCACCGAGGAGCGGCTGGACACCGTATGGCGGCCGAAGGCCGACTCCGCGTGGCTGCTGCACGAGCTGACCCGCGACCGCGACCTGACCGCCTTCGTGCTGTTCTCTTCCGTCGCCGCCACCCTGGGCAGCGCCGGCCAGGCCAACTACGCGGCCGCCAACGCCTTCCTGGACGGCCTCGCGCGGCACCGCCACGCCATCGGCCTCCCGGTCACCTCGCTGGCCTGGGGCCTGTGGGAGGACACCGCTGGCTCCGACGGCATGGCCGGCCGGCTCGACCCGACCGCCCTGGCCCGCTGGAGTCGCCTGGGCATCGCCCCGCTGCCGCAGCAGCAGGGCGTCTCCTTGCTCGACACCGCGCTGGCCGTCGGTGCCGTTGTCGCCGTCCCGGCCCGGCTGGACCTGTCCCGCGTCGACGCTCCCGTCCCCGCGCTCCTGCGCCTGCTTGTGAGCACCCCGACGGAGCCGACCGCCCCGACCGGCTCCCAGCCGGCCGGGAATACCTTCGCCCAGCGCCTGCGCAGCCTGGACGCGGACGAGCAGGAACGCGCACTGCTGGACCTGGTCCGCAGCCAGGCCGCCCATGTCCTCGGCCACGTGACACCCGGCGTGATGAGCGCGGACGGTGCCTTCAAGGCATCCGGCTTCGACTCGCTCACGGCCGTCGAGCTCCGGAACAAGTTGAAGGTCGCCACCGGGCTCCAGCTCCCCAGCTCCCTGCTGTACGATTACCCCTCGCCGGCCGCCCTGGCGGACTTCCTCCGCGCCGAGCTGATCGGCAACAACGCCGCCGGTCCGGTCGCCCGCACCGTCCTCACCATCGCCGACGACGAGCCGATCGCGATCGTGGGCATGGCCTGCCGCTACCCCGGTGGCGTCGGCTCGCCCGAGGACCTGTGGAACCTCGTCGCCACCGGCACGGACGCCATCACCGGCTTCCCCACCGACCGCGGCTGGGACCTGGAGCGCCTCTTCCACCCCGACCCCGACCACCGCGGCACCGTCTACACCCGCCACGGCGGATTCCTGCACACCGCAGCCCAGTTCGACCCCGCGTTCTTCGGTATCTCGCCGCGTGAGGCGCTCGCGATGGACCCGCAGCAGCGCCTGCTGCTGGAGACCTCCTGGGAGGCCATCGAGTACGCCCATCTCGACCCCGCCGGGCTGCGCGGCAGCCGCACCGGCGTGTTCACCGGCATCGCACCGCAGGACTACGGCCCGCGCCGCCACGAGGCCCCGGAGAACGTCGAGGGCTACCTGCTCACGGGCGGGTTGGCCAGCGTCGCCTCCGGCCGCGTCTCGTACACCTTCGGTTTCGAGGGCCCGGCCGTCACCGTCGACACGGCCTGCTCGTCGTCGCTGGTCGCCCTCCACCTGGCCGTCCAGGCGCTGCGCTCGGGCGAGTGCGACCTCGCCCTGGCCGGCGGCGCCATGGTGATGGCCACGCCGGGGACCTTCGTGGAGTTCTCGCGTCAGCGCGGGCTCTCCGTGGACGGGCGCTGCCGTGCCTTCTCGGCGGACGCGGACGGCACCGGCTGGGCCGAGGGTGTCGGCGTCCTGCTGGTCGAGCGGCTGTCGGACGCCCGCCGCAACGGGCACCGGGTGCTCGCGGTGGTCAAGGGCAGTGCTATCAACCAGGACGGTGCGTCCAACGGCCTGACCGCGCCGAACGGTCCCTCGCAGCAGCGCGTCATCCGTCAGGCGCTCGCCAACGCCGGCCTCACCGCCGCCGACGTCGACGCCGTCGAGGCACACGGCACCGGCACCACGCTGGGCGACCCGATCGAGGCCCAAGCGCTGCTGGCCAACTACGGGCAGGACCGTCCCGCGGACCGGCCACTGTGGCTGGGATCGCTCAAGTCCAACATCGGTCACGCGCAGGCGGCGGCCGGTGTCGGCGGCATCATCAAGATGGT
>NZ_JBNCLI010000029.1:0-2318 GCF_049844595.1 Streptomyces sp. DT224
CAGCGCGTCGCGCAGGGCCGGCCCGCCACCTCCCTCGCCTGGGGCCTGTGGGACGGCCCGGGCATGGGCGGCGAACTGGCGGAGGGTGAGCTGGACCGGCTTGAGCGGGCGGGTGTGCTCACACTGTCCGCGGACGAGGGCTTGGCGCTGCTGGATGCCGGTGTGGCCGGTGAGCGGGCGGTGCTGGTGCCGGTCCATCTGGACCTGAAGACCCTGGCCGGTTCCGGTGAGTTCCTGCCGCCGCTGCTCCGCGTGCTGGGTGGGGGTCGTGGGCGGCGTGTCGTGGCGGCGGGTGCCGAGGCGGCGACGCTGACCGCGCAACTGGCGGCCCTGGCGCCGGCCGGGCAGCTTTCGTTGCTGGCCGATCTGGTGCAGTCGCGGGCGGCGATGGTGCTGGGCTTCGCCGACGCCTCGGCGATCGACCCGGCCCTGCCGTTCCAGGACCTGGGCTTCGACTCACTGATGGCGGTGGAGTTCCGCAACCGGTTGAACGAGGCGACCGGACTGCGGCTGCCGGCCACGCTGATCTTCGACTACCCGACCTCACAGGCACTGGTCGCCCACCTGGTCACGGAGCTCCTGGACGGTCAGGAGACCGCGACTGCGGTGGTCCAGGGCCGGGTGGTGGACGACGAGCCGATCGCGATCGTCGGTATGGCGTGCCGCTTCCCGGGCGCTGTGACCTCGCCGGAGGATCTGTGGCGGATGGTGGCGGCCGGTGCGGACGGGATCGGCGGGTTCCCGACCGACCGCGGCTGGGACCTGGAGGGCCTCTACAGCCCCGACCCGGACAACCGCGGCACCACCTACACCCGGCACGGCGCCTTTCTCTACGACGCAGCCGACTTCGATCCGGGGTTCTTCGGGATCTCGCCGCGTGAGGCGCTGGCGATGGACCCGCAGCAGCGTCTGCTGCTGGAGACCTCGTGGGAGGCGATGGAGCGGGCGGGCATCAGCCCGACGACGCTGCGCGGCAGCCGTACCGGCGTGTTCGCCGGCATCATGTACCACGACTACGCCACCGGCCGCGCACCCCTGCCGGCCGAGCTGGAAGGCATGATCGGCACAGGCAACGCAGGCAGCGTCGCATCCGGCCGGGTGTCCTACACCTTCGGTTTGGAGGGTCCGGCCGTGACGGTGGACACGGCATGCTCGTCCTCGCTGGTGGCGCTGCATCTGGCGGCGCAGGCACTGCGCAACGGCGAGTGCGATCTGGCGCTGGCCGGTGGTGCGACGGTGATGGCCACCCCGGCCACGTTCGTGGAATTCTCCCGCCAGCGCGGGCTGTCCGTGGACGGCCGGTGCAAGGCGTTCTCCTCGGACGCGGACGGCACCGGCTGGGGCGAGGGCGCGGGCATGCTGCTGGTGGAGCGGCTCTCCGATGCACGTCGCAACGGGCACCCCGTTCTTGCGCTCGTCAAGGGCAGTGCGATCAACCAGGACGGTGCGTCCAACGGCCTGACCGCGCCGAACGGCCCCTCGCAGCAACGGGTGATCCGTCAGGCCCTCGCGGGCGCCGGCCTCACCACTGCGGACGTGGATGTGGTGGAGGCACACGGAACCGGCACCGCGCTCGGTGACCCGATCGAGGCCCAGGCCCTGTTGGCCACCTACGGTCAGGACCGGCCCGGGAACGAGCCGTTGTGGCTCGGCTCCGTCAAGTCCAACATCGGTCACACCCAGGCCGCGGCGGGCGCCGCCGGTGTGATCAAGATGGTGATGGCGATGCGCCACAACCAGCTCCCGAAGACCCTGCACGTCAGCGAGCCGTCCAAGCACGTCGACTGGGAAGTGGGCGCGGTCGAGCTGTTGACCGAGGCCCGGCCCTGGGAGCGGGCTGACACGCCACGTCGCGCCGCCGTGTCCTCGTTCGGGATCAGCGGCACCAACGCGCATGTGATCCTGGAGGAGCCGCCCGTCAAGGACGTGCCGGCCGCGCCCACGCGCAGCCCGCGCCGCCGCTTCCAGGCCCGAATCGCTGTGCCATGGCTCCTCTCGGCCCGCGACGGGCAGTCGCTCGCTGCGCAAGCCGGGCGCCTTGCCGACTGGGTGCGCGAGCACCCGGACGCCGACCCGGCGCACGTCGGCTGGTCGCTGGCGATCGGCCGGGCAATGCTCGGACAGAAGGCGGTAGTGGCCGGCGGCGACCGCGAGGAGCTGCTGGAGGCGCTGACCGCGCTGGCCGAGGGCCGCGACGCCGCCGAGGTGACCGAGTCTGCTCCCGGCCACGGCCACGGCCGGGGCCGGCTGGCGGTGTTGTTCACTGGTCAGGGCAGCCAGCGGGTCGGCATGGGCGCCGACCTGGCGGCCGCGTTCCC
>NZ_JBNCLI010000030.1:0-2202 GCF_049844595.1 Streptomyces sp. DT224
AGAGCTCGTAACAAGATCTTGTTGAAACGGCCTGGTAGGCCGTGACCGGTGTGATGATTCGGCCGTTCGTGAGGTGTGGGTACTCGACCGTGGATCTTGGACGATGGGTTGTGGGCTCTGATCGAACCGTTGCTGCCGCCGTGGCCAGAGCGGTCGCCCGGGCCGCGGCCGGTGTCGGACCGGCTCTGCCTGCAGGGCATTCTGTTCGTCCTCTACAACGACATAGCCTGGCAACTCCTGCCGATGGAGCTGGGGTTCGGCTCGGGACAGACGTGCTGGCGGCGTCTGGACCGGTGGCAGAGAGCAGGGGTCTTCGACCGGCTGCACCGAGTCCTGCTCGCGGAGCTGAACGCGGCCGGCGAACTCGACTGGTCACGGGCGTGCGTGGACGGCTCCCACATCCGCGCGAAAAAGGGGGGCCCGACACCGGTCCGTCGCCGGTCGACCGGCGGAAAACGGGCAGCAAACACCACCTGATCTGCGACGGACGCGGCACCCCGCTCAAAGTCATCACGAGCGCGGCCAACGTCAACGACGTCACCCAGACCCTCGCCCTGGTCGACGGGATCCCTCCCGTCGCGGGCCGTCCAGGCCGGCCCCGCACACGGCCCGAAGCCCTGCTCGGCGATAAGGGCTACGACTCCAACGCACACCGCGACGAGCTCCGTCACCGGCGGATCCTGCCCGTCATCTCCCGCAAGGGATCACCGAACATCAAGGGCATCGGCAAGCTCCGCTACGTCGTGGAGCAGACCTTCGCCCTGCTCCACCACTTCAAACGCCTCGCAGTCCGCTGGGAACGCCGAACTGAGCTCCACGACGCCTTCGTCTCGTTGGGCTGCAGCCTCATCTGCTGGAGGCGCCTCAAGAAGGCCGCGTCAAGATCACGTTAGGAGCTCGCATGGTGGGGCAGGTCAAGCTGGCACACGGTCGTGCGGCAGATCCAGACCACGTGTGGTGGGCCGCTGTTGGGGCGTCTACTGCATCAGCTCGGTGTGGGGATGCTCGGGTGAGGCTGGGCAGATGTAGAGCTGTTGCTTGTAGCCGCGGGCGATCTGGATGGCGGCGGGCTGATTGGGCCGAGGGGCACCGCCCCTGGTGGGAATCTCTGGCTCTTGCAGTTCGTACGGGATCCAGGTGCGGTCGCTGCTGCCCCATTCGTGCGAGGGGATGGTCAGCAGGGGGGTCATCGTGGTGTCGCATGTGAGGCAGGACTGGGGGATCGGGTCGGTCAGGCCCCAGGAGGGCAAGCCGCCAACTTTCCAGCCCGGCGCCACGGAGAGGTTGATCCCGTAGAACTCCGCCGGGTACGAGGCATAGCGGCTGTCCACCGTGTCTCCGGCGTTCTCCCATCTGCCCCAGTCGTTGAGCATGCTCAAGATGTCCGGGCTCAGCTCCGAGGGGTGGGGGTACTCGGTGATCTGCTCCGGGAGGAGCAGGCACGGCTCGGGCAGGTAGCCGTCGAACTGCACCGTGGGCGGCTCCGGGGGCGCGGTGAGGAAGCTGGTGACCTCGGCTGCGGACCGCCAGAACAGCACGGTCCTGGGCATGTAGCTTTTCGGAGGATGGTCGAAAGGACACCACAGCACTTGGAGTAGATCCGTGCCGGCGGGCGTGCGCAGGTCCGGGATGTCCCGCGTGTAGAACTGGGCCAGCGGCAACAGGGCTATCGCCCCGTCGTAGGGCTGACGGCTCGGTTTCGGTCTCGGATAGGTCCTCGGGGGCTCGATGCGGGCGAGGGCCTCCCGTTCCTGCGGGGTGAAGTCGCGACCCCGCGCGGCGGCCCGGATCCGGCGCAGCAGTCTCAAGTCCGCAAGCGGTCTGAGCGGTTTCTTTGCGTCCCACTCGTGCGGACCGTCGCAGTGCGGCCAGGGCTCATCGGCGGGCCACAGTAGCGGACCGCCGACCGAGCTGTGACGCGGGGACGGGCATGCAGGAACCGGGTGCAACCGGGTTGCCGTACGGGCCAGCGGGGCCAGCTGGGGAAAGAGCGCGGTCACGTCGAGCGGCCGCGGCGGCGTAGTACGCGTGATCTTCATAGCGGGTGATACTGCCAGCAGCCACTGACACTAGTGCAGATCAAAACCACCCATCAGGTCGATCGCTCAGGCGGCACCGAGTAATCACACGACGCCACCGGCCGGATCATTACATCGGTCACCCCCGACCAGGGCCAATCGACAAGATCTTGTTACGAGTTCT
>NZ_JBNCLI010000031.1:0-1934 GCF_049844595.1 Streptomyces sp. DT224
CAGCGCGTCGCGCAGGGCCGGCCCGCCACCTCCCTCGCCTGGGGCCTGTGGGACGGCCCGGGCATGGGCGGCGAACTCGACGCAACCGAACTGCGTCGCCTTGAGCGCGCCGGCATCCTTCCGCTGTCCGTCGAGGACGGCCTCGCACTGCTCGACACCGCCGTCGCCGGCGAGCGGGCGGCCCTCGTCCCGGCCGCGCTGAGCCTGCCCGCACTCCAGCACCAGGCCGGCGCCGGCACCCTCACCGCCGTGCTGCGCGGTCTCGTCCGCACCCCGGTCCGCCGGCCCGGCTCGGCCGCGACGGCCTCGGCGGCGGTCGCCGTCGGCAGCAACCCCCGGGAACTGCTGCAGCTGGTCCGCGCCCAGGTCGCCGCCGTGCTCGGCTTCGCCGACGGCAGCGCCGTCGACCCCTCGCGCCGGTTCCAGGATCTCGGGTTCGACTCGCTGACAGCGGTGGAGCTGCGCAACCGCCTCAACTCCGCAACCGGCCTCCGCCTGCCCGCGACGCTCGTCTTCGACTACCCGTCCGCCCAGGAGGTCACCGACTTCCTGGCCGACGAGCAGGGCGGTCGCGAGCGCCAGGCCGTCGCCACCACTACCGCCACCGACGAGCCGATCGCGATCGTGGGGATGGCGTGCCGGTTCCCGGGTGCTGTGTCCTCGCCGGAGGATCTGTGGCAGCTGGTCGCGGCCGGGGTTGACGGAATCGGTGAGTTCCCGACCGACCGTGGCTGGGACCTGGAGCGGCTCTATCATCCGGACCCGGAGAGCCGTGGTACCACCTACGCCCGTCATGGTGGATTCCTTTACGGCGCGGGTGAGTTCGATCCGGGGTTCTTCGGGGTCTCGCCGCGTGAGGCGCTGGCGATGGATCCGCAGCAGCGTCTGCTGCTGGAGACCTCGTGGGAGGCGCTGGAGCGTGCCGGTCTGGACCCGGCTGGTCTGCGTGGGAGCCGGACGGGTGTGTTCGCCGGTGTGATGTACCACGACTACGGCTCGCAGAGTAATGTGCCGGCCGAGTTGGAGGGGATGCTCGGCCTGGGCAGCTCGGGCAGTGTCGCCTCGGGGCGGGTGTCCTACACGTTTGGTTTCGAGGGTCCGGCGGTGACGGTGGACACGGCGTGTTCGTCGTCGCTGGTGGCGCTGCATCTGGCGGCGCAGGCGCTGCGCAGTGGTGAGTGTGATCTGGCGCTGGCCGGTGGTGTGACGGTGATGGCGACGCCGACCACGTTTGTGGAGTTCTCGCGGCAGCGTGGTCTTTCGCCGGACGGCAGGTGCAAGGCGTTCTCCGCGGACGCGGACGGCACGGGCTGGGGTGAGGGTGCGGGCATGCTGCTGGTGGAGCGGCTGTCGGATGCCCGCCGTAACGGGCATCGTGTGCTGGCGGTGGTCAAGGGGTCCGCGATCAATCAGGACGGTGCGTCCAACGGTCTGACGGCGCCGAACGGTCCGTCGCAGCAGCGGGTGATCCGGCAGGCGCTCGCCAACTCGGGCCTTGCGGCTGCGGACGTGGACGTGGTGGAGGCGCACGGCACCGGTACGGCGCTCGGTGATCCGATCGAGGCGCAGGCGCTGATCGCGACCTACGGCCAGGAGCGGGCCGGGGAGCGGCCGTTGTGGCTGGGTTCGGTGAAGTCGAACATCGGTCACACGCAGGCCGCGGCGGGTGTGGCGGGTGTGATCAAGATGGTGATGGCGATGCGGCACGGTGTGCTGCCGCAGAGCCTGCACATTGACGCGCCGTCGCCGCATGTGGACTGGTCCGAGGGCACGGTGCAGTTGCTCACCGAGGCCCGGCCGTGGGACGAGACCGGCATGCCGCGTCGGGCGGCCGTCTCCTCCTTCGGGATCAGCGGGACCAATGCGCATGTGATTCTGGAGCAGGGCGAGTCGGAGAGCCCGTCTGCGGACTTTGTGGAACTTCCGCTGGTGCC
>NZ_JBNCLI010000032.1:0-1849 GCF_049844595.1 Streptomyces sp. DT224
GGATGGGTAGGGGAGCGTCGTGTGCCGGGTGAAGCAGCCGCGGAAGCGAGTTGTGGACGGTTCACGAGTGAGAATGCAGGCATGAGTAGCGATACACACGTGAGAAACGTGTGCGCCGATTGACTAAGGGTTCCTGGGTCAAGCTGATCTGCCCAGGGTAAGTCGGGACCTAAGGCGAGGCCGACAGGCGTAGTCGATGGACAACCGGTTGATATTCCGGTACCCGCTTTGAAACGCCCAATACTGAATCAGGCGATGCTAAGTCCGTGAAGCCGGCCCGATCTCTTCGGAGTTGAGGGTAGTGGTGGAGCCGACGAACCAGACTTGTAGTAGGTAAGCGATGGGGTGACGCAGGAAGGTAGTCCAGCCCGGGCGGTGGTTGTCCCGGGGTAAGGGTGTAGGCCGTGTGGTAGGCAAATCCGTCACACGTTAAGGCTGAGACCTGATGCCGAGCCGATTGTGGTGAAGTGGATGATCCTATGCTGTCGAGAAAAGCCTCTAGCGAGTTTCATGGCGGCCCGTACCCTAAACCGACTCAGGTGGTCAGGTAGAGAATACCGAGGCGTTCGGGTGAACTATGGTTAAGGAACTCGGCAAAATGCCCCCGTAACTTCGGGAGAAGGGGGGCCATCACTGGTGAGGGAACTTGCTTCCTGAGCTGGGGGTGGCCGCAGAGACCAGCGAGAAGCGACTGTTTACTAAAAACACAGGTCCGTGCGAAGCCGTAAGGCGATGTATACGGACTGACGCCTGCCCGGTGCTGGAACGTTAAGGGGACCGGTTAGCTGCTCTTCGGGGTGGCGAAGCTGAGAACTTAAGCGCCAGTAAACGGCGGTGGTAACTATAACCATCCTAAGGTAGCGAAATTCCTTGTCGGGTAAGTTCCGACCTGCACGAATGGCGTAACGACTTCTCGACTGTCTCAACCATAGGCCCGGTGAAATTGCACTACGAGTAAAGATGCTCGTTTCGCGCAGCAGGACGGAAAGACCCCGGGACCTTTACTATAGTTTGATATTGGTGTTCGGTTCGGCTTGTGTAGGATAGGTGGGAGACTTTGAAGCGGCCACGCCAGTGGTTGTGGAGTCGTCGTTGAAATACCACTCTGGTCGTGCTGGATGTCTAACCTGGGTCCGTGATCCGGATCAGGGACAGTGTCTGATGGGTAGTTTAACTGGGGCGGTTGCCTCCTAAAGAGTAACGGAGGCGCCCAAAGGTTCCCTCAGCCTGGTTGGCAATCAGGTGTTGAGTGTAAGTGCACAAGGGAGCTTGACTGTGAGACCGACGGGTCGAGCAGGGACGAAAGTCGGGACTAGTGATCCGGCAGTGGCTTGTGGAAGCGCTGTCGCTCAACGGATAAAAGGTACCCCGGGGATAACAGGCTGATCTTCCCCAAGAGTCCATATCGACGGGATGGTTTGGCACCTCGATGTCGGCTCGTCGCATCCTGGGGCTGGAGTCGGTCCCAAGGGTTGGGCTGTTCGCCCATTAAAGCGGTACGCGAGCTGGGTTTAGAACGTCGTGAGACAGTTCGGTCCCTATCCGCTGTGCGCGTAGGAATATTGAGAAGGGCTGTCCCTAGTACGAGAGGACCGGGACGGACGAACCTCTGGTGTGCCAGTTGTTCTGCCAAGGGCATGGCTGGTTGGCTACGTTCGGAAAGGATAACCGCTGAAAGCATCTAAGCGGGAAGCCTGCTTCGAGATGAGTATTCCCACCCTCTTGAAGGGTTAAGGCTCCCAGTAGACGACTGGGTTGATAGGCCAGATGTGGAAGCCCGGTAACGGGTGGAGCTGACTGGTACTAATAGGCCGAGGGCTTGTCCTCAGTTGCTCGCGTCCACTGTGTT
>NZ_JBNCLI010000034.1:0-1512 GCF_049844595.1 Streptomyces sp. DT224
CTAATACTCCAGCTGTAGATCGTGATCTTGATCGCGGTGAGGCCGCCGTGCGTTGAGCGGTCTCATGCTGGGATGGGCGTCTCGCGGGTCACTTGCTCGGGCCGGCGATGACGATGTCGATGGCGTTGGCGTCTGGTCCCGGTGTGTTCACGGCGACGCGTACGTTGAACTGGCCGCGGTCGCCCGCTCGGTGCACGAAGCGGGTCTGCTGCTCGACATCGCCGACTGCGATGCGCCCGTCAGACAGCGGGAGGGGGCCGTCGAAGACAGTGGTGAACTCCGGGTTCGGGCGTGGGGCCTGCGGGTCATAAGGCGGTGTGAAGAGACGCACCTTGATCAGCCCTCTCTGGGGTCGAACCCGGACGGCCACGTGAGTGTCGCAACCGGCTGCGGGGGCGGCGTTCAGAGCGAGGGAGAGTGGCACCCAGTCGGTTGCCCCGAGGTGCAGAACGGGGTGATTGACGTAGATGTCGACGCCGGCGATCTGCATGGTGTTCCTCCTGCCCGGTATGGCTGCGGCCACCGTTGATCATCGGTGTGTGAAGACAAACGATCATGTGGTGGCCGCAGGTCACAGCGTAGACCCTGCCCGCTGGCAGGAAGGGTTCGAGGAGCTGATGGGGCGCATAGCCGGACGGTTCGCGCGGGTGGAGGCCCGGCGCCGGGCGGGACGGCTGGTGCTCGGGCTGCTGTCGGACCTGCCACGCAAGAACTGCTGGACGATCGCCGAGTGGGCCGGGGAAGCGACACCACATGGCATGCAGCATCTGCTGTGCCGAGCCTCCTGGGACGCCGACGCGGTTCGGGACGACGTACGCGACTACGTCGTGGAGCAGCTGCACGACGAGCGGGCAGTCCTCGTCGTCGACGAGACCGGTGACCTGAAGAAGGGCGCCCACACGGTCGGGGTGCAGCGTCAATACACCGGCACGGCGGGCCGGGTCGAGAACTCTCAGGTCTCTGTCTATCTCGTCTACGCGGGAGCGCGCGGACACGCGGCGGTGGACCGTGAGCTCTACGTCCCGCGTTCGTGGACATGCGAGCCGGACCGCTGCCGGGCCGCCGGCCTCCCCGAGGACACAGCCTTTGCAACCAAGCCGGAGCTGGCCGTCCGTATGATCGGCCGGTTCCTCGACGCCGGACACCGCGTGGACTGGGTCACGGGCGACGAGGTTTACGGCGGCAACCCGCGCCTGCGGACCGCACTGGAAGAACGTGGGGTCGGCTTCGTGTTGGCCGTCGCCTCCTCGGCGGACGTCATCACCAGTGCGGGCAAGTTCCGGGCCGACGCGCTGGCCGCGAAGGTGCCCAAGCGGGCCTGGCAGAAGCTGTCGGCCGGGGCCGGGGCCAAAGGGCACCGCTTCTACGACTGGGCGGTCATCGACTTGGCCGACTCCGGACCGAACCACCACCAACTGCTGATCCGCCGCAACCGCACTACCGGCGAACGGGCCTACTACCGTTGCTCCTCGCCTGCTCCGGCACCCCTTGCCACGCTGGTCCGCGTCGCCG
>NZ_JBNCLI010000035.1:0-1350 GCF_049844595.1 Streptomyces sp. DT224
GCCGAGCGGGGTGAGGGTGTAGCCGCCGTTGCACAGCACCTCGGCGGGTCGAGCCTCTTGGAGCTCTGTGAGCCTTCAGGGAAGATCCGACTGGACCTCGGTCAGTCGATGCCTTCGACGATGCGGAAGTCGCGCTCGACG
This sequence comes from Streptomyces sp. DT224, assembly GCF_049844595.1. Taxonomy (NCBI): domain Bacteria; kingdom Bacillati; phylum Actinomycetota; class Actinomycetes; order Kitasatosporales; family Streptomycetaceae; genus Streptomyces; species Streptomyces sp. DT224. The sequence goes on from NZ_JBNCLI010000035.1 coordinate 142, forward strand.
CCGTCGGCGAGGGCGACCAGCGCCTCCTGGTAGGCCGCACTCTCGCGCGCCGCGACAGCCTGCTCGAAGCTGTCGAACTCGACCAGGACGGTGCGCTCGGCGATTCCGGCGTCATACGGCACGACCCGACCGCCAAGGACGATGGTCCGGCCGCCCGCGGGCTCGACGGCCAGATGGGCCAGCTTGTTGTAAGCGGCCAGCTTCTCAGGGTCTGAAATGGTGCGGTAGACGCTGACCCAGTAGCCCTTGGGCATGGAACCTCCAGTGTTGGGATGAATGCATCTGGCTTAGATCAGTGTGCGGAGATCGGCTCGGTGCCGGGTTCAAGGGGCAGGCGGAGCGCCCTGACGGCGAACGATATGGCGTGGTACCAACCGCAGATCAAGACCAGATCGAGTGCGGCATCTTCATCGGCGACAGCGACCAGGTTCGCCCAGGTGTCGTCGGAGAGGTCAAAGGTCGCATGAAGCTCGTCGACCGCTTCGAGCACGGCACGATCGGTGGTGTGCCAGCAGTCGTCCGTCGGCCTTCCCTTCGCGAGGGACGCGAGCTGCGCCGTGTCGAGTCCCGCATTCTCGGCGAAGTACGCGACGTGCACAGCCCACTCGTAGTCGGCGCCACACAGTGCGGTGGTCCGGTCGATGACCAGCTCGCGCTGGCGCAGAGTGAGCGCGGAGCGCCGAGAGAAGTAGTAGCTTCCCCAGCCCGCGATGGAGCGGGCGAGCTCGGGCCGGCGGGCCCACACCCGGAACAGCTGGATGGGTGAATGCCCGAGGAGCTCAAGGGCCTCGCTGGCTCCCTCGCCATAGGGCGGCGAGAGCGGCTCGATGCGAGGCTGCTTCGATTTCAGAGGCATAGCGGGACGTTAACATTGACGCTTCGGAAAGGGAAGCAGATGACACGACCAACACCACTCCCAGGCCGCCGGGTCCGCGGCTCGCACACAGGGCGCCCGATCATGGCGCTCCTGGACCTCTTGGGCCGACGCTGGGCGCTGCGAGTCCTGTGGGAGCTACGGGACGGCTCATCTCCGACCTTCCGCCAGCTCCAGCAACGATGCGGCGGCGTCTCATCAAGCGTCCTGGCAGACAGGCTTCGCGAGCTTGGACAGGCCGACCTCGTCGAGAACGCCGGCGAGGGGTACCTGCTCACTGAACAGGGCAGGACCCTTCAAGAATCTCTCGCCCCGCTCGATGATTGGGCCTCCGG
>NZ_JBNCLI010000036.1:0-1347 GCF_049844595.1 Streptomyces sp. DT224
CAGCCACATCGAACAGAACAGGGACAAAGGGATCCCGGACCACCGCACCCGCAGGCACCCAGTCCACCTGGAACAGCTTGTTGCGGTGCCCAGCGGTGCGGGAGACTTCCAGCTGACCGGCCGAGACCTGACGCACCGCCAGCATGTCGACCGAGGCCACCGGCAGACCCCCGGCATCCAGCAACGTCAGCGACGTCGCCCCCGAACCCGCAGTCGCCGAAGCGATCCGTACCCGCAACCGGGTCGCGCCCGCCGCATGCAGACGCACGCCCGACCACGCGAACGGCAGGTACGGCTTGCCCGGCTCCGGCGCGGGCACAAGGTCACCCAAGGCGATGGCGTGCAACGCGGCATCGAACAGAGCCGGATGCAACCCGAACCGGGCCGCGTCCGCCGCAGCGTCTTCCGGCAGCGCAACCTCCGCGAACACTTCCCCGGCCAGCCGCCAGGCAGCGACCAGCCCTCGGAACACCGGACCGTAGGCCAAGCCCAGCCCGGCCAACTCCTCGTAGAGACCGTCCACCGCCACCGGCTCAGCACCCACCGGCGGCCACACACCCGCCACTGCCTCAACGGCCGGCACCGCACCCGCCGAACCCAGCTCACCCGAGGCATGCCTCGTCCACGGAAGGTCCTCCACGCGGGAGTAGATCCCCACCTGACGACGGCCATCCCCGTCCGCAGCCCCCACGGTCACCTGGAGCTGAGCCGAGGCCTGACCCGGCAATGCCAGCGGCGCCTCCAGGGTCAACTCCTCCAACACGTCACAGCCGACCTCGTCACCGGCCCGCACAGCCAGATCCACGAACGTCGTCCCCGGCACGATCACCACGCCGTTCACGGCGTGATCCGCCAGCCACGGATGAGTCGCCACCGACACCCGCCCGGTCAGCACGACCGCGTCACCGCCGGCCAGCGCAGTGGCGGCGCCCAGCAACGGATGCCCCGTCGCCCGCAGACCCAGACTCACCGCATCACTGGCAGCATCGGCCACATCCACGAGCCAGAAATTCCGCCTCTGGAAGGCATACGTCGGCAGATCCACATGCCGGGCCGTCGCCGCAGCCGTGCCGAAGTAGGCCGCCCAGTCGACGGACACACCGGTGGTGTGGAGGCGGCCCAGGGCTTCGAGGACGGTGCGGGCCCCCTCGCGGTCCTTGCGGGCGGTGGGCACGAAGGTCTCGCCGCTGTCGAGGGTCTGCTGGGCCATGCCGGTGAGGGTTCCGTCCGGGCCGACCTCCAGGAACACCGTCGCCCCGGCAGCACGGGCGGCACGGACTCCGTCGGCGAAGCGGACGGGGCGGCGGACGTGATCGACCCAGTAGTCGGCGGTGGTCAGCAGACCCG
>NZ_JBNCLI010000037.1:0-1154 GCF_049844595.1 Streptomyces sp. DT224
GGCCTTCGTGCCCACCGCCCGCAAGGACCGCGAGGAGGCCCGCACCGTCCTCGAAGCCCTGGGCCGCCTCCACACCATCGGTGTGTCCGTCGACTGGACGGCCTACTTCGGCACCGCAGCCAAGGCGGGCCACGTCGACCTGCCGACCTACGCCTTCCAGCGTCAGCGCTACTGGCTCGACCAGAGCCGGCCCTCCGGTGACGTGACCTCCGCCGGCCTGGGCGCCGTCGACCACCCGCTGCTCAGCGCGCTGGTCCCCGCCCCGGACTTCGACGGCCTTACTCTGACCGGCCGACTCTCTCTGGCCGCTCAGCCCTGGCTGGCCGACCACGCCGTCAACGGCGCTGTCGTCGTCCCGGGCGCCGCTCTGGCCGAGCTCGCCCTGCGGGCGGGCGAGGAGCTGGGCAGCCCGGTGCTGGACGAGCTCACCCTCAGCACGCCGATGGTCCTGCCGACCGGTGGCAGCCTCCAGCTCCAGGTGGTCGTCTCGGCCCCCGACGCGTCCGGGCGCCGTGCGGTTGCTGTCCACTCCCGCACCGAGCACGCACCGGAGTGGGCCCGCAACGCCCAGGGCTTCCTGGCCCCGGCCGTCGAGGCGCCCACGTTCGACCTGGCGGCCTGGCCGCCGCCGGGCGCCGAGCCGCTGTCCGTCGACGGGCTGTACGAGGACCTGGCCGCGACCGGTGTCGCCTACGGCCCCGTCTTCCAGGGCCTGACCGCCGCCTGGAAGCTCGACGGCGCCGTCTACGCCGAAGTCTCCCTCCCCGAGGAGGAGCACGCCGACGCGACCCGGTTCGGCCTGCACCCCGCGCTACTGGACTCCGCCCTGCACGCGATCGCCCTCGGCGGCCTGCTGCCGGACGCGAACGTCGGCCGACCGCACCTGCCGTTCGTCTGGGACCGGCTGTCCCTGCACGCCACCGCAGCGATCGTGCTGCGGGTCAAGGTCACCCCGGCCGGTTCGGCCGGCACCGTGGCGGCAGTGATGTGCGACGCCGCCGGTGCCCCGGTCGCCGAGATCGGCTCGCTGACCTTGCGTGCTCACGCGGCCGGGCAGTCGGCCGCCGCGCAGCGCTCGCTGTTCCAGGTGGACTGGGTGCCTGCGGGTGCGGTGGTCCGGGATCCCTTTGTCCCTGTTCTGTTCGATGTGGCTG
>NZ_JBNCLI010000038.1:0-1020 GCF_049844595.1 Streptomyces sp. DT224
GCTGTTCCAGGTGGACTGGGTGCCTGCGGGTGCGGTGGTCCGGGATCCCTTTGTCCCTGTTCTGTTCGATGTGGCTGCTTCCGCTGTGGCTGAGGGTCTGTCGGTGCCTGGCGGGGTCCGTGCTGTGGTGGATGCTGTACTGGCGTCGGTGCAGGACTGGCTGGCCGCTGACCGGCCGGGTGAGCGCCTGGTGGTGGTCACCCGTGGTGCGGTGGCGGTGGAGAGGGCCGAGCAGGTCCATGACCTGGCCCAGGCCGCGGTGTGGGGTCTGGTGCGGGCTGCTCAGGCGGAGCAGCCGGACCGGTTGGTCCTGGTGGACGTGGACGGCACTTCGGTCTCTCAGGAGGTGCTGGAGCGGGCGTTGGCGACCGGTGAGCCGCAGCTGGCGCTGCGGGGCGGTGAGGTCCGGGTGCCGAGGCTGACGCCCGCCGTCGTGGAGCGCGGCGCGTCGGAGCCGGTGTTCGGCCCGGAGTCGCGGGTGCTGATCACGGGTGGGACGGGTGCGCTGGGCGCGCTGGTGGCCCGTCACCTGGTGACCGCCCATGGGGTGGGCCATCTGGTGCTGCTGAGCCGTCGTGGCGCGGATGCGCCGGGTGCGGTGGAGCTGGTCGAGGAGCTGACCGGTCTCGGCGCCGAGGTCACCGTGCGGGCGTGCGACGTCGCCGACCGGGTTGCGCTGGGCGCGGCGGTCGAGGGGCTGGCGCTGACGGCGGTCGTGCATACCGCGGGTGTTCTGGATGACGGTGTGGTCACGGCTCTCACGCCCGAGCGTTTCGACAGTGTGCTGCGGGCCAAGGCCGATGCGGCCTGGTACCTGCACGAGCTCACCGCGCATCTGGATCTGACCGCGTTCGTTCTGTTCTCGTCGGTCTCCGGCACGCTCGGCGGTGCCGGGCAGGCCAACTACGCCGCCGCCAACACGTTCCTGGACGCCCTCGCGCAGCAGCGCGTCGCGCAGGGCCGGCCCGCCACCTCCCTCGCCTGGGGCCTGTGGGACGGCCCGGGCATGGGCGGCGAACT
>NZ_JBNCLI010000039.1:0-996 GCF_049844595.1 Streptomyces sp. DT224
CCCGTCCGCTTCGCCGACGGAGTCCGTGCCGCCCGTGCTGCCGGGGCGACGGTGTTCCTGGAGGTCGGCCCGGACGGCACCCTCACCGGCATGGCCCAGCAGACCCTCGACAGCGGCGAGGCCTTCGTGCCCACCGCCCGCAAGGACCGCGACGGCGACCTGACGTTCGTGGAGGCCCTGGCGACGCTCCACACCACCGGCGTGGCCCTGGACTGGGAGGCGTATTTCCCCCCCGCCAAGCGCGTGCGGGTGGACCTGCCGACCTACGCCTTCCAGCACCAGCGGTACTGGCTTCCCTCCGGCCGTCCGGCGGGCGATGTCGCCACGGCCGGCCTCGGCGCGGTGGACCACCCGCTGCTGGCGGCGGTCACGGAGGTCGCGGGCGGCGAGTCGGTGGTCTTCAGCGGCCGTCTTTCTCTCTCTGCTCAGCCGTGGCTGGCCGACCACGCTGTCAACGGCACCGTCATCCTCCCCGGCGCGGCGCTGGCCGAACTCGCCGTCCGTGCCGGTGACGAGGTCGGACTGCCCGTCCTGGAGGAACTCACTCTCCAGGCACCCCTGGTCCTGCCGGAGAACGGCAGTGTTCAGATCCAGGTGGTCGTGGAACCGGAGCGGCGCCGGGTGAGCGTTCACGCCAAGACCGAGGATGTCTCCGGCTGGATCCAGCATGCCCAGGGTGTCCTGGCCGGGGTGTCGGGTGGTGTGTCCGGTGTCGATCTGGCCGTGTGGCCGCCGGCCGGTGCCGAGCCGGTCGATGTGGGCACCCTCTACGACGACCTCGCCGGTCTCGGTCTTGAGTACGGTCCCACTTTCCAGGGACTGACCGCGGCCTGGCGGACGGACGGGGAGGTGTTCGCCGAGGTGTCCCTGCCCGAGGACACCCATGCCGACGCGCGGCGCTTCGGCCTGCACCCGGCCCTGCTCGACGCCGCCCTGCACGCCATCGCGCTGGGCGGGTTCCTCCCTCCCGACCGGCCCCACCTGCCCTTCGCGTTC
>NZ_JBNCLI010000040.1:0-941 GCF_049844595.1 Streptomyces sp. DT224
GCATTCTCACTCGTGAACCGTCCACAACTCGCTTCCGCGGCTGCTTCACCCGGCACACGACGCTCCCCTACCCATCCATACAGGCGTTGGCCCTATACGTATGAATGACACGACTTCGGCGGTACGCTTGAGCCCCGCTACATTGTCGGCGCGGAATCACTTGACCAGTGAGCTATTACGCACTCTTTCAAGGGTGGCTGCTTCTAAGCCAACCTCCTGGTTGTCTCTGCGACTCCACATCCTTTCCCACTTAGCGTACGCTTAGGGGCCTTAGTCGATGCTCTGGGCTGTTTCCCTCTCGACCATGGAGCTTATCCCCCACAGTCTCACTGCCGCGCTCTCACTTACCGGCATTCGGAGTTTGGCTAAGGTCAGTAACCCGGTAGGGCCCATCGCCTATCCAGTGCTCTACCTCCGGCAAGAAACACACGACGCTGCACCTAAATGCATTTCGGGGAGAACCAGCTATCACGGAGTTTGATTGGCCTTTCACCCCTAACCACAGGTCATCCCCCAGGTTTTCAACCCTGGTGGGTTCGGTCCTCCACGAAGTCTTACCTCCGCTTCAACCTGCCCATGGCTAGATCACTCCGCTTCGGGTCTAGAGCGTGCAACTCAAACGCCCTGTTCGGACTCGCTTTCGCTACGGCTTCCCCACACGGGTTAACCTCGCTACACACCGCTAACTCGCAGGCTCATTCTTCAAAAGGCACGCAGTCACGACGCACCGAGCAAGCTCGATGCGCGACGCTCCCACGGCTTGTAGGCACACGGTTTCAGGTACTATTTCACTCCGCTCCCGCGGTACTTTTCACCATTCCCTCACGGTACTATCCGCTATCGGTCACCAGGGAATATTTAGGCTTAACGGGTGGTCCCGCCAGATTCACACGGGATTTCTCGGGCCCCGTGCTACTTGGGTGTCTCTCAAACGAGCCGTT
>NZ_JBNCLI010000041.1:0-805 GCF_049844595.1 Streptomyces sp. DT224
ATGTTTCAGCTACGGGGGTCTTACCCTCTACGCCGGACCTTTCGCATGTCCTTCGCCTACACCAACGGTTTCTGACTCGTCTCACGGCCGGCAGACCATGAAAGAGAGATCCCACAACCCCGCATGCGCAACCCCTGCCGGGTATCACACGCATACGGTTTGGCCTCATCCAGTTTCGCTCGCCACTACTCCCGGAATCACGGTTGTTTTCTCTTCCTGCGGGTACTGAGATGTTTCACTTCCCCGCGTTCCCTCCACACTGCCTATGTGTTCAGCAGCGGGTGACAGCCCATGACGACTGCCGGGTTTCCCCATTCGGACACCCCCGGATCAAAGCTCGGTTGACAGCTCCCCGGGGCCTATCGTGGCCTCCCACGTCCTTCATCGGTTCCTGGTGCCAAGGCATCCACCGTGCGCCCTTAAAAACTTGGCCACAGATGCTCGCGTCCACTGTGCAGTTCTCAAACAACGACCAGCCACCCACCACCCTGCTCCAAAGGAACAAGTTCACTGGGGCCGGCAACCGAAGGACAGACTCAAACGAGCCCGTACCTTCAGATACCCAACAGCGTGCCCGACCCGGCCCATCATTCCTCACGTTCCACGCCGAAGCAGTACTAGTGACAAACAACTTGCCGTGCCGAATAGTCAACGTTCCACCCATGAGCTACCAGCACCGGACATTCGCCGGTGTTCTGGCCTCTGACCAGGCAAAGCCTGGCAAGAAGTGCTCCTTAGAAAGGAGGTGATCCAGCCGCACCTTCCGGTACGGCTACCTTGTTACGACTTCGTCCCAATCGCCAGT
>NZ_JBNCLI010000042.1:0-779 GCF_049844595.1 Streptomyces sp. DT224
CCGACGCTGCGGACGACGTAGTTGAAGCTCATGGCGCTCGACGTCTCGCTCTTGGGGGTGACGGCCAGGATGACACCGGGCATCGCGGCCGCGAAGCCGCCTACGCCGAAGCCGAGCACGCCCATCGCCGCGAACAGTTCGGCCAGGTCCGACCGGGCCGCCGCGAACAGGGCGAACCCGCCGCCGACCACGACGGCGCTGCCGGCCAGGAGCAGGGGGGCGGCGATCCGCGTCCGGACCCGCGGCGTGAGCTTGCCGGCGGCGAACCCCAGCGCCGAGAACGGGATGAGGACCAGCCCGGCGACGAAGGTGGTCAGCCCGAAGCCGTAGCCGGCGCTGTGCGGCGTCTGCGCGTACCGGGTGATGAGTGTGAGCAGGAGGTACATGCCGATCCCGCCGACGAACATGGCGATGTTCGCCCCGGCGACCGCCGGGTGCCGCACCGCCCGCACATCGACCAGGGGCGTCGTGCTGCGCAGCTCAATGACGGCCCAGACGCAGAGCAGCACCACCGCGACGACGGTGAGGCCCGCCGCCACGGCGAGGTGCCGGCTCCACAGATTCCGGTCGCCGGCGAGGAACAGCGCCAGGAGCAGCGCAGCGGCCAGGACGACCGCGCCTGCCACGTCCACGTGGGCGGAGCGGCCTTCGGGGGCTTCGGGCATGGAGCGCCAGGCGGTCAGGAGGGCGGCGGCGGTGACGACCAGGCCGAGGCCGTAGGCGGCCCGTACCCCGCCGAGCTCGGCGAGCAGTGCGGCCAGCGGGTAGCCGACGCCGGC
>NZ_JBNCLI010000043.1:0-665 GCF_049844595.1 Streptomyces sp. DT224
ACCCCCACCGACCTCCACCACATGGAACAAACCGGCATCAAGCCCCTCACCAACACCGACGGCCTCGCCCTCCTCGACGCGGCGGTTGATTCGGGTGATGCTGTGCTGGTCCCGGCGCGTCTTGTCCGGAGCAGGGCCCGCCGGGTGGCGCGGGCTGCCGTTCAGGGTGGTGTCTTCAGTGCGGCGGAGCTGGCCGGGCTGGTGCGCATGCAGGCGGCAGCCGTGCTCGGGTTCTCCGACGCTTCGGCGGTCGGCCTGGGCCGCCAGTTCCAGGATCTCGGGTTCGACTCGCTGATGGCCGTCGAGTTCCGTAACCGGCTCAATGCCGCGACCGGGCTGCGGCTGCCGGCCACGCTGACCTTCGACTACCCGACCCCGGAGACGCTTGTCGCCCACCTCGTCGCCGAACTCAGCGGCACGCAGCCGGCCGAGACCACCGTCACCGCCACCACCGCGCCCAATGACGACGAACCGATCGCCATCGTCGGCATGGCCTGCCGCTACCCCGGCGGAGTGGCCACCCCGGAGGATCTGTGGCAGCTGGTCGCGGCCGGGGTTGACGCCGTCGGTGAGTTCCCGACCGACCGCGGCTGGGACCTGGAGCGGCTCTATCATCCGGACCCGGAGAGCCGTGGTACCACCTACGCCCGTCATGGTGGATTCCT
>NZ_JBNCLI010000044.1:0-578 GCF_049844595.1 Streptomyces sp. DT224
TTGGAGGGTCTGGTCGGGATCGGGAACGCGGGCAGTGTCGCCTCGGGCCGGGTGTCCTACACGTTTGGTTTCGAGGGTCCGGCGGTGACGGTGGACACAGCGTGTTCGTCGTCACTGGTGGCGCTGCATCTGGCGGCGCAGGCGCTGCGCAACGGCGAGTGCGATCTGGCGCTGGCCGGTGGCGCGACGGTGATGGCGACGCCGGGGACGTTTGTGGAGTTCTCGCGGCAGCGTGGTCTTTCGCCGGACGGCAGGTGCAGGGCGTTCGCGGCCAGTGCGGATGGCACGGGCTGGGGTGAGGGCGCGGGCATGCTGCTGGTGGAGCGGCTCTCCGACGCGCGGCGCAAGGGGCATCGGGTGCTGGCGGTGCTTAAGGGTTCGGCCGTCAATCAGGACGGTGCGTCGAACGGTCTGACGGCGCCGAACGGTCCGTCGCAGCAGCGGGTGATCCGTCAGGCGCTCGCCAACTCGGGCCTTGCGGCTGCGGACGTGGACGTGGTGGAGGCGCACGGCACCGGCACCACACTGGGCGACCCGATCGAGGCCCAGGCCCTGATCGCGACCTACGGTCAGGACCA
>NZ_JBNCLI010000045.1:0-553 GCF_049844595.1 Streptomyces sp. DT224
GGCGAGGGGTACCTGCTCACTGAACAGGGCAGGACCCTTCAAGAATCTCTCGCCCCGCTCGATGATTGGGCCTCCGGTTGGCGGCCCAAGGCGGCGGACTGACGGCCGTGACGGCCGTGACGGCCGTGACGGCCGTGACGGCCGCGACGGCCGTGACGGCCGCGACGGCCGTGACGGCCGTGACGGCAGGACGGGCTCGGTCTCTCCAGTGGGCACAGAGTGTCGCGACTCCATGTACATCGGGACCGGTGCCCGCCTTGTTGCCGAGGCTCCCCGCACCGCGTATTTGCGCGAGCTCTTACGGGTTTTCGGACGAGCGTCGGCGGGCGAGAGTGAGGCTTGTCAGTGTCGTGATCGCCATGGCGCCGATGCCGATCAGCGCCGCGGTGGTGTAGGCGCTGTCGTCGGGGAAGAGGTGGCCGGGGCCGGTACCCGCGGCGAGGATCAGGCCGCCGATGGCGCTGCCCAGGGAGTACCCGACGCTGCGGACGACGTAGTTGAAGCTCATGGCGCTCGACGTCTCGCTCTTGGGGGTGACGGCCAGGATGACACC
>NZ_JBNCLI010000046.1:0-493 GCF_049844595.1 Streptomyces sp. DT224
GGTGTCATCCTGGCCGTCACCCCCAAGAGCGAGACGTCGAGCGCCATGAGCTTCAACTACGTCGTCCGCAGCGTCGGATACTCCCTGGGCAGCGCCATCGGCGGCCTGATCCTCGCCGCGGGTACCGCCCCCGGCCACCTCTTCCCCGACGACAGCGCCTACACCACCGCGGCGCTGGTCGGCATCGGCGCCATGGCGATCACGACGCTGACAAGCCTCGCTCTCGCCCGCCGACGCCCGTCCGAAACCAACCCGTAAGAGCTCGCGCAAATACGCGGTGCGGGGAGCCTCGGCAACAATTCGGGCACCGGTCCCGATGAACATGGAGTCGCGACACTCTGTGCCCACTGGAGAGACTGAGCCCGTCCTGCCGTCACGGCCGTCACGGCCGTCAGTCCGCCGCCTTGGGCCGCCAGCCGGAGGCCCAATCATCGAGCGGGGCGAGAGATTCTTGAAGGGTCCTGCCCTGTTCAGTGAGCAGGTACCCCTCGCC
>NZ_JBNCLI010000047.1:0-490 GCF_049844595.1 Streptomyces sp. DT224
GTCATGGCGATGCGCCACGGCGTCCTGCCGCAGACCCTGCACGCCGAGCAGCCGTCCCCGCACGTGGACTGGACGTCGGGCGCCGTCGAGCTGCTCACCGAGGCCCGCGAGTGGCCCGAGAGCGGCCACCCGCGCCGTGCCGGTGTGTCGTCGTTCGGGGTGAGTGGCACCAACGCGCACGTCATCATCGAGCAGGGCGACGCATTGGCCGAGCCGACCGTCGAGGCGGCCGAACTCCCCGTGCTGCCCTGGCTCGTCTCCGCGCGGACCCCCGAAGCCCTGCGAGCCCAGGCCGCCCGTCTGGACGCCTGGGTGACCGAGCAGCCGGCGGAGGTCGACGACCCGGCGCTCGCCTGGTCGCTGGCGAGTGGCCGGAGCGTGTTGGAGCATCGTGCGGTGGTCGTGGGTGCTGACCGTGCGGAGCTCGTGGCCGGGCTGCGGGCGTTGGCTGCTGACGGTGCGGGTGCGGCCGGGGTGGTTACGGGTTCGG
>NZ_JBNCLI010000048.1:0-431 GCF_049844595.1 Streptomyces sp. DT224
GCGGCTACAGCGGTGTCGGCCGGTTGCGTGCCGCTGAGTTCGGCGACGAGGTGATCGGTGACGGCCTGGGCGGTCGGGTAGTCGAAGATCAGTGTGACCGGCAGGCGCTGGCCGGTGGTTTCGTTGAGGAGGTTGCGGAACTCGACCGCGGTGAGTGAGTCGAAGCCGAGGTCCTGGAACCGCTGGTGGGGTTCGATGGCGCTCGGGTCGGCGAAGCCGAGAACGGCTGCGGCCTGGGCGCGGACGAGCTTCAGCAGCTCGCTGGGCTCGGTGCTCACGGTCGTCGGCCGCACGGCCCGCGGGGTGGCGGCGCTGCGCCGGCGGGTCGGACGGCGGCTCTGGGTGAAGTGCGCCGTGACGAGGGTTGGTTCGGTGGTCGTCAGTGCTGCGTCGAGGAGGGCGAGGCCGTCGGTGTTGGTGAGGGGCTTGAT
>NZ_JBNCLI010000049.1:0-406 GCF_049844595.1 Streptomyces sp. DT224
TGCCGCCGACACCGGCCGCCGCCTGCGCGTGACCGATGTTGGACTTGAGCGATCCCAGCCAGAGCGGCTGCTCCTCGGGGCGGCCCTGGCCGTAGGTGGCGAGGATGGCCTGGGCCTCGATCGGGTCACCGAGCGCCGTTCCGGTGCCGTGTGCCTCCACCGCGTCCACGTCCGCGGCCGCAAGGCCTGAGTTGGCCAGCGCCTGCTGGATGACGCGCTGCTGCGAGGGGCCGTTGGGCGCGGTCAGACCGTTGGACGCACCGTCCTGGTTGACGGCCGAGCCCTTGACGATCGCGAGCACCTGGTGGCCGTTGCGGCGGGCGTCGGAGAGCCGCTCGACCAGCAGGACGCCGACACCCTCGGCCCAGCCGGTGCCGTCCGCGTCCGCCGAGAAGGCACGGCAGCG
>NZ_JBNCLI010000050.1:0-368 GCF_049844595.1 Streptomyces sp. DT224
TTTGTGGAGTTCTCGCGGCAGCGTGGTCTTTCGCCGGACGGCAGGTGCAAGGCGTTCTCCGCGGACGCGGACGGCACCGGCTGGGCCGAGGGCGCGGGCATGCTGCTCGTCGAGCGGCTCTCGGACGCCCGCCGTAACGGGCATCATGTGCTGGCGGTGGTCAAGGGTTCGGCCGTCAATCAGGACGGTGCGTCCAACGGTCTGACGGCGCCGAACGGTCCGTCACAGCAGCGGGTGATCCGCCAGGCGCTCGCCAACGCCGGCCTTACCGCCGCCGACGTCGACGCCGTCGAGGCGCACGGCACCGGCACCACACTGGGCGACCCGATCGAGGCCCAGGCCCTGATCGCGACCTACGGTCAGGACCA
>NZ_JBNCLI010000051.1:0-362 GCF_049844595.1 Streptomyces sp. DT224
GTCACGGGCCACGCCCATCATCAGCGCCGTCAGACCGAGCCCGACGCCCTGGGCCGCCCTGCCGGCCAGCAGCCACGTGAACGGCAGCGGCAGCACGGTGAGCGCGCTGCCGGCGACGACGACCGCCAGCGTGGTGAGGATCGTGGCCCGCCGGTGCGGGCCGGCTCCGAGCCTGCCCAGGACCGGCGTGGCGACGGCGCCGCTGAGCAGCGCGATGGTCAGCGTCCACTGCGCGCTGCCGAGCGAGACGTGGTACGAGGTCGCCACGCTGGTGATGAGCGGCGTCCCGAGGCTGGCGACCGCCGCCACGACCAGAGCGATGAACATCAGGGAGGGGACCAGCAGCTGCGCCTCGGAACGCG
>NZ_JBNCLI010000052.1:0-360 GCF_049844595.1 Streptomyces sp. DT224
TGAGGCCGAGGCCGGGATTGCCGCCGTCAACGGCCCGTCGGCGGTGGTGGTCTCGGGCACCGAGACCGCGATCGCGGAGATCGAGAAGCGGACGTCTGCGCGGACGAAGCGCCTGCGGGTTTCCCACGCCTTCCACTCCCCGCTGATGGACCCGATGCTGGAGGACTTCCGCACAGCCCTGAGCGGCATTGAGTTCCATGAGCCCACGCTCCCCGTCGTCTCCAACGTCACCGGCCGCCTGGCCGAAGCGGGTCTGCTGACCACCGCCGACTACTGGGTCGATCACGTCCGCCGCCCCGTCCGCTTCGCCGACGGAGTCCGTGCCGCCCGTGCTGCCGGGGCGACGGTGTTCCTGGAGGT
>NZ_JBNCLI010000053.1:0-347 GCF_049844595.1 Streptomyces sp. DT224
GCGATCGCGGTCTCGGTGCCCGAGACCACCACCGCCGACGGGCCGTTGACGGCGGCAATCCCGGCCTCGGCCTCACGGCCCTCCAGCAGCGCCAGCACCTCGTCCTCGGATGCGGCGATCGCGAGCATCGCCCCACCCGAGGGCAGGGCCTGCATCAGCCGTGCCCGGGCGGCAACCAGCGTGCACGCGTCGGCCAGATCGAAGACCCCGGCAACATGCGCGGCAGCGATCTCACCCACCGAGTGACCGGCCAGTACGTCCGGCTGCACGCCCAGCGAGGCGAGGAGCCGGTAGAGGGCGACTTCGAACGCGAACAGCGCCGGCTGCGTGAGCCCGGTCTCGTTCAG
>NZ_JBNCLI010000054.1:0-347 GCF_049844595.1 Streptomyces sp. DT224
TTCTTCGGGATCTCGCCGCGTGAGGCGCTGGCGATGGATCCGCAGCAGCGTCTGCTGCTGGAGACCTCGTGGGAGGCCATGGAGCGGGCCGGGGTCGACCCGACCTCGCTGCGTGGCAGCCGCACCGGCGTCTTCGCCGGCGTGATGTACCACGACTACGGCCTCGGCACCGCGCCGGCCGCGACCAGCGGCGGCAGCCTGGTCACCGGTCGGGTCTCCTACACCTTCGGCTTCGAGGGCCCGGCCGTCACCGTCGACACCGCTTGTTCCTCGTCGCTGGTTGCCCTGCACTGGGCCGCGCAGGCGCTGCGCTCGGGCGAGTGCGACCTCGCGCTGGCCGGCGGTGT
>NZ_JBNCLI010000055.1:0-341 GCF_049844595.1 Streptomyces sp. DT224
CCACCCTGGACCGGACCGGCCCGCGGCGCATCACCGATCTGGCCGCGGTCGAGGGCGTCACCCAGCCCGCGATGACCACCCTGGTCCGGGTGATGGAGGAGTCCGGCCTGGTCGAGCGGCGGGGCGACACGTCCGACAAGCGGGTCACGCTGGTGTGCCTGACCGAGGCCGGCGCCTCCTATGTCCGGACGCGGCGCCAGGCGGGCGTCCACGCGTTCGACCGGTTGATCGGCGAGCTCACCGGCGACGAGGTCGAGGCGCTGATGGCGGCCCTTCCGGCGCTGAAGCATCTGGCAGAGCTCGAAAGCCAGGACCGCGAAGGGCCGAAGCAGTGACCGGGC
>NZ_JBNCLI010000056.1:0-314 GCF_049844595.1 Streptomyces sp. DT224
CCCATCCCAGCATGAGACCGCTCAACGCACGGCGGCCTCACCGCGATCAAGATCACGATCTACAGCTGGAGTATTAGGGATGGCGACAGTGGCAAGTTCGCCCCAGGCGCCGGCGGCCGCCATCGATCAGGGCGTCAAAGCAGCGTTCGCCGACTGGCTGCGCTTCCGCGATGTGAGCGTCCCCGAGAAGCTCGGCGCAGCTGCTGAGGACGCCTTCTCGCGTTGGCTCTGGGGGAACTCTAAGACCGTGTCCTATGTGGGGGTTGGCTCGTTGAGCTCGTCATGGGTCGGGGTACGTGGAGTTGGATTGTTCC
>NZ_JBNCLI010000057.1:0-299 GCF_049844595.1 Streptomyces sp. DT224
GTTCACTGGGGCCGGCAACCGAAGGACAGACTCAAACGAGCCCGTACCTTCAGATACCCAACAGCGTGCCCGACCCGACCAATCATTCACCACGTTCCACGCCGAAGCAGTACTAGTGACAAACAACTTGCCGTGCCGAGTAGTCAACGTTCCACCCATGAGCTGACCACCGTCGAACATTTGCCGACGTAGTGGCTCTGGACCCCTTTGACAGGGTCTAGATGCTCCTTAGAAAGGAGGTGATCCAGCCGCACCTTCCGGTACGGCTACCTTGTTACGACTTCGTCCCAATCGCCAGT
>NZ_JBNCLI010000058.1:0-296 GCF_049844595.1 Streptomyces sp. DT224
GAAGCCAGTGTCTTCCTGGAGGTCGGCCCGGACGGAACCCTCACCGGCATGGCCCAGCAGACCCTCGACAGCGGCGAGGCCTTCGTGCCCACTGCCCGCAAGGACCGCGAGGAGGCCCGCACCGTCCTCGAAGCCCTGGGCCGTCTGCACGCCATCGGTGTGTCCGTCGACTGGGCGGCCTACTTCGGCACGGCTGCGGCGACGGCCCGGCATGTCGATCTGCCGACCTACGCCTTCCAGCACCAGCGGTACTGGCTTCCCTCCGGCCGTCCGGCGGGCGATGTCGCCACGGCCGG
>NZ_JBNCLI010000059.1:0-289 GCF_049844595.1 Streptomyces sp. DT224
AGCGAGCCGGCATCGACCCGACCTCACTGCGCGGCAGCCGCACCGGCGTCTTCGCCGGCGTGATGTACCACGACTACGGAACGCAGAACGGCACGCCGGCCGAGCTGGAGGGGATGCTCGGCCTGGGCAGCTCGGGGAGTGTGGCCTCGGGCCGGGTGTCCTACACGTTTGGTTTCGAGGGTCCGGCGGTGACGGTGGACACCGCTTGCTCGTCGTCGCTGGTTGCCCTGCACTGGGCCGCGCAGGCGCTGCGCTCGGGCGAGTGCGACCTCGCGCTGGCCGGCGGTGT
>NZ_JBNCLI010000060.1:0-282 GCF_049844595.1 Streptomyces sp. DT224
CACGGGCACGGGCACGGGCACGGGCACGGGCACCGAGGACGATCGCGGGGACGATGGGGTGGCGGCGTTCGGCCCGCACTCCACGGTCCTGATCACCGGCGGCACCGGCGGCCTCGGCGCGCTCACCGCCCGCCACCTCGTCACCGCCCACGGCGTCCGCGACCTGCTGCTCGTCAGCCGGAGCGGCCCCAACGCCCCCGGCGCGGCCGAACTGGCCGAAGAACTCACCGCCCTCGGAGCCCGGGTGAGCGTCACCGCCTGCGACATCACCGACCGCACCGC
>NZ_JBNCLI010000061.1:0-280 GCF_049844595.1 Streptomyces sp. DT224
GGCGTCCAGTCGAGCCGGTGCAGCATGTCCGAAGCTCCGCCGTTCAGCTGCTCTGCCGAGAAGGGGCGCAGGGTCAGTTCGCCGACGTGGGCGACGGGCATGCCCGCGTCGTCGGCGAGTGCCAGGGAGACGGCACCGGTTCCGGCAGTGGCGACCCGCACGCGCAAGGTGGTCGCGCCCGTGGCGTTCAGCGTCAGCGCGTTGAACGCGAAGGGCAGGTGGGGCCGGTCGGGAGGGAGGAACCCGCCCAGCGCGATGGCGTGCAGGGCGGCGTCGAGCA
>NZ_JBNCLI010000062.1:0-279 GCF_049844595.1 Streptomyces sp. DT224
CACTGGGGCCGGCAACCGAAGGACAGACTCAAACGAGCCCGTACCTTCAGATACCCAACAGCGTGCCCGACCCGGCCAATCACTCACCACGTTCCACGCTCCGAAGAGCAGTACTTACGGTCAACAACTTGCCGTGCCGAGTAGTCAACGTTCCACCCATGAGCTACCAGCACCGGACATTCGCCGGTGTTCTGGCCTCTGGCCAGGCAAAGCCTGGCAAGAAGTGCTCCTTAGAAAGGAGGTGATCCAGCCGCACCTTCCGGTACGGCTACCTTGTTA
>NZ_JBNCLI010000063.1:0-270 GCF_049844595.1 Streptomyces sp. DT224
GCGAAGCGGACGGGGCGGCGGACGTGATCGACCCAGTAGTCGGCGGTGGTCAGCAGACCCGCTTCGGCCAGGCGGCCCGTGACGTTCGAGACCACCGGCAGGGCCGGCTCATGGAAGGTCATGCTGTTCAGGGCCGTGCGGAAGTCCTCCAGCATCGGGTCCATCAGCGGGGAGTGGAAGGCGTGGGAGACCTGCAGGCGCTTCGTCCGCGCAGACGTCTTCGCCTCGATCTCCGCGATCGCGGTCTCGGTGCCCGAGACCACCACCGCC
>NZ_JBNCLI010000064.1:0-267 GCF_049844595.1 Streptomyces sp. DT224
CGGCCGCTCCCCGGCCCGCTCCTGGCCGTACGTGGCAAGAAGTGCCTGGGCCTCGATCGGATCACCCAGCGCCGTACCGGTACCGTGCGCCTCCACCACGTCGACCTCAGCGGGGGAGAGCCTCGCATTGGCGAGCGCCTGACGGATCACCCGCTGCTGCGAGGGACCGTTCGGCGCCGTCAGACCGTTCGACGCACCGTCCTGATTGATCGCGGACCCCTTGACCACCGCCAGCACACGATGCCCGTTACGGCGGGCATCCGACAG
>NZ_JBNCLI010000065.1:0-266 GCF_049844595.1 Streptomyces sp. DT224
GCCAGATCGACACCGGACACACCACCCGACACCCCGGCCAGGACACCCTGGGCATGCTGGATCCAGCCGGAGACATCGCCCACGCGGGAGTGCACCGTCACCTGACGGCGGCCGGTGTCGTTTGCCGGTGAGACCAGCAGCTGCACCTCGACGCTGCCGTTCTCCGGCAGGACCAGGGGTGCCTGGAGCGTGAGTTCCTCCAGGACGGGCAGTCCGACCTCGTCACCGGCACGGACGGCGAGTTCGGCCAGCGCCGCGCCGGGGAG
>NZ_JBNCLI010000066.1:0-260 GCF_049844595.1 Streptomyces sp. DT224
GAAGCCCGGTAACGGGTGGAGCTGACTGGTACTAATAGGCCGAGGGCTTGTCCTCAGTTGCTCGCGTCCACTGTGTTGTTCCCAGGCCACGAACGGTCGTGCTGGTTGAACAACGTCGCTCATAAATTGAAAAGTGTGCTTGTTCGCTAAGTGCCGATACTCCGCCTTCGAGCGGAGTGGCCGATAGTGTTTCGGTGGTCATTGCGTTAGGGAAACGCCCGGTTACATTCCGAACCCGGAAGCTAAGCCTTTCAGCGCCG
>NZ_JBNCLI010000067.1:0-248 GCF_049844595.1 Streptomyces sp. DT224
TCCGTGGCCTGCAGAGCCGCAAGAACATGCCCGGTCGCCTCCCGGACCGCGTCCGGGACCGGGAGACCCTCCGTGACGGGGACCGTGACCAGCTCGAACTCCGGGACCGGCGCCGTACCAGTGGCAGTGGTGGGGGCCGGCGTCCAGTCGAGCCGGTGCAGCATGTCCGAAGCTCCGCCGTTCAGCTGCTCTGCCGAGAAGGGGCGCAGGGTCAGCGCACCGACCTCTGCCACCGGACGGCCGTTCTG
>NZ_JBNCLI010000068.1:0-247 GCF_049844595.1 Streptomyces sp. DT224
GCTCCGCCGTTCAGCTGCTCTGCCGAGAAGGGGCGCAGGGTCAGCGCACCGACCTCTGCCACCGGACGGCCGTTCTGGTCGGCCAGCGCCACGGTGATGGCGTCGTTGCCGGCCGTGCGGACCGCCACCCGCACGCTGGTGGCGCCGGCCGCGTGGAGAGCGACCTCGCCGAACGCGAAGGGCAGGTGGGGCCGGTCGGGAGGGAGGAACCCGCCCAGCGCGATGGCGTGCAGGGCGGCGTCGAGCA
>NZ_JBNCLI010000069.1:0-245 GCF_049844595.1 Streptomyces sp. DT224
GTCATGGCGATGCGCCACGGCGTCCTGCCGCAGACCCTGCACGCCGAGCAGCCGTCCCCGCACGTGGACTGGACGTCCGGCGCCGTCGAGCTGCTCACCCAGGCCCGCGAGTGGCCCGAGGCCGACCACCCGCGCCGTGCCGCCGTCTCCTCCTTCGGCATCAGTGGTACCAACGCGCACGTCATCATCGAGCAGGGGGACGAGACCTCCGAACCGGTGGCGGAGACCACCGGATTCTCACTCGT
>NZ_JBNCLI010000070.1:0-236 GCF_049844595.1 Streptomyces sp. DT224
CTCCAGCAGCAGACGCTGCTGCGGATCCATCGCCAGCGCCTCACGCGGCGAGATCCCGAAGAACCCCGGATCGAACTGAGCGGTGTCGTAGAGGAATCCGCCCTGGCGCGAGTACGTCCTGCCGGGCGTGCCGGGGACCGGGTCGTAGATCCCGTCGACGTCCCAGCCGCGGTCGGTCGGGAACTCACCGACGGCGTCAACCCCGGCCGCGACCAGCTGCCACAGATCCTCCGGGG
>NZ_JBNCLI010000071.1:0-231 GCF_049844595.1 Streptomyces sp. DT224
GGCCTCGGCCTCACGGCCCTCCAGCAGCGCCAGCACCTCGTCCTCGGATGCGGCGATCGCGAGCATCGCCCCACCCGAGGGCAGGGCCTGCATCAGCCGTGCCCGGGCGGCAACCAGCGTGCACGCGTCGGCCAGATCGAAGACCCCGGCAACATGCGCGGCAGCGATCTCACCCACCGAGTGACCGGCCAGCACGTCCGGCACCACACCCAGCGAGCCGAGGAGCCGGTA
>NZ_JBNCLI010000072.1:0-229 GCF_049844595.1 Streptomyces sp. DT224
GTCGTCGGGCCCGGTCCCGAGACCGGAGGGGGCGGCGGCGAGCCGGTCCGCGAGGCCGGGGAGCTGTGCGTACGGCCGCTGCGCGCGGGGGGCGGGGGGGGGGGGCGGGGGGGGGGGGGGGGGGGGGGGGGGGGGGGGGGGGCGGGGGCGGGGGGGGGGGGGGGGGGGACGGGGGGGCTTTGCGGGGGGATGGCGGGGTGGGGGTTCGCCGCGTGGGGCGGATCCGGTG
>NZ_JBNCLI010000073.1:0-228 GCF_049844595.1 Streptomyces sp. DT224
GTAGTCGTGGTACATCACGCCGGCGAAGACGCCGGTGCGGCTGCCGCGCAGTGAGGTCGGGTCGATGCCGGCTCGCTCGATGGCTTCCCAGGAGGATTCCAGGAGCAGGCGGTGCTGGGGGTCCATCGCGAGGGCTTCACGTGGCGGGATGCCGAAGAACGCGGGGTCGAACTGGGCTGCGGTGTGCAGGAATCCGCCGTGGCGGGTGTAGACGGTGCCGCGGTGGTC
>NZ_JBNCLI010000074.1:0-227 GCF_049844595.1 Streptomyces sp. DT224
GTGTCGGTGTCGGTGTCGATGAGGGTGATGCGGCCGGGCTGTTCGGCCTGCGCGGAGCGGACCAGGCCCCATACCGCGGCGTGGGCGAGGTCGAGGGGTGCCCCGGCGGTGGTGGCGACACCGTGGCGGGTGAGGACCACCAGCGGTGCCTCCGTGGCCTGCAGAGCCGCAAGAACATGCCCGGTCGCCTCCCGGACCGCGTCCGGGACCGGGAGACCCTCCGTGAC
>NZ_JBNCLI010000075.1:0-227 GCF_049844595.1 Streptomyces sp. DT224
CCGCGCCGGGGAGGATGACGGTGCCGTTGACAGCGTGGTCGGCCAGCCACGGCTGAGCAGAGAGAGAAAGACGGCCGGTGAACAGGACGGACTCGCCGCCCGCGACCTCCGTGACCGAGAGCAGCAGCGGGTGGTCCAGCGTCCCACGCTCGGTGCCGGTGCCCGACTCCAGCCAGTACCGCTGACGCTGGAAGGCGTAGGTCGGCAGATCGACATGCCGGGCCGTC
>NZ_JBNCLI010000076.1:0-221 GCF_049844595.1 Streptomyces sp. DT224
GTCGCGCTGCGGGCGCAGGCCGAGCGGTTGGCGGAGTGGGCGGAGGGGGACGCGACGCCGGACGCCGTGGTTGGTGCGGCGCTGGCGAGTGGCCGGAGCGTGTTGGAGCATCGTGCGGTGGTCGTGGGTGCCGGCCGTGCGGAGCTCGTGGCCGGGCTGCGGGCGTTGGCTGCTGACGGTGCGGGTGCGGCCGGGGTGGTTACGGGTTCGGGTGTCGGTGG
>NZ_JBNCLI010000077.1:0-221 GCF_049844595.1 Streptomyces sp. DT224
TGCGCGGCAGCGATCTCACCCACCGAGTGACCGGCCAGCACGTCCGGCACCACACCCAGCGAGGCGAGGAGCCGGTAAAGCGCGACCTCGAACGCGAACAGCGCCGGCTGCGTGAGCCCGGTCTCGTTCAGTACGCCGTCGGGGTCGCTGAACATCACCTCGCGCAGCGAACAACCCAGCAACGGGTCCAGCACCGCACAGATCTCATCAAGAGCCTCGGC
>NZ_JBNCLI010000078.1:0-221 GCF_049844595.1 Streptomyces sp. DT224
TGCGCGGCAGCGATCTCACCCACCGAGTGACCGGCCAGCACGTCCGGCACCACACCCAGCGAGCCGAGGAGCCGGTAGAGGGCGACCTCGAACGCGAACAACGCCGGCTGCGTGAACCCGGTCTCGTTCAGCACACCATCGGCATCGCTGAACATCACCTCGCGCAGCGAACAACCCAGCAACGGGTCCAGCACCGCACAGATCTCATCAAGAGCCTCGGC
>NZ_JBNCLI010000079.1:0-216 GCF_049844595.1 Streptomyces sp. DT224
TGACCACGGGCGAAGCACAGATCGCCGTCCGCGGCGAGCACCTCCTCACTCCCCGCCTCAACCGGGCCACCCCCACCGCCACCGCCACCGCCACGGGCACCGCCACCGCCACGGGCACGGGCACGGGCACGGGCACCGCCACGGGCACGGGCACGGGCACGGGCACGGGCACCGAGGACGATCGCGGGGACGATGGGGTGGCGGCGTTCGGCCCGC
>NZ_JBNCLI010000080.1:0-216 GCF_049844595.1 Streptomyces sp. DT224
TGACCACGGGCGAAGCACAGATCGCCGTCCGCGGCGAGCACCTCCTCACTCCCCGCCTCAACCGGGCCACCCCCACCCCCACCGCCACCGCCACCGCCACGGGCACGGGCACGGGCACCGGCACCGGCACGGGCACGGGCACGGGCACGGGCACGGGCACGGGCACGGGCACCGAGGACGATCGCGGGGACGATGGGGTGGCGGCGTTCGGCCCGC
>NZ_JBNCLI010000081.1:0-215 GCF_049844595.1 Streptomyces sp. DT224
TCCGTGGCCTGCAGAGCCGCAAGAACATGCCCGGTCGCCTCCCGGACCGCGTCCGGGACCGGGAGACCCTCCGTGACGGGGACCGTGACCAGCTCGAACTCCGGGACCGGCGCCGCGCCAGTGGCAGTGGTGGGGGCCGGCGTCCAGTCGAGCCGGTGCAGCATGTCCGAAGCTCCGCCGTTCAGCTGCTCTGCCGAGAAGGGGCGCAGGGTCAG
>NZ_JBNCLI010000082.1:0-210 GCF_049844595.1 Streptomyces sp. DT224
GCCTCGGCCAGTCGGCCCGTGACGTTCGAGACCACCGGCAGGGCCGGCTCATGGAACTCAATGCCGCTCAGGGCCGTGCGGAAGTCCTCCAGCATCGGGTCCATCAGCGGAGAATGGAAGGCGTGGGAAACCCGCAGGCGCTTCGTCCGCGCAGACGTCTTCGCCTCGATCTCCGCGATCGCGGTCTCGGTGCCCGAGACCACCACCGCC
>NZ_JBNCLI010000083.1:0-208 GCF_049844595.1 Streptomyces sp. DT224
ACGAGTGAGAATCCGGTGGTCTCCGCCACCGGTTCGGAGGTCTCGTCCCCCTGCTCGATGATGACGTGCGCGTTGGTGCCACTCACCCCGAACGACGACACACCCGCCCGACGCGGCGCGCCCCCGGTGGTCCAGTCCCGTGGTTCCGTCAGCAGCTCGACCGCACCCCCGGACCAGTCCACATGCGAGGACGGCTGCTCGGCGTGCA